>CAZDFS010000016.1:0-19202 GCA_964504865.1 uncultured Wenzhouxiangella sp.
AGGCCGAAGCGCCGCTGTCGGAGATGTTCGGCTACATCGGCCACCTGCGCACCATTACCTCGGGCCGTGGCCAGTTCTCCATGGAGTTTTCCCACTACCTGCCCTGCCCGCAGCAGATTGCCGAAAAGGTAATCGAAGCGGAGAAGGAGCGTCAGGCGGCGAAAGCCAGCTGATCGAAAGCTTCAACGCTTTAGCTCCAAGCCCCGGTCGCGGATGCGGCCGGGGCTTTTTCGTTTCCTCGCCACACGACGGGTATCCAGGCTTATTCCGCCGGATCCCGGGCCATCATTGTCAAAACAGAAGCCGCTCCTCGGGTCACAAGATCACGCTCCAGGGGCACGACCCAGGGGTCTCCACTCTGGAAGTCATCGAGAAAATCGTCGAAATGCGGACTCAGGGGGTGACCGGACTGCCCCATGGCCAGATTCAGGCTGAAACCGTTGGGATCCGACCAATCCATGATGAAGCGCATGCTCGCTGCCTGTCGAGTCAACAGCCGGGTCTGATCCTCGTTCCAGTTGGGGAAGGTCGCGTTCAGGGTCGTCTCACTGCCGCCGATCGGGAACGGGCCGCGGCTGAGATTCAGCCAGTGATCAAGGAACGCGACACTTGCCAGAGGGTGACTGATAACGAGCTTCTGGATGCTGCCCAGGGGTTGGATGCCGTGATCAAGTGCATCATCCAGCGCACGATCAGCCGCCTCTGCCAGTGGCCTGGCGGCGATGGCCAGTTCTTCCGGTGGCTGGTTCATCCAGTTGTACAGCGTTGTCTCACCCACCCGTCCGTCGTCCTTCCCGCTCGAGCCGAACAGATGTTGCGGTAAATAGGCCCACCACATCGCATAGAGCCCGGCCAACTCCGACCCTGGCGCCATGTTGGCGTCCCAGGACCGCAATTCATCGGCCAGCGCAGGTCGCCCCGCTCGCTCTGCTGCCGCGGCCAGTACGCCCTTCCATTCCATGGCACTGTCCGAGCGCCGGTCGAGCTGCATGCTCAACATGTCCGCTCGGTCAAGAGCCCGATCCTGGCGCAGCAAGCTGGTCGCTCGGTGCATCCGCCAGTGCCGATAGAAGCCGGGAACCAGCCAGCCATCGTGCTCGAGGACCGCATGATTGTTGGCGTTGGCCAGCCAGTGCTGCTTTGGATTGAGCGCATAGGGGCGAGCCTCAGGCTCGACGTAGCCTGCCCAGTAGTGATCCGGGTTCGTGCCATCGAGCACCTGGAAGAACCGATCGTGTCTGCGCTTCGGGATGGGCGAGCTTTGCACGTAGCCGATGTTTCCGTCGCGATCGGAAAAACTCCAGTTCACCGAAAAAGCGCCCATATCGCTGACGGCGTCACGAAACTGATCGAAATCCTGCGACTGAATCAGCGACAAGGCGCTCCGGAGCATTCCGTCAACGGCCAGATCAAAGCCGGCCCAGTGCAGGATGATCACTTGATCGGACTGCTCTTCGATCACGATGCCTTGCGCTGTGGAGCGGAGCTCACGCTCGATGACGTCGTCACTGCCTCGAACGCGAAAGATCTCGGTTCGGCTCGATACGGCCTCAGGGCCGTCCGGACCCATCACGATAGTGCGGTCCGTCGAGACAAAGGGCAGCGAGTACCACTCCAGGAGATCGACGGGGGCGTTGGTCAGGGCAAAGGCAATCCGACCGTTGTGACCCGAGGCGATCAGAGGCAGGCCGGGCACCGTGATCCCGATGACGTCCAATCCCTCGTTTGAATGCAAGCCAGCGGCATACCAGATTCCCGGCGCGCTACTGATGTCTAGATGGGGATCGGCAGCATGAAGCGCATGACCGCTGGCGCTTGTCAACGGTGAAACAACCCAGGTGTTCGAGGCCTCGTTCATGTGCCCGAGGGGCACACTGCTCTGGCTCCATTCGGGCAGGGAGAGCAGCCAGTCCGCCGCTGCCTCGCCATGGACGTCAACCACGCCACGCCAGTCCTTGCCATGGTGATATATCAATGTATTCCAGGTCTGATAGTAGGCCTGGGTCAAGACATCTTCGATGTCCCACGGCTCAGGCTTCAGTCGCAGAAAGGTGAACGAGGGTGGCAGGGGTCGCTGTTCGATATATTGATTGATGCCCTCGACATAGGCCGACAATCGACGCTCGATGTCCAATGGAAGCGTCGGCGACTCGAGCTCGACCCGCCGGGCAAAACCAATCTGCCGGTGAAGGAAATCGCTCTCGAGTCCTCTGGGACCGACGATCTCTGCAATTTCGCCGCGAGCAACGCGACGAATCAGCTCCATCTGGAACAGACGCTCACCCGCGTGGAGCCAGCCCAGCGCGCGGAAGGCATCCACGTCGCTTTTGCTGTAGATGCGTGGGATCCCGCGTCCGTCGAAGAGAACCTCGACATCGTCCTGCAGACCGCTCATCTCGATCTCACCCGACATCGGCAGCGTGCTGCGTGCGAAATACCAGCGTCCGCCAAACCATAGCGCCGCTAGCAAGGCGAAGAAGAGAATCATCGAAACAAGGAGCAGGCGCGCAAGGCGCGCATTGAAATCAAGCGGTTTCATCGAGGCGCTCGGCTGTGATCAGGGAGACTCCTACCCTACCCTCGACCCACTCGCGATGCACATCGCGGTCTCGGCGAAATCCGGCTGTCGCAACCCTGCGAATTCGAGGCCGAAAGAGAATCCATCGGAAGACACCCTGTGACCCGGCTCAGGTGGCTGGCCCTTCGTCACGCATAGTGAACCTGACCACCGGCTGCTGCCGGTGAGCCGACGAACTGCTCGACGGCGAGATCATCCACGGCCTGATGCGGATAGGCGGTCCGGGCCAGAAAGCGGTCGAAGTCCTGCTGATCGTCCGCCGGCACCAGGAAGCCGGCCAGCACCCGCCCGTAGGCCGCACCGTGGTTGCGGTAGTGGAACAGGCTGATCGACCAACGGCCGGCCAATACCTCGAGAAACTGCTCCAGGGCCCCGGGCCGTTCGGGAAACTGGAAGCGATAGAGCACTTCTCGCTCGGGGCTGGCGCAGCGGCCGCCGACCATGTGGCGCAGGTGGTCGCGGGCCAGCTCGTTGTCGGTCAGGTCGGTGACCTCGAAGCCGGCATGGGCCAGGCGACGGTACAGTTCCTGGCGCTGGCCTCGAGCGCGACCGAAGCGCATGCCGACAAACACGTGGGCTTCCTCGGCGGAAGAAAAGCGGTAGTTGAATTCGGTCAGCTCGGCCTGGCCTAAGGCCCGGCAGAACGTCAGGAAGCTGCCGGGCCGCTCCGGGATCGTGGCCGAGAACAGGATTTCACGCCCGGCGCCGATCTCGGCGCGCTCGACCACGTGGGCCATGCGCTCGAAGCTGATATTGGCGCCTGAGTTAATGGCGACCAGCTGCTCGCCGGACCCACCGGCGTCGACCCAGCGTTTGATCCCGGCCACGGCCAGCGCACCGGCCGGCTCGATGACGGACCGGGTATCGAGAAAGACATCGTGCACTGCCGCGCAGATCTCGTCGATGGACACGGCGATCATCTCATCGACCAGCGGTGCGGCAATGGCGTAGGTCAGGCCGCCGGCCTTGCGCACGGCCGCGCCGTCGGCGAACAGGTTCACCGGCCCGATGTCGACCGGCCCACCCGCCTTGATCGCAGCGGCGAAGCTGGCCGCACCTTCTGGCTCCACCCCGATGACTCGGGTCTGGGGTGACAGGGACTTGACGGCGGCAGCGACACCGGCCAGGAGACCACCGCCACCGACCGGGACGAACACCGCATCCGGGCGCTCGGCGCACTGGCGAAGGATCTCGGTCGCAACCGTGCCCTGGCCCGCGATCACGTCCGGGTCATCGAAGGGTGGGATGAAGACGGCACCGGCCTCCCTGCACAGGGCGATCGCCCTCGCCTGGGCGGCATCGTAGCTGTCACCGTGGACGATGACCTCGGCACCGAGGCGCCGCACGGCATCGATCTTGATCGCAGGCGTGGTCCGGGGCATCACGACGCGCGCATGCACGCCCATGCGCCGGGCTGCGACCGCAATGCCCTGCGCATGGTTGCCGGCGCTGGCGGCGACGACGCCCCGAGCGCGCTCCTCGGCGCTCAAGCGGCTCATGCGGGCATAGGCGCCACGCAGCTTGAAGGAAAAGACCGGCTGCAGATCCTCACGCTTGAGCCAGACGGATCGACCCAGCTGCTCGGACAGGAGCGGCGCTGCGTCCAGCGGCGTCTCTCGGGCGACCTCGTGGACCGGCGCCGAGACAATGCGCCGCAGCATATCGAGGAGTGGCGGGGATGCCATCAACTAGCGCCTGGGCCAGGGTCGGCACGCGCCATCATGCCGCGACCCGACTCAGGCGCTGGCGCACGGCCAGGCCCGCTTCGCGTGTCGTCAGGGTCCCGCCGAGATCCGCCGTCACCTGACCCTCGCTGACGCTGTCCCAGACGGCCTGTTCCAGCAGCGAGGCCTCACTCTCCAGACCCAGGGACAGGCGCAGCATCATCGCCACCGACAGGAGCATCGCCAGCGGGTTTGCCTGTCCAAGGCCCGCGATATCCGGCGCAGAACCGTGGATGGGTTCGTACAACCCGCGCCGGCCCTCGCCCAGAGACGCCGACGGCAGCAAGCCCATGGATCCGGCCAGCATGGCCGCCTCATCGGTCAGGATGTCACCGAAGAGGTTCTCCGTCACGATAACGTCGAAATCCGCCGGGCGCGAGAGCAGGTGCATGGCCATGGCGTCGACGAGCACCACCTCGAAATCCAGGTCATCGAAATCACTGCGGACAATCTCCTCCGTGACCCGCCGCCAGAGCCGCGAGGTCGCGAGCACGTTGGCCTTGTCGACGAGGGTGAGCCGACCGCGGCGTGCTCGGGCCAGATGCGCGGCGCGGCGAACCACTCGCTCGATCTCTCCAGCGCTGTAGGCACAGACATCTTCGGCCCGCTCACGCCGCTCCAGCTTGCGACCGAAATACAGGCCACCGGTCAACTCGCGCACGACCATCAGGTCAACACCCTGCAATTTCTCGGCCTTGAGCGGGCTGGCCGCGAACATGGCAGGGTGAGGCGTCACCGGCCGCAGGTTGGCGAACAGGCCCAGTTCCGAACGCAGGCCCAGCAGCCCCTGCTCCGGGCGATGCCTGGGCTCGACGTCATCCCATCGAGGCCCGCCCACCGCGCCAAGCAGCACCGCGTCAGCCTGGCGACAGCTGGTGAGGGTCTCCGAGGGCAGCGGGCAGCCGATGGCATCGATAGCAGCACCGCCGATCGTGCGCCGGATCAGTTCGAAACGATGACCGCCAAGAGTAGCGATCTCGGCCAGCGCGGCTTCCGCCTCGGCCATGATTTCCGGGCCGATGCCATCGCCGGGCAGGAGAACGACTCGTGCGTCCATCACGCCGCCTCCCGCGCCTGTTCGAAGGCGCTGATGGCCTCGTCCCGAGACAGTAGATAGCCAAGGGCATCGACACCCTCCAGCAGGCAGGTGCGTGCGAAGGGATCGAGCTCGAAGCCCACCTCGCGGTCCTCGGGGAGCTCCAGGACGCAGCGTTCCACATCGACACGAATGCTGGCGCCGGGATGGGCAAGGAGCCAGTCGTGGGTTTGCCCATCGACCTCGATGGCCAGCAAGCCATTCTTCAGCGCGTTGGCGCGAAAGATATCGGCCAGCCGGGTGCTGATCACGACCCGGAACCCGAACTGGCTTAGCGCCCAGACCGCGTGTTCCCGCGACGAACCGCAGCCGAAGTTCTCGCCAGCGACGAGAATCTCGCTCTGGCTGGCCTGCGGATCATTGAGAACACAATCGGGCTTTTCGTCACCACCTGCCGTGAAGCGCCAGTCGGCGAAGGCTGCCCGCCCCAGACCGTCGCGACCGGTTGTGGTCAGGAAGCGGGCGGGAATGATCTGGTCCGTGTCGATATTCGACTCGGACAGCACCAGGGTCGTCGAGGTGAGTTGCTGCAGACGCTTCATGCCCGGACCCCCATCTCACGCGGCTTGGGGACACAGACCATTGGCGTCTCCCAGCCATCCAGTCGGCTCGGCGAGGTGATGTGTCCGGCCACCGCACACGCCGCCGCCGTCGCCGGGCTGGCCAGGAAAGTCCGGCTGCCCGGACCCTGGCGGCCTTCGAAATTCCGGTTGGAGGTGCTCACCGCCGTCTGGCCTGGACCGACCTGATCACCGTTCATGGCGATGCACATGGAGCAGCCGGGTTCCCGCCACTCGGCGCCGGCGGCCATGAACACCTGATCCAGGCCTTCGGCTTCGGCCTGGCGTCTGATCTGTGCCGATCCCGGCACCACGAGCATGCGCACACCGTCGGCGATGCGGCGGCCGCGAAGCACTTCGGCCGCGGCGCGAAGATCGGGCAGGCGTGAGTTGG
Organism: uncultured Wenzhouxiangella sp.; assembly: GCA_964504865.1. Classification (GTDB taxonomy): domain Bacteria; phylum Pseudomonadota; class Gammaproteobacteria; order Xanthomonadales; family Wenzhouxiangellaceae; genus Wenzhouxiangella. The sequence continues at coordinate 6,353 of CAZDFS010000016.1, forward strand.
TGCAGGAGCCGATGAACACGACATCGACCGAGTGGCCAAACAGGGATCGGCCCGCCTCGACACCCATGTAGTCCAGGGCGCGCTGGCGGGCCGCATCCGTCGCGGGCGGCACCGGCTGGTCCAGCGCAACGACCATCCCGGGGTGCGTGCCGTAGGTGATTGTCGGCGCGATCGAATCGGCATCGATGGTGACTTCTCGATCGTAGCGAGCGCCGGGGTCGCTGGCCAGATCCAGCCAGCGCTCGGCTTCACGATCGAAGTCCTCGCCCTGGGGGCAGCGAGGACGACCGCGCAGCCAGTCGATGGTGGTCTGATCCGGGGCGATCATGCCGGCTCGGGCCCCCGCCTCAATGGCCATATTGCAGACGGTCATCCGCCCTTCCATGTCGAGGTCGCGAATGGCCGAACCGGCAAACTCGATCACATGGCCAGTGCCGCCATCGACGCCAATCCGGCCGATGATGTGCAGGACCAGATCCTTGGCGGTCACGCCCTCACCGAGGCGGCCCTCGACGGTGATCCGCATCGCTCCAGGCTTGCGCTGCAGCAGGCACTGGGTCGCGAGCACGTGGCCGACTTCGCTCGTGCCGATGCCGAAGGCGAGCGCGCCGAAGGCGCCGTGGGTGGACGTATGCGAGTCGCCGCAGACAATTGTCATGCCGGGTCGGGTCAGGCCGAGCTCGGGGCCGATGACGTGGACGATACCGCGATTGGGGCTATCCCAATCGTGGAGCTCGATCCGGTGGCGGGCGCAGTTCTCGGCCAACTTCTCGACCTGGAGCCAGGCCTGCTCGGTGGCGTAGCGCCGCTGGCCCTGGAGGTCGGCTTGCCAGGTCGGCGTGGAATGATCCATCGTCGCCAGGGTGCGATCCGGCCGGCGCACCTTCTGCCCGCGCGCGTCGAGCTCGGCGAAGGCCTGGGGACTGGTGACTTCGTGGATCAGGTGAAGATCGACGTAGAGCAGGGCTGGGGCTTGCTCGCTCTCCGCCGAGACGACGTGGGCATCCCAGATCTTGTCAAACAGCGTGCGCGACATGGGGCATCTCCTGTTTCGTGACTTGTTGTTGTGCGGTCGCCGGCGCGGTCGCGAAGTGATCGAGCCAGCCGTGGACATCGGGCGTTGAATGATCGAAGAGGCCGAAGAAGCGCTGCTGCAGCGCCTCGGTGATCGGACCGCGGCCGCCACAGCGCACGGTAATGCCGTCAACGGATCGAATCGGCGTGATCTCCGCCGCGGTGCCGGTGAAGAACATTTCGTCGGCCAGATAAAGCATTTCGCGCGGCATTGACTGTTCTCGAACCGGTACCCCGAGGTCCGCAGCCATCGTCAGGATGCTGTCGCGGGTGATACCGCTCAAGATGGACGAGGCCACCGGTGGGGTAATCAGCTGGCCGTCGCGAACCACGAACAGGTTCTCGCCGGCGCCCTCGCTGACCAGCCCGTCGGACGACAGGGCGATGCCCTCGCCGTAGCCATGGCGTTTGGCCTCAGCGCTGATGAGAGTGCCCGACAGGTAGTTGCCGCCGGCCTTGGCCAGCGTCGGAATCGTGTTCGGTGCCGGACGGCTCCAGGACGAGACCGCCACATCCACCCCCTTCTCCATGGCCTCGTCACCGAGGTACTTGCCCCAGGACACGGCGGCGACGACGACGTCGGTCTCGACGTCTGCCCCCGGCACCAAACCCAGGCCGCCGTAGCCCCGGAACACGATCGGGCGAAGGTAGGCCGATTCCAGATCATTGAGGAGCACCGACTCACGACAGGCCGACAGCAGCGTGTCGCGGTCAAAAGGCATCGGAATGCGGTGGATGCGGGCCGAGTCGAAGAGGCGATCGACGTGTTCAGGCAGGCGGAAAGCCGCCGGCCCGTCAGGCGTTGCATAGACCCGAATGCCCTCGAAAACCGATGAGCCGTAGTGGAGAGCGTGGCTGAGCACGTGCACGGTGGCCGCCTCCCAGTCGATGAAGCGGCCGTTTTTCCAGATGTACTTCGATGCATTGATGGACATGATGAGATTCCCGAGTCTTGGATTCAGATGGACGCCGAGGCGCGCTGCGGCAGATGGGACGCCGGTGCCTGTCGGCGGCGATGGGCGCGATTGAGGATGTCGAGAAAGGCCTGAGCGCAGGCCGCGACGATATCCGTGTCGACGGCCCGGCCCGACAGGCGGACGCCATCGATGCGCGCCGACAGGACCGCTTCGCCCTGGGCATCCTCGCCTTCGGAGACCGAGCGGACCTGCATGCCGACGAGCTCGAAGTCCGTTGCCGTCGCGCGAGCCATGGCCTTCAAGGCCGCATCAACGGGACCGTCGCCGACGGCGGCCTCATGGGTCGTCTGGCCATCGGGGCCGGTCATGGCGACGCCGGCCGTCGGAAGCTGGCCCTCGCCCATCCCCGAGGAAATGTGGAGGCGATCCAGCGTCCATGGCCCACCGTGATCACGCTGCTCGCCGGCGATCAGAGCCTCGATATCCGCATCGAAGACCTGACGCTTTCGATCGGCCAGGGTCTTGAAGCGACCGAAGAGCTGTTCGAGCTCCGGGTCGCTGAGGGTGAAACCGAGCTCACGCACCCGATCGGCGAGCGCGTGGCGACCCGAATGCTTGCCGAGCACGAGGGTCGAGCGACTGATGCCGACGTCTTCCGGGCGCATGATCTCGTAGGTCTCGCGGTGGGCGAGCATGCCGTGTTGATGGATGCCGGCCTCGTGGGCAAAGGCGTTGTCCCCGACAATGGCCTTGTTGGCCGGCACCAGGCTGCCGATCACCGCGGCCAGCTGGCGCGAAGCGGGATAGAGCTTGCGCGTGTTGATCGAGGTGCTGGCGCCGAAGACATCCGGGCGGGTGTTGAGGGCCATGACCACCTCTTCCAGCGCCGCGTTGCCGGCGCGCTCGCCGATGCCATTGATGGTGCACTCGACCTGGCGCGCGCCGGCCTTGACCGCCGCGAGGGAGTTGGCCACGGCCATGCCCAGGTCGTTGTGGCAGTGGGCCGACAGAATCACGTCCGAGTCGGCCGGGAGACGCGAGCGCAGATCAGCGATCAAGCGCCCCATTTCCTCCGGCGTGGTGTAGCCGACCGTGTCGGGCACATTGAAGGTCCTGGCCCCGGCCTCGACGACCGCCGCCATCACCTCCGCGAGAAACTCAGGCTCGGTGCGGATGGCGTCCTCGGCGGAGAACTCGACGTCTTCAACGAGGCTTCGGGCCAGGCGGACCCCTTCCACGGCGCGCGCCAGGACGTCGGCCTTGCTCATCCGAAGCTTGTGTTCACGATGGATCGGACTGGTGGCAATGAACACGTGCAGGCGCTTTTTCTCGGCCGGCTCCAGGGCCCTGGCTGCGGTCTGGATATCGCTCGGATTGCAGCGGGCCAGCGAGCAGATCGTCGTGCCCCTGACCACTCGGGCCACCTCGCGGACCGCGTCGAAGTCCTGCGACGAGGCGGCGGCGAAGCCGGCCTCGATCACATCGACACCCATGTCGCCCAGGGTTCGGGCCATGCGCAGCTTCTGCGGGACGGTCATCGAGCAACCCGGGGACTGCTCTCCGTCACGCAGGGTAGTGTCGAAGATGATGACCTGATCGCTCGTGTCGCTTGTCATGTCGGTCGCCATAAGGATCAGCGCCCCATCTCGACGGCGGGCTGTGGCCGTCGCGTCGAGCTTGGAAGAAAGCGGCTGAAGGCGCGCATGAAGTCGGCCAGGGTCTGCGACGGCGCAACATCGCGATGGTTGCTGACCGAGCGCACATCGTGCAGGCGTTCGATCTGACGGACCAGGGTCTCGGCAGAGCGGCCGTCAGCCTCGATCGCCGCAGTCAGCAGGGGGCCGTCCGGGTGCGCGCGCATCGCCATCTCGGTCACGCGGTAGCCACGTCGCTGGATCAGGCCGAGGCAGCGCAGGAGCGCGCCCTCGGACGGGTCGAAGTGAATTTCGAGATGGGTGGTCATCGTTGTTCTCCTTGCATCATGGCGGCGTTATTGGCGCCCGGCGGCACCAGAGGCCAGACATTGGCCTGGGGGTCGATTCGAACGTGCAGCAGTGAGGGACCGCGGGTCGTCATCAGCCAGTCCAGGGCGTCGTCGACCTGGTCGCGCTGATCGATGGTGCGGGCTTTCAGCCCGAACACCCGGGCCAGGGCGGCGAAATCCGGGTTATCGGAAAGATCGATCTCGGAGTAGTTACCTTCAAAGAACAGCTCCTGCCACTGGCGCACCATGCCCAGCGCCGAGTTGTCCAGCAGGACGACGCGGACATCGATGTCGTAGCGCTTGAGGGTCTGCAGCTCCTGGATATTCATCATGATCGAGCCGTCACCCGAGACGACGATCACCGGATCATCGGGCCGGGCCAGCTTGGCGCCGAGGCCGGCGGGCAAGCCGTAGCCCATGGTGCCCAGCCCACCCGAGGTCAGGTGCGTGCGAGGGTGGCGGAAGCGGCAGTGCTGGGCCACCCACATCTGATGCTGACCGACGTCGCAGGCAATGATCATCCGATCGTTCATCTCCGACATCTGCTTGAGCATGGCGGGGGCATAGATCTTGTCGCCCGGGGCGTTGAAGTCCCAGGCGTGCTTGCGGCACAGCTCGCGGCAGCGCTCCAGCCAGGGACGAATCGATCGGGTGTCGATCCTGGCGTAGTGTTCGGCCAGGGCGCTCAGGTTGGCGCGCAGGTCGCCAGGCAAGGCGATATCGGCGCGGCGAAGCTTGCCGATTTCAGCCGCGTCCCCGTCCATGTGGATGACCGAGGCGTGGGGCGCGAACTCATCGAGCTTGCCGGTGGCACGGTCGTCGAAGCGGGCGCCGCAGACGATCAACAGATCGGACTCCTGAATCGCCAGATTCGCCGCCTTCTTGCCGTGCATACCCAGCATGCCCATGAACCGGGGATGATCGGTCGGCACGGAACCCAGGGCCTTCAGTGTGCTGACAAAGGGAAAGCCGGTCGCGTCGACCAGGGCGCGCATGGCGTGCTCGACTTCGGCGATTTCGACTCCGCCACCGATGTAGAAGAGCGGTCGCTGAGCCGTGGACATGGCGTGGGCTGCCACGTCAACGCCCGGCGCGGGTCGCACCGTCGGCGCCGGAAAACGGGGCAGGCGCGGCTCGGCATCGGTCCGATTCACCGTGACGTCCTTCGGAATATCGACCAGCACCGGCCCCGGTCTGCCGTCACGGGCGATATGGAAGGCTTCGGCGAGCACCCGCGGGATGTCCTCGGTCTGGCGGATGATGTAGCTGTGCTTGACGACCGGCAGAGTGATCCCGAAGACATCGACCTCCTGGAAGGCATCGGTGCCCATCAGCGGGCTGGCCACCTGTCCGGTGATGGCGACCACCGGGACCGAGTCGAGAAAGCTGTTGGCCAGACCCGTGACCAGGTTGGTCGCACCCGGACCCGAGGTCGCCATGCACACGCCGACGCGGCCGCTGACTCGTGCGTAGCCGTCGGCGGCCAGGGCCGCCCCCTGCTCGTGGCGGGTCAGAATGTGGGTGATGCGGGAGCCGGGCAAGGCATCGTAGATCGGCATGATCGCACCGCCGGGGTAGCCGAAGACCGTGTCGACACCCAGCTCCTCGAGGCAGCGGACGAAGAGCTGGGCTCCACTGAGTCGCTCGGCGGCGGGACGGGTCTGGACTTGCGTCTGAGCCAGGCTCATGGGTGGCCTCCTTCAGGCTGCCTTGTCGGCGTTTTCGTTGGTTCGAGACTTGGGCTGCAGCCAGCTCATGCGCCCGCGCAGGGCCTTGCCGACCCGCTCGATCTCATGGTTGGTGCGCTGACCCATCAAGGCTCGATGCTGCGGCAGGCCGGCCTGGTTCTCGAGGATCCAGTCGCGCGCGAAGCGGCCGGACTGGATCTCGCCGAGGACCTCACGCATGCGATCGCGGGTGGCCCCATCGATGATGCGCGGCCCGCGGGTCAGGTCACCATAGGCGGCCGTGTCGGAAATGAACTCGTACATCTTGGCCATGCCGCCCTCATGGAGCAGATCGACGATCAGCTTGAGCTCGTGCAGGCACTCGAAGTAGGCAACCTCGGGCTGATAGCCGGCCTCGACCAGGGTCTCGAAGCCCTGGATGACCAGCTCCGCGGTCCCGCCGCAGAGCACCACCTGCTCGCCGAACAGATCGGTCTCGGTCTCTTCCTGGAAGCTGGTGTCGATCACCCCGCCGCGGGTGCCGCCGATGCCATGGGCATAGGACAGGGCCCGTTCGGCCGCCTGGCCGCTGGCGTCCTGGGCGATCGCCCGCAGGCACGGGACGCCGCGGCCTTCCTCGTACTGTCGCCGGACCAGATCGCCGGGGCCCTTGGGCGCGACCATGACGACGTCGATATCGGGTCGCGGCTGGATGCTGCCGAAATGGATATTGAAACCATGGGCAAACAGCAGGGCGGCGCCGGGCTGGATGGCGGATTCGATCTGGCCGTAGACCTGGGCCTGGGCCATGTCCGGCGTCAGCAGGGCGATCAGGCCGGCTTCGGCGGCCGCGTCGGCAGGCTCGGCAACCCGAAACCCGTCGGCGGCGGCCTTGTGCCAGCTGACGCCGTCCCGGCGGGCGCCGATGACGACGTCGTGCCCCGCGTCCTTCAGATTGCGGGCGTGGGCCCTGCCCTGGCTGCCGTAGCCGATGACGGCGATGGTCAGACCTGACAGGGCGTTGCGTTGATGGTCGGCTTCGGTCCAGATTTTCATGATGGGTCTAGGCTCCGTTGAGTGGTTGGATAGGGGGTCAGGAATCGAAGGGGAATCCGGTCACCGCGCCTGTCGAGGCGCTGGAGACCTGGGCGATGTAGCGGGCGTAAACGCCTCGGGTGGTGGCCGGTGCTGGGGCTTGCCAGGCGGCCCGGCGCGATTCGAGATTCGCGTCGACGTTGAGCGTCTGCGCGTCCACGTCGATCGTCACCGTATCGCCGTCGGCAAGCAGAGCCAGGGGGCCGCCGTCGGCCGCCTCCGGGCTGACGTGACCGACCATGAATCCATAGGTCGCGCCGCTGAAGCGTCCGTCGGTAATCAGCGCGACGGAATCGCTCAGGCCCTGGCCCACGAGCGCGGCGGTGACGCCGAGCATTTCGCGCATCCCCGGGCCGCCTTTCGGGCCCTCGTAGCGAATAACGACGACATCGCCCGCCTGGATCGCTCCGGCCTGGACCGCCTCGAAGGCAGCCTCCTCCCCGTCGAAGACCCGCGCCGGGCCGACGTGCTGCAGGCGGCCGTGCCCGGCGAGCTTGATCACGCAGCCCTCGGGGGCCAGATCGCCGTAGAGAATTCCGAAGCCGCCGCGGGGCTTGATCGGGTCGTCGACGGGCCTGACCACGGCCTGTCCCGGCGTGGCTTCGGCATCCGCGACTTCCGTCAGCAGGCTCTTGCCGGTGCAGGTGGGCGAATCGACGAGCTTGCCGGCGCGGGCCAGCTCGGCGATGACCAGGCCCGTCCCACCCGCGGCGAACAGATCCGGCGCCATGAATCGCCCGCCGGGCTTCAGATCGGTGATCACCGGCGTATTGCGTGAAGTCCGATCGAACTCATCGATATGGAAGTCTCGGCCGGCCTCGCGCGCAATGGCCAGGAGGTGGAGAATCGCGTTGGTGGAGCCGGCCGTGGCCGTGACCACGGTGGCCGCGTTGCGAAGACTGTCGACGGTAATCAGATCGCGGGCGCTCCGGCCTTGCGCAAGCATCTGCATGACGACCTCACCGCAGCGACGCGCGGCCTCGGGCTTCGAGGGATGGACCGCCGGCACATCGTTGACGCCCATGGGGGACAGGCCGAGCAGCGTCATCACCTGAGCCATGGTGTTGGCCGTGAATTGTCCACCGCAGGCGCCAGCACCCGGGCAGGCCGCGTTCTCGATCGCCGTCAGCTCGTTCTCATCGATGCGCCCGGCCGCGCAGGCACCGACGGCTTCGAAGACGTCCTGGATGGTGATGGCCAGCTCGTCGTCCCTGCCCTTCCTGTGCTTGCCCGGCATGATCGATCCCCCGTAGAGGACGACGCCGGGGCGATCCAGCCGGGCCAGCGCCATGGCTGCCGCCGGCAGGGTCTTGTCGCAGCCAACGATCACCACCACTGCATCCAGGCAGTGACCGCGAACCGCCAGTTCGATGGAATCGGCAATGGTTTCGCGCGACATGAGCGAGGCGCTCATGCCCTCCGAGCCCATGGCGATGCCGTCGGTGACCATGACCGTGTTGAATTCGATCGGCGTGCCGCCGGTCCCGCGAATGCCGTCCTTGACGGGGTCGGCGAGTTCGCGCAGGTGATAGTTGCAGGGTGTGACCTCACTCCAGGTGTTGACCACCGCCACCAGCGGCCGCTCGATGTCCGCATCGCTCAGGCCCGTGGCCTTGAGCATGGCGCGGGCCGGTGCCCGGCTCATCCCTTTCTTGATCTTGTCGCTTTCCATGCCTTGTCGTGTCGCCTTCGTTTCATGCGGCAACACCAGGCCAAAAAAAACCCCGCTTCCTTTCGGTAGCGGGGTTTCCTTGTGCCTAGTGTCTGTTTCTTATGCGCTAGACGTACCCGCCACCTGTGAGCGAAATAATAAGTACGAGTACAAGCACGAGAGAAAGACCGGCAGCCTGACGAACGACCACGGCAGCGCGCGGTGCCTCAGGGGCAGCGATCACGGTGGCGTTGTTGCGTCGGCGGGTGTCCATGGCTCAGGACATTAGTCATGTCGAACAGAAGGTGTCAAGCATTTTTTTAATTTATTTCTCCCCGAATTCCCTCTGCTTGCCCGTCGCCTCGGTAGAAAACGAGCCTGAAGACAAGCCGCTGCGGCGGGCCTGGCCGAGCGCCTGGACCGAAGCAACGCCGGGCGTCGACCTTGGTCACTTTTTTCGACCGAATTACCGTCATGGTCAACGCCTTCGCGCATAAGTTATTGAAATAACAAGGTTGGCATCCCAGTTGCATGGTCATTATCAACATCGACCTTCGAACGCAACGCCCTGGAGAAACGACCATGAGCAACTCGACATCGAACACCACGCAGCGCGGCTTTACTCTGATCGAAGTGATCATCGCCGTCGCCGTTCTCGGCATCCTGATGGCCGTGGCCATCCCGAACTACCAGTCCTATGTGGTCCGCGCCAAAGTCGCGGAAGGACTGAGTATGTTGAGCGAGAGCAAGACTCGAATCGCACAGCACTACGTCACGCGTGGCGAGATGCCGCAGAACTTCTCCGACCTCGGCTTTGGTGAAGCCGGCGGCTCGGCCCACGGCGGCGACGCCGGCAGCTTCGAGTCGGTCTATGGCTTCGACAGCGATATCTGGCGCCAGGTCGAATGGCAGCCCAAGTCCGGTGGCTGGATCCTGGTACTGCGCTCGAAGAAGAAGCCCGCGTGGGACAACGCCGATATCGGCGTGCATCTCCAGGCGAAGGCTGACAACGGCACGGTTCGATTCCGCTGCATCGTCAACAATCGTCCGACGCGCCAGGAGTGGGTCCCGTCCCAGTGCCGCCACGGCGGCGTCAACGAGTGGAACTGGTAACGAGAACGTACTGAACGCTCATCTGCCTGCAGCAGCGAGAGAAAGCCCCGATCATCACCGATCGGGGCTTTTTTCATTCTGGCAGCAGTCTCAGTCGTTCGAGTGCAGCAACATGTAGTCGATGGCCAGGCTCGCCAGGGCGCGCGTGCCCGTGCGCATCCCCTCCTCATCGAGGTAGAAGTCCGGCGTGTGGTGGGGTGCCCCCTCGGACGGATCCATGCCCGGCGGCAGCGCGCCGCTGAAGAAGTACAGGCCCGGAATCTCTTTCTGGAAGAAGGAGAAGTCCTCGGCGCCGGTGATCGGATCCACTCGCATGGTGAGATCGCCACCAACGCGCTCGAGAGTCGGTGCCATCAATTCGGTCAACTCGGGGTCGTTGTAGGTCACCGGATAGCCACGCTGGATGTCCACCTCGGCAGTGGCCCCGAAGCTCTGAGCGATATGCTCGACCGTGCGCTGGATGTCTGCGTGAATCTTGTCCTGCATCGCCGTATCCAGCGTGCGGATGGTGCCGACGAGCTCCGCCGTTTCCGGGATGATGTTGTTGCGCACCCCGGCGCGGACGCGACCGACGGAGATGACGGCAGGCGCTCTGGTCAGCTCCGTCTGCCGGCTGACGATCATGTTGAGGCCGATCACGATCTGCGAAGCCACGGCAATGGGATCGACGCCGGTCCAGGGTGTCGATCCGTGCGTCTGCTTGCCGTTGACGGTAATCACGAAGCGGTCCGAGGCCGCCATGATGCCTCCCTGCCGAAAGCCGATCATGCCGACGGGCATCAGGGCGGCGATATGCTGGCCAAAGATCACTTCGACGTCGGGGTCTTTCAGCACCCCCTCGGCGACCATCAGCTCGCCGCCGCCCTCCTCGCCAGGAGGCGCGCCTTCTTCGGCGGGCTGAAAGATGAATTTGACGGTACCGGGGAGTTCATCACGGCGCGCGGCGAAAATCTCGGCAACGCCCATCAGCATGGCCATATGCGCATCGTGGCCGCAGGCATGGGAGACGGGCACGGTCTCGCCAAGATACTCCGCCATGACGTCCGGGGAAAAATCCAGACCGGCACGGGAAGGCACGGGCAGGGCATCCATGTCGGCGCGCAGGCCAACGACAGGACCGGGCTTGCCGCCTACGAGCAGACCGACCACGCCCGTGTGCGCAACCCCAGTCGTGACCTCCATGTCCAGACCGCGCAGAAACTCGGCAATGTATTCCGCCGTTTCGAACTCGCGGTTGGAGAGTTCCGGATTCTCGTGAAAGTGTCGACGCCATTCGACGATGGAATCGAAGCGCGCGTCGGTCTCGCGATCGATCAAGGCATGCCAATCCCCAGCCGTGCTCTGAGCGTGTACCGGGACGGTCATCAACAATGCAAGCGCACCGCCGACCAGCAAGAGGAAGAGTCGAGTCATCGCGGATCCTTGTAGTGGGGGTCGCCGAGCATTGTGAGACAGGCGACTCGTCGACACAAGCGACGATGGACCGCGCGGCTCGCCGTCGCTTGACGCCCACTCCGGGGCCGGCGACCCTATCGGTTCCACGAGACCATGAGAACGCCTGACAGCGAGGCAAGCGGAGGGGTTCACCGTTGGTATGCGGAGACGACACCCACCAGCCTCCATTCGAAGCCATGAACTCGACGGCAGGTCGGCCATGGAGCCTGGGACGAGCGAAGGCTTGCGAGGCCCGCACTCAAACCACGGCGTAGAGCGCCATCCAGACGGCGGCGTAAGCCGCCAGAGCCACGGCTCGGAGCGTCCGGACTCCGAGCGTCGATACGGCCTGGGTCTTTCCGTCTCCCATCATCCAGCGCAGGGCGATTGCGGCTGCAGCCAGCCCCAGGGCGCCGGTCCCCAGAAAGCCGAAGGCCACCAGGACGTCCACGAAATCGCCCCAGGCGCGAAGGATGCTGACCAGGGGAAGGAAGGACACCAGCGCCCAGATCGCCAGGATAGGCACCGCTACACTCCAGCATACGAGGTAGACCAGCAGATATGGCTGGCCCTGATTCTGATCGTTCATAGATGAACTGCCTTTGTGGGGAAATCGGAAGCGGCAAGGCTCGAACACGCCGCAGTCGCCGCAGAAGGTAGTCCAGCGCCCGTCAGGATCACGTCGTCGGCGGGTCTGCTCGAGTCGCGTTGGTCCTTGTCCGCCGCGGACCTGTCGCCATGGGCACCGGACGACAAGGAAGGTCGGCGTGATATAACCCGGAGTGATGAACACGGCAGGTCGACAAGGGCCCGTCCGGGGCCGCCGAATTCGCACACTGATCGCTGTTGGTCTGGCCGGGCTGGTGATCGGTGCCGTCCAGCCCTATGGCGTGGAGGAATTGCTTCAACTGGGCCATCGCCTCGCCGCTACACCAGCCTATCTACTGCTAGTTGTGCTCGCCATGGTGCTGTTGCTCACCTTCGGCCTGCCGGGAAGCCTTGGCGTATGGTTGATCGCGCCTTTCCAGTCGCCCGTCGTTGCAACGGCTCTGCTCGTTCTTGCCAGCGTCGGCGGCGCCCTTGGCGCCTACCAATTCAGTGCCCGCTTTCGCGGCGGCCTTCCGGCGGAGGGATTCAGTGCTCGTGTGCTCGCGCTGCTTTCAAGGCATGGCGGTTTGGCCACCCAGACCGCGCTTCGCATCCTGCCCGGCTTTCCCCATTCCATGGTCAACTTTGCCGGCGGAATCCTGGGGCTGCCCCTGGTGCAGTTCCTCCTCGCGGCCACGCTTGGCCTGACGGTCAAGTGGGCGGTCTATGCAACGGCCATCCACCAGCTGGTCGATGTGGTGGAAGAAGAAAGAGCACTGGACTGGCGCGTTGGCCTGCCCCTGCTGGCGCTGACCGTACTGATCCTTGCGGGTGCCTATGCAAGACGTCGGCTCAGAAGTCGCTGACTAGGCGACCGTCCTCAGCCCCTGCAACTGCCACCCTCGGCGGGGCCCTCCTCCTCGCCGACCCTCGGCGTGAGGCCATCACAGCGCCATCAGCAGGCTGCAAGCGGCTTGTGGTCACTGGTCCTTGTCGCTATCGTCGGACCTTCTCCACTCAAAGCAAGCCATGAAGGTGTTCATGAAAATCGTTATCGTCGGGATTCTGTTTCTTGTCATTGCCGGAACGGCCAGCCTGTTCTACATGGGCTACAAGTCTCGGGAGGGCTCAGCGCCCGGGCTGGTCCAGGGGCAGCTGAGCCCCTGCCCCGGCTCCCCGAACTGCGTGTCCAGCGAAGACGGCACGCCCCAGGGGCAGGACTGGCAGACCTGGTCCGCGGCCATGTACCTCTATGCCGCCGCATGCGTCGAGCGCGGCAGCACGCCTTTCTTCGATGAGATCAGAGGCCGAACATGGAAGTGATCAT
>CAZDFS010000016.1:19212-45027 GCA_964504865.1 uncultured Wenzhouxiangella sp.
CCTGCCGATCGCTGGGCTCGGATCCCCGACGCCGTCGAAGCGTTGGGCGGCACGATCATCCAGCGCGAAAGCCGCTACATCGCCGCCGAATTCACGTCTGCCATCTTCCGCTTCGTCGATGACGTCGAATTTCGCCTGAGCGATGAGGCCATCCACGTACGCTCGGCCTCCCGCGTGGGCCATTCGGACATGGGCGCGAACCGCAAGCGCGTCGATGCATTGCGAGAACAACTTGAACGGTAGTTCCCGCCCACGCCCCGCGCCCCTTGCGGGCGTGTGCCTGCAGGCTCGCCAGTACGATCGAATCATGGTATTTTCGAATTGTCGAATATAGGGGGTTCCAAGATGACAGCCCGCGTGGAGCCAGACGCCGCCAGCCAGGACACGGGGGAGACACTCGATCTCCTGCGGATCATGATGGGGATACTGCAGCGATTCGCCGGGTTGAGTAACGACGACCTGGACCAGGGCATCAACGACACCCTGGCCGCCATCGGCAAGGACGTCGGCGTCGATCGATGCTATCTCTTCGTCGTCAGCGAGGATGGTGAATTCGTCTCCAACTCCCACGAGTGGTGCGCCGACGGCATCGCCCCTGAAATCGACAATCTTCAGCAGCTACCCTTCGACACGATCGCCTGGTGGCGGCCACGACTGACGGCGGGGCAATCGATCTACATCCCCTCGGTTCAGAGGCTTCCGGAGTCTCGGCAGCCAGAGCGTGAGTTGCTCGATGCCCAGTCGATCCAGTCATTGCTGGTCGTTCCTCTGATGGGAAATGATCGGCTGCGCGGCTTCCTCGGTTTCGACTCGGTTCGCCAGCAGCGCGAATGGTCGGACGAAGCGCAGCTGCTCCTGCGAGCCGTGGCCGATGTGCTGGTCGGCGCGATGGCCCGCCAGGACATGCTTGAACAACTGCTGGCCAAGGAGCGTCATTTCGCTGCCCTGGTACAGCACTCGACGGATGTCCTGATGGTCCTCGACCATCGCAGCTGCTTTCACTACCTGAGTCCTACCGCCTCCCGCCTGCTGGACCTTCCCGGGACCGACGGCTTTGAAGGGTCACTCCTTGACCACTGTCATCCCTCCGATCGCGAGGTCGTGAGCGCCACGCTGGCTGCCACGCGGCACGGTGAGGTACAGACGATCCCGGACTTCCGCGTTCAGACCGGCAAGGGCGAGTGGGCCTGGCTGATGGGGACGGCTCGCGACCTCAGCGCCGACCCGGCCGTCGGTGGAATCGTCATCAACGCGCGCGAGATCAACGACCGAAAGCAGGTCGAACAAGACCTGCAGCTGCAGGCCACGCATGATTCGCTGACGGGCCTGCCGAATCGCTCACTGCTCGGTGAGCTCCTCGATCACTCGATCGGTCGCTGTCGGCGCAGCGGAGATCTCATCGGCATCCTGTTCATCGATCTGGATCACTTCAAGCTGATCAACGACGCCAAAGGCCATCGGGTCGGCGATCAGCTGCTGATCGACGTGGCTCTCCGCCTTCGCAACGCCGTGCGTCAGGAGGATACGGTCGCTCGCTTCGGCGGCGATGAATTCGTTGCCGTCCTGAACGCGCCCGCCGGTCAGGATTCCGCCATCGCGCAGGCGGCGGAACGCCTGCTGTCTGCCTTCGATGAGCCCTTCGATATTGCCGGTATCGAGCGCCGGATGACTGCGAGCGCCGGCCTGGCAGTCAGTGACGGACGGGCCACGGCGGAGGAAGTCATCGGCAACGCCGACGCGGCCATGTATCTGGCCAAGGAGAGTGGCCGAGCGCGACTTCGCTACTTCGACGAATCGCTACGCGAGCGACTGATGGAGCGCGTCGAGATGGAGAACGACCTGAGCGCTGCCCTTCAGCGTGAACAACTGGTGCTCCACTACCAGCCGATCTTCAGGACTGACTCGCGCGCACTCGTCGGCTTCGAAGCGCTCCTGCGCTGGCAGCGAGGCGACCGCGGGCTGGTCATGCCCGACCAGTTCATCGCCACCTCCGAGCATTCGGGAACGATCCTCGAACTCGGTGCCTGGGTGCTGGCTCGGGCCTGTGATCAGCTGCGCCACTGGATCGATCACCATCCCGAAACGCCGGTGTTCATGGCAGTCAATGTTTCTCCGGTTCAGCTCAGGGATCCGGCCTTCCCCGAGCTGGTCCGGTCGATGCTCGAGCGCTACGGGCTGCCCGCTGAAAGGCTGTCGCTGGAGGTCACGGAAACCGCGCTGATGGACCATCGAGAGCGCAGCATCGAGACGCTGCGCGAGCTCAAGGAACTCGGCGTCCAGCTCGCTATCGACGACTTCGGGACCGGCCACTCCTCCCTGGCCTATCTGCGCGATCTGCCGGTCACTCGTCTCAAGATCGACCGCAGTTTCATCGAGCGCATGGGCGGTACCGAACAGGATCACAGCATCGTGGCCGCCATCCAGCTGCTTGCTCACGAGTATCGGCTCCAGACCGTTGCCGAAGGCGTCGAAACGGCCGCTCAGCAGGACGCCGTGCAGGCCCTGGGCTGCGACATGCTGCAGGGGTTTTACCTGGGCAAGCCCGAGCCCGACACGAGCGCCGAGTCGTTCTTCAACGCCGCTTGAGGCCCTGAACACGGACCGGCCCCTCGCCCCGGTCGTCGGGACGTCGAGCATCGCTCAAGCCGTGAGCGCTTTCCAGGCATCGAACTGCGACAGGAACACCTGCCCGCTCAGGTGCTCGATGAAGTGGGTCGTCTCCAGGCGGTCCATGACCGGACCCTTGACCTCGGACAGGTGCAGCTTGAGCCCGGCGTCGGCGAGTCGCCGATTCAGCTCTTCGAGGCTCTCGAGTGCCGAATAATCGACATTGTTGACTGCCGAGAACATCAGCACCACGTGGCGGATGGCCTTGTCCGTGGCCAGACGCTGGAGGATGAGGTCTTCGAGGAAGCGGGCGTTGACGAAGTACAGGCTTTCATCCACGCGCAGGGTCAGGATCTCGGGCCGGGTCTCGACCTGGTGACGATGGATATTGCGGAAGTGCTCGCTGTTCGGCACGCGCCCCACTTCGGCCACGTGCGGGCGGGCGGTCTTCGACAGGTGCAGGATGACCGAGGCCAGCACGCCGGTCGCCACGCCGATCTCCACGCCCAGGGTGAGCGTCAGCCCGATGGTCAGGGCCACGGCCAGGAAATCCGACTTCGAGTAGCGCCAGGTGTGCTTGAGGATCTTGAAATCGACCAGGCTGAGCACGGCCACGATGATCGTCGCAGCCAGGGTCGCCGTGGGCAGGAAATAGATCAGCGGCGTCAGCGCCACGGCCGCCACCGCCAGGCCCACGGCGGTGAAGGCCCCGGCCGCCGGCGTGCGCGCACCGGCATCGAAATTGACCACCGAACGAGCGAAGCCCCCGGTCACCGGATAACCGCCGGTGAAGGCCGCGCCCAGGTTGGCCGCGCCGAGACCGACCAGCTCCTGGTCGGGATCGATGCGCTGGCGCTTCTTGGCCGCCAGGGTCTGGGCCACGGAGACGGACTCGACGAAGCCGATGATGGAAATCAGCGCCGCCGGCAGCAGCAGCGCTTCGATCAGCGACCAGGACAGATCGGGCATTGTGAACGGCGGCAGGCGCTGCGGCACCTCGCCGACGATCGCCACGCCCTGCTGATCGAGCTGCAGGCTCCATACGAGCAGCGTGGTGGCCACGACCGCGACCACCGGGCCGGTCTTGGTCAGGGCCCCGGCCAGGGCGTCGGACAGACCGATACGTTTGAGCAGGGGTTTCAGCCCGCTGCGCACCCAGAACAGGAACGCCAGGGCGGCCGCACCGATTCCGAGGGTCCAGACGTGGACCTGGGTCAGGTGCCCGACCAGCCCGGTCAACATGGTGACCAGATCATGGCCGTCGGACGGCACCCCCAGCACATGCTTGAGCTGACTGGTTGCGATCAGCAGGCCCGAGGCGGTGATGAAACCCGACACCACGGGGTGGCTGAGAAAATTCGCCAGGAAACCGAGGCGGAACAGGCCCATCAGCACCAGCATGCTGCCGGACAGAAAGGCCAGGGTCAGCGCCGCCACCGCGTAGCCGGCCGTGCCCTGCTGGGCCACCTCACCGATCGCCGAGGCGGTCATCAGCGACACCACGGCGACGGGGCCGACGGCCAGTGAGCGGCTGGTGCCGAAGACCGCGTAGAGCATGATCGGCACGATCGAGGCGTACAGCCCGGCCTCCGGCGGCAGGCCCGCCAGCATGGCGTAGGCCAGGGACTGGGGAATCAGCATGATCGTGACGATCAGGGCCGCGAGCAGATCATCGGCCAGGGCGCCGCGGTTGTAGTCGCGGCCCCAGTCAAGGACGGGAAAGAAGCGGCGCAGCGCAGTCATCATCGGATCAGCCTGGACCCGGATGGAGGGAAGCGGAGCGGCAGGCCGGCTCGAGCAACGCTCGGCGGGCTCGCGATGACTCAGTCACGAACCTGGATCCGTTCCGGCCGGGCCATCCACTCCTTGCCTTTGAGCATCGCTTTCCAGTAGATCGGCGGCAGCAGCTTTTCCTTCAACAGCCAGGCCAGCCGCGACGGCTTGGTGCCGTCAAGCAGAAACTTCGGAAAACTGGGCTTGAGCGTACCGCCATAGCCGAATTCTGCCAGCACGATCTTGCCGCGCTCCACGGTCAACGGGCAGGACCCATAGCCGTCGTACTGCGAGACCGGCGAATGCCCACCCATGTCGGCGATGATGTTGTCGGCGACGGTTGGCGCCTGCACGCGGGCGGCTGCAGCGGTCTTGGCGTTGGGCGCGTTCATGACATCGCCCAGGGACCAGATGTTGTCGAAGCGCTTGTGGCGCAGGGTGGACTGGTCCACGTCGACCCAGCCGGCCTCATCGGCCAGCGGCGAGACGCGGATGAAATCCGGCGCGCTCTGCGGCGGGCAGACGTGCAGCATGTCGAACTCGGCCTCGACCCGTCGCGGCGCCTCATCGGGCGCGTTGACTTCGAAGACCGCCGTCTTCGACGGGCCGTCGACTTCGACCAGGTTGTGGAAGAAATTGAGTTTGGCGCGATAGCGCTCGACATAGGACTGGAGGGCCGGGACGTAGTCCTTGACCCCGAACAGCACGCCGCCGGCATTCATGAACTGGATGTCGATCTTCTCCAGCACGCCCGTCCGGCGCCAGTGATCGGCCGACAGGTACATCGCCTTCTGCGGCGCGCCCGCGCACTTGATCGGCATCGGCGGCTGGGTGAACAGGGCCCGGCCCTCACGGGTCTTCTGCACCAGCTCCCAGGTGTAGGGGGCCAGATCGTAGCGGTAGTTCGAGGTCACGCCGTTGCGCCCGAGCGTGTCTGCCAGACCCTTGACCCTGCCCCAGTCGAGCTTCAGGCCGGGGCAGACGATCAGGCGGGAATACTTGACCACCCGGCATCCGTCGAGAATAACCGCATTGTTCGACGGCTCGAAGGCGGCCACGGCGGACTTGATCCAGTGGACGCCGCGCGGGATCAGGGAGGCCATGGTCTTGGCCGTCTGCTCGGGCTGGAAGATGCCGCCGCCGACCATGGTCCAGCCGGGCTGGTAGTAATGCACGTCGGCCGGATCGATCAGGGCGATGTCGAGATCGCTCTGGCGAGCCTTCAGGCTGGCGGCCACCGCCACGCCGCCGGCACCGCCGCCGACGATGACGATATCGAACTTCGCATCGCCCTGATCCGTCGGGGTCTTGCCGCCGTTGGCGATTCGACGGGCCACACCATTGAGGTCGTAGCCCGCTGATTTGGCGGCGCCGAGAATCGAATGCATGGACTGCTTGTCGGCCTGGCTCAGGGCCCAGAGGGTCGCGCTGCGCGTGCCGGTGCGGCAGAAGGCCAGCAGGGGACCGGGCAGCGCCGTTAAGTTGGCTCCGAAGGCCTGAGCGTCGTCGTCGCTGACCATGCCGGGCTGGACGGGCTGGTAGACGAAGGCAAGCCCGGCCTCCCGAGCCGCCTGCTCGAGGGTCTCGTGACCGGGCTGGTCGGCGCCTTCGCCGTCCGGGCGATTACAGAGGATGGCGCGGAACCCCTCGGCCTTGATCGCCGGGATGTCTTCGACGGCGATCTGCGGGCTGACGGTCAGTGAATCCGAAATGCGCTTGAATTCCATTCGATATCTCCTAGAGCGCGTTGACCGGCAGCTTCAGCATCGGACGGCCATCGGCGTCCTTAGGGATGGCGCCGGCGCGCATGTTGACCTGAAGCGAGGGCAGGATGAGGCGCGGCACGTCGAGCTGCGCATCGCGCTCGGTCCGGAATCTGATGAAGTCCTCGCGGCTGGTGCCGCCACCGACGTGGATATTGTTCGCCTTCTCGTCGCCGACCGTGGTCTCCCAGCGAATTTCGCGGCCGTTCGGGCCGTAGTCATGGCACATGAACAGGCGCATGTCCTCGGGCAGGGCCAGCACCTTCTGAATCGAATCAAAGAGCGTGCCCGCATCGCCGCCGGGGAAATCAGCGCGCGCGGAGCCGCCGTCGGGCATGAACAGCGTATCGCCGACGAAGGCGGCATCGCCGATGACGTGGACCATGCAGGCGGGCGTGTGGCCGGGCGTGTGCATGGCAAAGGCAGTCATGCCACCGATCGTGTAGCTATCACCGTCATTGAACAGCGCGTCGAACTGGGAACCGTCACGCTGGAATTCCGTGCCTTCGTTGAAGACTTTGCCAAAGGTGTCCTGAACCACGAGGATGTTGGCGCCGATGCCGATCCTGCCGCCGAGCTTCTCCTGGATGTAGGGCGCGGCGGAAAGATGGTCGGCATGGACATGGGTCTCGATGATCCACTCCAACGTCAGGCCCTGCTCGCGAATGCTTGCAATGATCGCATCGGCACCCTCGAAGCTGATCCGGCCCGAGGCAAAGTCGAAATCCATCACGCTGTCGACGACGGCGCAGGACCTGGAATCCGGGTCCTTGACGATGTAGCTGATCGTATTGGTGGCCTCGTCGAAGAAGGCTTCGACCTCGGGTTTGATTTGCATGTTGACGGGATAGTCAGTCATTCGACCCTCCTCTCGTGTTCTGGTCGATGGAGATCAAGCCAAGGCGGGTCCTGCCTGCACTCGGCGGAAACGATCGGGTTGCGATCCACGGTGGCATCCGCGCTAGCCGGCCGCTCTGTGAGCGGAACGAGTCGCAAGCGGCTCGATCCGAGCCATCAGCTGATCGCGGTTCGCGGTGATGTCGGCGATGGTGAGGCCATCGAGGGTCTCGATGAAGGCCTCGGTCGCCTTCTGCAGAGCGCTCGACAGCCGGCAGATGCCCATCAGGGGACAGGTATTGGTCTCGGGGTCGAAGCACTCGACGAGATGCAGCGGGCCCTCGGTGATGCGCAGAATGTCACCGACGCTGATCGATTCGGCCGGCCGAGCCAGGCGAAATCCCCCTGCGCGGCCTTTGAGCGTCTCGACATAGCCGGCCCTGCCGAGGGTGTGAACGACCTTGACGATATGCGCTCGCGACAGGCCGTGGATGCCGACCACATCGTCGACGCGGATCAGGTCAGGCGCGTGCAGCGCGGCCAGCTGAAGTGAGCGCAACGCGTAGTTGCTGAAGCGAGTGAGTTTCATTGGCCCTCCATGGGCCAAAACTATATTTTAGATACCACTTTTATTCAATACGACTAATGTAGTATTTTTTAAAAAAAGTATCGCGCCAGCCTTGCGCGGCGCAGCAGTCAGGGGTGGGCGTCGAATCGATCCCCCGATTTGACGTCGAGTGATCGAAAGGCAATGCCTGCCTGGGTGCGATTTCTGACGCCGAGCTTGTGGAAGATTTCGCTCATGTGCGCCTTCACCGTGCGCAGCTGGATACCCAGGGCATCCGCGATCTGCTTGTTGAGCTGGCCCTGGGCAACCATTTCAAGCACGCGCAGCTGCTGCGGCGTCAGGCTGGCCAGTCGCTGGGCCATGCCCTCCTCTGCTCCCCCCGGATCTGCTTCGGCCACGGCGCGGCGTAAGCGCGGCGGCACCCATTCTCGGCAGTCGAAGACGGCCTCGAGCGCTTCCGAGAGCTCGGAGAGATCGACACTCTTGGGGATGAAGCCTGCCGCGCCGTGATCGAGGGCGCGGCGGATCACGACCGGATCCTCATTGGCAGAGACCATGACGACGGCAACCGCCGGGAATCGACGACGAAGCTGCGCCAGGCCGTTCAGGCCCTGGGCCCCGGGCATGTGGAGGTCCAGCAGCACCAGATCCAGGCCGTCGTGGCTGCCCAACTGCTCGAAGACCTCTGGAAGATCCCTGGCCTGGAGAACGTCCACGTCGTCGATACAATCCGATAGGGTCTGGACCAGGGCGGCCCGGAACAGCGGATGGTCGTCGGCAATCAGAACCCGCGTGGTCATAATGAGCGAGTCTAGCAGGTGGGCGCGTTGCCGCCGCCTGTACCAAAGTCCATTCGAGGACGGCCCGAGGCTCTGCTAGCCTTCGGCGCTGAGCTGGATTTTGTCACTCCGACCCCTGCCAGGAGATCCCTGCATGCCTTCTCACCCCTTCCAACCGGCAAGTCGATTTGCCCTTGTTCTCGCCTCGGCGCTCGTCGGCGCAGGCTGCACGCCGTCCGATTCCAACGGCGGCCCGGCGCCGGTCGCCCCAGCGGCGGTGCAGCCGGCACCGCAGCCCGACACGCCCGCGAACCCACGATGGGAAACGGAGCAGGCCGATCTGGTCAGCGCCGGTCTGGGCCTGGACGGCCTCAAGGCGCCCGCGCCCGTCGCCGCCGACCCGACGTCCCCAACGCCGGCCGAACTCCGGACGCTGGCCTTTCACACCCAGTTCAACGGCCTGTCGGCCCTCAACACCGCCAATGGACTCGGGCCGTTTTCCACAACCGGCCTGCCCGTCGTGCCGGGCACCGAAATCATGACTCTGCGGCCGCTGCCCGATCAGAACCACAGCGCCCGCGCGCTGCTGCAGATCCCCGCTGGCTTCGACCCCGAAAAGCCCTGCCTCGTCGTCGCTCTGGCCTCCGGTTCGCGCGGCGTTTACGGCGCCGTGCCGCTGGTCGCCCCCTGGGCCCTTCCGAAGGGCTGCGCCATCGCCTATTCCGACAAGGGCGCAGGCACCGATTACTACGATCATGCAACCCAGACCGGCGTGCGGCTGAACGGGCAACGCGCTGCTCGCGCCGAACACGACCTGGCCTTTATTCCAGCCCAGCCATCGGTCGATGACCCGCTGATCGCCACCGCGCACGCTCACAGCCAGATCAACGTCGAAGCCTACTGGGGCGACATGACCCTGGACGCGGCCCGCTGGGCCATCGGCGAGCTGGACGCGCGCTTCGACAAGCTGGATGGAAGCGGGATGACGGTGATCGCGGCCGGCCTGTCGAACGGGGGCAATGCGGTACTGCGGGCGCTGGAAGCCGATGAGGACGGCCTGTTGGACGCCGTCGTGTCGATCATGCCCAATATCACGCCGCCCAAAGCGCCCCATCTCTACGACTACGCCGCCGTGGCGGCGCTGTATCAACCCTGCCTGCTCGGCGACACCGAATTTACCCTCGGCCTGCCCTTCGGCAACCCGCTCCTGATCGGCGCGGGTCGCAACCGCTGCCAGAGCCTGGCCGACGCCGGACTGCTGGACTCGGCCAGCCCGGCGGCGGCGCGAGCGGTTCTGCTCGAGTTCGGCTTCGACGACGACAGCCTGATCTTCTCGCCGGGCAACCTGGCCCTGGATCTCTGGCGCGCGGTGCTCGCCAACTATGCCTCGGCCTATCTCGAAACGCCCGCCGATGCGATGCCTTGTGGTTACCGCTTCGAAGCCCCCGATGCCAGCCCTGCCGACAAGCAGAGCTGGTGGGCCAGCGCGTCCGGCTCGCCGCCGGGCGGCGGCGTTGTCCTGGTGGAGGATCGGATCGTCGCCGACTCGGCCGATCCCCACTTTCCGGGGCTGCAGTGCCTGGCCGAGCTTCGCAACGACGCTTCGCTGCAGCGCGCGCTCGCCGCCACCCGCGCCGAGGCGCGCTGGCCGCATGCGATCCCGGTCATGATCGCCCACGGCCAGCATGATGCGCTGATTCCCGAAGTCTTCTCCTCAGGCGCCTACGTTGCCGAGGCGCGCGCCAACGGCATGGCGGTGGACTATCGGGAGGTGCCCGGGGCTCAGCACTTCGATGCGTTTCTGAACGTGCTTCCCGGCGACCACGACTGGGTGCCGATTCTTCCCGAGGCCTGGGCGGCACTGGATCGCGCCTGGGCAGCGCTGCACGACGAGGCCCCTTTGCCCTAGGAGCGGCCCCAATTCAGCGGCGCAGAATACCGTTGATGACCGAGCGCAGCGCCAGCGGTCGAATCGGCTTGTGCAGAAACTGGCAATGGGCGGACTGCGCCGCCTGGCGCACTTCGGAGGCATGATCGGCGCTGATCATGATGGCCGGCAGGTCATGGCCCTCGTCGGCCAGTGCGCGATAGAGATCAAGGCCCGTCTGCCCGTCGTCGAGGTGGTAATCGAGGATCAGCAGGTCAATCTCATCGGCCGCCAGGCGCTGACGAGCACCGGCCAGATCGCCGGCCAGATGGACCTCGAAACCCCAGCCACTGATCAACGCCTCAAGGGACGTCCGCATGGCCGCGTCGTTATCGACCACCAGCACCCGGCCACGCTGGAGATCCGTGTCGCTGTCCGACTCGACCGGCGGTCGGACCTGGGGCGGGACACGAGGCACGATCACCCCGAAGAGCGTCGGCCCGCCGCGCCTCGACTCCAGCCGCAGAGGATGATCAAGGAGATGGGCCATGCGCTCGGCGATAGCCAGACCGAGGCCCAGGCCCGGTGAGCCATGGTCGGCCTCGAGGCGCCGGAACGCCTCGAAGATGACCTCTCGATTTTCCGGCGTAATGCCCGGGCCCGTATCCCAGACGCCGATCATCACCTCATCGCTCCGGCGCCTGACACCCATCACGATCCGCCCCGTCTCCGTGTAGCGCACGGCATTGGAGAGGAAGTTCTGGAGAATCCGCCGAAGCAGCTGCGGGTCCGTTTCGACCCAGACTGACGAGGAGATCGTTCGCAGCGAGAGCTTCCTTTCCGCGGCCAGGAGACGGAATTCACCGTCGAGCTGGTCAAAGACTTCAGCCAGCGGGAAACGACTGAGGCGCGGCTGCAGTCCCCCGGCGTCGAGGCGAGAGATATCCAGCAGACTCTCGATCAGGCCCTCGGTGGCACTCAGAGCCCCCGAGACCTGGTTCAGCGCCTGGCGGGCCGGATGGTCACCCAGCCGGGCGCCGACCGAGTGCGTCAGTAGCTGCGCGGCGTTGAGGGGCTGAACCAGATCATGACTGACCGCAGCCAGAAACCGGGTCTTGGCCTCGGACGCGGTCTCGGCGTCGAGCTTCGCGGCTTCGAGTTCGCGCGTACGGTCAGCCACTCGCTGCTCCAGCGTTTCGTTGATGCGACGCAGCTCCTCGGCCGTGGCGCGGAACTCGGTGACGTCGGTAAAAGTGGCAACGAACCCCCCGCCGGGCATCGGGTTACCGCGGATTTCGATCATTCGGCCATCGGGCCAGCGCCGCTCGACGAGGTGCCTCGAACCCTGACGTTTGAACGCCAGGCGTCGCTCGATCTCTCGCTCGCGATGACCGTTGCCGCCCATCAAGCCCTGTTCCGCATTATGGCGAAGGAGGTCGGCCACGGGACGCCCGACCCGGATCAGCTCCGGCGGGTAATCGAACAGCTCGAGGTAGGCCGAGTTCCAGGCCACCAGGCGCATGTCCTGATCCACCACGCAGACCCCCTGGCTCATGTTTTCCAGTGCACCGGACAGGACGCCGCTGGAAAAGCGGGCCTGGCGCGTGGCCGCACCGACCATGTCGGCGACCTCGTCGAGGGGCGCTGGCGTGCGCCGGCGCGCGGCCTCGAGGAGGAGACGGGCCGAGGCCGAACCCACAACCGCGGCCAGTTCCTGCTCGAGCGCCAGCTCCAGGTCGAAGGGGTCGATCCGCTGATCGAGGAGCTGACGCGCACGGTTCGGCGGCAGGAATCGATTGGCAAGCCTGCCGAGAACCGCTCGATCCAGCGGGCTTGTGTCACGCGTCTGCGATGCGCCAGATCGGCGTGCCGACGAGCGCGGAGCCAGATAGGAGGACGCCGCCAGGGTGACGAGGACGTTGACCGCCAGCGAAACCCAGACGCCGCGCGCCAGCGGATCCCAGTCGCTCAGGCCCAGCAGGCCGTCGGGCGCAAGCCAGGTCCAGCCCCAGGGCCCGAGGCTCGTCCAGGCCGGGCCCGCCTCGTTGACCACCAGGGGCAGGACCAGGACATAAGCCCAGACCGCGACACCGGCGAGGAGCCCCAGCATGATGGCTGCGGCCCGCAGACCGGGACGATAGACCGCCAGCACGACGGCCGGGCCCAGCTGCGCCAGGCCGGAAAACGACAGTGCACCGAGATCGGCCAGCGCCTCCGACGATCCGATCTGGCGATGGTAGAGATAGGCCAGCGCCATCACCAGGGCAATCCCCGCCCGGCGCTGCAGGCGGACCCAGCCCAGCGGTCGCCCCTCGACCCGTCCCAGCTGCAGGGCCGTCGGCGTGAGCCAGTGATTGCCGATCATGATCGACAGGGCAAGGCTGGCCAGAATCACCATGCCCGTGGCCGCGCTCAAGCCCCCGAGAAAGGCAAACAGGGCCAGGCCCGTTCGGTCGTCGGACAGGGGCAGCATCAGAACGTAGAGATCCGGTGAGAGCCCCTGGCTGGCAAACAGGTCCCGGCCGGCGCGCGCCAGCGGCACGATCGGCAGCGCAATCAGCAGCAGGAAAACGGGAAACAGCCACCGCGCTACCGTGAGCTGACGGCGGTCGCGGCACTCGATGAGGGTGATATGGAACTGATGCGGCAGGGTAAACATCGCCAGCACGCCCAGGAGCACCAGGACGGTAAAGCTGTCCAGGCCGGAGACCTCCAGGGGCGCGGTCTTGCTGAACAGGTCCGCGGGCTGGTCGTAGAGTCCCCAGAGAACGAAGGTACCGAGCGCGAGCATCGCCGCGAGCTTGAGCAGGGACTCGAAGCCCATGGCGGCCACCAGGCCGGGGGTCTGGTCCTTTACCGAGGCGCTGCGCGTGCCGAACAGGGCGGCAAAAAGAGCCATGAAGACGGCCACATAAAACACCGAATCGGTCAGCAGCGACGTGGACTCGGTGACCGTCGATCCTGCGGTCAGTGCTTCGATGCTCATCGCCACGGCCTTGAGCTGCAGCGAAATATAGGGAACGATTCCGATCACCGCCACGGCGGTAATCAGGGCGGCCAGGCCCGAGGACTTGCCGAAGCGAGAGGCCACGAAATCAGCGATGCTGGTGGAGTTTTCGGCCTTGCTGGCCTCGAGCAGTTTCTGCAGGAAGCCGAAGCCGAAGGCAAAGATCAGGATGGTTCCGACGAAGGTCGGCGGAATCGGCCAGCCGTACTGAATGGTCTGGGTGGTCACGCCGTAGAAGGTCCATGCGGTGCAGTAGACGGCCAGGGACAGGGCGTAGATGTAGGGCCAGACGCGCGTCAGGCGCGAGTGATAGCGCTCGCCGAGCACGGCCACGAGAAACAGCATCCCCAGCCAGGCAAGACCCGCCGTCGCTAGCGTCGTCGTAGTCAGTGCGGTCATGGAAGGCGCGGGCTCGGCTGCATGTCCGCAGTATAAAAAAATCCCCACCCAAGGCCGGGCGGGGATTCGATCACCTCGATCGTACTGGAGAGAATGGGTCGGGGCCCTGGCCCCGTCGGCGGCAATGAATTGCCGTCAGAAGTTCACCGTTGCGGTCAGGGTGACGGTGCGCGGCGGGCCGTAGAAGGCATTCATCACGCCTTCGAGGCCCAGGGTGGATGCGCTGCCGTCGGGCGTGGCAAACACATAACCCGCCGTCTTGTACTGCTTGTCCGAGAGGTTGCGTCCGTGCAGGCCGATCTCATAGCGCCCGCTGTCCGGCTTCCAGACGATGTGGGCGTCATAGAGCGAGTAGGCCGACTGGTCGAGGAACTGAGAAGGAATCTCGAACTGGTTGGTTTTCGAACGGTAGGACCAGGCACCGATGAACGTCAGGGATCCCTCCGCGCCAAACAGCGTCACCGGGATGTCGTAGTTCAGGCTCATGTGCGCCGTGCGCTCCGGCGTGTTCTGAATTCGGCGTTCGTCAGCGACGTCCTCGAGGGCCGTCGAGCCGGTGGCCGGGTCGCTGACGGCAGTCACGAATTCATCGTAACCGGCGTCGATGTAGCCCAGGGCCAGATTGGCGAAGAGCGCATCGCCGTTGGCCGCCAGATCGTAGGCGAGCATGCCGCTCAACTCGAACTCGATGCCCTTGACCGTTGCTGCACCGGCATTGGTGGTCACGCCGGCGAAGGTGTCGAAGACACCATCACCGTCCGTATCGACGCCGATCGAGCCAGGCACTTGAATATCCGTGTAGTCGGCGTAGAACGCGGCCAGAGAGGTATTGATCCGGCCGCCGGCGAAGCGCGACTTGATGCCCACCTCATAGCTGTCGACGGTTTCCGGCTCGAAACGCATGAAGTCGAAGACCTCGGCCTCGTCGACAACGCCATCACCGTTCAGATCCGGTGCCGCCGTGGTCAGACCGCGTGGATCGAAGCTGCCGCCCTTGAAACCCTGGCTGTAGGACACGTACATGTTGTGGTCGTCGTTGGGCTGGAAGGACAGGCTGGCGCGCGGCGTGAACTCGGTGAATTTCTCCGAGCCGTTGAAGTCCGAGGTCGTGGCCACGACCGTGGGATCACCGCCGAAGAAGCTCGACGCGCCCAGCAGGTTCTGGCGCAGCACGCGCGAGCTGCGCTCGTCGCTCGTGTAGCGGCCGCCGAGGGAGAGCTCGAAGTTGGCGCCCAGGTCGAAGCTGACATCGGCAAACAGCGACCAGGTCTCCGTGTCCACGTCACCGGAGGTAAAGGCATTCAGGCCCGGCAGGCCGATCAGATCGCCGGTGGTGAACAGGCGCACGTCAAAGGGGCCGAAGGCGTTCGCATCGAGGTAGTAGAAACCCATCACCCCGGCCATACGATCGGTGGTGAAGTTGAGCTGGAACTCCTGGCTGAACTGCTCGTTGTCGTAGATCGCGGCAACATCGAGATCCACCGGTGGCAGGGCATCGAAGTCGATCTGGGTGGTGGTCTCGTCCTCGCGGAAGGCGGTGATGGATTTGAAGGTCCAGTTCGGCGAGATGTAGTACTCGGCCAGCAGCGACGCGCCGAAGGCACTGGTCTCGTTCTTGCCGGTCATGCCGCCGCGCGAATCGTAGACATCATCGAGCACCGGCGCGCCGCTGAACAGGCCGGGAATCAGTCGATGACCGCCCAGGGGATTGGAGTCGTCCTGATACCCGTCGATGGAAAGGCGGAAGAACCAGCTGTCGGTGGGGTCCCACTCGGCGTTGACCCGATAGGCCATGACCTCCTTGTTGTAGTTGTCGGCACCCGTCGTCAGGTTGGTTCCGAAACCGTCGCGGTTGAAGCTGGCCAGCGCCGCCCCGACGCGGAAGCTGTCGCTGAGAGGCGTCGAACCACTGACCACGATATCGCGCTGGGAGAAGCTGCCAATCGAGCCCCGGATCTGGGCCTCGGCCTCATTCTCGATGCGCTTGGTCACATACTTCACGGCACCGCCGATCGTATTGCGGCCATAGAGCGTGCCCTGCGGTCCGCGCAGCACCTCGATGCGTTCGACGTCGTAGATATCGAGCACCGCCGCCTGCGGACGGTTCAGGTAGACATCATCGATATAGATCCCCACACCCGCCTCGAAACCGGCGACGGGATCCTGCTGGCCGATGCCGCGAATGAAGGCGGTCAGCGTGTTGTTGGTCCCCCGGGATAGCTCGAGGGTGGTATTCGGCGCAATCTGCTGCAGGTAGGTGATGTCCTGAGCACCGACATCCTGCAGCGCTTCGCCGCTGATGGCGGTCAGGGAAATCGGCACGTCCTGCTGACTTTCTTCGCGACGACGGGCGGTCACGGTGATCGTGTCGGTCACCTGCTCATTCGACTCATCGTCGCTGCGCTCGTCGTCGTTCTGCTGAGCCGCGGCGCTCAGGGCAACCGCCATGGCCAGACTCAGGGTGGACAATTTCAATACGGCATGCTTCATGGGACAACGCCCTCCAGGATGGGGATTCTTGTTGATGCCGGAAGCCTATCCCAGGCACCCCTGACCGGACACTGGACCTTGGTACAGTTATCAATCCATGTGCGGAAACGGATGATCCGGGGCAGTGACGAGCGGGGCCGCCTGACCGCCCCGCCCCTGCGCCATCTGCTGTCCAACGCCCTGAAGGAGTGTCCATGCTGAGTGTGATCGGGCTGATCGTCGGTCTTGCCCTGCTCATCGTGCTGACCATGCGCGGCATGAGCCTGTTCGTGGCCACCCCCCTCTGCGCGCTCGTCGTCGCCATCACCGCCGGCGTGCCGCTCCTGCCGCCCCTGGCCGGCGAGGACGGCGTCAATCTGGTCACCCAATACATGAATGGCTTCACGGGCTTCATCGCCTCGTGGTTCTTTATCTTCCTGTTCGGCTCGCTCTTCGGCAAGCTGATGGAGTCCTCTGGCGGCGCCGACAGCGTCTCGCACTGGATCATCACCCGCCTGGGCACCAATCAGGCGGCCCTGGCCGTCGTCATCGCCTGCGCCGTCCTGACCTACGGCGGCGTTTCCCTGTTCGTCGTGGCCTTTTCCGTCTACCCGATGGCCCTGGCCCTGTTCCGAGAAGCCAATCTGCCGCGCCGCTTCATCCCGGCGACGATGGCCTTCGGCTCGGTGACCTTCACGATGACCTCGGCAGGTTCACCGGAGATCCAGAACTGGATCCCGATCGAGTTCCTCGGCACCTCACCGCTGGCCGCCTGGCAGGCCAGCCTGGTGGTGGCCATCTTCATGGCGACGAGCGGTTATCTCTGGCTGCGCTGGATGCTGAATCGCGCCGTGGCCCGCGGCGAATTGTTCCAGGCGCGTCCCGACGACCCGGAAGGCGGCCGGGGCGATCTGCCCAACCACTGGGTATCGATGATTCCCCTGCTCCTGGTCCTCGGCATCTCCTTCACCACCCACGATCAGCTCGGCACCTCGGCGCTGATCGTGGCGCTCCTCGCCGGCTGCATCGGCGCGGTGCTGATCAATCCGAAGCACCTCCACGAGCCTGGAATGGCGCTGAGCGAAGGCGGCACGGGAGCGCTTGTTGCGATCGGCAATACGGCCGCCGTCGTCGGCTTCGGCACCGTCGCCAAGGTCTCCCCGGCCTTCGATTCGGCCGTGGTCTGGGTGACCTCCATGCCGGGCTCGGGCCTGGCCTCGGCCGCCATCGCCGTCTCGGCCATCGCTGCCATGACCGGATCGGCCTCGGGCGGTCAGGCCATCGCCCTGCCCATCCTGGGTCCGCACTACATGGACCAGGGCGTCGATCCGGACCAGCTCCATCGCGTGGTCGCCATTTCCTCCGGCGCCCTCGACTCCCTGCCCCACAATGGCTATGTCGTCACCACGATCCGAGCCATCTGCAAGGAGACGCACGCCGCGGCTTATGCCCCCATGGGCGCCCTGACCGTGGTCGTCCCCCTCGTCGGTCTGCTGCTTTGCCTGGGCCTGTTTGCCCTCGGCTTCTAGGGAACCTCTGAATAACTCTGCACGGAGCGCGTTTCAGTCGGAGAAGCCGCAGATCGTGTGGTGCGACGCGAGTGACAGTAGCCGTCGCTACGGCCGAGTGGCGATTGTCATGACAATCTGCGCGAGATGCGGCTTTTCCGGCGAAACCCAGATGGGACGGGCCTTTGCGGGCCATCCACCGCGTTTCGACTCGCTTATTTGGAATGACCAAACGACGCTCGCCGAAGCCACACCGGCTGATCCCGCAAAGACACCGTCGCGCCCGGGCAGAGTGATTCAGAGGTTCCCTAGGAGACCTCTAAGTCAGTCTTTGTCCGTGTCCTCCCGCGGTGCCTGCAGCTGAGCCTGGAGGAATTCCACCTCCCGTCGAAAGTAGAACAGGCGATTGGACAAGCGGCGCCAGCCGTGACCCTCGTCGGGAATGCGCACGAAGGGCGCATCGATGCCGTTGGCGCGGAGTGCCTTGACCATCACCTCGGTTTCGCCGATGTCGACGCGCGGATCCATGACCCCATGGGAATAAAGCACCGGCACCCGGATCTGGTCAACCTTGCGAATCGGTGAGTTGACCTCGTAGAACTCGCGCCAGCGCGGTTCGTTGATGTCGCCGTACTCAATGAGGTCCGAGGCCTTCAATGCCGGTGAAGCGACTTCCAGGGCAGTGATCCAGTCAGCGACGCCAAAAAGGGACACGCCGGCAGCGAAGGCGTCCGGGTATTCGGCGAGCACGGCGTTGACCATGTAGCCGCCGTAGGACCCGCCGCGGACCGCCGCCCGCTGCGTATCGATGCGCGGGTCCTTGTCGAAATGGGCGAGCATGTCGACGAGATCGCGCACCGAGTCGAGGCGCTTTTCGCGATCATCGAGGGTGACATAGGTCCTCCCGAAGCCGGTCGAGCCGCGGACGTTGGGCTGGAAGACCGCAATCCCGTGATCGAGGAGGTACTGCATCGACGGCTCCCAGGTGGCCTGGGACTGCGCCGTCGGACCGCCATGGACGTCGAAGACGACCGGCGCCGGGCCATCGTCGAGGCGCGATTCGGCATCCGGAAGATAAAGCAGGCCCTGCAGCTCGACGCCATCGCGCGCTTCGATCCGGATCGATTCCGGGCGAATCAGGCGGCCCGGATCCAGGCCAGCCAGATCGGCCGCGAAGACGCGCTGGCTTGCCCCCTCCTCCAGGTCGACGAGGTAGACATCACCGGGGGTCTGCCAACCGTTCACCCGGACAGCAAGGCGATCGGCCCGATCGGCACAGGACAGGGCATAGGTGCCCTCCGGAAGCTCGTCGATCTCGATGGCCTCATCACGAGCCAGGTCCCGGAGCTGGAGGTCATGGAAGCCATCTCGATTCAGCGTCCAGGCGAGGGTGCCGTCGCTCTGACCGCACAGCGCGACGGCGCCGACGTCCGCATCGGCCTCGGCGATGACTCGCATCTCGCCGCTGGCCACGTCGAAGTACGACAGCGCCGAGAATTCGCGGCCCCTATTGGTGGCGAAATAGAACCCCGAGCTGTCCGGCGACCAGGCGAACCCAGCCCCGCCGTGATTGGCTCTCGGGTCCGGCTCGGACAGGGTGGCGATCTCGCCGGACGCAAGGTCGAGGAGATGGAGATTGTCGCTGTCCTCGCCGACGGTTTCGGTGACGACGACGTGTTGGCCATCGGGCGAGACGGCGCGCGCAAAAAAGCCCAGCTCGCCCTCGAAGATCAGTTCAGACTCGCCGGTCATGGTGGCTCGCCAGATGTCGAAATCCTGGCCGTTGCGCTCGGTCGAGGCGTAGACCATGTCACCGCCTGCAAAGTCGCCGAAGACCCGAAAGCCGCCTTCTGCCGCCGCCAGCACCAGGCGCTCGTCGCTGCCATCGACGGCGATCGAGTAGTAGGCCGGCTGCTCGTTGCCGTCGTTATCGGCGCCGTAGATCAGGCGATCGCCGTCCGGGCTCCAGCGAAAGAAGCTCAGGCCCGAGCCATAGGTCAGACGGCGCGGCTGCCCGCCCGTGGCCGGCATGGTCCAGAGCTGCGGCTCGCCGCTGATCGACCAGCCGAAGGCCAGGGTCTGACCGTCGGGGCTGAGCGCCGCGGCCGCAGCGCCGGAGGCGAGCAGGTAGCGCGCGATATTGGCCGGATCTTCGCCGGCCATACCAACGCGAATGGGTTCATCGCTGGGCTCCATGGCCTCGATCGACAGATCCGCGCCGGCCTGTCCGCCGAAGCTGACCTCCTCGGCTTCGTCCTGGGCATGACCGTTCGAGGCCATGAGCAGGGTCAGGGAAAGCGCGATCAACACGGTGTTCTTGGTCGACATCATCAGGGTGTCCTCACTGGATACGGACTCAATCCTAGCAGGGAATCTCAGCACTCAGAACCGGACACGTCCGATCGGCTCATTGAAAGCGATCGCTGAAAACGCCCTCCTCGAGGGTGACGAGAAAGGCGTCGACCTGCTCATCGACGAGTTTGTCGGCGACATAGAGTGCCTGATGGCGATCGACCGGATTGGGAAGGATGCGCAGGAATTCACGGTCGCCGGTCACCAGCGCCGAATTGCTGATCACGGCCATTTCCTTGACGGTGCCGGAGGCAAGGTCGACCAGCTTCAGGCGGTCCGTCGAAAAGGCGGCAAAGGTGGTGTTGATGCGCTCGATGAAGTACATCCAGTCTCGGGACGGAGAAAAGTAGGGAATGGACTCCACCCCTCTGAACAGCGGGCTGCTCGAACTCAAGGTCCGCGTCGCCTGGCCGAAGTAGTCCACGAAAAACATCGAGAAGCGGTCATCGACCGACGGATCCGCCCGGTAGACCACGCCGAAGGGCGTTGCCGTCTCGATCACTTGTATCGATGGATCGGAGAAGGACGTGAGGGGAAAGAAACTGCTGTTATCGATGGCCACGGAAAACAGATTCGCCGGCGTCGTCGTGCTTCGGATCACCAGGCGATCGATCCCGGGGACGTATTGAAAGCGCGAGCTGACCTGTGTCAATCCGCCGCTGAGTACCGACGCCGGGGCGCTGCCATCGAGCGGGGCCTTCAGAATTCGCGTGGTCGACGGATCGCCCTGGAGCGAGGCAAACATCACCTCATCACCATCGGAGGTCACCTGCAGCTGGGGCACGAGTTCGATGCCGGGGGCTTCCGGCGCCTCCTGCACCTGGGTCGCCAGGACATGGGGGACAAGTTGGGAACCGTCGGACGGTGAGGAATAGAGATGGCGCCAGCCATTGATCGCCAGGTCACCCAGAAACATCAGCCACTGGGAATCCGGACTGAAGAAGTAAAAGCGCACATCACCGCCGGCCACTGCCGTGCCGCTGATCTTGCTGCTGCCGCCCCCGTCGACGGCTGACACGTAAAGCTCTCTGACCTCGTCCGTGTCCTCGTCGGCAAGATAGGCCACGCGCGATCCATCGGGGGCGACCTCGAAGCTTTGCACGAAGCCACCGCTCACCAACGGACCATTCAGCTTGGCAGCGCCGGTGCCGTTGAATCGAACGCTGTAGAGCTCGGGGACGCTATCGGTCTGCTGATCCGCGAGATAGACGACCCGGTTCGCGGCCGGAACGACCTCGAAGCTGTCCACCTCGCCGCCGGCGACCAGCGGACCGTTGAGGATAGTCGCGATCTCGGGCTGGTCGATCGACACGATGTGCAGACGGCTTTGACCGACGAACTGCGAGTCGGCCTGATAGACCATCTGGCGAGTCGCCGGAACATACTCGTACGCCCCGATGCCCACGCCCGAAGGAACCAGCGGCGCGTTCAAGCGGACGGGCACCGCGGAGCCATCAGGTGGCACCATGAAGAGGTCTCTCTTGCTCGAGTCGGGGCCCGGCGCAACGTAAAAGACGAGCGTTCCGTCATCGCTGAAGCGCGGGCGCTGCACGGTGGTGCCCGTGGGCAAAAGACCGCTCACGCGCACCGCCGGCATCCCGGCCGTCGTGTCGGCACACCACAGCTCGTTGGCGCCGTCGGTCTCCGTGTCGCCCACAAAGCAGGCATATCGCCCATCGGAGGAAAAGATCAGATTCTGAAACGACGTATCGACATCCGATCCGGCGTGCTGAGGATCGGAGAGCTGAACGTCCGTCACGCCCGCGAGCTGCGCATGGAGGGACCCGGGCAACAGGGCTAATAGGACGAGAGGCGACATTCTCATGGCGTTGGCTCCTTGGAGATTCGAGGAACGAAATAGCGGCTGGCCAAAGGATTACTCAATGGACCCTTCGTCAGTCAAACGCCGAAGCGGAGGGAAACAGCACATCGATCGAAGCGAGCTGATCGGCAGGCCCTGCTGGATCTCGAGGAATGGCTTCTCCGCGAGCTATGGTGCAGACTGATCGGAACTGGCCCCGTCAATCGGGTCCTGATCGACGCTTCAAGGAGACTGCCATGCGTTCTTTTTTCTATTCGCTCTGCGGCCTGTACCTCGCCGTCAGCTCAGCGGCGACGGCGGAGGACTTCGCCGAGCCCGACGCGGCTGTCCAGGCCTACATCACTGCAGTGAGCACGGGCTCGGGCGCCCACATCGAACAAGCCTTTGCCGACAGCGCCATGATCCAGTACTACAACCCCGAAGACGAATATCGCCTCTACACTCGCTCGGAGTTCGCCGAGCTCGTCGATACGGGCAATGCCTGGGATGCGGAGATCCGCATCACGAACCTGCTACGGACCGGCAAGGCGGCGAACGCCACCGTCGAGTTCACCTGGGGAGAGAATGGCGAGCACGGCTACACGGATTACCTCAATCTGATCCACGCCGACGGCAGCTGGCGCATTACCAATAAGGTCGCGCAGTACATCGAGCGATAAGCGCTGCCAGCCGGCATCGAGCTGCCGCCAGTCCGCTGAGAGGCTGCGGCAGGGTTATTTCGATCTCGACCCAGAGAAAGAAGTCCGCGGGCCTTCATCCGTCGCCCTGGCTACGATCCTGAAGCGGAGATCGACGCGATCGGCCACGGCCAGCTGGCCGCCGGCCACGCTGAAGGGCGCCATGCCGAAGTCGCTCTGGGCCAGGCTGAATCGACCGATGGCCACCATGCGATCGCCATCGAGGGTCAGGGAAACCGGCACCGTGAGCTCGCGAGCCACCCCGCGAAGCCGGATTCGCAGATCGATATCGGGCTGCCAGCGTGGACCTCGCAGTCCCAGTGACTGGATCTCGACGAGCGGATGGTCCGCCACGTCGAGGACCGCCGACGAGCGCATGTTCTCGCGCGTGCCCTGAATCGCCGATTCGGACGGATCACGCTCGAAGCCCTCGTCGCGGCGCCACTCGGGTCGGTCGACCTCCAGGCCGTCGACATCGACGGTCAGGGCCAACGCCGAGTCCTGCCACGGCTCGGCCAGGGCGATCCGCCCCGAAACCACGGGACCGCCGATGACGTGCGAATGGCCCAGCCGCGCCAACGGCCCGTCGGGGTAGACCACCACGCGCAGATCCGTGGCCTCTGTGTCCACCTGAAACAGTCGCGCCTGCGCCGGCCAGGCGAACGGCTCGTCCGAAAGCGCCCGCGTCTGCCCTGCTTCGACGGCCGGACGGGGCTGGGCCGCGCAGGCGACCAGCAGGAGCGCCAGTGAAATGGACGATACGGCGTTCTTCAGCAAGGCCCTGCTCCTTGTCGTCATGACAAAAACCTAACAGCTTCTCGACTCCAGCGCGTGACAGCTCATTGCATCGTGATTCAATCGCCCCCGACGACTCCGAAGCGATCACTGAAAATCGAAGGGGGCAGACCCAGGACGTAGACCGCACCGGAGTTCGAATCGGAATTATCGAAAGGATCGCCGCCGATGCCAGTGGCAGCGCTGTCCTCGAAGGATGCGCCGATGACCAGTGTCTTCCCGTCAATCGCCACAGCCGTCCCAAAATCGTCGCCGGCATCGGTGTTGATGGCTTTGATGTAGGTCTGAGGCCCGATGCCGATGCTACCGCCAGGCGATACGGAAAACGAATACAGGTAGGAGGCGCCGGCGTTGATGAAGGAATTGTCGTTCGAGATCCCACCAACGCCCACACCGAAACTGTCCTCCCGTGCAACGCCGACCAGCAACTGGAATTCACTCGAGGCGCTCATCGCCAGGCGACGCCCGAAATTGTCGCTGGCGTCGCCATTGAAGGCCTTGAGGTACAGGGGGTTGGACCAAGGCCCCTCCCCGATCGCGGAAAAAAGGAACACCGCCCCAGCGCCAAGTGCAGCGTTATCGTCAGGGTTTCCGCCGATAGCGAAATCCGAACCGTCTTCAAAGGGAGCGCCAACGGCAGCCAATAGACGAGAATCGCTTCCGCTCCCCATGACCCCAATGGCAACGGCGTCGCCGAACAGATCGAGATCATCGAGGCTCGTGGTCGAGAGCCGACCCCTCCCACTCCAGTTCACGCCCGACCTGCTGAAGGAAAACGCGGCGCCGCTGGCTTCGTTGAGCTCCGTTGGATGACCCGGCGCACCAACGAGAATGTGATCACCATAAATCGCTACGGAAGTGCCGAAAAGCGACTCTTCCGCGATCGAGTCCGCCTTCAGATACGCTTGGGGGGACCATTGGCCTTCGCTTCGTCTGTAGACATAGGCTGCCCCAGCGCCAAAGGTACTATTGTCGAAGGGGTTTCCACCAACCCCCGTGGCACTGCTTGACTCGTAGATGCTTCCAACGACAATCATATCTCTATCGATCGCGACGGAGGAGCCGAAACGATCGTCCGAGTCCGTATTGAAGGCCTTCAGGTAGGCATCGAGCACCCACTCATCGGTGCCACTTCGAACATAGACAAAGGCGGCCCCCGAATCCGGCGCGGAATTATCTTCAAAGTCGCCGTTGACGCCAGTCGCTGCGCTGTTCTCAGCGTTGGCGCCGACAACGATCGTCTCACCGCTGATCGCGATCGATTCGCCAAAGCGGTCAGCCGGTGCTTCCACCGTCATGGGCGGTCGGATCTCCGTCGAAAAACGCCAGCCCGTCGACCCATCACGCCGATAGACATAGACCCTGTCGAGTGGCGATCGGCGCGAGACAACCAGCAAATCACCGTCTACAGCCACCCTGGAGCCGTAACCGGCAAGGCTCGTTTCCGCTTTGATATAGGCTTGATGCTCCAGTTGTGCCGACGACACGCTAGAGGTTGCCGGTACAGTGACTACCATCAGAATAAAAAGATACTTACTCTTCATGCTTGCTCCGAATTAGCGTTCGATGTTCACCAGAGCAAAACTTCCGAGCTGGAACTTGAAATTTTCTTGAAAGTATCTTGAAAATCGATGCGATCGCAGAGAAAACTCGAAAGCGGCCGCTTGAGGGCTTCCTCGGACCATTTCGGTCATTGATGCCGTTCCAAAAAAATCAGCCCCGATCAGGGCCGGGGCTGACGTCTATGGCTGTCTCTGTCGGAGGTCGCAGGAACGCTGGCGTCAGAAGCGCCAGTCGGCGGTCAGCCTCGCGTTCAGCGGCGCGCCGACGGTGGCCTGATGGGTGCTGTGGGAGTTGGGAAAATACAGCTCGTCGGTGAGGTTCTCGACGTTGAGCTGGAGGCGCAGCATGTCCGAGACATCGTAGTAGGCCGCTGCATCAATTCGCGTATAACTCGGCAGCACCGCCGTATTGCTGTTGTCGATGAAGCTCTCATCCTGGTAGGTCAAGCCCACACCGACGCCGAAGCGTTCCGTCAGCTCGAAGCTGTTCCACAGGGAGAAGGTGTTTTCCGGCAGCTCGCGCGGACGCAGGCCCGTGTCGCCGAGGCGGTCGACCTGTTCGCCGTCGAGGTAACTGTAGCCGGCGGAGACGTACCAGAAGGAATTGAGCTGACCCTTGAGCTGCGCTTCGAATCCGGAGATTTCCGAATCGATCACGTCGAGGGTTTCCGGGTCGTCATCGGCCACCTGCGGCGAGCTCTGCTCGATCTCGAACAGCGCCGCGGTAAAGCTCAGACCCTGGCCGAAGTCCCACTTCACGCCGGCCTCCAGATTCGTGAAGGTGTTGGGGTCGAGCTGGTTATTGGCCCCGTTGATGTTGTCGAACTGCTCGCCGCTGCGCGGCAGGAACGACTCGCTGTAGCTGGCGTAGAAGGAAATGTCCTCGAAGGGTTTGAAGATCAGGCCGCCGCGCGGTGAGATCTCTTCGTCCTTGCGCGAACGGCGCTCGTTGGCGGGCACGTTGAAGACGTCGATGTCGAAGCTGTCGAAGCGCGCGCCGAGGACAAGATCGAGGTGATCGTTGATCTGG
>CAZDFS010000016.1:45037-54200 GCA_964504865.1 uncultured Wenzhouxiangella sp.
CGAGATCACGCCCGACATGGCCAGGGCATGGGGGTACACGGCGACACTGGGGGACGAGATCGAGGTGATCGTTGATCTGGATTTCATCCTGGATGTAGGCCGAGAGCACCTCGATGCCGACGCGCGTATCGTCGTTGAGATCGGTCGTGAAGCTGTTGACCGTGGGTTGACCGAAGGCGTTGATTCCACGGCCGTTGATCAGGTTCAGCGGTCGGGTGATGTCGAAGAGCTCGTTATCGTCCTGGGTCGTATCCCAGAAGGCGTTGAAGCGATCCTGGTCGGAATCCGTGTCGATATATTCCACGCCGGTAATCACCGTGTGTTCGATGCCACCGGTAAAAAAGCTCCCGATCAGGTTGCCCGTCAGGATCAGATTCTGGCGATCGGTCGTATCGACGTAGCCGTCCAGCTCGACGATGCCGGGCGCATTGGCCTGGTCATAGCCTGAGGCATAGAAATTCTGATAAAGCTTGTCGTAATCACCGTAGAAGGCACTCAGATTGCCTTTCAGGCTCTGGGAAAACTCGTGCTGAAGCGACGCCCGAAAGAGATGCGCTTCAAGCGTCGTGGTATTCAGCTCGGGATCGGCGAAGACGATATCTTCGAAGTCCTCGACCGGCCGACCATCACTGCCGGTGGGGATGCCGCGATCGATGAAGCGCTCATGGTCCATGTACTCGTAGGACAGGTCGAGGATCGTTCGATCACCCAGCTCGAAGCGTGCCGTCGGATTGATGCCGATGCGCTCGCCGTCGAAGAAATCCCGGTGGTTATCGAGGACCTCGTACATGGCGTTGAGGCGAAAGGCAGCCCCGGGGCCAGTGCTGACGTTGCCGTCGAACTCGAGCGAATAACCGCCGAAGGAATCGATGCTGGTTCGCGCATTCGTGAACTGATCGCCGACGACGCCTTTCTTGGTGACCCGGTTCAGCAGTCCGCCGGTGCCGCCACGACCGAACAGCAGCGCATTGGGCCCGCGCAGGATTTCGACCTGCTCGAGGTTGTAGAGCGGGCGGTAATACCAGACGTCGTCGCGAACGCCGTCGATGAAGAAGTCAGCGGTCGAGCGCACGCCCCGGAAGACGACGGCATCGCGATGGCCCTCACCCTGAGAATTGTTGACGCCGGGGGTGTAGTCGATGATGTCGCCGATGCTGTCGAAGCCTCGCGAGCGGAATTCATCGCCGGTGATGATGGTGAGGCTCTGCGGAACATCGATGATCGGCGTTGGCGTGCGCAGCGCGTTGATCTGGTCGGAATAGAGCACCTTGCCGACCACGCGAATGCGATCGCTATCGGCCGTCTCGGCCTCGCTGTCCTGGCGGTCGTCGGTCGTACTTTGATTCGAATCCACGGCAAGCACGGATGCCGAGAAAAGCAAGCTGGCTGTGGCCCAGACGAGCCACAGGGTCGATTTGAGGAGCATGAACAAACTGGCCTTTGGGAGAGGAGGCCCGCAGTGTATTGATAATGAGAATGATTGTCAATTACTGAGGCCGGGTCCGCGCCGCGCCCGTCGAAGAAGGGACTCAAGCTGCTATTCAAGCAGATGATCGGCGTCACTATTGGCGGTCGGCAACGCGAGAATCTGTTCGCCCTCCTCGTCAACGAGCTGATGGTCATAGGCCGCCTGCAACCCCGTATCCTCATCCGCCTCGGCTTCTTCCTCCTCCTGGTCGATATAGCGCGGATACAGTGGCGACAGGACCGCCAGTGCGATGCCCGTGGCAGCAAACGTGGAAAAGGTATCAGCGTAGCCGAGGCGGTCGACGAGGACACCCACGATCGGTGAACCGACGGCCTGCCCCAGGGCACAGGCCATGAAGGGCAGTACGGGCCCCATGGACAGTCGACTCGGCAGCAGGCGGATCCCGGTCAGCAGATACAGGCCGGTGAGACTCATGTAGGAGGCACCGAACACAAGCGCCGAGAAACTGGCCAGAACGAGATTGCCGGGACTGGCCGCCAGAAGCGCCAGGCTGGCAGCCAGCATCATCAGCATCAGGGCGTGAGTGATCGGCGGATTGTTGCGGTCGGCGAGATCCGCGACGATGGCTCCACCCAGGCCCGCGATGCCGACCGCCAGCCAGAGCCACCCCGCAGCGCTCGCAGGCAGCCCGCCAAGATTGACGAGGAGATCAGGCGCGAAAATCCAGTAGGCGGAGGCAATCAACCCCATCAGGAACGCAAAGGTCGACAGCCGCGCCAGGCGCCACCACTGCAGCTCGCTGATTGGAGGTGGAACGGCCTTGGCCGGCAGAATACGAGACACCGGAGGAATGAAATACCAGGCGGCGACTACGCCGAGCCCGGCGATCAAGGCAAACATGGCGTATGCGAGCCGCCACTCTCCCGCCATCAACAAGACGATGGGAACGGCGACCGCCACCCCGACGCTGGTCCCTGCGTTCATCGTTGCACTGACGCGGCCGTGAACCGTACGACGCACCAGGGCCTGCATCGCTGCGGTCAGCGCCGGCATCATCAGACCGGTGCAGATCCCGCAGGCAAAGACGCCCACGCTCAGCATCACGGCATCTCGGGCCAGTGCAATCAGCACCAGGCCCACCGTTCCGAACAGGCCTGACAGGACGGCGGCCGCTCTGGCGCCGAAGCGATCGGTCGTTGCGGGAGCGACCAGGGTCGCCAGCAGAAAACTGACCAGTGGCAGCGCACCGATCAGGCCGATTGCATAGGACGTCAATCCCAGATCATCACGAATGGGTGGGACGAACAGGCCGAACGCGAAGCGCGCCAGGCCAAAGCTGATGGCGACCAGGGCCGCGCCAAAGAGAGCAAAACCGGTGCTTGAAAGGGGTGTCATGGGTCGGGGGGAAGGAGGATTTCGAGGCTGGAATGAATCATCGCGAACGCTCCGAGTCTGCCCAAGCCGGCAGCAATAGCAGATGAATCCTGATTGGGTATCACACACACCCTGCCATCATCGTGACATTGCCAATGAGGCGGATGCAAGTCATGGCGCTTCTGCGGCGAGACCTGGGTGTGCAGCCTCAGCAGCTTGTCCTCGAGCCGAGGAATGCAATGCCTAAGCTGATGCAACCGGACTGATCGTCGTTGCGGGCGTGTCGATGTAGTCGCCCTGAATCAGATCGACGCCGGACTGCCAGAAGTTGATCACCTGCTGCGCCTCGCTGACTTCAGGCACGATGACACGGCGCTGATGAACATGCGCGTGCCGGACAAACTCGATGAATTCATCGAAACCCTCGCCACCGTCCTTCAGTCGATGAGCGAGCTCGGGACCGAGCCGAAGGAAGCGGACCGGCACCTCATCGAGGATTCGAGACTTCAAGTGCTTACGTGTAATGCTGTTGACGCCAAGGGTCACGCCCATGGCTCGAAGCCGCTCGATCGCCAGCAGCGTGTCACTGACGCGATGCTCGAGATGGAAGGCTTCGAATTCGAGGATCAACCGTGGCGCGGCGTCAGGGTAACGCTGAAAGATTCCCTCCAGCCACTTCAGGAACGCGTCGGAGAAGGCCTCGGGTGAAACGTTCACAAACAGGCGAAGGTGCGCGGCCTTCTCCTGAATCTTGACCAGGAAATGCAGACCGCGCTTGATGGACCAGACCTGCAGCGGGCCCAGCAGATCGTGCCGACGGGCCACCTTGAGAAAGTGATGGGCCTCGATCAGGCGTCCCGTATCGCTGAGCAACCGGGGCCAGGCCTGATAGAAGCGACTGTCCTCGCTGGATGCGGCAAGCAGCGGCTGGAATACCATCCGCAGGCGGTTCGTCTTCAAGGCCTCGCGAATTCGCTCGGCCGTGCTGTCTTCATCACCCAACTCCTCCTCGGGCGATACATCGGGGACGAACACCCGAAACTGATTGGACTCTGCATCCCCGAATTCTTCAACCAGCTGTATCGCATCGAGGAGCGCCTCTTCCATGTCGCGAACCCGGCGATCGAACCAGCACAGCCCGATGCTGAAGGTTGGCGTGATCTGGCGCGATCCGATTCGATAAGGCGGATCGCTGAGCCGGCTCAGCATGGCCTTGGCCCACTGATCGGCATTGAGGCCATCAGCACCGGGCGTCAACAATCCGATCAGGCTACTCTCGGAAATTCTGAGAAAGAAGTCGCGTTCATTCAGCGCCTCAAGGACCCGCTCCTCGAACTGATCTTCAAGGTATCCCACCACCTTGAACCCGAAGCGATCGCGGTACTCGCGCCAGTTGTTGAGGCGAATACAGACAACGGCATGCGGCGGTTGGCGGGGATCTTTCAGGAAACGCTGGTAGCGCTTGTTGGCGAAATAGAGGAATCGATCGCGCAAGTGCCGGGTCGACGCATAGGCGTCGATCAGGCGAGCGCCTGAGGCAGACTGGTAGTAGGTATCACCTGGATCAGTCGAATTGGTCAAGACTCAGCCCCCCAGGGGCCGCATCAGCACTGCCCGTTCGCGAGGTGCGAATTGCCAGTCCTAGATCGTTCCTGGAATCGGCGTGGGCAAGCGCCTGTTCTTCGCTGATCCGTCCATCGCTGTAGAGCCGGAAGAGGGCCTGATCGAAGGTCTGCATGCCGTGGGGCGCGCCTTCTTTCATGGCGTCCTTGAGGCTGTCGACATCGTTCTTTTCGATGAGGTCGGCGATGTAGGGCGTGCGCACCATGATCTCCACCGCCGGCACGCGCTTGCCGTCGACGGTCGGCACCAGTCGCTGACTGATGATCGCCCGCAGGTGCTCCGACAGATCGATGAACAGCTGATGATGGGCGGTTTCCGGAAAGAAATTGACGATTCGATCCAGAGTCTGGTTGGCGTTGTTGGCGTGCAGCGTGGACAGGCAGAGATGACCGGTTTCTGCGTAGCTGATCGCATGCTTCATGGTTTCGCGATCACGAATCTCGCCGATCAGGATCACATCCGGGGCCTCTCGCATGGCGTTTTTCAGTGCGTTGTGGTAGCTCAGCGTGTCGAGGCCCAGTTCGCGCTGGTCGACGATCGATTTCTTGTGCTGATGAATGAATTCGATGGGCTCCTCGATCGTCAGGATATGACCGGTCTTGTTCTGATTGCGATAATCGATCATCGAGGCCAGGGTGGTCGATTTTCCCGACCCGGTCGAACCGACGACCAGAATCAGCCCGCGGGGCTCCATGATCAGGTCCTTCAGAATCGGCGGCAGGTTGAGGGACTCGAGCGAGGGGATCGTGCTCTTGATGTATCGGACGACGACCGCCACGGACCCGCGCTGACGAAACAGATTGACCCGGAACCGTCCGACCGCATCGAGAGCGATGGCCAGGTTGAGCTCCATTTCCGACTCGAACTCGCTGATCTGCTTGTCGTTGAGGAGCGAATAGGCCATCTGCCTCACCTCGTGGGCTGAAAGCTTTTCCTTGCCCAGGCGCTGGGTTTCACCTTCGATCTTGATGCCCGCCGGCGTTCCCGCACTGAGGTAGAGATCGGACGCATTGTGTTTGACCATCGCTCTCAGGTAAGGCTCGATCTCCATTCCGCTCCCCTCTTCTTAAAAGGTATCCCCAAGAGGATAGGCCATGGCATCGAAGCGATGCAATCCGGAAAACGCCCGATGCCTGCGAGAAAACTCGACTAAAGTGTTGAACGTAGCGCGAAATTTGCTTACTTTCTAGGAAAGGAGGGAACAGTCATGCCGCCGCGCTGCATCCGCGGAGTGAGCTATCCGCTCCCAACGTACCGACTTGGCTCCCAGCACTTCGCTCGAGGAAGCGCCGGGGTCGCGTCGATCTCCGTCACACCGGCGTATATGAGGGCGCATGGACGAAGAAGGCGATCTGGCAGCATCCGGCCTCCCGGGCACCGATCCGGAGCGCGAGGACACCATCACGCAGCTCTACGCAGAGCAGTGTGCTACCGAAGCCATTCACTTGTTGGGTGGGGTCCAGCCCCACGGCTACCTGACAGTGATCGACCTGCGCAATGATCGCATCTGCCAGGTGTCGGCTGGGATCACCCGCCATTATCCCGGCCTGGCAAGTGCCGACAGCCTACTCGGCCAGCCGGCAGACAACTGGATTCGCCCGAAAGACGGGCCACTCAGGGCCGTACTCGACGCACTCAAGGACGACGAACTCTCCGATCTTCACCTGCAGCGACG
Source organism: uncultured Wenzhouxiangella sp. (assembly GCA_964504865.1). GTDB lineage: Bacteria > Pseudomonadota > Gammaproteobacteria > Xanthomonadales > Wenzhouxiangellaceae > Wenzhouxiangella. The sequence goes on from CAZDFS010000016.1 coordinate 51,139, forward strand.
CCTGCAGGGCAAAGAGCACGACGAGGGACTGTGGGAACCCAGCGCTCAAATCGAGTGCAGCGGCTACCGCACGGGTCATTTTGCGGTTCTCGAGTGGCAGCCATCTTTGCAGGACCTGGACACGGTCGCTGAGCGATATCGGGCCCTGACAGACTTCACCCAGATCATCAGTGAGCGATTCGATTTCGAGAGTATCGAAGACGCGCTCCATGACGCCGCACAGCGTTTGCAGGCGTTTTCAGGCTACGAGCGGGTCATGGTCTACCGATTCCTGCCCGATTGGTCAGGCGATATCGTTGCTGAAGCCACGGCCAGAGGCACCTCACAGCGCTTTCTCGGACAGCGCTTCCCGGATAGCGACATCCCGCCCCAGGCCAGAGAGCTCTACCTCAGAAACCGACTGCGGGTGCTGGCAGACGTGAATGCACCGGCGGATGCGCTGATTCCAGAACACCTGCCGGAGGGGGAAACCCTGGATCAGTCGATTGGATTGCTTCGATCCATGTCCGAGGCCCATCTGAGCTATCTGAAGAACATGAAGGTGCGGGCAACGATGACCATTTCGATCATTATCGATGGCCGCTTGTGGGGTTTACTCGCCTGTCATCACTCCGAAGCTCTGGTCCCGCCTAACCACGTTGTCCAAGGCATGCGATCTGCGGCCCGTCTGCTGTCGAGAACGATTTCTTCTCGCATTGAAGGGCTCAGGAAGTCCACGCTCGATGCGCGCGCCAGCGCACTCGAACAGCACATCAGGGATTTCTACACCGAGCTCGCGTCCGACGCACCCTTCGACATGGCCCTTCAGCGACACGCGCCGGCCCTGAGCGAGACACTCGACGCGAAGGGAGTCGGCATTCTCACCGGGGGCGGGTTGGCAACCTCCTTCGAGCTGTCAGCGACGGCGCGCCTGGCACTCAAGACCTGGCTGCGCGAGACCATTCAGTCGAAACACTTCAGCAAGCTGGCCTCCTGGAGTCGCCTGCCCCATGACTTGCGCGAGTTGGACTGTCTGCCAGGCTCGACGGCCGGCATCCTGGTCGCCCGCCTGTCCGAGCAGAACGAAGACTGCATCTTCTGGCTTCGTAGCGAATTGATCACCGAGGTGCACTGGGCAGGCAAGCCCGGGAAGTTCGTCATCTTCGACGGTGCAGACGGCGTCCGACTCGAGCCGCGTCGCTCCTTCGAGCTCTGGCGGGAGGAACAACGCGGCTCCTGCGAACAATGGACCGCGACCGATGAAATGCTGGCGGAATCGGCGGCGAAGCGGATTTCCGAGCTCGTCCACGAGCTGACCGCGCGGCGCCTGAGGCTCAGCCTGAACTGGTCCGCTAATCATGATGGGTTGACCAGCCTTCTGAACAGGAATGCCTGCCTGCAAGAAATCCAGAAGCGCCTGGATCAAGGGCCCCTGGCCATTGCCATCTTTGACGTCGATAATTTCCACCACGTCAACGACACCCTTGGCCATGAGGCCGGCGATCTGGTGCTGCAGGAGATGGCGACCCGACTGGCTGCGAGCGCGATCGACGGAGACATCATCGGGCGCGTTGGGGGCGACGAATTCGCCGTCGCCAGGCCGATCGAAGACAGCAACCAGAGCGAAGAAGCGATCGCTGACCTGCAGCGGCGGCTGTTCGCGCTGACCGACGCCCCCTTTTCCTTCGACGCAACAGAACTCCAGTGCACCCTATCCATTGGAATCGCCATCGCTTCGGAAAAAGGCGAGATCGCTCGCAACCTGCTCAAGCAGGCCGACATCGCGCTGTTGGAGGCGTCCAAGTCAGGCATTGGAGAATCTGCCGTCTTCGCGGAGCATATGGGCGTCAATTTCCGTACGCGCGTCCAGACCGAGCACGACCTGTCCCAGGCAATCAAACTGCAGCAGTTTGCCCTGTTCTATCAACCACAAATCGACCTCAAGAGCGGAAAGGTCGTCGGCTGCGAAGCGCTTCTCCGATGGCTTCATCCCGAGCGCGGTCTGGTAATGCCCAATGTCTTCATTCCGATCGCCGAAGAAACCGGCCTGATCAGGCCCATCGGCGCCTGGGTGATCAACGAATCCATCAGGCAACTGGCCGAGTGGAATCGCAGCCTGAGCCCGGATTTCTTTATCGCGTTCAATGCCTCGTTCAGTCAGGTCCGCGACGCCAGCATCGTCGACGATATCAAAAGAGCGCTCGCCGACCATGGCGCCAATCCCCTGAATCTGCAGATCGAGCTGACCGAGTCCGCCGTCATGGACGACGAGGAGATCTGCAGCCAGGTCACGTCTGCCCTGAGCAAGCTTGGCGTCCAGATCGCGCTGGATGATTTTGGAACGGGTTACTCATCGCTGAGTCACATCCAGCGACTGAAGATGGACTGCATCAAGATCGATCGATCCTTCGTCATTCAGCTTGAACGCGATGAGCAGGCGAAAGCCGTCATCAGTTCACTCTTAAGCCTCGCTCGAACGCTCAACCTGCAAATTGTTGCCGAGGGCGTGGACAATCCGAAGCAGCTGGCCTGGCTGAAGGAGGCTCGCTGCGATATCGGACAGGGCTTCCTCTGGAGCAAAGCAGTCAGCGCCGCTGAGTTTCCGCATGTTGCCCGCAAGCTCGACCCGTCCATCGGGTCCTGAGGCGAGGAGAGCGTCCTCACGGCCGAAGCGCGGAACGCACGCCTTCCCATGATCAGTCGATCGCGGGGTTCTTGCCGGTGGACGGATTAGCTGCGCTTCGCTCCGCTGATTGCGCTGCGCGCAATTAGCTTCAACAAGTTCGCTGAGCTCGCATTCTGCTCGGTTCAAACCTGATTATTTATCTAGGTCGGCGGTTCGAATGTGCCACCGGAAGCCTAGGGGACTAGAAACTCAGAGGGAACTCTAAAATGGTGCCGGTGGACGGATTAACTCCGCTGCGCTTCGTTGAACTCACGCGCTGCGGCATTCCGAATTCGCTTCTTGCGCTCCGCGCAAACCGCAAATTCTCCATCGCCGGCGCTGCACGGCTCGGTTCTAACCGATTATTTATCTAGGTCGGCGGTTCGAATGTGCCGCCGGAAGCCTAGGGGACTAGAAA
>CAZDFS010000017.1:0-48851 GCA_964504865.1 uncultured Wenzhouxiangella sp.
CAGCTGACTCTTAATCAGTAGGTTCGGGGTTCGAGTCCCTGACGGCCCACCATTTTGGCGGCTGGCTCGTCGCGGCGAGTCCGGCCGGTTTCCTCAATCATCCATCCGACTTCTAGAACAGGCAAGCCATGCAGGTATCCGTGGAAAACATCGGTGATCTCGAGCGTCGCATGACGGTCCAGGTCCCGAACGATGAAATCGACAGCCAGGTCACCGGCCGACTCAACGAGCTGCGGCGCGAAGTGCGCCTGAAGGGGTTCCGCCCCGGCAAGGTGCCGCTCAACGTGATCCGCCAGCGCTACGGCCAGCAGGTTCGTGATGAGGTGCTGCAGCAGACCATGCAGTCGCGCCTGCAGGAAGCGATCGGCGAGCAGAAGCTCCGCGTGGCTGGCGTCACTCGCCTCGAGCCGCAGCCCGACGACAGCGGTCAGTTTCAGTTCGTGGCTGAGCTCGAGGTCTTTCCGGAGATGCCCGAGATCAAGGTCGACGGAATCGAGATCACCAAGCCCGAGGCGGGCGTCGAGGACTCGGACGTCGATGACATGATCGAAACCCTGCGCGAGCAGAAGCGGACCTGGTCGGAGACCGATCAGGCCGCCGCCGCCGGGGATCGCGTCAAGGCGACCTATCGTGCTGAGGTCGACGGCGAAACGCTTCCGGAAGAGGGTCACTACGACACCTCGACGGTGATCGGACAGTCCGAGCAGTTCAAGGCCCTCGGCGAGGCTCTGACCGGCGCCAAGGTCGGCGACCAGAAGACCGTTGAACTGACCTTTCCGGAGTCCTTCCAGTACGCCGATCTGGCAGGTAAGACCGGCACCGTCGAACTCGAAGTCTCGGCGGTCGAAAGGTCCTCGTTGCCCGAGGTCGATGATGAGTTCGCCAAGGAGTTCGGAATCGACGAAGGCGTCGACAAGCTGCGTGCCGACGTCAAGCGCAATCTGGAGCGAGAGCTGAAGCAGGCGGTGACGAACCGCCTGAAGCAGGCCGTGACCGATGGTTTGCTGAAATCCTACGGCGATCTGCCGCTGCCGGCGTCGAGCATCCAGCAGGAAGCCCAGCAAATGGCAGCCCAGATGCAGCAGCAGATGGGCGGGCAGGGCGGCAAGCTGTCCGCCGACATGTTCAAGGATCAGGCAGAAAAGCGCCTGCGTCTGGGGCTCCTGTTCGGTGAATTCGCGCGCCAGAACGAGATTTCGATCGATCAGGAGCGCGTCGACGCCAAGCTGGCCGAGGTCGCCGAGACCTATGAAAACCCGTCACAGATCATCGAAATCTACCGCTCGGACGAGCGCCTGATGGATCAGCTCGAGAATCTCGCCCTCGAAGAGCAGGTCGTCGACGCCATCCTGCAGCGTGCCAAGGTAGAGTCCAAAGCCATGTCCTTCAAGAAGGCGCTGGAGCAAGAATGAACGAACAGGCATTGAACCTCGTTCCGATGGTCGTCGAGCAGTCTGCTCGCGGCGAGCGGGCCTATGACATCTATTCCCGGCTCCTGAAGGAGCGGGTGATCTTCATCGTCGGGCCGATCGAAGACTACATGGCGAATCTCGTCGTCGCCCAGTTGCTGTATCTCGAGTCCGAGAACCCGGACAAGGACATCAACATCTACATCAACTCCCCGGGTGGCGCAGTCACTGCGGGCATGGCGATTTACGACACGATGCAGTTCATCAAGCCGGACGTGTCGACCATGTGCGTCGGTCAGGCGGCGAGCATGGGCGCGCTCCTGCTGACGGCGGGTGCCAAGGGCAAGCGCTACGCCCTGAACCACTCCCGCGTCATGATTCATCAGCCCCTGGGCGGGTTCCAGGGCCAGGCGTCGGACATCGATATCCACGCCCGCGAAATCCTCAAGATGAAAGACGAGCTCAACCGGATCCTGCAGCATCACACGGGCCAGTCCCTCGAGACCATCGAGGCCGACACGGATCGGGACAAATTCATGTCGGCCGCCGAAGCCGCGGAGTACGGATTGATCGACGAGGTATTGAGCGAACGCGTCTCTACATCCTGATGGGGCGTTTCGGGTACACTCATCCATGAATTCTCGGAACCCATTGACCGCCTAGACGTATGAGTGAATCGACCAGCGACGGAAAGATCCTGTACTGCTCGTTTTGCGGCAAGAGTCAGCACGAAGTTCGCAAGCTGATTGCCGGGCCCAGTGTCTACATCTGCGACGAGTGCGTCGAGCTCTGCAACGACATCATCCGCGAAGAGCTGGAGGAATCCAGCCTGGCTGAGCGCGAGCAACTTCCGACGCCGCAGGAAATACACGCGTTCCTCGACAACTACGTCATCGGGCAGCAGGACGCGAAGAAGGTCCTGTCCGTGGCGGTCTACAACCACTATAAACGCCTCGACTCGCACAAGCACCGCGACGACGTGGAGCTGTCCAAGTCGAATATCCTGCTGATCGGGCCGACCGGCTCCGGCAAGACCCTGCTCGCCGAGACGCTGGCGCGGATGCTCAACGTGCCGTTCACGATCGCCGACGCGACCACCCTGACCGAAGCGGGTTATGTCGGCGAAGACGTCGAGAACATCATCCAGAAGCTCCTCCAGAAGTGTGACTACGATGTCGACAAGGCCCAGAGTGGCATCGTCTACATCGATGAAATCGACAAGATCTCTCGCAAGGCCGAGAATCCGTCCATTACGCGCGATGTATCGGGTGAGGGCGTGCAGCAGGCGCTGCTGAAGCTTATCGAGGGCACGATGGCCTCGGTGCCGCCGCAGGGCGGCAGAAAACACCCGCAGCAGGAGTTCCTGCAGGTCGATACCAAGAATATCCTGTTCATTTGCGGCGGTGCCTTCGCCGGGCTGGACAAGGTCATTCAGGCACGCTCGACGTCCGCAGGTATCGGCTTCAAGGCCCAGGTGCGAAGCCCGGAGCAGGGCGACGTGTCGGCGGTGATCGCCGATGTGGAGCCCGAGGACCTGATCCGCTTTGGCCTGATTCCCGAGTTCGTCGGCAGAATGCCCGTGTTCGCGACCCTTCGCGAACTCGATGAAGATGCGCTGGTTCGCATCCTGATCGAGCCGAAGAATGCGGTTGTCAAGCAATTCAAGAAGTTGTTCGAGATGGATAACTGCGAGCTTGAAGTGCGTGAGGACGCCCTGCACGCGATCGCCCGCAAAGCGATGGCACGAAAAACAGGCGCTCGAGGGCTGCGGACAATTCTGGAAAACGTCCTCCTTGAGAGCATGTACGATCTGCCGTCCATGGACAACGTCAGCAAGGTCGTGGTCGACGAGGCGGTCATCAACGGCGAAGCCGACCCCTATCTGATCTACGAAGGCAACCCCCCGCAGCGGGCTGGCGCCGAGAGCTGATTCGACCGGTTGCCGCGCCGGCCGATCTGGCCGCCTTCGCTTGAATCTCGCGTCTCAGGCGTCAATATAGTCTTCATTGCGGCGACGAAGTGCGTCTTCGTCGCCTGACTCATTTTCAGGAAGCCTATTCTTATGGACAGCAACCCCAAGGGTGATGCAACCGTGACACCGCCTCGGCAGCCAACGCCGGTGCTGAGCCTGCGCGACGTCGTGGTCTTCCCGCATATGGTCATTCCTCTGTTTGTCGGTCGCGAGCGCTCCGTTCGGGCGCTCGAGGAAACCATGAACGTTGACAAGCAGATTCTCTTGATCACTCAACGCGACTCGGAGGTCGAGTCACCCGAGCCCGAGGATCTCTACGAATGCGGCACCATCGCCAGCATTCTCCAGATGCTCAGACTCCCGGATGGCACCACCAAGGTGCTCGTCGAGGGCGTCGAGCGCGTGCGCATCAATGATCTGACTGAAACCGAAGGCTACCTCTCGGGCACCTGGGAGTATCTGAACAACGACGTCGAGGACGAGCGCCAGATCGAAGTCACCCAGCGCAGCCTGATGGGCTTGTTCGAGCAGTACGTCCAGCTCAGTCGGAAGATCCCGCCCGAGCTGTTGACCACGCTGGCCGGCATCGAGGATTCGAGCCGCTTGGCCGATACGATCGCCGCGCACCTGGGTATCCGGAACGAGGACAAGCAGCAGATTCTCGAGACGGCGCCCGTGCTCCAGCGCATGGAGCGGTTGATGGCGCTGGTCGAAGGTGAAATCGACGTGCTCAAGCTCGAGAAGCGGATTCGGGGTCGGGTGAAAACCCAGATGGAGAAAAGCCAGCGCGAGTACTACCTGAATGAGCAGATGAAGGCCATTCAGAAGGAGCTCGGCGACCTCGATGAGTCCGGTAATGATCTCGGCGATCTCGAGCAGAAGATCGAGAAGGCCGGGATGCCGAAAGAGGCGCTGGAAAAGGCCAAGAGCGAGTTCAACAAGCTCAAGATGATGTCACCCATGTCGGCCGAGGCAACCGTGGTCAGGAACTACCTCGACTGGATGCTGATGATGCCGTGGAAAAAGCGCAGCAAGATTCGCCATGACCTGAAGGCAGCGGAATCCATCCTTGAAGCCGATCATTACGGACTCGAGCGCGTCAAGGAGCGCATCCTCGAATACCTGGCGGTCCAGCAGCGCGTCAAGAAGCTCAAGGGACCGATTCTGTGCCTCGTGGGCCCCCCCGGCGTTGGCAAGACCTCGCTGGGCAAGTCGATTGCGCGCGCAACGGGTCGCAAGTTCGTGCGCATGAGCCTCGGCGGCGTTCGTGACGAGGCCGAGATCCGCGGCCACCGTCGAACCTACATCGGTTCGATGCCCGGTCGTGTTCTCCAGAACATGGGCAAGGTCGAGACGCGCAACCCCCTGTTCATGCTCGACGAGCTCGACAAGATGAGCATGGACTTCCGCGGCGACCCGTCGTCGGCCCTGCTGGAGGTGCTCGACCCCGAGCAGAACAACACCTTTGGCGATCACTACCTCGAAGTCGATTTCGACCTGTCCGAGGTGATGTTCCTGGCGACGGCGAATTCCCTGAATATTCCGGGGCCGCTCCTCGACCGGATGGAAGTGATCCGGATCCCCGGCTACACGGAAGACGAGAAGCTCAATATCTCCACCCGCTACCTGCTGCCCAAGCAGATGGAGCAGCACGGCTTGAAGGATGATGAGATGACGGTGAGCGAGACTGCGATCATCGACATCATCCGCTACTACACCCGTGAGGCCGGCGTGCGCAGCGTCGAGCGCGAACTGGCCAAGCTCTGTCGCAAGGTCGTCAAGGAACTGAGCCTGGATCCGTCGCTGAAGAAGCGGCAGATCACGACCCGAAATCTGGACAAGTACCTCGGCGTTCGCAGGCATCGCTACGGCCGCGCCGAAGAACAGAACGAGATCGGCCAGGTGACCGGCCTGGCCTGGACCGAGGTCGGCGGCGAGTTGCTCCAGATCGAGGCAGCGGCGGTTCCCGGGAAGGGCAAGCTGACCCACACCGGTCAGCTCGGCAGCGTGATGCAGGAGTCGGTCCAGGCCGGCCTGTCCGTCGTTCGCTCGCGCGCTCACGCGCTGGGCATTGCCGAAGACTTCCACCAGAATCGTGACATTCATATTCACGTTCCCGAAGGAGCAACGCCCAAGGACGGTCCGAGCGCTGGCGTCGGCATGGTCACCGCCCTCGTGTCCGTGCTGACGGGCATCCCCGTGCGCGCTGACGTTGCCATGACCGGCGAAATCACCCTGCGCGGCAAGGTGCTACCCATTGGCGGGCTGAAGGAGAAGCTCCTGGCGGCCCTGCGCGGCGGGATCCGACTGGTCCTGATCCCGGAAGAGAACGAGAAGGATCTTGCCGAGATTCCCGAACGCATCAAAAAGGACCTTGAAATCAAGCCCGTGAAATGGATCGACGAGGTCCTGGAGCTGGCGCTTGTCGACATGCCCAAGGGTCCGCCGACGGAAGATCAGGCCGTGGCCGGCACGAAAGGCTCGGAGACATCCGGCGTTCGAGCGCACTAAGCGGTGAATTCCCGCGCCAAGGTGCACGAATACTGCATTTTTAGTTGATGGGCGTAAGCGCCTGAGCTACCATGAACGGTCATTAGATGGTCGGTGGCTGTTCGGGGTACAACGGCAGTTCCCTGGGGGCTGACCGTTGTATGTCAATCCACAAGAAAAGAAATCGGAGTAACTTCCAATGAACAAGACTGAACTGATCGAAGCCATTTCAGATGGCGCTGAACTGACCAAGGCGGACGCACAGCGCGCCCTGGAAGCGACGATCGACGCCATCACCAAGGCGCTGAAGAAGGACGACACCGTATCGCTGGTGGGCTTTGGGACTTTTTCTGTCAAGAAGCGCGCTGCTCGCACCGGCCGCAATCCGGCAACCGGCGAGACGATCAAGATCAAAGCGTCCAAGACGCCGTCATTTAAGGCTGGTAAAGGCTTCAAAGACGCGATAAAATAGCGGGCTTAAGCCCGGGGTGCTTAGCTCAGCTGGGAGAGCATCGCCCTTACAAGGCGAGGGTCGGAGGTTCGAGCCCTCCAGCACCCACCAGGTTTAGGAGTGGTAGTTCAGTTGGTTAGAATACCGGCCTGTCACGCCGGGGGTCGCGGGTTCGAGTCCCGTCCACTCCGCCATTATTCTGCAGGGCGCCCTCGCGGCGCCCTGTTCGTTATGTAGAGGGTGGTTTTCTTCACCGGAAGCCCCATCCATCCTTTCTGGCTTGCTCAAGGGATCTAACGTCACCATGCTTCAGGCTATTCGTGATCGCGTCACCGGACTCATTGCTTTCGTCATTCTGGGCTTGCTTGCCATCCCGTTCATATTCGTCGGCCTCGATAGCTACATCCAGGGTGTCCCTGAGGATGCGGTGGCCACGGTCGGCGATCAGAAGATCACGTCAAGCGAATTCCAGACCAGCTTTGCCCAGTATCGAGCCAACCTGCGTCAGCAGCAGGGCGAGGACTACGACGAGATCGCGACCAATCAGCCGATCGTTCGCCGCGAACACCTCGAGGGGATGATCGATCAGCTGCTGCTGCGCCAGTACGCTGAGCAGCTCGGCCTGACCGTCAGTGATCGCGAGCTGCAGGAAATCATCGCGGAAATTCCCGCCTTTCGAGTCGCGGACCAGTTCAGCTCCGAGCAGTATCTGAACGTGTTGCGTTCAACCGGTCGCACGCCGGCATCTTTTGAAAACGAACTTCGCCGCGACCTGCTGGTGAACGCGATCCCGGCCGCACTGACCTCATCGATTGCGCCGACCGAAACTGCCATCGATCAGCTCATCAGCCTGCGCGAGCAGACAAGAAACGTCGCGCTGATGACCGTGTCACCGGCTGACTTTGAGGATCAGGTCGAGATCACCGACGAGGATATTGCAGCCTATTACGACGACAATCCGGACAATTTCCGCACCGTCGAGCAGGTGCGCGTGTCCTGGATGGAGCTCTCGGCCGATCAGCTCGGCCAGGGCCTCAGCCTGACCGAAGAACAGCTGCGCCAGCGCTATGAGTCGAGCGCCGAGCGCTACCTGACGCCCGAAGCTCGTCGGGCGTCACACATCCTGATCGCCACGTCGGAAGAGCGCAGTAACGAAGAGGCCGAAGCCCTCGCCAACGAAGTGCTTGATCGATTGAATAGCGGTGAGGCCTTTGCCGACCTGGCGCGAGAGCTCTCCGATGACCCCGTATCGGCCGAGGAGGGTGGTGACCTGGGCCTGATCGAGCCGGATCAGATGGTGGCACCGTTCGAGGAAACGCTCTTCGACATGGCAGAGGCCGGTGAGGTCTCCGAGCCCGTCCAGACTCGCTTCGGCTGGCACATCATCCGACTGGATGAGGTTCGAGCGCCTGAGGGCATGAGCTTCGACCAGGCGCGCGACCAGATCCTGCAGGAATACATCGAGATCGAGAGCGAGAATCTCTACATCGAACAGTCGGATCGACTGATTGATCTGATCTTTGCCGACGATTCCAGCCTGGCCAATCTGGCCGAAGAGCTCGGCCTTGACGTCCAGACCAGCGAGGCCTTCTCCCGCGTCGGTGGGCAGGGTGTCTTCGCCGATCCGCAGGTCATCGAGGCGGCATTTTCAGACCGCGTCCTGCTCGATAACGCCGTGTCGGATCTGATCGACCTCGGCGACAGTCGCAGCATCGTGATTCAGCTGGAGGAACATCTGCCGTCCGTACTGCGCCCCCTCGAGGAGGTGGCCGAAAGTATTCGCAGTCGCCTCCGCCTCGAGCGGGCTTCCGAGCTCGCGCGCGAGCGCGCCGAGGCGCTGTTGGCCGACCTTGAGAACGGGTCCGTCGAGTCCTTCGAGGCCCTCGCCGAACGGGAAGGCCAGGAGCTCGAAGTCATCGAAGGGATGGCGCGCTTCGACTTCCAGCACGGTGCTGATTTCATACAGCAGGCCTTCCGTCTTCCGGCACCCGAGTCGGGCCCCGAGTTCTACATTCTCGACAAGGGCCGTGATTTCGCCCTGACTCGACTGGACGCCGTCGTCGACGGTGATCCCGCGGCTGCCAGCGAAGCCGAGCGCAGCGGAATCCGTCAGCAGCTACGCTTCGTCAGCAGCGACTATGAAATCGCCGGCTTGATCGAGTATCTGAGAAACACCACCGAGATCGTCGTTCTGGACGATCGCCTCTGATCCGCCCTTGAATACCGCCGCCTGGCCCACGGGCCCGGGCGGCGTTCGAGGCAGCGATTCCATAGGATCCCGGCTGCGAGGCGCAGGGGCTCAGTCGAGTCCCGCCATCCCCACGATGTTGTAACCCGCGTCAACGTAGGTGATTTCCCCGGTGACTCCGGAGGCAAGATCCGAGCACAGGAATGCGGCCACGTTGCCGACGTCCTCTGGGGTGACACTGCGACGGAGGGGGGCGGTCGTTTCGACGTGGTCGAGCATCGCCCGGAACTTCGAGATGCCGGCCGCGGCGAGCGTCTTGATCGGGCCGGCGGAGATGCCGTTGACACGAGTGCCCTCCGGGCCGAGGCCGTGGGCGAGATAGCGCACCGATGCCTCGAGCGACGCCTTGGCCAGGCCCATGACGTTGTAACTCGGCATGGCGCGCACGGCGCCCAGGTAGGACAGGGTGAGCAGCGCGCCGTTGCGGCCGGCCATCAGCGGGCGACCGGCGCGCGCTAGGGCGGCAAAGCTGTAGCTCGAGATATCGTGGGCGATTCGAAAGCCCTCGCGGTCGATGACATCGGCGAACTCGCCTTCGAGCTGCTCGCGCGGGGCAAAGCCAACCGCGTGCACGATGATGTCCAGGCCGTCCCACTGCTGGCCCAGCGCATCGAAGACCGCCTCGATCTGATCGTCATGGGCCACGTCCAGAGGCATGACCAGCCTGGAACCGGTTTGCGCGGCGATCTTGTCGACGCGAGTCTTCAGTTTCTCGGTCTGATAAGTAAATGCCAGCTCCGCGCCTTCTCGATGCATGGCTTCGGCAATGCCCCAGGCAATCGATCTCGGGCTGGCGACACCGACGATCAGGGCCTTTTTTCCTTGCAGTATTCCCATGGTCAACTACGACTCCCGCGGGTGATTGGGTAAGGATTGAATCGCTCGTGGAGAGGGGATTGTATACGTCTGCACGATCGCGCGCGCGCCGGACGGGGGTGCTGCTTTGACTTCGCGATCGGCGCTATCCCGTATCCTTTCGGCCTCAACACTCTCAGGAGATGGAAGGAACAGCATGAAAATCATTGCAATCAGCGGCAGCCTGCGCAAGGACTCTTTCAACACGCGACTCGCTCGTCTCCTGGAAACGGTTGCGGACGACCCGCTCGAGGTCGATGTCGCCGATCTCCACGGCATTCCGCTCTACAACGGTGATGAAGAGGAGGCGCACGGTATTCCATCGGCCGTGTCGGCCCTGCGGGAGCGGATCAAGGCCAGTGACGGGATGATCCTGATTACACCCGAGTACAACGCCGGCATGCCGGGCGTCATGAAGAATGCCCTCGACTGGCTGACCCGTCCCGGTGAGGAAATGAAACCGACCTTCGGCAAGCGGCCGACCGCCCTGGCTGGCGCCACGCCGGGCGCCTGGGGTACCGCATTCGCACAGTCCTCCGCCCTGATCAACCTCCGCCAGCTCGGCGTCAACCTGTTTCCCGACCATCTCCGCGTGTCTGCAGCTCATGAGGTCCTGGGCGACGGCGGGCCCGACGAGAAGCTGGAGAAACAGGCGGGCCGCTGGTTGGCGAACTTTGCCGATTTTATCGGCGACTGATTAGGCGGACGCGATCCCGCGTCGGGGGGTGATCGCTTCGAACCAGTCTTGTCATTTTTCGCAGCTTCGACCGTGCCCACTGAGATCAGTCAGTTCTAGCTCGGTGCTTGCGAGAGTCTCGAATGGTGCCCCGAGCAGGAGTGCTGCGCGATCTGCGATCGCTTGTCCTTCGGACGGTTGCTGGGCGACCGCGAGCTCGCGCCTTCGGCGCTCGGTTCGAACCAGTCTTGTGATTTGTCGCAGCTTCGACCGTGCCCACTGAGATCAGAGGGTTCTAGCTCGGTGCCTGCGAGAGTCAAAAATGGTGCCCCGAGCAGGAGTGCTGCGCGATCTGCGATCGCTTGTCCTTCGGACGGTTGCTGGGCGACCGCGAGCTCGCGCCTTCGGCGCTCGGTTCGAACCAGTCTTGTGATTTGTCGCAGATTCGACCGTGCCCACTAAGATCAGAGGGTTCTAGCTCGGTGCTTGCGAGAGTCTCGAATGGTGCCCCGAGCAGGAGTCGAACCTGCGACCTGCCGCTTAGGAGGCGGCTGCTCTATCCAGCTGAGCTACCGGGGCCATGTTGCGAATCGCGAATAGTAACAGAGCGACTCTCCTTGCCCTAGTCGCCGAGGATATCCGGCAGGAATTCCCCGCGCCAGCCATCAGCCCAGCTGGGCCGCTCGCCGAACAACAGGCGCGTCAGCTCGCGCTTGCTGGCAATCAGCGCTGGATCGACGTCCAGCCTTTCAGCCAGGGCCCGAACGCGTGACTGGGCTGATTTCAGCGCGGACCGTTGCGCCGGTTCCAGGCGCTGAAGCTCGAGTGGGCGTGGTACCGGTTCGGGTGCCGGTTCGCTCATCAAGGCCGATAGGGCTGGACCGTGGCGGCGACGGTCCTTGGGGTGCATCGAGTCGAGCGCGCCGTCTCCGAGGCCGCGAGCCGCAGCATCCGCCAGCTGGATCAGCTGATCGTCCTTGACGATGAAGCTGCGCGGCAGGTCCCGCTGGCGCGTCTCTTCTTCGCGCCAGGCCGACAGCCGGTTGAGCCAGCCGAGGCCGGCCTCATCGAGCTGGCCGCCGCCTTTGACTCGCAAAAGGGGGAGACGGTCCTCCGTTGATTCGGCCTGCTCGACCAGGCGCTGGCAGTCCTCGGTCAGCCAGGTCAGTCGGCCGGCGCGCGCCAGGGCGTCCTGCAGGAGGGACTGCAGCTCGATCAGCCAGGCGACGTCGCTGGCCGCATAGTGGAGAAGATCCTTCGACAGCGGGCGACGGCACCAATCGGATCGAGCCTGACCGCCGGCCAGGGTGGCACCGAAGCATTCTTCGACCAGGGTTTCGTAGCGATATTGCAGCGGAAAGCCGAGCATGGCCGCGGCGATCTGTGTATCGAACAGGGGCTGAGGCACTTCGCCGCAGACCAGCTGCATGATCTCGAGGTCCTCGCCGACGCTGTGGAAGACCTTGACGACGGACCGGTCCGTCATCAGGTCCGACAGCTCGTTGGGGCGATCACGGCCGATCGGGTCGATGAGGCTGATCGTCTGACCATCGTAGATCTGAATGAGGCCGGGCCGTGGCCAGAAGGTGCGTTCCCGGACGAACTCCGTATCCAGGCCGATCACGGATTGGCCAGCGCAGCGCGCCCGAATCGCTTCGAGAGAAGCGCTGGCATCGATGAATTCAGCGGAATCGACGGCGTTTTTCGCCACCGCTTGCAGGCGGGAATCGATTCTCGCTTCAGGACGAAGATGTGACATGAATCGCGATGTTTTTCATAGAATAGCGGGGTGGGAGGTTGTTCAAGCCCGTCCTATGGGCTATTTTCAACCGCGGGGAGTTAACTCAATTCAAGACGCCAGTGTACTGCCTGGCGGGCTGGAGGGATACATTTGAAGTTTCACAGAGCTCAGGCAGGCGTAGACGAGCACCATCGACCGTTCTCAAGATCCAACTCACGACAAAGGGTCCCGATGAAGACTATTCCGATCACCCTCGCGTCATTCCTCCTGGTCTGCAGCAGCGTGATGGCGCAGGATGCGGACACGTCAGCCTCCCCTCAGACCGAAGAAGAGAGCACTCAGGCCGAGGGCGAGGACGAGCGCAGCGTTCGTCGTCTCGGCGACATGGTGGGCAGTGGGTCGTCTGAATTTTCCATGGACATTCCAACGATCGCCGCCCCGGCCATCGACCCGGCAACGCTTCCCGACGTGACGCTGCCCGACCCGCAGCAGGACGAGGCTCTGCAGTCGCTGCTGCGGCGGCAGGCCTTCAGCCCGAATGATCCTGAAGTGGCGTCCGAGTTGACCGCCCTGATGGATCAGGTCGAGGCCGATGCCCGGGCAGCACTCGCCGCGGGCAATCTGACGCAGGCTCAGCGCCTGACCGAAGTGCTTCGTGAAATCGAACCCAACCGCGCGGTCATTGCACAGGTCGCCGGTGAGATCAATCGTCGATCGACGATCGCCAGCACGCTGACCGCCGCAAGCGCCGCGCTGGAAGCCGGCAGTCTGATAGGGCCCGAGGGCGAGAACGCCAGCGCCTTGTTCCAGCAGGTTCTCGCGCTGGATCCAGGCAACGCCGAGGCCCAGGCCGGCCTCGAGACGGTCTTTGCGGCGATGATGGAACGGGCCGTGGGGCAGGCGCAGGAGCTCGACTTCGAGGCGGCGGAGGCCACCCTGGCGGACGCCCTGTCGGTCCTTGACGACAGGGCCGCAGTCGATGAAACCCGCGGCCGCATCGAATCGTTTCGAGAAGGCTACCTGGCCGATCTCGACGACGAAGCGCTGCAGTCTATCGAGGCGGGCAATTTTGATGAGGCCGAAGGCGCTATCACCCGTCTCCTCGCCCTGGGTTATCCGCGCGATCGGATCGAGGATCTGCAGGCACTGCTCACCGACGCTCGCCTCTACGGCAGCCTGGATCCCGGCCAGATATTCGCCGACGAGATGGCGTCCGTGCTTCGCCCGGGTCCCGATCTGGTCGTGATGCCCGCCGGTTCCTTCATGATGGGATCGCCGGACGGTGAAGAGGGGCGCTTCGACAACGAGGGTCCGGTCCATCGAGTCACCTTCGAGCGCGGGTTCGCGATCAGCCGGACCGAAATCACGGTGGCTGACTTCGAGCTGTTCGTCAACGCCACGGGCTATCGCACGGACGCCGAGCGCGTAGGCGAGTCCCGCGTCTATGACCCGCGCACGGGCCGGATGGACGTCGAGCCAGGCATCACCTGGCGCGATGATTACGTCGGCGAAGCGGCCACGCCCGGTCTGCCGGTGGTTCACGTCTCCTGGAACGACGCGCGGGCCTACGTCAACTGGCTGGGGCGCGAAACCGGCCGCAGCTACCGCCTGCCGTCCGAGGCCGAGTTCGAGTACGCCACCCGCGCCGGCAGCCAGACGCCCTACTGGTGGGGCGAGGGCTCGCCCGAAGACGAGACGGAGAACGTCACCGGCGATCGCGATACATCGCCAACGAATGCCAACTGGAACGTGGCCTTTCGCCGCTACAGCGATGGGTTCTGGGGGCCGGCCCCGGTCGCCAGCCTGCGGGCCAATCCCTTCGGCCTCTTTGATATGTCGGGCAACGTCATGGAGTGGGTCGAGGACTGCTGGCACGACAGCTTCGTCCGGGCCCCCGACGACGGCAGGTCCTGGATGAATCCGGGCTGCGATCGCCACGTCATCAAGGGCGGGGCCTGGTCGAGCACGCCGGCCATGACACGCTCGGCCTTCCGCCTGCAGGGCACGGCCGATACCACCGACATGCGCGTCGGTTTCCGCGTCGCTCGGGACCTCTGAATCGAGGCCTTGCGTCCCCGCGGCGCTGGCTTCCGACGCCGAATCGCGAGGAGAGCGGGCCGAATGGTCCGCTCTTTTTCGTACTAGCTAGCAACGAGGCAGGCATCTGCCGGTGGGCTGTTCAGCAACGCTTCAGCTCCGGCCTGATACAACACAGGCTGATGCAGCCCTGTCTGCTGCAAGGAGGACACGATGAAAAAGCGATTCGGACCCGTACTATTCGTTCTGGCGACCTTGGGCGCGCTGCTGAGCCCACTGGCGCCTGCCCAGGACCGCTTCGACTCGGAGGCTCAGCCGTTCACGCAGGCCGAGCTGGACTCGATTCTGGCGCCGATCGCCCTGTACCCCGACAGCGTGCTGTCGCATGTCCTCATTGCCTCCACCTATCCCCTGGAAGTGATCCAGGCCGCCCGCTGGTCTCGCGACAATCCCGGCCTGGACGGCGAGCTGGCGGTGGCGGCGGTCGAGGACTTTGACTGGGACCCCAGCGTCAGAGCCCTGACGGCCTTCCCGGAGCTGCTGGCCCGCATGGACGAGGATATCGAATGGACCCAGCAGATTGGCGATGCCTTTCTCATCCAGGAGGCTGCGGTTATCGCTGCGATCCAGGGGTTGCGAGACCGCGCCTACGCTCAGGGCCACCTGCGGAGCAACGAGCATGTCCGCGTGGTCCGGGAGGAGCGAGTGATCTACATCGAGCCGGCTCGAACCCGCTATGTCTACCTGCCGTACTACGACCCGCGCGTGGTCTACGGCCGTTGGTGGTGGGATGCCTACCCGCCGTTCCGCTGGCACCATCCGCGCTATCACACGGGCGTCAGCTTCTTCTGGGGAGCTGGCTTCCGGATTGCGCCGACCTTCTATTTCAGCGCCTTCCACTGGCCGCGCAAGCGCGTCGTGGTCGTCCATCACCATCACTATCCCCGCCGCCACTTCCGCTCGGGGCGTGAGGTGGCGCGCTACCACCGTGCAGACCACTGGCGCCATGACCCCCACCATCGTCGAGGCGTCAAGTATCGTCATCGCGTGGAGTCGGCCCGTCTGGTCGAGCGCAGCACCGAGCCGACGCGTCGGGCCGACCTGAGGCAGCGGTCCGTGGCCGATCAGCGCCGCTGGGCCAGCAGTCGCCGGAGCGATCTGGATCTCAGGGCGGCATCGGCCCGCCAATTGCGCGAGCCTGCCGCTCGGGGACGCTCTCCGGCCGGCGACAGCAGCGCCCGTCGCGCCGCGGCTCGCCAATCCAATGCTGTGGCTTCGAGGTCGAGTGATCGAGCAGCTGTACAGAGCCAGCGCCGGTCGAATCGCGACCTCAGCCAGCGCTCGGTCCGGAACCGGCTGGCAGAACGCAGCTCCCGCTCCGAGGTCGCGACCTCGCGACGTGCGCGGGCCACGGTCGGCGAGCCGTCCTCCCGCAGCCCCTCGATTGAACGATCCAGTCGAAGGACCCTGCGAGATTCAAGCAGCAGTCGCCGCAGTCTGCGCTCGAGCGATGCCTCGGTCTCGTCCAGCGCCTCCTCGGTCCGGGTGCCGCGATCGCTTGACGTCACCAGCCGTGCGCAGCCCAGTGCGCCGACACGCGAGCTGCGCCGTGCCGCGCCGCGCACCAGCCCGTCGATCGGCCGCTCGGCGCCGACCCGTTCAGTCAGCGCCCCGCGCAGCAGCCCTCGGATCCAGTCCCGACAACAGGCCGCGCCGCGTCAGTCGTCTGCACCCAGGCGCCAGGCCTCGCCACCGCCGCGAGCCTCCAGCCGCGCACGCGTTCAGAGCCGCGCGAGCTCGAACGGCGGCGAGCGCCAGAGGCGTCGGCAGAATTGATTCATTGAATGGTGCCGGGGGCGGGAATCGAACCCGCACTCTGTTTCCAGAACCGGATACACTATCCGGTAAGAGGTCGAGACATTTCTCAACTAAATCAGAGGATTAGGTTTTCCCTCGAGTTTGTGGAACCGATTTCTAATCTTTGGTTTAAATTCCGGACTTGTTTCAGGGAAATTAGCTCTGACTCAGAAGCCGGGTTTCAATTGTTTTCAGGTTGTCTTCTGTCGCAAAGTCCTTCGCTAAATTTGTGTGCGGAAAGCGATGGGCCACAATTCTTCGAATAAGTAGTTCATCAGTATCAAGGTCGCCAACTGTCCATGCTTCTATCTTTACTAATGACGGCATGGAAGGCTTGATCTCCAGCGATGGGCCCGGAGGCAATCTTGGTCCAGCGAACAATTGCTTGAAAAAGGACATGGACTCACGCTCCTTTTTTATCGAAGCGACGGCTTGCTCATGAGCCCTTACGCGTTCGCGGTTGCGCTTTTCGATCTCCATACATTGGTTTTCATGCCTCTCCGTGTATTCGTCCATTAGGGGCTCTACGATCTGCCGTCGAAGTGTCGATTTCCTCATGGAGTACCAGACTCTCTTTGGCTTGTTTTGGCGCATCTGTCCGACTTCGCGGAATCGCAGGACTTTCTGAAGGACTTCTCCGACAATTTTTAGGTTTTCAATTGCATTGACGTCAGTATTATTCGCTATTGAATCTGCTGTTCTAGCCATCGCGATCTCCAGCTCCCGATCCGTGAGGGCAGATGTACAGGAAAGTAGCTCTCCAAATGAGTCTTCGATCGCGTGCTTGAGCTTGATTTGTTGCTCGTAACTCATCAGAAATCCTCTCTAGGAAGGATAAGGTTCGAAAGATCCGCTTTTGAAACCGGAAAGCCTAGAATGCCACCAAACTTCGCTCCCACATCTATCTGATCCTGCATATGGGAATCTAAGGGTCGCCACTCCACTGGTCGGCAAGTAGTTCTGCCTGCTTCAAAACGTATTCCAGCGCCTCTTCCTGACCCTCGGGCGGGTACTTGTAGCGCCTTAGCAGCACCTTGACCTTCCGCATGATCTTCGCTCTGGCGCTTTTTCGGCGGGTCCAGTCGATAGTGACGCTTTCCCGGATCTGTCGGGTCAGCTCGGCTGCGAGTTTCTTGAGCTCATCGTCGGTGATGCCGGCCCGGATTTCCTCCTCATTCCAGAGCAGGGCGCCGTAGAAGGCGAACTCGTCTTCACTCATCCCCTCGGGAGGGCCGTCTTCGCGCATCTGGCGGGCGATGCTGATCAGCTCTTCGATGACCTGCGCGGTCTCGATGGAGCGATTGCGGTATTTGGTCAGAGCCTTGTCGAGCAGCTCGCTGTATTTCTTCTCCTGCTGGATATTGGTCTTGCCGCGCAGGGTGATCTTGTCCTCCAGGAGGCGCTCGAGGAGCTCCGCCGCGAGGTTGCGCTGGGGCATCTTGCGGACGTCCTCTAGAAACTCATCGGACAGGATGCTGATATCCGGACGGTCGATTCCAGCCAGCTTCTGCACATCGACAACCTCGCCAGCGACCACGGCTTCGCTCAACAGCTGCCTGAGCGCCAGCTCACGGTCTTCCCGGGTCTGGCTTGCGCGGGTGCCGGTGTATTTGACCAGCAGCGCCCGGACGCCCAGCAGAAAGCCGATTTCTTCGGCCAGCTCTGCGACGCGGTCATCGGCACCGGCCATGGCCTGGGCCTTGGCCAGGACGGTTGCGTGGGTCACGTAGTCCTTGATTGCGGGATTGTGCTTGACGTCGTTCTGCTCAGCGCCCTGACGCTTGCCGAGCTCGGCGATGTGATCCATGGCCTGCTGCATCCGCCGAAAGGGGTCTTCCCGGAAATCCGCGTAATCCACCCCGTGCAGCATCTTTCTGAGGATTTCGACTTTCTCGGTGACCAGCAGGACGGCCTGTGAGACATCGATTACCGGCTGGCCCTTGCCGGCCGAACGAGTGTATTCGCCGATTGCGGCCTTCAGTTGGGGCGCGATTCCGATGTAGTCGACCACTAGGCCGGAAGGTTTGTCGCGGAAGACTCGGTTTACTCGCGCAATGGCCTGCATCAGGTTGGCGCCTTTCATCGGCTTGTCGATGTAGAGCGTGTGCAGGGGCGGGGCGTCGAAGCCGGTCAGCCACATGTCGCGGACCAGCACCAATTTCAGTGCATCATCCGGGTCGCGAAGCCGGGCGCCGATGGCGTCCTTTTGGGGTTTGCTGGTGTGATGAGCCCGGAACTCTGCCGGATCGGAGGCGCTGGCCGTCATGATGACCTTGACCACGCCGGTGCTCGAGTCGTTGGAATGCCAGTCAGGCCGGCGTTCGATGATCTTGTCGTAGAGGTGGACGCAGGCCTGGCGGCTCATGCAGACCATCATGGCCTTGCCTTCCAGGGTGGCCAGGCGCTTGTCGAGATGGGCCAGCAGATCGTCGGCCAGCCGATCCAGACGCTCATCGGTGGTGGCCAGGGCTTCGAGTTGGGCCCACTTCGACCGCTCTCGGTTGGCGGTTTCCAGCTCAAGGCCCTCGGTGGCCTCGTCCACGTCCTCATCCAGGACCTCGGGATCGAACTGGCCTTCCAGCGGGATCATTCGGGACTCGTAGTAGATCGGGACCGTGGCGCCATCGGTCTGCGCGTCCTCGATGTCGTAGATCGAGACCTCGTCGCCGAATACTGCGCGAGTGTCGCGTTCATCGGTGCTGATCGGGGTGCCGGTCAGGCCCAGCATGGTCGCGTTGGGCAGCGCATCGCGCA
Organism: uncultured Wenzhouxiangella sp.; assembly: GCA_964504865.1. Taxonomy (GTDB): domain Bacteria; phylum Pseudomonadota; class Gammaproteobacteria; order Xanthomonadales; family Wenzhouxiangellaceae; genus Wenzhouxiangella. The sequence continues at coordinate 18,491 of CAZDFS010000017.1, forward strand.
GATACTTGGCGTAGCCCCAGACCACCTTGCCGCGTTCGTCGTCCTTGCCCTGGACGAAGCGGGCCTGGAGTCCGTACTGAGAGCGATGGGCCTCATCGGAAATGACGACCACGTTGTGGCGATCGGTCAGGATCGGATACTCGCCGCCGCGATCGTCGGGGCTGAATTTCTGGATCGTGGTGAAAACGATGCCGCCCGAGGCGCGCTGATCGAGCAATGTCTTCAGGTCATCGCGAGATTCGGCCTGTTCGGGCTCCTCGCCCAACAGGTCCGCGGCCTGGCCGAAAGTGCGGAACAGCTGGCCGTCCAGATCATTGCGGTCGGTGACCACTACAATCGTCGGGTTCTTCATCCTGGGGTGTTCCATCAGGATCCCGGCGTAAAAGGTCGCGGACAGCGATTTGCCGGAGCCCTGGGTGTGCCAGAACACGCCCCCTTTTTTGTCGCCGTCAGGCTGGGCCGCTTCGATCGTGCGTGCCACAGCCGCCCGGACGCCGTGGAACTGGTGATACTGGGCGATGATCTTGCTGGTGTGCTGGTCGCGCTGGAACAGCACGAAATCGCGGAAATACGCGATCAGGTAATCCTTGCGGCAGAGCCCCCGGATCAGAATCTCAAGCGGAGGCAGGCCGGGCGGGCGGTCGTTCTCGTTGTCGATGACCCGCCAATTCAGAAACCACTCGCGCGGGGCCGTCATCGAGCCCACGCGGGCCTCGGTGCCGTCGGCGATCACGCAGGCCAGGTTGGTTTCGAACAGCTGCGGAATCTCTTCCTTGTAGGTCTGGATCTGCCGCCAGGCCGCCCAGGCGTCGGCCTTGTCGTCGACCGGGTTCTTCAGCTCGAAGACCATCAAGGGTATGCCGTTGACGAACAGGACGACATCCGGCCGGCGAGGCTGCTTCGGCCCGCGAAGGGTGAACTGATTGACGGCCTGGAAACGATTGGCCTCGGGTTGGTGGACGTCGATCAGGCGAACGAACTCCGTGCGCTCTTCTCCGGCGGTCTGGAAGGTCACCTTCAGGCCATCGCGCAGCCAGCGGTAGACCTTATGGTTGCGGGAGACCGGGTCGATGGCGTCAGCCTGCTTGAGCGTGGCCAGGGCTTCCTCGACCGCCTGGCGGGGTAGGGCAGCGTTCAGTCGAATGGCCTGCTCGAGCAGGATGGGGTCGAGAAAGGGGCTGTCCCAGGATTCGCGCAGCGGCGAATCCGTGTCCGGCCCGATGTCCGGGCCGTGCAGGATCTCGTAGCCAAGCGCCTCGAGGTGCTTCAGCGCGTCCTGTTCGTAGCGGTCTTCAGTAATGATGGTCATGGTCAGCTCGCCACCGCGGCTTCCTGGATGGCCTTGAGCGTCCTCCCGCCCTCGTCGGTCCATTCGGTTCGACCGTTGGCGGCGCGCCCCAGCACGACCGAGGCCGCGGCGCTGGGCGACTTGAAGCTGAAATCCTGGCTGAACTTCAGTCCTTCGGCGGTTGATTCCAGCACGCCGGACTCGATCAGCTCGTTCCGCAGATCGAAGTAGCCGCCCACGCGCTGCTCCATGGACGGCGCCGTATCGGCCATCGCCTGGGAGCCTTCAAGGACGACGAAGCCTTCGCTGCTCTCGTAGCCCTCAGCACTGATGCCCTTTCCGCTGCAGAACAGCCGATGCCGTTTTCGGCGAGTGGGGCGTTTCGGCCGCTCGAAGGCGTTGATCCCGATCAACGGCATGATCTGGAGCACGTTGCCCAAAAAGACGTCCATATCGGCCTGGTCGGCTTCGTGCAGACTCGGAATATTTGGCTGATTCCGGTTTTCGAGGCGAACCCGTTTGGCCTCGTGCGCCAGGGTGACCAGCCGTGACTCCAGGTATTGCACCTGGGCCTTGTTCAGGCCAGTGCCGGTGGTGACGAAGAACGCGGCCCGGGTCCAGAAGTCCTTGTTGGCGAAGTGATTTTCGAGGCGGGGCCGGACCGGATCGCCTTCGTCCACGTAAACGGCCTCGCCCTCGCCGCCCTCTCTAGGGCCGATCAGGACGTAGACGCCGGTCTGTCCGAACTCGTCGCGTCGTTTGATCTGTGGCAGAAGCGAGCGCGGGAACACCAGCGCTTTGCCGATCCAGTTCGAGCGCTCCACCATGCGTAGGCCGTCCGGATCGCCGTCCGGGACGAAAATGCGAATGGAGAATGCCTGGTTGTTCATGCTGCCCCCGATGCCGCCGTTTGCCTTCCCTGGTCAGTGTACACATCGACACGCTGGAGCAGGGTGTTGCGGATCTGCCGGGTCGAGGCCGTCAGATCGACCGTGGCGAATCGTATCCGATGCCCCTGAATAGTCACGGCCTCGTCGAGCTCGTAGCCAACCGAGGGATGCAGCAGCAGGCCCTCGGCGTGCTCGGCGAGGGCGTCGTGGCCTTCCTGGCTGCGCAGGTAGGTGTAGAGCTGGTAGAGATAGCCGCTTTTCAACCGCTGGTTCTGGTGCTGATTGGCTTTGAGGATTTCGGCGAACTTGGTGTCGATGATGATTCGACGGCCCTGGGCCTGATTTTCGAGGATGATGTCTGTCTGCATGCCAGGCAGGATCGCCTCGATACCTGAGGTCGCGTCCTCGATCGGCCAGGCGTGCTTCCGGCTTGGAAGGACACGCCAGCCACGCGGTTCCAGGGTAACCTCGTAGAAGCCGGCTACGGCCTTTTCGAAGAGTCTGCGCAGCCAGTTCGCGTCCTCCTCGGGCTTAAGCAGGCGCAGGGAATCGGCTTGTTCGGTCGGGATCTTCAGATCGAAAGCCAGGCGCGCCGCCGTCACCATGGGTTGATCCTCTGCGTCGTGGCGGCCGAAGCGCTCATTCATGATCTGCGCGCGGGTTGGTACCGGGCCGGTGACGCCGAGCTGCAGCATCTGGCCGGCCAGCATCCGACAGGTTTTCTTCAGCTCCGGATCCGCAACCAGGCTCGCCAGGTGGCTCAGTGCGGAACGGACGTAGCGGTTGCGAGGCGTGTCGAGCGTCAGTTCCTCGAAGCGGCAGGCGATCTGACCGCGCTCCATCAGGCGTTGCCGGGCCGTTCGCAGGTGGTCGATGCGGCCGCGTACGCGAGTCAGCACGGCCTCCTTGCCCACGTAGCTGCGGCTGAGATTCTTACGCAGGCGCCGAGCGACGAAATGGCAGAGCAGCTCGGCGACCAGATCCGGTAGCTCATCCGGCGAGTGCTCGCTGCCGGCCTGTTGCTCACCGAGGTGGCGAAGGTCCGAGGCATAGAACATCAGCAGCCACAGATTGCGAACCGGGATGCCGTCTCGAATCGCTGCCTCAACCACGATCGACGCCTACCAGCCGGCCAGCAGCCGGTCCTTCTCTTCCTTCGCGCGTTCCGGCCGGTCGAACCAGTATTCCTCCAGCAGCGGGCCGATTTCGGTATCGATTACAGCGCGAAACCAGGCCAAAGGCTCATCTATTCGTTCGTCTTTTCCGGGGGTTAAATAACTGTGCCCAACCGCCAAATTGCTGCCCAGCGCATCATCCTCTGTAATGGCTTTATTCAGCCTGACCATTCGTTCCCGAATGGCTTCGACCAGTCGCGGTTCGATTCCACCCTCAGTCTTGAGCCACCTTGCCCAGGCCGAATTGAATTGAGGAGTCAGGTCGATGAAAGCGAAACGGCGTCGCAACGCAAGATCAACCAGCGCTAGAGAGCGGTCGGCAATATTCATGGTGCCGATTAGGTAGAGATTGTCTGGAAGGTAGATAGGTGGTTCGTCTTCCTTCATGTGGCTGAGACTGAGGCCCGATTCGGGGTTACGCTTGTCTTTCTCCATGAGTGTCAGCATCTCACCGAAGATCTGGGCAGGGTTACCACGATTGATCTCCTCGATCACTACCACATACTTATTGCCTGGCTTATCGGCCGCCTTTTGCACTGCCAGCATCAAGGGGCCGTCAACTAGGCTCAGTTGGCCGCTTGCGGTTGGACGCCAACCCCTAACGAAGTCCTCATAGGAAAGTGTCGGATGAAACTGAACGGCGGTTAGGCGCTTCCCATCGCGCTGTTCCATAAGCGCAAAGGCTAGTTTCTTCGATAGCCAAGTTTTTCCCGTTCCCGGAGGCCCCTGCAGGATAATATTCTTCTTGTCACGAAGCCGGTCGAGAATTTGCTTTAGGTCTGATTTGGGGACAAAGCACCCTTCCGTAACGATGTTGCCTATGCCATATTCTGTAGCTGTCTCAGCGTATGGCGACTCTTCTTCGTCAATTGCTTCGTCGCCCAAATGATCCACTAAAGCACCATCACCCGATCTGGCCGCGAGAGACAACTCGGGGAAACTACGCACTTGCACTCCTGGCTCAGAGAAGCGTGATCTGAGATTTTCTAGGAGTTCAAGATAGCCCAAACCATCAAGGCCTTTGGGGCCAATCTCCTTCGGAATATCAAGAGAGAACCGCGATGCCACAAAAGATCGAGTATTCTGATCTAGAGGGGCATATTCCCAAGGTCGTATCCAGTAGAGCCCGATTGTCAAGCTCCAAGCGACCTTAAACTGCGCGATGGTAAGATCGAACTTGGTGATAAACTCTTGCGCGTTTGGACCATCTTCTCCTGCATCAGCAAACTTCAGTGCTATTTTGAATATTTCCCAAAGCCCATCGATATCATCTGATTTCCGAAGATTTCTACGGCCGAAGAACCAGGAACTTTGGTTGTTCATCACTGGGATGCCTTCGAAGGAGTCTGGTGCTTTCTGATCAATTCCGATCAAATTACCCAAGTCTGCTGCAAGACTTCGTCGGTGTTTTGTGGTCATCTGTCGATTGAAAGCGCCCATGAATGTGAATGGGCAAATATCCTCCAGGAAGCCGCTCGATCGACTGGAGCCCTCTTCACGAAGATAGTTCAATTTTGGTTCGTTCTTCGACAGCCTTTCTATGCCTTCTATTAATACTTCTCGTTTGTTGTGAAAATCAACAAGCCGATTTGCGAAAGCTTCGTAATATTGGGTCCACAAAAATTCTTTGCTTTGGGCGTTTGGATGTCTGAAGCGACTACTCCAGTAGGGATCGTCAATAAACTGATCAATGTCTTGTGGCTTTCCCTCGAATGCAAACCGGATCAATGCGATCGCCATCCAATGATCAGTTTTCAGTTTCCATACTGACGTTCGTCCAGTGTAGAAATACCATTCTCTTGGAGTCTCGAAGCTCTGTTGCCAATCGACCTCCACGGACAACCCATCGCCAGGATTGTTGGTGATCTCTCCGATCGCCTTGATTGCCATGACTGACACGGAGTTGCCGCGATTTTGGAATGGCAAATCATGTTTCCTCGTGTAGACGGACTTGATCGCAATTCGATCACCTGGTCGCATCGATTGAATCTTGTCTTTGTAAGGATTCTTTCTATCCGGTCCCGGCCAGAACCGCCAAATTCTCTGCTTGAGTAGATCTTGGCTCTTATCTTCCTCGCCGCCCCATGAGGCGCCGACCAGCCAGTAGTTGCGGGAGGTGTCGATGCTCATGCGATGGATTTCTCGATATCGTCGCGGGCTTCGGGTACACGAAGTTCGCCGCTGATCAGTTTGGGGAGGAGGCGATCGCGGAGTTCGTCGAGTGTCAAATTTTCATGCGCCAACTGCGCAACTCGTTGATATAAGTCGCCAGCAATCCTCTGAAAAGAGCTTAGTATCTCGGCAGGGGGCACGATAACCTCAAGCGGCCGAAATTGCTTCTTGCTGATTTCAGCGAATGTGCTTCCTCCTGCATTGGACTTGATCACGTCCATATTGGATTCTGCCCAATGAAGGACGAATGTGTTGGGGAGCAAGCGATCGCAGATCATGGCTATGAAGCCCTGATTGATCGACACTGGCATATCAGCTAGCGCAAGGTATCCCACCGGGGCTCTGGAGGACATTAGCACGGTCCCAGCTGGCAGTTGGCCGGAAGAAATTCGATCAACGCCTGCGCTCGTGATCTTTCTGTCCGTACTAATCAACACCTTTTGCTGCAGACCTGATAGATCCTTGGGTGTAGCCCAATCAAAGGTTCCGCCCTCCCAGTAATCGGGTTCCTTGGTTGGCGGTGTGGCGCCTCCTTTTATCGAAACCAATTTTTCGATTGCTTCGATTTCCCAGCCCTCCGGGATCGGGCCGAGGGGGGAGTCGACGAGGCGGTCGGGGAAGACGGCGGCGATGTCGGGTGGGGTGTGGGCCGGCGTGCGGCCGTCCATCTTTGCGTGGACGGGGTCGAAATCTACGAACCAGCTCTTGAATAGCCGCTGCGCCAGCGCCTCCAGCGTGCGGGCGGTCTGGCGGTTGAGGTCGATTTTTCTGTCAAGCAGCAGTAATGGCTCTATCATCCGCCTTTGTTGGTCAATCGGCGGTACTGATATCGTCATCGCGCGTTGATCCCGAAGGCTGACGTATTCGGCCATATCTGTTTGGGTTTTTAGGTAGCCGATTTGATTCTGAAACTCGGAGCTATGCATCCAATAAAAGAGCCATGTTGGATCTATCACTTCCGGATCTGAAGATCTCCAAAAACAGAGCTGAGGCGAATAAACGAACTGTTCGATATCTTCATCTACGAATGCAAATCGGCCGACGCTGCCCTTGGAGGTAAATACAACATCACCAGGTTGGCTGATCTTGTTGCCACACTTTCCAATATCTTCCGCAGGGAATCGATCAGCATCTGCAAAACTGAAGCCAGACTTTATGTTGCCCGCGCGGGCGAAGGGAAGTCCTTCCGAGCTGAGCTCGGAGTTTTTGGCGCGATAGCCGTCTCCGATCTCCAGGAGCTTTTCTTGAATGAGCTGGCTGGTCTGGTACGTTCGATTCATTGAGAGAGCAGGCTATTCAGTTTCTGTTTTATCTTTCCTTGCAATGCATCGTTTTGAGCAAATTCCACACTCAAACGCTTAACTAGGCGGGGGAACGCCTCCTCAAACGGCTCCGAATCAGGGTCCTCGTCCAAAGAAGCGCCGACATAGCGCCCTGGAGTCAGCGCATACCCATGCTCTGCGATCTCCGCCAGTGTGGCCGACTTGCAGAATCCTTCCTCGTCCTCGTAGGCTCCTGCGGCCCAGGGGCTGCCGCGCCAGTTGTGGTAGGTGCGTGCGATCTTCTCCAGCTCCTCCTCGGTAAAGGCAATCTGGGTGCGCGATAGCTGCTCGCCGCCGAGCTTGCGCCCGTCGATGAACAGCACCTTGCCGCTGACGTCGCCGGTGAACTCGCCGTCCTGGCCCGTGTGCGGGGCCTTGTTCCTCGCGAGGAACCACAGGCAGGCGGGGATACCTGTGTTGGCGAACAGCTGCCCGGGCAGGGCGATCATGCATTCGACGAGATCGTTCTCCACCAGGGCCTTGCGGATATCGCCCTCACCGCCGGCGGTGGTGGTCATGGAGCCGTTGGCCAGGACGGTCCCCATGCGGCCATTGGCGTTGAGCTTGCCGAGCATATGCTGCAGCCAGGCGTAGTTCGCGTTGTTGGCCGGAGGCAGACCGTAGGTGAATCGCGGGTCGTCGGCGAGCACGTCCGCGCCCCAGCCCTTGACATTGAAGGGCGGGTTGGCCAGCACGTAGTCGACCTTCAGGTGCGGGTGCTGGTCGTTGCGGAAGGTGTCGGCGGCCTTGCCGAACTGGAAGTCGATGCCGCGGATGGCCAGGTTCATGCAGGCCAGGCGCCAGGTGGCCGGGTTGGACTCCTGGCCGTAGACCGAGAGGTTGTCGATCTGGCCTTCGTGGGCGGCGACGAATTTCTCGGAATAGACGAACATCCCGCCCGAGCCCATGCAGGGGTCGTAGATCCGGCCCTTCCAGGGCGCCAGGATCTCGACCAGCAGGCGGACCACCGAGCGCGGGGTATAGAACTGGCCGGCCTTCTGCCCTTCCTTCAGCGCGAACTGGCCGAGGAAATACTCGTAGACCTCGCCGAAGACGTCCTGGGCGTGGTGCTCGTCGGAATCGAAGCTGAGGCCTGAGAAGATGTCGATCAGCTTGCCGAAGACGTGCGCCTCGACCTCGAGCTTGGCGAAGTCCTTGTACAGCACGCCTTTCAGGCTGTCGTTTTCGCGCTCGATGTCTCGCATGGCCTCATCGATCAGCTTGCCGATCTGCGGTGACTTGGCGTTGTCTCGGATATGGTCCCAGCGCGCCTCCTTGGGCACCCAGAACACGTTGGCTTCGTCGTAGGCGTCACGGTCCTCAACGATGTACTCGGCCTGGTCCTCACCGACGAAGTACTCACTCTCCGGATCCTTCGCCCACTTGTCCAGATTGGCCCGCCGCAGCGCAAATCGGTCGGACACGTATTTCAGGAAGATCAGCCCGAGGACGGGATGTTTGTAGGTCGCGGCATCGACGTGGATGCGTAGAGAATTGGCCGCTTCCCAGAGGATTCGGCGGATGTCGTCGTTCAAAGCTACTGCTCTCTATTGTTTTTCTTCAAACCTAATTGATGCTGGAGCTCTGCCTTTGTCCTTGGGGTCGCTCCAATGTTTGCCTAGACACTATTCACACCAGACCTCGCAGCGTTCATTTGTTCGCAAATTTAGAAGTTCTGCCGAGGCGCACGCTCCCCATGCACTTCCTTCTAGGAAAATGACGCGGTCACCCTCCTCCATGTCAAAGCAGTAGGTTTGCGCTTCAAACCTTTCCCCATTGATTATGAATAATTCGTCATTGTGTGAGACCTCAATTTCATATTCCTGAGAGGCGCGCACTACTGATAGGGCTGAGACACCCAATGCGAGGAATAACAGCTTATAGTTCGTGCTCATATTCATCTCTCCCTTTGCTCGGTTGCTTCTATATTGGGCAGGATTCAGGCCTGCCATAGCTGGTTTGCTTCAACGACATGGATCCAGTCCCGTGTTGCGTGCATAGGTGTCGTATTTTTCGTCTCGATCGGCGCCAAAGCGGTTCTGCCCTGCGCGGTAGATGGCGCTGCAGGCTGTAGCCCTTGGTACTTCGGCCTGATCGACTGGAAGGCTCCGGTTCATTCGCATCGTTCCGCGAACCGGGTTGCCTGTATTGATCGCAGTTCCCGTGACAACCTCGGTTTCCCGGACAGTAATCGTGGAGGGGCAGGGGCTGTGGCGATACCAGACCTCGCCATTGCTTGCGGAGCATCTGTAGGAACTGTTTTGCTGCAGTGCGCTTCGACCCCGGCCGGTATTCTGTTGCTGTGGTCTCGATTGAGAGGAAATCGAGGGGCGGGGCGAGTACTGGATCGGTGGCGGTGGATTATGGGTCTCTTCGATATGAAGGACATCGGGTTCTTCGGAACAGGGCTGATCCGAGAAGGTGATCGAGCCGTCGTCCTCGACGCAGCGATACACGGTCTGCTGGGCGCTGATTGTCGCAGACCAGAGCATCAGCCCAAGTAGCAGTGCGGCCCTCCGCCACGATGGTTTCTCTTCCATCAGAATTTCGTTCATATGTCTCCCCCGTTCGATTGCCTGCCGCTCAGCAGCGGACGCATCTTTGATATGCCAACGTGTCCAAATTAGACGGTTATGTCCACGCTGTCAATCTGACGAGCGCCACAGGCGCGCTTGAACCGTAGCTGCCTGGCTTCAATTGCCTGAGATCAGACTGCGAACTTCGCCGGTGCGGCGATCAACGGCCAGGAAGCGGCTTGGTCCGACCTGACGTCGGCCAGGCTCCGAGACTCGAAAGACCCGGTGTGTCGCGTCAGAAATGGCGTAAAGGCCCAGTTCATCGACGGATTTCACGGGCACCAGGTTGAAGCTGGAGGCCAGCCAGTTCCGGGCGCAGTGTTCTGCCTGAGTCGCTGAAATGAGTTCTGAATCGCCCACGATTCTCCCGGAATCTCGCCAGATGAGGGTGTTAGTAAATCACATTTGCGAGCAGAGAACCGGGACTCAGTCGCCCTCTCGAGCTTACATATTACTTACACGGTTCAGAAGTAGGTAAGGTGTTTTTCGCGAGGTGGGCTTGTAACTATCTGAATTTGAATGGTGCCGGGGGCGGGAATCGAACCCGCACTCTGTTTCCAGAACCGGATTTTGAATCCGGCGCGTCTACCAGTTCCGCCACCCCGGCAGGAGGTGGGAGCGCTATTGTCCGTGCTCGGCCTGACCTTGTAAAGGGCGCTTCAGGCGGCGTCCAGGCTCAGGGACTTGGACTGGCGTCGATACCAGTCGCCCTGGATCGGTTCGAACACGCAGCAGTGATCCATTTCACCCGCGTAGATGTGGATGGTCACCGCTGGCTTGTCGCGGCTGGGATTGGCGATCGTGTGGTACTCGTGCGGGGGGATCAGGCTCCCGGCGCTGCCGACGCCCGTTCGCATGGTGGTGCGCGGTTCCAGGGCGTAGCGATCTGCCTGCTGGTCGACCAGCTCGTACTGGACGACTTCGATTTCGCCGGACCAGACGGCCTCGACACACCACATGCCGGCATGATCGTGGACGGGCGTTGACTGCCCCGGCGCCCAGGTCATCGCCAGGATCGTGTAGCCCAGGAGTTCGTCCTGATGGATCAGCCGCCGGCAGTAGTGGTCGGCTTCGAAATCGAAGACGCAGTCGGGCAGACGGACCTTGTCATCGGCCACGAGATCGGTCAGTACCTGGCGCAGGCTGTTGGTGATGTGACGAGGACAGGGATCATCCACGGCACGAGAAACCTGCTCGATCATGTACGACTTGCCCTGAAACTCCATGCTCACTGCAGCCACTCCCTGATTGGCGGTCCGAACCGCTCGAAGTCTACCAAAAACGCATCGTGGCCCTGAACCGAATCGAGGGCATGAAAACTGACGTCCGAGCCCGTGGCCTCGAGGGCGGCGGCCAGCTCCTGCTGCTGATGGAGGGGAAAGAGGAAATCCGAGTCGACGCCCATCACCAGGGCAGTGCCGGTAAAGCTGCGCTCGAACAGGGCCTTGATGCTCTCGTCCGAGTCGCAGGCATCGAAGCAATCCATCGCGCGCGACAGGTAGAGGTAGCAGCAGGGGTCGAACTGGCCGACGAATTTCCGCGCGTGAGTTTCCAGGTAGGACTCCACCTCGAAGCGCATGCCGAACAGGGTCTGGGGGAAATAATCCTGCCGTTTGCGCCCGAAGCGCTGGCGCCACTCGAGGGCCGAGCGGTAGGTGATCATCCCCAGCTTGCGGGCCAGGCGCATGCCGACTTCCGGCCAGTCATCGTCGGTGTAGTGGCCGTCCTTGAAATTCCGGTCGGTGACGATGGCCTCACGCTGCAGTGAGCGGATGGCAATGGCAAAGGGCGTGGCCGAGCAGGCCGTCGAGATCAGGGCCACGTTGCGCGTGGTCCTCGGGAACAGCTTCAGCCAGGCCATGGCAGTGAGGCCGCCCATGGACGGACCGATGATCGCATGCAGCTCATTAATACCAAGATGATCAACTACTTCCCGCGTACTCCTCGCAATATCCTCAATCGCCAGTTCGGGAAAAGTCAGGCGCCAGGGCCTGCCGGTTTCAGGATTAACGCTCGCAGGCCCCGTCGAGCCCTTGCAGGATCCCAGGGAGTTGACGCAGAGCACGAAGAAACGATCCGTATCGATCGGGCGACCGGGGCCGATCATCTGCTCCCACCAGCCGGGTTCGGGCTCCCGGGGGCTCGAGGCGGCGTGAGCGCCCGGCGACAGGCCCGTAAAGATCAGTACCGCGTTCGACTTGTCGTCGTTCAGCGTTCCCCAGCTCTCCCAGGCCAGACGAATGGACGGCAGTTTTTCGCCGCGGTAAAGGGAATAGGGCTGGTCGATGTCAAGATAGCGTGTGGCGGGGCCCATGTCAGGTGTCAACGTTCGGCGGAACCGTGATTCTACCGTTTCCAGCGCTTCGCCCCAGGCCAAAAAAAACGCCGGCGGACGATTGCCCGCCGGCGTTGGATAACGCCAGTTGGAAGTTGGCGTTCGATCAGAAGCGCATTCCCAGGGTGGTGGAGAACACGATCGGGTCGATGTCGGTCTTGATCCGGCTGTTCAGCACCGTCTGGATGCCTGCCGCCGTTTCCGTCGTGGTGGTCAGCTTTGCATCGGCTTCGATGTCGATCCAGCGCAGGTCGAAGTTCAAGAACAGCGCGTCGGAGAGCTGGATATCCGTACCGAGCTGCAGGGCGATGCCGAAGGAGTCGTCGATCGACAGGTCCGTCGAGCCGCCGACGAAATCGGTGCCCGTCAGCGCGTTGGAGGTGCCGATGATGCCCTGATGAAGCGTGTTGTTCGCGTTCTCGTCGAAGAACAGGGTGTAGTTCAGGCCGATGCCGGCGTAGGGACGGAAGGTCGCATTCGGGTTGAAGTGGTACTGCAGGCTGACGACCGGCGGCAGGTGCTTGGTGGAACCCAGCTTGCCGAGAGAGCTCAGGACGCCGTCACCGTCAATGTCGTGCTTGAAGGGCGTTGCTGCCAGCACTTCGATACCGATGTTGTCGGTCGCCATGTAGGTGCCGTTGATGACGAAGCCGAACTGGTCCTGCACATCGATCTGATAGCCGTCGAGGGTCGTGCCTTCGAAGACGAGGTTGTCGCTGTCGCCGGTCGGATTCACCCAGCCCGCGCCAGCGCGGACGATCCAATCGCCCTGTGACTGTGCCACGGCGCCGGTAGACAGAAGGGTTGCTGCAGCAAGCAGGCCAATGCGTTTCATCGTTTGATCTCCAGTTGTTGTCAGGGTTGGCTTAAAAACCGCCGCTAGTTTAATGATGTCGGTGTGAGTGGAACTTGACCCCCATCAAACCCACGATATCTGGGACCCGATGATGGATTTCAATAGCCCGCGGCCGCCTTGTAGTGGCCGCAAGCGCGCGTTGATCGGTGGCCCGCTTCAGAGCCGCCGGAACGCTGGCTTTCGCTTCTTGTTGCGGCTCGTTGCACGCGCCTGGATGGCCACCCCCTTGGGGTCAGTTCGCGGGTGCCGATCAGTCGATGAATCGAAGGGACAGGTCAAGGGGCGTGATCCGCTTCGTCAATTCACCGATGGAGATGTCGTCGACGCCGGTGGCGGCGACCTTGGCGACCGTCTCGAGGGTGATGCCGCCGGAGGCCTCGAGGACCGCGCTTCCGGTCTTCGAGACCACGGCTTGCCGCAGGTGCGCGAGTGGGAAATTGTCGAGGAGAATTCGATCGGCGCCAGCCTCGAGGGCCTGTTGATATTCGTCGAGATTCTCCACTTCGACCTCCACGGCCAGCTCGGGGTGGCGGTCACGAGCGGTGGCGACGGCGCCGGCGATGCCGCCGGCCGCCGCGATGTGATTCTCCTTCAGCATGATCAGGTCGAACAGGCCGATTCGATGGTTGCTGCCACCGCCGCAGCGTACGGCGTATTTCTGCGCCAGGCGGAGGCCGGGCAGGGTCTTGCGCGTGTCAAGAATCCGTGCGCCGGTGCCGGCGACGGCAGAAACGAAGGCCTGGGTGCGCGTGGCCACGGCGCTGAGGAGCTGGAGGAAATTGAGGGCCGTGCGTTCGCCGGTCAGGATGCCGCGGGCCGGGCCGCTCAGCGTCACCAGCGCCTGGCCTGCTTCGAGATCGTCGCCGTCTTGCGCTGCCCAGGACAGCTCGATGGCCGGGTCACAGGCCGCGAAGGCCTCGTCGGCCCAGGCGCGGCCGGCGAGGACACCGTTTTCGCGACAGATGATGCGAGCCTGGGCGCTGCGATCGGCAGCGATCAGCGACGCCGAGGCGTCCCCTGGCCCGACGTCTTCGGCAAGCGCACGGCGCACGTCCGATCGGATCGTTTCGAGGTCGGGCTGATCGAGGTCTCGGGGCACGTCGAGGGGTCGATCGCGGCGTCTGCTCAGAGAGGTTCGGGGAGCTGGGTCGTTCCGATCCCACGTTCCGCCAGGAGCACCGGGATGCCGTCGACGATGGGATAGACGACCTTGTGATTGCGAGTGATCAGCGCGTCGCTCAGGGGCTCGGTCACGGCTTCATGGTCGACGGTCTCGATGCCGCCGGCTTCGATCGCCTGGTTGAGCGTTTTCAGCTTGCCCCGCGACAGGGGCAGGAGCGGTTCGTGGCTGACCGGGCAGCACAGGATGTCGAGAAGATGATCAGGAAGGCTCATGTGGCCAATAATACACCGACTCGGTCATCGCGCGGCAGTCCCGATTGATCGTTTCGCTGTCAACGAAGCCCTGCTACCATGGCACGCTTTTCTCAAGCCACAGGTTGTCAGGCAATGACCGCACCCGTTCAGGTTGGCATCATCATGGGTTCCCAGAGTGACTGGGAAACGCTTCGACACACCGCCGAGACGCTCGAGGCGCTCGCCATTGACTTCGAGGCTCGCGTGGTGTCGGCGCACCGAACGCCGGATCGCATGTTCGACTACGCTGAATCGGCAGCGGATCGCGGTCTCAAGGTGATCATTGCCGGCGCCGGCGGCGCGGCCCATCTGCCCGGCATGGTCGCCGCCAAGACCGAGGTGCCGGTCATCGGCGTGCCAGTCAAGTCGAGCACGCTGAACGGCATCGATTCCCTGCTTTCCATCGTTCAGATGCCCGGTGGCGTCCCGGTCGGGACAATGGCCATCGGCAAGGCGGGCGCCATCAACGCCGCGCTCTGGGCGGCCGCCGTGCTGGGCAGCTTCGATGAGGGCGTTCGCGAGCGCTACCGCACCTGGCGCGCGCAGCAGACCGATCGAGTGCTCGCTGACGATCAGCCCGGAGCGTCGAGGGCGAAGGGATGAGAGTTGCCATCCTCGGCGGCGGCCAGCTGGCCGCGATGATGGCCGACGCGGGCCTGTCGATGGGGCTGGACTTCGTATTTCTTGACCCGGCGGCCGATGCCTGCGCTCGACGCTTTGGTCCGCTGATCACCGCCGACTGGACACAGGCCGACTCGATCGACGAGGTGCTGGCGGCTGATCGCGTGACCTGCGATTTCGAGAACGTCCCGGCGCGCGTGCTTGAAGCGCTGGATCAGCGCGGCAAGGTCCGGCCCGCCGCCAGGGCCTTTGCCGCCGCCCAGGACCGCCTGGTCGAAAAGCAGCTGCTCGACTCCCTCGGGATTGCGCTCGCGCCGTTTGCACCGGTCGCCAGCCGCCCCGAGCTCCTTGCGGCCCTTGATCGCATTGGCTTTCCCGCCGTGCTCAAGACGCGCCGCCTGGGCTATGACGGCAAGGGGCAGTACGTCCTCCATGGCCCCGAGGATCTCGAGCCGGCCTGGGCGGCGTTGGAGGGTCACGATCTGGTCCTCGAGGGCTGGGTCGACTTCGACCACGAATGTGCCCTGACGGCGGTGCGCTCTGCCGCCGGCGAGCTTCGCTTCTATCCACCGAGCTGGACCTTTCACTCCGGCGGCATTCTCAGGCTGGCGATGGGTCCGGCGGCGCTGGCGGAGGAGCGGGTCAGACAGGCCGAATCGATGGTCGAGCGCCTGCTGACCCACCTCGACTACGTTGGCTGCCTCACGCTGGAGCTGTTCGTGACCGAAGACGGTCTACTGGCCAATGAGTTTGCGCCGCGTGTCCACAACTCGGCGCACTGGACGATCGAGGGCGCACGCACGTCGCAGTTCGAAAACCACCTCCGCGCGGTCTGCGATCTGCCCCTCGGCTGCACCGCGGCACGTGGCCATGCCCTGATGCTGAACTGGATCGGCGAGATGCCCGATCCGCGCGCACTCTTGACCACGCCGGGCCTGAGCTGGCACGACTATCGGAAAGCGCCCCGTGCGGGCCGCAAGGTAGGCCACGCCACCCTGTGCGCTGACGCCACCGACGCGCTGCGAGGGGGTATCGAGGATCTGTCGGGCCAGCTGCCCGCTCAGTGGTCCGAGTGGCTGGCGAGAGCGGAGCGGTCGCTGGCCTGATCGGCGGGAAAAAGCACGAGATGATCGGCATCCAGTTCGATCTGGATCGTTGACTGAACCGCGTGGTCGTCGTGGCTCGGGAACAGGGCGCTGATCTCCTCGTTGTTTTCCAGCCGCAGGCGGTAGAGGATTTCGGCACCCTGAAACTGGCGCGCAACGACTTGCGCGCGCACGCCCCTGGCGACGGGTTTGACGTCGTCGGGGCGGATCAGCAGGGCAAGATCGTCGCCGGCCGGTCGCTGCGCTGGCAGGGGGGATTGACCCAGCGCGTGGCTCAAGCGCCCGTCCTCTATACGCGCGCTGAGATAGCTGCCGCGGCCCGTGAACGCTGCGACATATCGGCTGGCGGGTCGGTGGTAGATCTGATAGGGCGTGTCCCACTGGAGCATGCGGCCGTCCTTGAGCAGGCCGACGCGGTCGGCGAGAGCAAAGGCCTCCTGCTGGTCGTGGGTCACCAGGAGGGTGGTCGTCTTGCGGGCCTTCAGGACGCCGCGAATTTCCTCGCCCATGCGGCGACGCAGGCCCGTATCCAGGTTGGAAAACGGCTCATCCATGAGCAGGACGGCGGGTTCGGGTGCCAGGGCGCGGGCCAGGGCCACGCGCTGCTGCTGGCCGCCGGAGAGTTCATCGGGGTAGCGGTGTTCGAAGCCGCTCAGGCCGGTCAGGTCGGTCAGCTGCCGAATCCGATCAGCGCGCTCGCTGCGGGCCATTCGCCCCAGGCCGAAGCCAATGTTCTCGGCCACGTTGAGGTGCGGGAACAGGGCGTTATCCTGAAACACCAGTCCCACGCTGCGCTTTTCCGGCGCCAGCTGTCGTTCGGGGGAGCTGACCTGCTGGTCACCGACTCGAATCTCGCCTCGATCGATGGCTTCGAAGCCGGCGATGGCTCGAAGGGCCGTCGTCTTGCCGCAGCCCGACGCGCCGAGAAGGCAGCCGATTTCACCCTTTTCGAGGCCGAAGCTGAGACCACGGATGACCGGCGTCTCGCCATAGCCGAGAACGATGTCGTGTACTTCAAGCATCATCGGCGAAGCGCTGCTCGATCAGCTCAGCGACCGTGGCTGCAATCTGCCGGATCTGCTCATCATCGATGATCAAGGGCGGCAGCAGACGTATCGTGTTGCCCCGGGTCACGTTCAGGATCAGCCCTTTTTCCATGGCGTGGTCCTTGAGGTCCGGCACCGGCTCGCTGAGCTCGATGCCGAGCATCAGTCCGCGGCCCCGCAGATCGACGACGTTGGGATGGTGCCCGATGCGTTGCCGCAGTTGGTCCATCAGGCGCTCGCCGCGCTCGCCGGCCAGGCGCGGCAGGTCAAGCTCGCGCATGATTTCGATGACCTCAAGCCCCACGCGGCAGGCCAGCGGGTTGCCGCCGAAGGTGGTGCCATGAGAGCCCGGCTGGAGCAGGTCGGCGACGGCGCTGCGGGCCAGGCAGGCGCCAATGGGCACCCCATTACCCAGTGCTTTGGCCACGGTCACGACATCGGGCGTGAGGTCCTCGTGCTGGAAGGCGAACCAGTGGCCGGTTCTTGCCATGCCGGTCTGGATTTCGTCAAGCATCAGCAGCGCATCGTTGGCATGGCAGAGCTGCTGAAGCTCAGGCAGGAAGCCGGGCGGCGCCGGTCGCACGCCCCCCTCGCCCTGAATCGGTTCGATCAGGGCCGCGACGAGATCGGGGTGTGCTTCGAAGGCGGCGCGCGCCGCGTCGATGTCGCCGAAGGGAACGCGAACGAAACCCTCGACGAGCGGCCCGAAGCCTGCCTGGATCGCGGCATTGCCAGACGCGCTCAGGGCGGCCAGAGTGCGGCCGTGAAAGCTATCGGTGGAGACCAGGACCTTCGGCGAGTCGACGCCACACTCGATGGCGTAGCGGCGCGCCAGCTTCAGGGCGCACTCGATGGCCTCGGCGCCCGAGTTGGCGATGAAGGCCTGGTCCATGCCCGAGATTTCTGACAGGGCATCGGCAAGGGCGTCCTGCTGCGGAATATGGACGATGTTGGCCGTGTGGATCAGGGTCCTGGCCTGTTCGCCGATCACCTCGGCCAGGCGCGGATGCGCGTGGCCGAGGCTGCAGACTGCGATGCCGCTCAGGGCGTCGAGGTACCGCCGTCCGTGATCATCGAACAGCCAGGCCCCGTCGCCGCGAACGAGCGCCACCGGCATACGGGCATAGGTATTGAACAGATGCGACATGCCAGGTGGCTCCCCTGAGACGGCCGGCGGAACTCAGGCGAGCTGCGACTCCACGTAGTTCCAGTTCACCAGATTCCAGAATGCGTCCATGTAGTTGGGGCGGGCATTCCGGTAGTCGATGTAGTAGGCATGTTCCCACACATCGCAGGTCATCAGGGGCTTGGCGTCCCCGGTCAGCGGCGTTTCCGCGTTGCTTGTCGAGGTGATTGCCAGCTTGCCGTCGGGGTGCTGCACCAGCCAGGCCCAGCCCGAGCCGAAGGTGTTGATCGCGGTCTGGGTGAACTTGTCCTTGAAGTCGGCAAAGCTGCCGAAATCGCGGTTGATGAGCTCGGCCAGCTTGCCGCCGGGCTCGCCGCCACCGTTCGGGGCCAGGCAGTGCCAGTAGAAGGTGTGGTTCCAGACCTGCGCCGCATTATTGAACATGCCGCCCTCGGAATTGCGGATGATGTCTTCGAGCGACTTGCTGGCGTGTTCCGTGCCCTCGATCATGCCGTTGAGCTTGTCGACGTAGGTCTTATGGTGCTTGCCGTAGTGGTAGTCGAGGGTTTCGGCAGAAATATGCGGCTCCAGCGCATTCTTGGCGTAGGGGAGTTCCGGAAGTGAAAAAGCCATGATTCGCTCCTTTTGGGGTCTGCTTGAAAGTGTGATCAGAGAATTATGCCGGTATCCAATGAAATTCGGGTCGGTGCGCCCGGACTTCAATGGCACGGCAGGGGACGGTTGGTCCTCGATCTGTTGGCATTCAGGGCGAGGCTGAAATGCGATCGAGGAGTGACTGGACCGCTTCGAGCACCACCTCGGGTTCATCCTCGGGGATGAGGTGCTGGGAGTTTTCGGCCACGATGCCTCGGGTGGCGCTCGTCAGCTCGAAATGCTCCGCGGCCAGGCGGAAATGAATGTCGTTGTAAAGTCGGAAGCCGGATTCGGAGAGCTCCGCAGGACGAATGCCCTGATGGTCGAGCCCGCGATTGATGACCACGATCGGGAGCCCGTCGGGCAGCGGTGGTGCCTGCGCCATTTCATACTGGCTCGAGACCGGATCATGGCCCCGGTTGGCGAGAAACCAGTCCAGGATGTCCTGCATCTTGGACCAGTCTTCCGGACTCATTTCCGCGCGCATGCGTCGGATCCAATCCACGTGCGGGCCGTCGATCAGAACCATCCCCGCCACCGTGTCTGGATGGTGGGCTGCATGGTAACGAGCGACCCAGGCACCGTAGGAATAGCCGACGAGGACAAACGGTCCGCGCATGGCGTCGAGCGCAAGAAAGGTTTCAAGCTCGATCGCATAGTCTCGGAGCGACTGGATCTGACCCTCGGGAAGGGGGGCACTATTGCCGTAGTGAGCGCGCTCGTAGGCACAGACACGGTTGCCCTCGGCCAAGGCAGGAAGAAGGTCCGCGTACGCTTCTTCGTTCGATAGGCCGGAAGGCGCTTCGAGAATCAGCGTTGGCTGACCCGCGCCGACGCAGAACCAGGCCAGGGTCCGGCCCTCGAAATCGAATTGACCTCGATCGAAGGCGAGCTCCGATGAATCCGTGACCTGCGAAGCCGCGCCGGAGAGGAGCGGCACCAGGACCGGTAGCGCAAGCAGAAGGGGTCGAATCAAGCGCATTCGACTACCGGCGATTCCCTGGACGGGAGATTGGTCAACCCTCCAGTTCCTGAAGGTGCCGCCAGCGATTGACGATCGTGCAGAACAGGGTGGCGGTGCGCTCCGTGTCGTAGGCGGCCGAATGGGCAGAGCTGCTGTCCCATTCGAGACCGGCGGCATCGACGGCGCGAGCCAGGACGGTCTGGCCGTAAGCCAGGCCGCCGAGGGTGGCCGTATCGAAACAGCTGAAGGGATGAAAGGGGTTGCGCTTGTAGTTCACCCGCTCGATTGCCGCGTTGAGAAACGACAGGTCGAAGTGGGCATTGTGGCCGACGAGGACTGCCCGCTTGCATTCCGTGTCGCGCAGGGCCTGGCGAACCGGGGTGAGCAGGCCCTTCAGACCGTCCGCTTCGCTGACCGAGGGCCGCAGCGGATGGTCGGGGCGGATGCCGTTGAACTCGAGCGCCGCCTGCTCGATGTTGGCGCCCTCGAAGGGTGCCAGATGGCGCACCTGCACCTCGCCCGGCCGCAGCCATCCCTCCTCGTCCATCTGGATGATGCAGATGGCGAGCTCGAGCAGGGCATCGGTGGCGGGATTGAAGCCGCCGGTTTCGACGTCAACGACGACCGGCAGGAAACCGCGGAAGCGTCGGGAAATCTGAGAGGGGAAGCGCATGGCCATCATGATACTCGCTTGCGCGTTGATAGCGCGGCTCGTCGTCGATCGGCAAGGCTAGTCCGGCGGCGACGCCTCGAGGTAGCGCTTCTTCGGTCGCCAGCGGCACAGGTCGAGGACTGGACATTCACTGCATTTCGGTGTTCGCGCCCGGCAGGTGTAGCGCCCGTGCAGGATCAGCCAATGGTGGGCGTTGAGCAGGAACGGCTCGGGGACTCGCTTGAGGAGGGCCTTTTCCACGGCCAGCGGCGTTTTCCCCTTCGCCAGCCCCGTGCGGTTGCTGACCCGGAAGATGTGCGTGTCCACGGCCATGGTCGGCTGACCGAAGGCCGTGTTCAGCACAACGTTCGCGGTCTTGCGGCCCACGCCGGGGAGGGCCTCGAGCTCGGCTCGAGTCTGCGGCACCTCGCCGTTGTGCTTTTCGATCAGCAGGCGACAGGCCGCAATCACGTTCTTCGCCTTGCTGTTGAACAGGCCGATGGTCTTGATGTAATCCTTCAGGCCCGCCTCGCCCAGCGCCAGGATCGCTGCCGGCGTATTGGCCACGGGAAAGAGGCGGGCCGTGGCCTTGTTGACGCCGACATCCGTGGCCTGGGCGGACAGGGTGACGGCAACGAGCAGCTCGAAGGGGGAGCGGTAATTGAGCTCCGTGACCGGCTTCGGGTTGAGCTCGGCCAGGCGCTCGAAGAAGGTCTGACGATCGGCGGCGTTCATTCGGTCGCCTCCCAACCCGTGGACCGCTGGCCGGCTTCCTGACCCTGCTTGGCCGGGCGCGGCGTTCGGCTGATCAGGGCCTTGTGGAGGGCGACGATCAGGCCGAGGAGGATGAAGGCGCCAGGCGGCAGCACCGCGAGCAGCAGGCCCCAGCCTTCGGGCACCAGCCGCAGGGTCAGGGGGTCCGCCCAGGGTCCGAGGAGCAGGCCGGCGTCGGCGAGCAGCGTGCCCTGGCCGAGGAGTTCGCGCATTGCGCCGAGGGCGATGAGCACGAGGGCAAAGCCCAGGCCCTGAGCCAGGCCGTCGATGAGGGCCGGCACAGGCGGCTGGCGCGAGGCGAAGGCCTCGGCTCGAGCCAGCAGGGTGCAATTGGTCACGATCAGGGGCACGAAGATGCCCAGATTCTGACTCAGGCCCGGAAACCAGGCCTGCAGGCTCATGTCGATGGCCGTCACCAGGCTGGCGATGATCAGGACAAAGGCGGGAATGCGAATCTCCGGCGTCAACCACGCACGGCTGAGCGAGACCAGCAGGTTCGAGCTCGTCAGCACGAGCAGCGTGGCCAGGCCCAGCCCGAGTCCGTTGATGGTCGTGTTGCTGACCGCCAGAAGCGGGCACAGGCCCAGCAGCTGAACCAGGCCTGGATTGTTGTGCCACAGGCCGTTCGTCCAGACCTGCTTCAGATGGCTGGCGGACACCGAACTCTCCTGACTCCCTCTGCTCATCGGCTGCGGACGGGAAACAGCCTGATCAGCCGCTTGTAGGTAGCCCACAGCGCAGCAATGGGGCTGAGTGGGTTCCACTGGGCGAATCGCCGCGCTTGCTCGAGGGCGTCGAGTCGTTCGAGGATGGGGCCGAGCTGCGCGACACCCCGCTCTACCTCGGCCCAGTCCTTCCAGAACGCCTCGGTCGCGGTCTCCGGCGCTGCGCCGGTCAGCGTGTCGAGCAGCGTATAAGCGCGTCGCACAAGGTGATGGACCCGTTCGTCCTCCTGCAGCTCGTCGATGGTGAACCGCGTATGGCGGAGATCGCCGCGGATGAATTGGTTGGCGAAGCGGTCGATCGCCTGCTGCGTGGTCTCGCTCGACGGCAGGCCCAGGCTCTCCTGGAGGCGAGTGAGTTCAAGGGTCGGCTGGCTGACGAGGCGATCGTAGTCGACGACGACCCAGCGGCGACCGCGGACGAGATGCAGGTGGGGGACGACATTGACCAGCCATTCCAGATCACTGTTTGCCTGGTGGCCACGATGATCGTCGAGCTTGGCGCGCGATCGCGCCACGCTGAGCGGGTTGCGGATCGGCAGGACGTAGCTGGGCTCGATGGACATCCGGTCGAAGAGGCGAACCCAGAAGGGCAGGAGACGAAGAGTTCGGGCGTATTTGAAACCCCATATCGGCGTCGCGCCGAAGCGGGCGTCGATGGTTCGGGCGAAGTCATCGTAGAGGGGCTGGAGTTTGGCGTCTTCCCAAACCGCTCCGTCGAGGAGGCGCAGGCTGTCGGGCCGCAACCCGAGCGATCGCCGCAGCTGTTTGCTCAGTTTCAGCAGGGCGGCGTCCTCGAAGAAGCCGCTGGGGTTCTTGCGCGAAGGACGCTTGAAGTGATTGCCGAGCTCCACGCCCACGGCCTGGACGGCGCGCGTGGTGAGGCTGGTGCCGCTTCTTCCGGCGCCCAGCACGAGCACGGCGCGCTGCCGCGCTTCGGCGGTCGGTGAACTCGATGAGGCCGGCTCGGTCACGGCGTCCAAACCGAGGCTGACGAATGATTCATGGAAGAGCTCATCGCGCGATTTCCTCCATTCTTGCGACATAGCGGGGCAGCACGTCGCGATCCGGGACGTCGATGACATCGCGCAGGAATTGCGCACGATGATCCTCGTTGTAGAAATGCTGAGTCCCGCCATCGATCAGCTTCTCGAGCTTGAGGTAGGCGTCGTCGCGACAGCTGAGCAGGCACTCGGGCAGGTGCAGCCCGATCGTTGATCGCGAGGCCTGGAGGTAATCGGCGGCCAGCACCGGCAGCCGCCGTTTGACCGCTTCGAAGGCCACCGAGGTGGCGACGTCAACGGCCGCGTCGGCCCAGTCGAGGAGGTGGGAGGAATGGATCTCGCCGGCGACGAAGCGCACGTTGTCGAGCTTGCGAAGGTCCAGTTTGCGCGACAGGGGCTGGCGCCAGCCGCCGCGCGTATGGGATTTGATGATGAGCTCGACGTTCGGAAACGCCGCCCAGATCTGTACAGCGCGAGCCACTTCCTCCCAGAAGATAGAGAAATCCTCCTTGCGCGAGAACATCACCAGCTTGAAGGTATCGCTCCGAGGCGTCAGGGGCGAGGGCGGCAGCAGCGTTTCCAGCTTCTCCAGCCACTCGTCGCAGTAGCGCGGGGAGCCCAGAACGGCGACGCGGTCGTCGTCCATGAAGGGACGGAAACGAACGGCGCAGAGTTCGTTCGGGACGACCACCGTGTCGAACATCCGGGCCGGTTCGAATTTACGCCGCGGTGCCATGTCGAGCTCCTCGCGGCGCACCATGTAGCTCGCGTGCGGGCTGTCCCCATGGGGCAGGGAGATAGCGCCCAGCCCGCGTTCTCGAGCGGCCTCGACGGTGCATTCGACGAACTCGATAGGAAAGACCGAATTGCCGCTGATCCAGTCGAAGGCGACGATGCCCTTTGCCGCCTTGTCCCGGCGCGCGTCGCCGAAGCTTCGCTCGATGAGACGCTCGCCGATCGACTTCCAGAAGGCGCGCCGCCGGTCTTCGCCGATCAGCTTGTCCAACGCAGGCCGGAAGGGCGTCGGTATCGCGCCGCGGAAGTAGCGGTTGCGAAGCAGCTTCTGGAGCCCCATGCGCAGGTGCCTGGGGCGACCGACGATATCGCCGATCCAGGCGACGTCCACGGTCTCCTTAGCGGCAAGAAACGCCACGCGGTAATCATCGAGCGAGCTGCGGCTGCCCATCATCACGACGTCCGCCCTGTGGCCGGCCTCGACCCACTTGTGGACCACGGGTGTGACGTGGTCGATGTCGTTGTAGTGGCGCAGGAAGAACAGGGCTTTCATTCGGTGAATACCATCAACAGTGATTGAGTAGGTCGGACACACCCTCGATCGCTCGAATCTCGTTCTGTGCGATGAAGCTTTCCCACTCGTCGACTTCGGACCAGGCCGACACGAAGATGAAGTCCAGGCCGGCCTGGCTGGCGCAGCGGTAGTCGTAGGTGCTGTCGCCCAGATAGAGTGCCGGGGGGACGATTAGGCCGGACTCGATACCCTGACCAAGGATACGGTCCTTTGGCGTCGGGCTGCCGAAAATGCCGCCATCGAACCAGTCGCTGAGGTTGCGTTGAGCAAAGACCTGCCGCAGCTCTTCCTGGTCACCGCCGGAGGCGATCATCCAGCGTGAATCCAAGGACCGACGTAGAGCCCCGAGGTCTTTTGCGATCGGCGCGCGCATCAACTCAGCGGACACGATCTCGGCGAACGAATCCAGCAGATCCACGAGGCCGGGGCCGTCGGAACCATCGGCGAATTCCGGCACGATCCGATCAAGGAAATACTGCATCTTCTCGTAGCGCGAGATGCCGCCGTTGGAGCGATGGTAATCGGCCAGGGCTCGCGCTGCCGCGTTCCCGTACGGCAGTGCGGCCTGATAAAAGGCGCGGGTCTTGATGGCGTTGGAGTCGAGGACGACGCCGTCGCAATCGAACACCAGAGTCTGGTAGGCGCGGAGCTTCATCCAAGGCCCCGACGGCGCATCGCTGCCTCGACTCGCGCAACATCGTCAGGCGTGTCGACGGCCAGCGAGCCGGGGCTGCACTCGTACATCAAGACGGGACGATCGAGCTCGAGAAAGCGAAGAATTTCGATGTCCTCGCATTGCTCAAGGGTGCTCTTCCTACCAAAGGCGCGGAATGCAGAGAGCTCGTCGCGGTTGAAGCCGTAGATGCAGACCTGCTTCTTGTAACGTTCGGGCGCATTCGCGGCGTCCTTGTGGCCAGGCAGCTGCTGTCTCGACATGTACACCAGTCGCCCGTCTTCATTGCTGATCACCTTCGGAATATTCACGGAGGCCGGATCCTCCTCGGGGGAGATCCATGTGAAGCCATTGATGACGTGGTCGGGATGGTCGGCCTTGAGCGCCAGACAGCGATTAATGTCGTCGGGTGCCACGAGGGGCTCGTCACCCTGCACGTTGACGTAGATGTCGTAGTCGATCTGTTCGGCGGCCTCGGCCAGGCGATCCGTGCCCGTGAGCGCGCTAGAGCTGGTCAGCAGCGCCTGGAAGCCAGCGGTCTCGACCGCCTGCCTGATGCGCTCATCATCGGTTGCTACGAACACATGCTCGGCGCCGACAGCGCGGGCCGAGAGCTCCGCCACCCACAGGATCATTGCTTTCCCCAAAAGCGGCACCAACGGCTTGCCGGGATAGCGCGAGGACGCATAGCGGGCCGGAATCAGGATACAGGCGCGATCGGACGAGAGCATGATTCAGCGCAGGGCGTAGAGGGATCGGCTGGTCAGGTTCTTGTAGCGCGACGGCGTGATCGAAACGGGCTGAACCGGGGCATCGGAGCGGGCAAAAGCCGACAGCATCGCCTCCATTTCGACATTGCGCATATCACCCGGGGCATAGCCATCGAAGCCTGCCATCATGATGCTTGCGGCCTTGCCGGCGGTGACGGCGGCCAGGGCGTAGGACAGGACCAGCAGGTTGGGCGCGAGGCAGTAGGTCGAATGGAATTCGAAGCCCCCCTTCTTCAGTCCCAGGCCGAAATCGAGCACGGACTTGTTGCCGAGATCGCCGCGGATGCTCTCAGGCAACATGGAGGCCGGCGTGATCAGGGGTTGGGGCAGATCCTGATGATGATCCAGATCGGCCAGCAGGCGCACAGGATGACAGGCGATCCGCAGGTCGATCAGCGTCTGATCGATCGCTGATTGCGTGTTGAGGGCGAGGACGACGGGCTGCCGCCGACGGATCAGCGCTTCCAGGGCGGATCGATGAGCGACGACGCCGTTCCCTGCACCCAGAATCAGAACCTCTCTTCCCTCGAATTCCTCGACCGGCGGCCAGCTGCCCTGCGGCCGGCCGCGGTAGTAATGCTGCGCATCGCTCAGGTGATCGAAGCTGAACTTCTTGCCGCCTTCGGTACGCAGATGGTCAATGACAGCAAGAATATCTTCCTCGTCATAGCGGGCGTCACCGAGCATCTCCTGGATGTAGGTGGGATGGATGCCATACTTTCCAGCAAGGTAATAGTAGGGATTCGTTCCCCAGCCAAAGTCGATCTTCATCGGGCCGAAGTGGCGACGAATCAGGCGCATCAGGGGAACGAGATTGTGCTGACGGCCGGTCAACGTCGGTGCTTCGACAAGCAGCTCCTCGGTCCGAGCATTTCCTGGCCCCCGTCCCATCCCGGTGACCGTGGCATCGAGCCAGGTGACGCCTTCTTCAGCGGCGCGCAGCGTATTGGACAAGGCCAGGCCCATGTTGTCGTGAGTGTGAATGCCCAGCGCCCCGTTCCAGGCCTTTCGGAACCAGCCCACGATGCGACTGACATCCTCAGGAGTCATGCTGCCCATGCTGTCGGCGAAATAGAGGACGTCGATCGGGGCGTTGGATGCGCGCGACCCCAGCGCTTCGATTTCGCTCTCGCTCCGATCGGAAATCTGCATCAGGTTGATGCCGACACGATAGCCCCGAGCTGACAACCATTCTGCGGCCTCCATGGCCTGCGGGAGCTCGTGGTAATGGCAGGCCAGACGCACCAGGTTGACCGACGAGTCATCGGCCGGCGCGGGGAACAGGGTTTCCAGAGCGCCTACGACGCCCTGGTCCGTGCACAGGTCGGCGCCGTTGATCATGACGCCGATAATCAGGCCATCGGGAATCTCGATGCCCTGAAGAAACTCGTCGGTGGTGTAGGCGTAGGCGCCCTTGAATCCGTCGTTCTTCAGGAAGCGAAAGCCCAGCTCGACGATGTCGACGGCGCCGGCCTTCATCGACGACAGATAGTCATCGACGAGTTCCGGGGTGAAATTCCAGGCGTTGTAGTACCCGCCGTCACGCAGCGTGCAGTCGAGCAAAAGTGGCGTGGAATGACTCATGTTCGATCGATCTAAGATGATTGGAGGCAGCCTGCACGTCGGGGACGCGAAGCTCTATGGGTAAGGGGCGGATTCAAGAGCGCGGAGTTGTCGAGCGCTTATTCATACAGGCTGGTCTCGCCGCGCAACTTGCCGCTGACGCGGCGGATGTTGGAGCGCAACCAGTCGTTGATCACGACGATGAAGACCTTCCGGTAGTGACCCTCGGGGCAAGTTACTTCGCGAACGCCATGCCAGGATCGTTCCTGGCGCTGGAACAAAAGGCTGTAGTTGCCCATGCTCTCGCCGGAATAGGCCTTCTTGAAATCATCGAATTCCGGTGCGGATTCGCGGGCGAACTGGCCTTCGTCGTCGAGGATCAACGTGTCACCACCCCAGCTGGCGTCCCAGTCGTCGGACGTATTGAAGTAGAAGATATGAGAGCCGAGCTTGCGATTGGCATCGCAGTGGGGAGACACGGAGCAGCCCTGCGGTGCATAGTGCCAGTGGAAATCGAATCTGAAGCGACCGCGGCCGAACATGCGCTTGGCGAAATCGTAGTAGCGCCGTCCTCGAAGTTCGGCGATGAACTCGTGCCAGGCCGGATCGATATCCAGATCATCGTGATATTCGAGCCCGTAGCGATCATGGGACTTCTGGCCGTGGGACCGTGTCTTGCCGAAGCTCGGAATCATCTGACCGATTTCGGGCAGGCCCTTGATAAGACGTTGATAGCCGTCGTCGGTCAACAGGCCGGCGGGGTTGATCCAGGGGTAGGGCCGCGTCTGTTGGAACGTCGTGGCGTCGATTGCGTCGAGTCGATCGTAGTCAAGGTAGGGCATGGGTGCTCAAATGAAGCCGGCTGAATTCGCAACTCCGAGAGTATAAGCCTGAGGCCGTGTTGAAGCCAGCCAGCGCATCGTTCCGCAGTCTAGGGTGCCGTGGGTGCGGACTCGGAGTTCCAGATCGCGTCGCCGGCGCCCTCGAAGCTGGCCAGGCTGCGGGCAACGGCGTCGATGACCGCGGTGCTGGTGATCGTGGCGCTGGTCAGCGTGTCGAAGGCACCGCCGCGGCGATCGCTGGCCCACTGGTCGCGCGGCGGGTCGCCGAGCGAGCGGCCGCGGAATTGCTCGATCCAGTCGCCTCTGCGCGCTTCGATCTTGTCGCCCAGGCCGGGGGTTTCGCGGTGTTCGACCACTCGCACGCTGATGACGTCTGCCGCCGGGGTGACGGCGATCAGCAGCCGGATATCGCCGCTGTAGCCGCGCGGGGTCGTCATGTCGATGACCGCCGCGCTCGGCTGCCCGGCCCTGCGGCCGCGATACACCCTGGCCGGCGCGTCGAGGCCGTCGATGCGAAGTTCGGTCACGTCCTGGCTGATGCGGTTGTCGTAGGCGTCCTCGGGCAGAACCTGCTTAAGGGTCGCCGCGGCGCGATCGGCCTGGGCCTGTTCGATGCGCTCGCGGGTCAGCAGGTGCAAGGCGGATAGCGCCAGGGCGGCGACCAGGCCGATTGCCGCCAGGGCCAGAACCGGGCGAAGGGGAAAGTCCGATTCGCTCATTTCCGGTGACCGTAGGCGCGTGGCGTGGTGTAGCGGTCAATCAGAGGCACGCAGAGGTTCATCAGCAGCACCGCAAAGGCGACGCCGTCGGGGTAGGCGCCGAAGCGCCGGATCGCCAGGGTCAGGAGGGCGATGCCGACGCCGAAGATCAGCTTGCCTCTGAGGGTGGAGGGCCCCGAAACCGGGTCCGTGGCGATGAAAAAGGCGCACATGACCAAGGCGCCGGAAAAGACGTGCTGGAGCGGCGAGGGATTGATGTCCGGGCCAATCAGCCACACGGGCAAGCTGATCAGCACCGTGGCGGCGAGGACGGCAACGGGCACGTGCCAGGAAATGACCCGACGATAGAGCAACCAGAGCCCGCCGACGAGATAAGCGTTGGCAATCCACTCCCAGCCCTGACCACCGAAGTCGCCGAAGATGGGGGCCTGACGAATTTCGGGAATGCGCAGGCCCTCCTGCAGGCCCGTTCGCAGGCTGTCGAGGGGGGTCGCCTGAGTGACCGCATCCCAGCTCATGGAGGCCGGCAGGGTGCCCGTAAGGATGGCATGGGCAGTTTCCTGCAGGCCGGGCAGGCCCGGAGACAGGGACCGCGGCGTCAGCCAGTGGCTGAGCTCGATGGGGAAGGCGATGATGACGGCGGCAAAGCCGACCATCGTGGGGTTGAAGAGATTGAAGCCGAGGCCGCCGTAGAGCTGCTTGGCGATGACGACAGCAAAGAGCATGCCCGTTGCCGCCACCCACCAGGGCGCCAGCGGCGGCATGCATAGGGCGAACAGGACCGCCGTGACGATCGCGCTGTAGTCGCCGAGGAACATCGCCACGGGCCGGCGCCGCAGGCGCAGCATCGACCACTCGAAGAGCAGCGCAAAGCCGCAGGCCAGGGCGAGCTGGAAGAAGATGCCGGGGCCGAAGAACCAGGCGTGCGCGAGGATCGCCGGCACGAGGGCGAGCAGCACCTGCTGCATGACCCGACTGACCGTAGTTTCGGGCGGCAGATGCGGCGCGCCGCCCAGGGTCAGGTCGGGCTGGCCTGAGGATGGGGTGGCCAAGGCTTCAGTCCTGCTTTTGCTGGGCCAGGTGCTTCTCGATCCTAAGGAGCGTCTCACTGATCGAGGTCAGCACGGGCGCAAGGGTCGGGTCGTCCCGGCCGCTCGGCGTGGCTGCGGTCTCCTCCTCGCTGTCGCTGATCCGATCGCGCTGCTCGAGCACGGCATCGCGAAAGTCCTCGACGTCTTCGATGCCGGTGACTCGCACGAGGGCACCGCCGGCGGACTGACCGGCTGTTTCCACGCCGAGGCCCTTGACGCCGAACAGGCGCATGAGCGGGCCTTCGACGAGCACCAGATCAGTCACCTTCTCCAGCGGGATGGTTTTTTCCTCGCGCGTCAGCAGGCCGCGCCGGACCTGCAGATCGCGCTGGGTAAGCACGACTTCGAGGCGTTCGTAGTAGCGGCCGATCGCCCACAGGGCAATCGGGATGACGACGGGCAGCAGGACGATGCCGATCAGGGAGGCGACAAAGGCAATGATCACGTTCCAAAGCTGGTAGCGCTGGGCGGCCGGCAGGATGCGGGCCTCGCGCAGGGTCCTGCTGACCCGCTGGCGTCGCGGTGGGGATGGTTTCTGCTGCATGCGTGTTCTGCTCCAATCAGGGATGTCGATCAGGGTTGCTTCAACCGGCGCCTGGATCGCGGGTCTTCCTGCGCCGGGCGCGCTCGATGGCCGCTTGGATTTCATCCTTTGCCTGGCCGCCTTCGGTGAGGCGCTGACGTCGCTTCTCGCG
>CAZDFS010000017.1:48918-51173 GCA_964504865.1 uncultured Wenzhouxiangella sp.
CAGGAGCCGGGCCGGGCAGACCCGGACGCATTCCCCGCAGTTGATGCAGGGCATGATCGGCTGCTGGCGCCGGACCTCCTCGCGGGTCAGAACGAGCAGGCAGTTGGTGCCCTTGGTCACCGGGATCTCGTCGCTCGAAAGCGCCGTGCCGGACATCGGCCCGCCGAGGATCAGGCGACCGGCCTCGGCGGTCAGGCCGCCCGCCGCGTCGAGTAATTCGCGGATCGGCGTGCCGATGCGCGCAATGACGTTTCGCGGCCGGGCCACGCCGGGCCCGGTGACGGTGACGACGCGCTCGGTCAGGGCCCGACCGCCCTCGACGGCATCGAGGGCCGCCGCGGCGGTGGCGACGTTGTGGCAGAGCAGGCCGAGGTCCTGCGGCAGGCCGTCGAAGGGGACCTCTTTGCCCGTCAGGGCCTGGATGAGCTGGCGCTCGCCGCCTTCGGGGTAGATGGTGGCGACCCGGACGAGGCGACGGGGAAAATCGATCGGACAGTCATTGATCGCGGCCGTCAGGCGCTCGCCCACGATGCCCATCTGGTCCTCGATGGCAATGACCACTTCGCGCGCGCCGGCGGCGCGCGCCAGGACGATGCCGCCGCGGACCACCGCGTCGGCGCGGCTGCGCATCAGCATTTCGTCGCAGGCGATCCAGGGCTCGCATTCGGCGCCGTTGAGGATCAGCGTCTGGATGGCACCCCAGTCGCCGCGAAGCTTCGCGGCGCTCGGAAATACGGCGCCGCCGAGCCCGGCCAGGCCGCGATCACGCAGCGTATCGATGAGCTGATGGCGGTCCGTGTCCAGCCAGCGGTCAACGGGGACGGGGTCGAGACCATCATCGCGGCCGTCGGCCGCCAGGTGAAGACACTCGACCCTCGACCCCGGCGGCCAGGCGCTGGGCCGCTGCACGACGGCCTCGATGCGCCCGGAGGTCGGCGCATGGATGACCGTGTCCAGATCGCTATCGGCCTGCGTCAGGGCCTGACCGCGCTTGACCGTCTGGCCGACCTCGACGAGGACATCGGCGCGCCGACCGCGGCGATCGACGATCGGCAGGAAGAAGTCGCGCGACAGGGCGATGCGTTCGAGGGGCAGCTCGCAGGCCGCCTGCTTGTGGTGGCGAAGCACCAGCCCCCCGGGGAAGGGGTGCAGCGTATCGCCGACGGGCAGCTGGCTCATGTCACGATCATCGGGATGCGCGCAGGCGCGTCGACGGAGCCCACGCCCGGGCGAGGCGGGCAGTAGGGGTCGGCGCGCTCGACCAGGTCGATGCAGTCGACGGGGCAGGGCGGCAGGCACAGCTCGCAGCCGGTGCACTCGGAGGCGATCACCGTGTGCATTCGCCTGGCGGCGCCGAAGATCGCATCGACGGGGCAGGCCTGGATGCACAGGGTGCAGCCGATGCAGCGGTCCTCGTCGATGACCGCGACCACCGGGGCCTTGTGCTCGCCGTGGGATTCGTCGAGGGGCTTGGCCTCGACGTTCAGCAGCTGGGCGAGGGCCTCGACGCCAGCCTGGCCGCCCGGCGGGCACTGGTTGATATCGGCCTCACCGCGGGCGATCGCTTCGGCATAGGGTCGACAGCCCGGATAGTTGCACTGAGCGCACTGGGTTTGGGGCAGGATCGCGTTGATCTCCTCGACCAGGCTGTCTTCATCGCCCTGGAACCGACGACCGAGCCACAGCAGCGCAACAGCGACCGCGGCCATCAATCCGGTGAGAATCAGCAGCGCATTCAGCATAGGATGGAAGGATACCGCGTCGAAAAGGAGGCCGTGAGCGAATGCGCAGGTTGATCGTCGTCGCCATCGTCCTGTTTCTGTTCTGGCAGTGGTGGTCTGCACCGAACGCCGACTATAGCGAGCAGCTGGCGATGGCCGTTGAAGCGCCCCCGATACCGCATGGCCTGGCCCTTGACCGACCGCCACGGCAGATCGCTCTCGAGCGCGAAGCGGAAATCAGGATCGACGACCACGCTCTGCACCTGCGCGCCGAGTTCGGTCTGGTGGCGCACGTGCTCGGTCGGCGCGATTACCGCTGGGACCGTTGGTCGGATTTGTCGCCGGTGGATCTGGCGCTGGGCTGGGGGCCGATGAGCGACCCCGAGGTCCTGTCCCGGATCGATATCCGCCAGAACGGTCGCTTCTACTTCTGGCGCGTCGATGAGTTCCCGATTCCCCGCGCGCAGATCGAGCAATCATCGGCCAACATGCACCTGATTCCCGCCAGCCCCGATCTCCTCGACCGGCTTGGCC
>CAZDFS010000017.1:51183-53934 GCA_964504865.1 uncultured Wenzhouxiangella sp.
GCTGGCTATCTTGTCGATGTCGATCGCGAGGACGGTGCTTACTGGCGTACGTCGATGCGCCGCGACGACACCGGCGACGGGGCCTGTGAGCTCATCCTTGTGACTTCCGTGGAGCGGCTCTAGGAGAGTTGGTCTGGAGGGTGGTCGAGGGGAGTTCGTCGCGTGCCGGACCGTTCGCCGGATCGGCCACCCTATTGCGACCCAGTCTTCAGCGCCACATCCTCGAGTAGATCGTCCCCCTGGTAGCCCGGGTTGTTGACCCGGGTCGTGACCTGGTGGGCTCGCATCAGAGCGGATGTCGTATCAAACTTCATCAATGCGCAAAATGGTAGGTTATCAAAGGCCTCAGTTCAACTTTTCGACTAGCGCACCTCCGCGAGGAGGTTTGTTTATGATTTGATTATGAAAAAACATGCATTTATCGCTGTCGGAATAGTGCTGGCGTCACTAGCTGTCGCTTGTGCGATCTATGCCGTTTATCAGCCGGATGAATTTGTTAATCACGAATTGCCTAAATCAAACAAAGGTAATGTCAGTTCACTACAAATTGTACAGAAGCAACATTCATCTCGATCGGCATCGCAGACTGCCCTTGGGGCTGGTCAAAACCAGGCCGGTCAAGAAACGACAAATAGCCCAACCTATAATTCTGCGACCTCAGCTGCAGAGTATCTTAGCTCTGCTGCTGAACGGTTTGAATGGTCAGAGCAGCAAGTTTTCACGAATGCAAGTCTTTGGAACTCTGCCTGCTCTGAAGCTATCAAGATCTCTTCGGTCCAAAGTGACAATCTGTCGCGAATTGGGCTTTCGGATAGCTTAGTCGATCAAGCTCGGGAATTATCGAATTTCTGTATCAACTTAGACCTCGAGTCGGAATTGGCCGGCCTGGATTTGGTCGAAAAAATCAACGAGGAAGGAATTGATTTCGACATAGAGAGGGAGCGGCTTGCTCAGGACCTTAGAGAATCGGGCGCGACTGATCATGCTAGTGAGGCAGCTTTTCGTTTACTGCAAGCAAGTATCGATCGTCATGATGAGGGTGGCGTAGCCGGCATGCTGACGGCCATTGTGCATTACGAGCTTTTTGAAAGCCGCGCTTTGAATGATCCAGAATTCCAATACGTTTATCCCTCGATCATCGGTGACGTCTCTCTAACGCTGTTGTGTGTTCAACAAGGTGGCTGTATTGGAGAAAAGCATCCTGTAGTCCTCCGATATTGCATGCAGAAGTATCTGTCAGGTTTTATCTGCTCAGGACCTACGTCTATTTCCGATGCAATTTTTCAAACGTCCACACCGGTTCAGTACAGGTGGTTCAACGCGTACTACAATTACGTTGTGAGAAGATTGAGAGATATTTAATCAGTGTCCGTAGTTCTTTATCTGCCTGACCCGGTAAAACACGATGCAAGGTAGGTAGATTGACTGTCTCTATCGGAAATGCATTTCGATGTCAGTGGCTTGCTCCTTATCGTTTAGAGCTTTTGATATTCCTGGTGCTTCGAACGATTCTCTCCTCGAATCGGGCGCTAACGGCGGCCCGGGAAAAAGCCCAGGAGGAACAGATTCGTCAATCTCGTCGAGCGAATCTGAATGCTCAGCCTCAGCAGACCGGCTGACTCGAGAACCTTACACCGCCCGATCTTTTTCTGCTAAATCCTCGGGCAGATCGTCCCCCTGATAGCCCGGGTTGTTGACCCGGGTCGTGACCTGGTGGGCTCGCATCAGATCATCGGGCGGCGGTCTGATCAGCGTTTCGGCCTGCTCGGGGGCGCCGCTCAGCCAGGTATCCCACTGGTCGCTATCGATCATCACCGGCGCACGATGGTGGCCGATATCGCGGAGGAGCTGGTTCGGCTCGGTGGTGACGATGGTGAACGACTCGAGGTCGCTGCCGTCGGACAGCGGGCTGCGGTAATAGGCCTCGTGGTCGAAGTCCGGCAGGTTGGCCGGGGGCTCGATGAACGACGCGATGAGCTCATCGCACTGGTTCAGCACGTCCTCCGACGCCGTGACCGCGGCCCCTCCGTAGGCGGCGCGCAGCCGCTCGACCTCGGTGGCGATGCGCAGGTTGTGCGTGGCGATGACCCTGGCCATGGCCGTGAGCACCGACCGCTGCTGCGGGCCGCTCAGGTCCGGGAACCAGGGGTGGCTGGTGGACGCCTCGCCGGACTCGAACGAGACCTTCAGCGCACGCAGCTCGTCGGTGGTCCGCTCCAGGGTGAACTCGTTGCGCAGGAACTGCTCGGCCTCGAAGGTGGCGTGCAGGCGTCGGGCGTCGGTGCGCACGTCGCCGATGTGCGACCCGGGCAGGGGGAACACGGTGTTCAGGCCCAGGGTCCAGGAGTTCGCGTACGACCCGAGCTCCTGGCCGATGTGCTGGGCGTTCTCGCCCTTGTCGACCATGGCGCGCAGCGACGAGCGGCCCGGCAACAGGTGCAGCCCATAGACCAGCGAGTACACCAGCAGGACCACCAGGGCCAGGGAGAACACGGTGCGCCGCACGGCGTTGAAGCGCGCGATGCGCTCGCGCTCGCGGATGGTGTCCACCACCCACAGGAACGGACTCTTGACCCCGATGCCCGACGGGTTCTCCGGCGGCTTGACCATGGTGGTGCCGTCGGGCGCGGTCTCGGTGCGCACCCGGCCCACGGACGACAGGAAGAAGACCTGGAACTCCAGGCTCAGGGTCATGAGGAAGTCGAAGAAGATGGACATGGACTGCAGCAGCGTCCGCACCTGCTCCTGGAA
>CAZDFS010000018.1:0-1603 GCA_964504865.1 uncultured Wenzhouxiangella sp.
CGCGCATGGCGCGGGCCCAGATCCGCCTGGCCACGCGGCCGATCACCGTGTACTCCGGGTCCATGCCGTTGGAGAAGAAGAAGCTCAGGTTGGGCGCGAAGGCGTCGATGTCCATGCCCCGCGCCAGGTAGTACTCGACGATGGTGAAGCCGTTGGACAGGGTGAAGGCCAGCTGACTGATCGGGTTCGCGCCCGCCTCGGCGATGTGATAACCGGAGATCGAGACCGAATAGAAATTACGCACGCCGTGGTCGATGAAGTACTGCTGGATATCGCCCATCATGTGCATGGCGAATTCGGTCGAGAAGATGCAGGTGTTCTGAGCCTGGTCTTCCTTCAGGATATCGGCCTGCACCGTGCCGCGCACGACCTTGAGCGTATCGGCCTTGATCCGCTCGTAGGTGTCGCCATCGAGGATCTGATCGCCGGTCACGCCCAGAAGACCGAGCCCCAGACCATCGTTGGTCTGCGGCAGCTCGCCGCCGTAGTCGGGCAGATCATCGCCGAGAAGCTCTGCCCGCTTTTTCTGCGCGGCATCCCACTGGCCGGTGGCCTTGAGGTGCTTCTCGACCTGCTGGTCGATCGCCGTGTTCATGAACATCGCCATCAGCATCGGCGCCGGGCCGTTGATGGTCATGGACACGGAGGTGTTCGGTGCACTGAGGTCGAAGCCCGAGTAGAGCTTTTTCATGTCGTCGAGCGTGGCGATCGAGACGCCGGAATTGCCGACCTTGCCATAGATATCCGGGCGCTCGTGCGGGTCCTCGCCGTAGAGGGTGACCGAATCAAAGGCCGTCGACAGGCGCTTCGCGGGCTGGCCCTCGGAGACATAGTGGAAGCGGCGGTTGGTGCGCTCGGGCGTGCCCTCGCCGGCGAACATGCGAATCGGGTCTTCGTTGGTCCGGCGGTAGGGATAGACGCCGCCGGTGTAGGGGTAGTGGCCGGGCAGGCCTTCCTTCAGCAGAAAGACCAGCAGATCGCCCCAGTCAGAGGTCTGGGGGGCAGCGATCTTGGGAATCTGCAGCCGTGACAGGGACTCGCGGTAGTTGTTGCCGGTGATGGTCTTCCCGCGGACCTCGTAGCTGTATTCGGGCGACTCCACCGAGGCCTTGAGCTCCGGCCAGGATCGCAGCAGATCGCGCGCATCCTCGGGGATGGACTTGAGGGCTTCGCTATAGCGTTGGAGAAGGTGGTCGGTGATGGCAACATCCGGTTGATCGGAATCCTCGGGTTTCCGGCTTCCGGGTTCCGGTTTCCGGTCGGCGGTCGGGAGTTCGAGTGGCGCGGGTAGATCAGGGGCCTCGAGTTCTCTCAGGACCGCATGGTAGTGCTGGGCTCGGCGGGCTTCTTCAGCCCACTGAAGCACGTGTTCGTTGATCGACCTGCCCTGCTCGGCGATTTCGGCCAGGTAGCGCACGCGCTGGCCGGGGATCAGAACGCAGGGTTTAGGGTCATGATCGGCCAGCTCGACGGCCGGCTCGAAGTCACAGCGCGGCTCGCCTTCACCGGTGCCCCGATCCCTCAGACCCGGGACCTGTTCTTTCAGCAAGCGGCACAGCTGCGCGAACATGCCTGGATCGTACACGCTGGGCGCATCGACCTC
>CAZDFS010000018.1:1613-20216 GCA_964504865.1 uncultured Wenzhouxiangella sp.
CAGGTCACACCCGGGTCGTTGAACTGGCTGGCGATCGTCGGGTAGACCGGGACGTCCTCATCGGCCATCTCGAAGGCCAGACGGTTGCGCTTCCACTGCTTCTTGACGTCTCGCAGCGCGTCCATCGCGCCCTGGCGGTCGAACTTGTTCAGGATCACGAGCTCGGCGAAATCGAGCATGTCGATCTTCTCGAGCTGGCTGGCGGCGCCGTAGTCGGAGGTCATGACATAGACCGGGAAATCGACCAGATCGACGACCTCCGAATCGGACTGACCGATGCCAGCGGTCTCGAGGATGACCAGGTCGAAATCGGCCGCCTTCAGCGCCGCCAGGCTGTCGGCCACGACCTCGGACACGGCCCGATTCTGGGCCCGTGTCGCCATCGAGCGCATGAAGACCCGGTCCGAACGCAGCGTGTTCATGCGGATGCGGTCGCCCAGGAGCGCCCCACCGGTGCGGCGCCGCGTCGGATCGACCGCCAGCACGGCGATCTTCATCTCGGGAAAGAACTGGAGAAAGCGATTGAGCAGCTCGTCGGTCACGGAGGATTTTCCCGCGCCTCCGGTTCCGGTCAGGCCGAGCACGGGGACGTGCGCGGCGGCCTCTGCCTGCTTGCGGATTCTGGCCACTTCGTGCTCCGAGATGCTGCTGCTCTCGATCGCCGACAGCACCGCGGCCAGGTCGCCCGCCTCGCCCTGTGCCTGAGACATGCCGGCCTGCCGTCGCTCGGCGCGCGCCAGGCGCGTTCGCTCGACCAGATCCTCGATCATTTCCTTCAGGCCCATCTTCATCCCGTCTTCCGGGTGATAGATGCGATTGACGCCCTGGGCTTCCAGCGCCTTGATCTCCTGCGGCGTGATCGTCCCCCCCGCCGCCGCCAAAGACCTGGACATGGCCCGCGCCCTGCTCGGCGAGCATGTCGACCATGTATTTGAAATACTCGTTGTGCCCGCCCTGATAGGAGCTGATGGCGATCCCGTCGGCGTCTTCGCAGATCGCAGCCCGGACGATCTCAGCAACCGATCGGTTGTGGCCGAGGTGGATGACCTCACAGCCCTCGGCCTGGATCAGTCGACGCATCAGATTGATGGCCGCATCATGGCCGTCGAAGAGGCTGGCAGCGGTCACGAAGCGGAGGGGCGACTCAGCCTTTGAAGTCGGGGTCGCAGCAAGGTGCTCGGCGGACTGGCTCATAACAAAGCTCTGGCGTATTGGGGCATAACCCGTTATGTTACCGTGATTCAGTCAGAAGCCAATCCTCTGAGCTCGTCGGGTCAACGCCTTCCTCGAGCCCAAGGCAAGTAGAGCCCCCATGCAGCAACCCATTCAATCCGAGT
Organism: uncultured Wenzhouxiangella sp.; assembly: GCA_964504865.1. Taxonomy (GTDB): domain Bacteria; phylum Pseudomonadota; class Gammaproteobacteria; order Xanthomonadales; family Wenzhouxiangellaceae; genus Wenzhouxiangella. The sequence continues at coordinate 2,951 of CAZDFS010000018.1, forward strand.
CAGCGCACGAGCGTCCCCGGCCACCCGTCGATGAGATGGGGCGTCACGCCGAGGATGCCGCATCGTTTCTGAAGCTGATGGCCAACCCCAATCGGCTCATGATCCTGTGCCATCTCCTCGATGGCGAAATGTCGGTCGGTCAGCTCAACAGCCACCTGCCCCTGAGCCAGTCCGCCCTGTCGCAGCACCTTGCCATGCTTCGAAACAGCGGCATGGTCAGTACGCGTCGAGAGCAGCAGACGATCTATTACTCCCTGGCCAGCCATGAAGTGATCGGCGTCATGGAGGTGCTCTATGAGCATTTCTGCGCGCCCGACAGCTCGGATTGACGCCAGTCTCTGCCACGGAATCAGCATCAGCGTGATCTGACCGCTCCTCCCTTGCCGAACAGGCGAGCAGCGGCCTTCTGGCTGGGCGCCCTTGACGATGTATTAGTATCGTCTTATATTGTGCCCTTCAGTCCCAGGCAGCAGACCCCATGGCAAAAGGCCCCGCAGCACGCAAGGCGACCCCCGAAGCGCAATCACTTACCCGCCGCCTGCTCAAGCCTCTCCAGGCCCTGATCTGCCTGTCGGTGAGTTTTGCGGCCAGTGCCGAAGATACGCCGCCCGAGTGGGTGATCGAGGCGCGTCAAGGCGCTCAGGCCCTGGGCGGTCAGCTCAAGCAAGCACTGACCCAGGCGATCGAGGAGGATGGACTCGGCGCCGCAGTCGCGGTCTGTCAGATCGACGCGCCGGGCATCGCCGATCGAGTCTCCACGGGGAATCTGACCGTGGGCCGCACGGCACTGCGCGTCAGAAACCCTGACAACACTGCGGATGCCTGGGAGCAGCGCGTGCTCGAGGGTTTCGAGCGCCGGATCGCCGCGGGCGACGACCCTGCCTCTCTGGAGTTGTTCGCCATCCGGCGCCATGGGGGTGAGCGCCAGGGTCACTGGATGAAGGCGATCCCCACGGGCGGGCTCTGCCTCGCCTGCCACGGGAACGACATTGACGCCGAGCTGAAGGCAACCATCGACCAGCGCTACCCTCTGGACCAGGCAACCGGCTTCGAGCCGGGCAGTCTGCGCGGCGCCTTCAGCGTCACCGTCGATCTCCCCGAATCGGATTGAGCCGCTCCGGCCAATCCCACAAGCTCCTGCACGATCCGACAAATCTCGCTAAAATAGCGGGCTGATCTCACTGGCGTTGATTCCGGCGCTCGAGTGGGGCGCGACGGTCAGTTGAGCGCTTGGTCGCTCAGCCCCTGATCCATCTGATTTTTCATTCCAGCCGACGTCTCGGGGGTCGGCTCAAACGCTTGCGACACAAGAAGCGCAAGCCTCGGAGGACTTTCAATGAAGCTGTTCGAAACCATCCACACGACCGAGCATGAGCAGGTCGTCTTCTGTCACAACAAGGAAGCAGGCCTCAAGGGCATCATCGCTATCCACAACACCACCCTCGGTCCGGCACTCGGCGGCCTGCGCATGTGGCCCTACGCCACCGAGCAGGAGGCACTGGACGATGTTCTGCGCCTGTCTCGCGGCATGACCTACAAGGCTGCGGTCGCCGGACTGAATCTGGGTGGCGGCAAATCGGTGCTGATCGGCGATCCGCGCCAGGACAAGTCCGAAGCGCTGTTTCGGGCTTTCGGGCGCTTCATTGACTCCATGAACGGCCGCTACATCACCGCCGAAGATGTCGGCATCGACGTCAACGACATGGAATACGTGTTCCAGGAGACCGACAACTGCGTCGGCGTGCATCAGGTCCACGGCGGCTCGGGTGACCCGTCCCCGTTCACGGCCTTTGGAACCCTTCAGGGCATCCGCGCCTCCCTGTCGCATAAATTCAACAGTGAAGAGGTCGGCGACTACAGCTACGCCGTCCAGGGCGTCGGCCACGTGGGCATGGAAGTGGTCAAGCTGCTTCGCAACGAGGGCGCGAAGGTCTTTGTCACCGACATCAACGAGGACGCGGTCCAGGCCGCGGTCGATCTGGGCTGCGAGGCCGTCGGCCTCGATGAAATCTACGATGTCGATGCCGAGGTGTTCTGTCCGACCGCCCTGGGGGCGATCGTCAATGAGCAGACCATCCCGCGCTTCAAGTTCAAGGTGGTCTGCGGTGCGGCCAACAACCAGCTGGCGACGGAAGAGTGCGGCAACGAGCTGGAGCGGCGCGGCATTCTCTACGCCCCGGACTACGCGGTCAACGCAGGCGGCCTGATGAATGTGTCCATCGAATTCGAAGGCTACAACCGCGAGCGCGCCAAGCGAATGATGCGGACCATCTATTACAACGTCTCGAAGATTTTCCAGATTGCCGAACGTGATGGCATCCCCAGCTGGAAAGCGGCCGATCGAATGGCCGAAGAGCGAATCGCGACCATCGGCAAGCTGAAGCTGCCCTTCATGGGCCGCTCCCATCGCTTCCCGGGCCGCGAGCGCGGTCATAACTGATTTCCTGAGCGTCAGCTGCCTTCCACCGTTGTGAATTAACCACGAAGGACACGAAGTTCACGAAGTAAAAAACAAAGACCTGTTTGCTGTTCTTCGTGACCTTCGTGCCCTCGTGGTGCAAACATCAATTCTCAGAGTGACACCTACCCATGAAGCTGTCCGAAGACATCGAAATGCTGCGCGAAACCGTGCGCCGCTTCGCCGACGAAGCTATCGCTCCGCGCGCCGAGCACATCGACCAGTCGAACGAGTTCCCCCAGGAGCTATGGGCCGAACTCGGCGAGATGGGTCTGCTCGGCATCACCATTCCCGGTGAGTATGGGGGCTCGGACATGGGCTACCTCGCCCACCTGGTCGCCATGGAAGAAATCTCCCGCGCGTCGGCCTCGGTGGGTCTGTCCTACGGCGCCCACTCGAACCTGTGTACCGACAATCTTTACCGAAACGGCAACGAGGCCCAGCGTCAGAAGTATGTGGCCAAGCTGGTCAGCGGCGAATGGAAGGGCGCGCTGGCCATGTCCGAGCCCGGCGCGGGCTCGGACGTCGTCGGTTCGATGAGCTGTCGAGCCGAAAAGCGCGGCGATGTGTGGGTGGCCAACGGCTCGAAGATGTGGATCACCAACGGCCCCGAATGCGATGTGGCCCTGGTCTACATGCGAACGGCCGGACCCGAGGCCGGCAGTCGCTGCATGACCGCATTCATCATCGAGGGTGACATGCCCGGCTTCACCAAGGCCCAGAAGCTCGACAAACTCGGCATGCGCGGCTCCAACACCTGCGAACTGGTCTTCGATAACTGCGAGATCCCCGAGGATAACGTCCTCGGCGAGGTGAATCAGGGCGTAAAGATCCTCATGTCCGGGCTGAACTCAGAACGCCTCGTGCTCTCTGGCGGGCCGATCGGCATCATGCAGGCCGCCATGGACCAGGCCCTGCCCTACATCCGCGAACGCAAGCAGTTCGGCCGCACGCTCTCGTCCTTCGGCCTGATGCAGGCCAAGATCGGCGACATGTACGCGCTGATGCAGAGCTCACGCGGCTTCGCCTACCAGGTCGGCACCGATTATGACCGCGGCGAGATGTCTCGCATCGATGCGGCCGCCTGCCTGCTCCATGCCTCGACCAGCGCCGTCAAGGTCGCGCTGGAAGCGATCCAGGCCCTGGGCGGCAACGGCTACATCAATGAATACCCGACCGGCCGATTGCTGAGAGACGCCAAGCTCTACGACATCGGCGCCGGCACCAACGAGATCCGGCGCATGCTGATCGGGCGGGAGCTCTCCATCGAGAGCTGACAATCTTGGTAATGCAGATTCTGGGCGGAACCTGAAACGCAGGCGGAATTATTCGAAGCCTGAGAAACACCCGGCCATACGGCTTGCCCGGCCGTCGGGCGACAGGAGGCGTGGATCGATATCGCTTGATTTAACGCCGCTGATGTTTCAGCGGCTCTATTGGTAGAACCACCCCGGACCGCTGGCGATTGGCCAGAACAATCCGTGACTCGTCTGACCCACTCGACAACACCCAACGGCAGGTTGCTGTTCGCTCAACTCAAGGACAAAGCGGAGACACTTTGTCCATTGCGCTTCTGACAGCAGACCACCCCGTACCCAGATTCGCGCCTTTGCCGGTGATGAGGACCATCAGGGCGTTGGGTTTGTCTTTGACGATTTTCATGAAGTGGAACGTCTTTTCCGTGGTCATCTGGACTTCCTGGATGAGGCGAATCGAATCGGTACCCCGGGAGTTTGCGATCAGATCCTCGACTTTCCGGGTCGTCTTTCCACGAAACATTTCCACCGCTGCCGCCGCAACGGCATCGAGGTAGGACTGGGTGAAATACGGAACGCTATGGGCGACCCCATAGAGAAGGCCACTCTCAATATCGACGACAGCACAGCCGAGTGAGTCATCGACGTCTTTGAGAATTTCCTGGCAGATATCATTGATTTTGCTCACATGTAACTCCTGTTGTTTTCTTGGTAATGCTCAGGCGAGAGTCATTTCCCGCCCAGAACGCGCGAGAGATTCTCGGCACATCGCCGACTCGTGCTGAGAAAAAGACCCGTGGTAATCGACGATTCCGCAACCGTCGCAAGGACCGCCCGTTTGGACGGCGTAGGAACACGTTGAACGAGGACAAGATGTTTTTCGGTTTCCACCAGAACGTGCTTGCACTGCTGGTGCTCGAGTTCTGAACCAAATCTCTCGCCCAGGGCGAGGATTGAGCTGGAAATAGCAGCTACACGCTGAGGATCGGACTTTTCGCGCTCAACCTTGAGCAAACTGTGCCCGTCCGCAGTCGACAGAAAAGCCCCGATGGCCTCAGAAACATCGGCCAGGAATCCGTTGAGGACGTCTAACGCTTCTCGTGACCGGTTCGATCGTGCGTCGGTACGAGATTCTAGTTTACTCGGCGCAGCCAAACACGTGTCCCCTTAAGCGAAAGAATTCGAGCTAGAGTTTACGTTGACTAGGATTCCATTCTGCGTCAGCATAATCAAGTAAAATTTGTTTCGTTTTGCTAATTGCGTGAATTCCTTCACATTTTCATTGTGCAAACGTTATCTCTCCGGAGTGTTGATAGATGTCTAACCAATCCCTGGACCGCTTGATTTTGGAAGCAGCGCTCGAGATTTCTCCAACCGGGTTCTGCATCGTCGATCAAGACGGCCGGATCGTGAAGCTCAACAGTACGTTTGCGACGCACATGGCGGTCGATGGCGAAGATGCGATCGGCAAACTCCTCGGATCCCCCATCAGTAAAGTCAACCGAATTCTCCAGGAGAAAAATGCTGCTGATCTCGTTTTCGAAACTTCGGCGCAGCCGATCTCGTGTGAGGCCGTCGTCAGCCCCCTCGACCGTCCTGCACGCGTCATTCTGTTTCAAGCGACAACGTTAAAGCACAAGGCCCGCTCCAAATTTCGAGTTGTGACGACACTTGATGTAACCGAGCAACGACTCAGTCAGGATAAACACGCAGATCTGCTGAGACAGGTCGATTCGATCAATAGCGGTGTCGTCATCACTGATCCGTCAAAAAAAGACAACCCCATTATCTGGGTCAATCAAGCTTTCGAAAGAATGACCGGATACAGCACCAGTGAAATTGTAGGTCGTAATTGCCGGTTTTTACAGGGCGAGGACAGAGACCCGCGGGTGAGAGAAACGATGCGATCAGCGATACAGAACAACAATAGTTTTTCTGTTCGTTTGAGAAACTACAAGAAAGACGGCACACCCTTCATCAATGAACTCCATGTTTCACCGGTCTTTGATGAAAACAAGAACCTCAGCGCATTCATTGGAATCCAGAACGAAGTCAAAGAGAGCTAAGGTGGGTAAGCTTCTGAATCGTAAAATTGCGATCATTGCTGAAGATAGCGATCGAATTCTGCTTCAATCGTTACTCCAAATCATCATTGGAAAGACGAAAGAGCCCTGGGTGTACGCAACAGCTCCGCCTTTTGACGTCGTCATTGTTGACGAGACCGAAGCAAAGCGATCAGGTTTCGCTATGAGCAGTCTGGGCTCCAACGCGATCCTGATCGGGTTGGGCAGAGACCCCGATCCCTCACTGAGTCAGTTCACACTGGGTATGCCGCCTCGCGCACCGCAGCTGATCGCGCTTTTTAATATTCTTTCGGAACGGATTGCTGGCGACAAACTCAGTTCCAACGGCGCCACTGAATCGAAACCAATCGCCGACGATCATTTTATCTCCACGATCAGCAAGCTTTGGGATCAGTCCCTGGACCAGCCCTACTGGGGCCTGGTGCAAGGAAACAAGACCCTGATTTACCTCGATTTTGAAGATGAGAAATGTTTTGGCCCTCTGGAAGGCGATTCAAAGTGGATTACCGATGAGCGCGGGATCTTGTATACAACGCCCTTTAATGAGGCTGCCTTTCGGCAAAAAACCGCGAAGCTTGAGGCTCATCAGCTATATCGAACCCTATGGAATCTTGGCAAGGCTTACCCGACTACAAGCACGCCCGATTCGGAGGCGAGTGAAGCCTTTAGACTCCTCGAATGGCCGGATTTCGGTCAATTAGATCATAAGGATTATCACCTGAGACTTGCAGCAGCACTTACTCAGTCGCCAAAAACGATTGATGACTTAACCGAATTGACAAGTCTTAGCCCGAAAGCCATCCAACAGTTCCTGAATGCTTGTCGGGCCATCGGTCTCATTGAGGAAAGTATCGCTGTACGTGGAGACCGAGTCGCCCAGCGAGCCAAGCCTTTGGGTGGACTGATATCCCGCCTGAGAATGAAGTTTGGCCTCTGAGGCCGGACTCACGCACAACAATCAAGAGGATCAGGGTTTGCAGGAGACCAAAATTCTTGTCACTGGGTCGATGGGCTCAGGGAAGACGACAATCTTGAACACGCTAAGCGATCGTCCGCCGATCGCCACGGACGTCGAGACCTCAGGCCTTGACGACATCGCCAAGGAAACAACGACCGTTGCCCTCGACTTTGGCGTGATCAAGCTTGGGGAGGAAGAAGTGCATGTCTATGGCACGCCGGGGCAGGCGCGCTTTTCCTTCATGTGGGAAATTCTTGCGCAGGGCGCTCTCGGCGTCATCATTCTCGTCGATGCGAGCCTGGAAAACCCCCTTGACGATCTCGATCTTTTTCTCGATTCATTTTCCGAGAGCCTCACCCAAAGCCCTATTGTCATCGGCCTGACCAAAACTGATATCGCGACTGAATTCAACACCCGAAAGATCTCGCGTCACCTGAAGCGCAAGGGACTGAAATTGCCCTGTTTCAGCGTCGATGCACGGGAAAAGCAACAGGTCCTCTTGCTGCTCAACGCGATGCTTTCGATGATTGAGGCAGGCTACGGTACCGAACAAGAGAAAAAAACGCTGAGCATCGATGACCTTTGACTCTCAAACAGGACCATCTACAAGCCTGCCATCAGTCTCTTTTTCAGCGCCTCCGGAAAACGCTCTTCGGTCATCAGCTCCGTCGTTGTTGTTACTGAATAGTCGACCTGCTTGAACTCCACTTCCTCTTTTTCGGTGTCGCAGACAGCGAAGCAAGCGGCCGCAAGTCCGCCCCGACTCTGACCAACCGAGCCAGGACAGATCAGAGAAATGCCGTTCGACCAGCCCTGGACATTTGGAGAGGTAACAAATACTGGCGTCGAATGCCCTGGACCTGCGCGCCAGGTTCCCTGAATATGCGTATGCCCATGCAGGCACATCTTCCAGTCATTGCGCTTCATATAGCTGACATTTTCCGACGCAGTCAGCTGGTAAACGTAGCCATAGAACGACTTCGCGTCCGCAGGAGACCCGTGAACTGCCAGCCAGTCTGTTGCTTCGAGACGATGTGGCAGTGATTTCAACCACCGCAAACTCGCATCATTCAGCCTGGGTAGGGTCCAGTCGAGCGCCCACCTAGCCATCTTGCTAAATCCCGAGCCCACTTGCCCCAATACGGCAGCGTAGTCGTGATTTCCCATCAATGTCAGCCACCCGCGATCGGCGACATAAGCCACACACTCGTTGGGCTGAGGCCCGTAGCCAATGACATCGCCGAGCACAAGCACCTGCTGAATCCCCAGGCGATCGATCTCGGCTGTCACCGCTTCAAGCGCTGCGAGATTGGCGTGGATATCTGCGATGACGGCGAATCGCGACCCAAGGCTCTCAGCCGAAGCGATACGCTTTGAGCGATTCGCTTGGGACTCGGCAGCCTTTAAAAGTGCGTCACGGAAAAGAAATTGCTTCTCCGACAGCGGGCTGATCGTCGAGAGTGCCTGATTCATCGCTTCGACGGTGCCCAGTGCCCCTTGCGTCTGGCCCCAGAACTCCTTCAGCTGATGACCCAGTGATTCTGCTACTCGCTCATGGCCGCTCTCCCCCAGCACGCGCATCCAGTTCTCGATCGTCTGCACCAGAACGCCGAGCCCCGTCCATTCGTAGAGGTCGTCATCAAGATAGAAGATCTTGCCGCTGGAAGAGCGTCCGAAATTGCTCAAGCCCTCATCCAGCCGCGCTCCATGCTCAGCAGCTTGAAGCATCAGCAGCAGTGCTTTCGAATAAGGACAGCCCGTTTCAGTCGATTCATTGGGACTGAATTCGAAATGAAGCGGCTCCAATTTGGGAACGATCGTTCCCAGCTGAACCTGATCCCCTCGATCCAAGCCGAACCAGGTGCGTTCGGGATGGTACACCTGCAGTACACGCTCGCGCTCCAAGCGGCGCTCCAGCCACTCCTCCGCGATTTTTTTCTCAAGCAGAAAATCGGGACGAAGCTTCAACACAAAGTCGTTGTTTGCCTTGACCCTGGTCAACAGGCGGCCCGTGAAGAAACCGTTTCGCTGCATTTTTTCGACGGGCTCCCGGAGCACTGCCGCAATATCCGCATCGGAGATCGCATCGTCGCCAATCACGTTTTTCTTCAGCAAAATTTCCGGTTCAGACATGGATAATCCTCTAGGTCAGGAATCGCTACCCTCGGTCTCGATCTTGAGCGTCTCTCCGCAGTGCTTGCAGTGCACGGCGTCGAGATCATGGCGATTCAGGCCACATTCGGAGCATTTATGGTGAATCCTCGAGGGTTGAAAGACGGCCCGAGCCAGTTGAAAGAAGAGAGCGACGCCGACCACCATGATGAAGACCGACAGGAGCTTTCCGCTTGGTGTCGTCATCGTGATGTCACCGAAACCCGTCGTTGTGAGCGTCGCGACGGTGAAATAGAGTGCGTCGATGTAGGCCGCAGGTCCAGAGGATTTGTCGAAGGCCAGGACGAAGACGAAGCTGGTTGTCACGAAGATGAATACGAAAAGGTGGACGGCAGCAAGGATCGAATCCTCGTGCAGCCGGAAAAATCGGCTTTCTCGTCGGAGATCGCGAATCAGATGATAGGAGTGGATCAGGCGGAGGCCTCGCAGGATGCGCAAAAACGCCAGCTCCTCGCTAAAGAACGGCGCCAGCAGCAGCGTTGCGATCACCAAGATGTCTGCAAGGGTATAGATTCGCCGCAGCTCTTTCGAAACATTCGGCGCGACCCATAGCCGAGCCCCAAGGTCAATCAGGATCAGGAGTCCAAGGGCGACATTGATCGCGTGGAGCAGCGGGGTCTGCTCGACGGCCGCCGTCAGGATGAAATAGATGATGGTCAGGGCGTCGAAACCAATCAATCCATAGCGAAAGCGTCTAGCCCGCCGGCTCTGCCCGCGATAGAGCAGGCGAATGCTGCGATGAAGTCCGTCTAACATGCGGCTAGTCTAGCGCGGTCAGGCTTCATGGATCCGGCGCGGTCCGTCACCATTTACTCGGAGGGCAGCAGTGAATTCTGCATGAATTCGATATTCTGGACGATTTCCTCGTCTTCCTCGGTGAAATAGGCGATATGGAACATGGCGTCGCCCTCCTGGACCAGCGGAATATTCTGCTTGCCGATGATGATGCCGGAGCGAGCCGCCCGGACCGTTGCAAAGGTTTCGCCCAGGGGGCTACCGATTCGCGCCAGCGCGTCTCCCTTGTGCACATGAGCGCCGAGGTTCTTGAGGCTGTTGACGATGCCGCTGGCGTTGGCGCGCGTCCAGGCGCTCGTATTCGCGACAAAGGGGCTGATCGTTCCGGCGGCTTTTCGAGGTCGCTTGCGCTTGATCATACCCAGTTCGGTCAGGACGTTCTGGATACCGCGCAGGCCGGCTCGAATCGACAGCTCGTCGAAGCGCAGGGCCTGACCGGCTTCGTAGAGCAGGATACGCGTGCCAGAATCCACTGCGGCCTCGCGCAGGGAGCCATCGCGGAGGGTGGAATTGAGCAGAACGGGCACACCGAAGGACTCGGCCAGACGACGCGTTTCCGCGTCGTTCAGGTCAGCGCGAATCTGGGGCAGGTTCGAGCGGTGGATGGCGCCCGTGTGCAGGTCGATTCCGTACTGGCAGTGCGCCACGATCTCGCTCAGAAACGTGTGGGCCACGATGCCGGCCAGGGAACCCTTCGTCGAACCCGGAAAACAGCGGTTCAGGTCGCGGCGATCGGGCATGTAGCGACTCTGGCTGAGCACGCCATAGACGTTCACCATCGGAACCAGGATGAGCGTTCCGGACGACAAGCGAAAGCTTTTCAGCCGGATCAGGCGGCGGATGATCTCGATGCCGTTGAGTTCGTCACCATGGACGGCAGCGGAGACAAACACGGTCGGACCGTCACGACGGCTGCGCACCACATGAATCGGCATGGAGATATCGGTGTCGGTGTACAGGCGCACGACCGGCATTTCGATCTGCAGGGTCTTGCCCGGCGGGATGCGATGGCCGCCGATGATGAGTTCCTTCATTCCTTTCCTGCCCCGAAAATCTCTGACTTGTTACGCAATCGTCGACCGCACACTGTACCTTGAAGCCCGGAAAACAGGACGGATTTTTCCGCATCGCCCGCAGACCATTCAACGGCCGCCACGACACGGTGACGATGCGTCGAGCGCGGCGCACGCTGGGCCGGCGGGACCCACGCCCCTCCCGATTTGCCTTCGTGCCGACGCCCTGCCCCGATCAGAGCCCGGTCAGATAGTCGCGGCCGCTCAGCATTCTCTGCCTGAAGGCCTCACCATCGCCCGAGGCCACACTGTCGCTGATCGCCTGCATGACCTTGAGCAGTACGTCGCGAGGCTCGGCGCCGTGCTCGTTCAGGCGCTGAATCTCGAAGTAGAGATCCGGGTTCTCGTTGGCGACGTCCCGCGCAATCGCCAGTTGGCGGTTGAAGGTGGTGCTCGACACGTCGGCCAGCTCGGCTGCACTGATGCCGGAGTCGGTAATCGCCGTGAAAAAAGCGATGTTCACCGCATGGGACAGGCCGAGCACCCAGGCGATGAGTCGGTCGTGGTCGTCGATGTCGATGCGCCTGATCTCCGCCATGGTCTGGCTGAAGAGGGCTTCCGCTGCTTCGACGGCCTCCCCGTTACCGACGTCCATGAACAACACGTGGCGCCCGGACAGGAGCCGCGTATCGGGTCCGAACATGGGGTGAACCGAACAGATCGTAAGACCGGCAGCGGCGGCGGCTCGCAGCGGCTCGATCAGCGGGCTCTTGATCGAGGCGACATCGAGGATCAGGCCCGACTGACCCTGCTCGGTCATTTCCTGGAGCAGCTCGACGGTGACCGCTATGGGCGTGGCCAGGACCACCAGATCCACGTCATTGGGCGCCATGCGCCAGTCTCGGAACCGATGGTCCTTGTCCTCCGCAAAGCCCGGATCCGCCAGATAGATCTCGAAGCCCTGGTTGTCGAGAAACCCGGCCAGCCAGCCGCCCAGGCGACCGGCACCGCCGATCACCAGCGCACGTCGGCCCGTGCCGTGGGCGCTGAGCTGAGCGCGTTCCTGCTCCTGCTTGGTCAAGGAGGCATCGATCAGACGCTTCAGCAGGTCTTCGGCGAGATCCGGCTCGAGACCCAGTGCTTTGGCCCTGGCTCGGACGTGATCCAGCACCTCTCGCTCCCGCTTGAAGTCTCGCAGCTGCCGGCCCTGACTCTGCTTGCTGCGGCCGATCTCGGAGACCACGCGCTGGCGCTCGGCGGCCAGCGTGACCAGCGAGGCGTCGATGGCGTCCAGGCGCTGGCGCAGGTCCGCGATCGTCTCGCTCCTCCCATTCTTTGGCGGTTCGGGGGGCATGGGCGCGACCTCAGACCCGGCTCATGAATTCATGAGTCTCGGTGTTCACCTTGACCTTTTCGCCGGGCGTGATGTAATCCGGCACCTGGATCTCCAGACCGGTCTCCAGCGTCGCCGGCTTGGCGGAACGGCTGGCCGTAGCGCCCTTCATCACCGGCGCGGTGTCGGTCACCTCGAGGACCACCGATTGGGGCAGCTGGACGGCGACGGGCTGGTCGCTGATGATCAGTACGTAAATGTCGGCCAGGCCTTCGATCATGAATGCCGCCGCCTCGCCGACGTCGTCGGCACTCAGCATGTACTGGGTAAAATCCTCGCTGTCCATGAATACGAAGCTGTCGCCGTCGCGGTAGGAGAATTCACTCTGCCGGCGGACGAGATCGGCCTCGTTGACCTGATCATCGCCCTTGAAGGTGACTTCGCGACGGTCGCCGCCGGGAATCGACTCGAGCTTGAAACGATAGAGGGTGCCGCCGCCCCGGGCCGTCGGAGCCGAGCGGTCGATCTGGCGAACGGCATACACCGTTCCGTCGTGTTCAATCACGTGTCCACGCTTGATATCGGTGACTCTGGGCATGGGTGCGGATGCCTGCGCTTTGAGAAAGCCGCCAAGAGTACCCGATTCCATGTTGAATCGGCGAGCGGAACGGGCACCTTGGGCCCGAATGACGGGGCCGCCGGTTGCCAAGGCCCGCCGCGGCCATGACAATACGGATCCAGTTCAACCCAAAGCGCCGCCATGCCCATCCCAGTTCTCCTCGCCCTCCTCCTGGGCTCTTCGGCCGTCATGGCTCAGGACCCGGCCCTGACCATCGAGCGCATTTTCGATTCACCCGACCTGTCGGGCCCCAGCCTGAGGCAGGCCGAGTTGTCCCCGGCCGGCGACCGGGTCACCTTCGTGCGCGGACGGGACGACGATCGCGATCTCATGGACCTGTGGGAATACCACATCGGCGATGGCGAGACCCGCCGCCTGGTGGCCGCCGACGCCGTGCTGGACGAAGCGGTCGAACTCTCGGACGAGGAAAAGGCCCGGCGCGAACGCGCCCGTATCTCGAGCCTGCGCGGCATCGTGGAATACCGCTGGTCCTCGGACGGCCGCTTCCTGATCTTCCCCCTCGGGGGCAATGTCTTTCTCCTCGATCTGAGCGAGCCCTCCGGCGCCGTGCGTCAGATCACCTCCGACGATGCCTTCGACACGGACCCCAGGATCGCCCCCGATGGCCGCCACGTCGCCTTCGTGCGCGAGCGCAATCTCTGGGTCGCCGACGTCGACAGCAACGAAGCGCGCGCCCTGACCGAGGACGGTTCGGAGACGGTCAGCAACGGTATGGCCGAGTTCATCGCCCAGGAAGAGATGGGACGCTCGACGGGTTACTGGTGGTCGCCGGATTCGCAGCAGATCGCCTACCTGCAGGTCGACGAAAGCCCGATCGATATCAGCCTGCGCTACGAAATCAGCGGCGGCGAAATCACCATGATCGAACAGCGCTACCCCTACGCCGGGACGCCCAACGTCACCTATCGACTCGGCATCGTCGATATCGACAGCGGCGAAACCCGGTGGATCGATCTGGGCGCCGAGTCCGACATCTACATCCCGCGAGTCGCCTGGCATCCCGACGGCGCTCATCTGAGCGTGCAGCGCCAGAGCCGCGATCAGCAGACGCTGGAACTGCTCCTGATCGACACGCGCGACGGGTCCTCTCGCACCCTGCTCACCGAGACCAGCGACACCTGGATCAACCTGCACGACGACCTTCACTTCCTCGACGGCATGGGCGGCTTTATCTGGGCGTCCGAGCGCAGCGGCTTCAAGCATCTCTACCTGTTCGACATGAACGGCGAGCTCGTCCGACGCTTGACCGACGGCGCCTGGGCCGTCGATGAACTGGTCGGCGTCGACGAGGAACTCGGACTGATCTACTTCACCGGCGCCGAAGTCTCGCCGCAGGAAAAACAGCTCTATCGCCAGTCCCTCGTGACCAATTCGCCGGAAACCGTCTCGCGCATCTCGACGCGATCGGGCTGGCACGAGATACGCATGGACCGCGCGGCCCGCGTCTACATCGACCGCTACTCCAATACGAATCAGCCGCCCCAGCTCTCCCTGCATTCGGCCGACGGCGAACGGCTGGCCTGGCTGGTGGAGAATCGCATCGCCGGCGATCATCCCTACGCGCCCTTTCTCGATTCACACCAGGCCACGGAATTCGGCCACCTGATCGGCCCGGAAGAGCAGAAGCTCTACTACAGCATGATTCGCCCCGCCGATTTCGATGCCTCTCGCCGCTATCCGGTATTTTTCTACGTCTACGGCGGGCCCACCAGCCGGCTGGCGCTCAACCGCTGGGGTCGTCGCGATCTGATCAATCAGTACATGGCACAGCAGGGCTACGTCGTCTTCAGTATCGATAATCGCGGCATCGAGCGGCAGGGCAAGGCCTTTCAGGATGCGGCCTACCTGAAGCTCGGGCAGATCGAGATCGTCGACCAGATGGTCGGCGTCGATTTCCTCAAATCGCAAAGCTTCGTCGACCCAGATCGGATCGGCATCTTCGGCTGGAGCTACGGGGGCTATATGGCGCTGATGGCCGCAGCCCAGCACCCGGGCGAATTCGCCGCCAGCGTGGCTGTCGCGCCGGTCACGGACTGGGCGCTCTACGACACGCACTACACCGAGCGCTATCTTTCAACGCCGCAGGCAGCGCCGGAAGCTTACGAAAAGGGCAACGTGCTGACCTATGCCGAACAGATCAGCGACCCGCTGCTGCTCATCCACGGCATGGCCGACGACAACGTGCTGTTCACCCACTCGACGATGCTGATGCAGACCCTGCAGGACGCCGCCATCCCCTTCGAGCTGATGACCTATCCGGGCGAAAAGCACGGCATTACGGGCAGCGGGCAGCGCGTGCACGTCTATCGAGCCATCACCGACTTCTTCCATCGCCACCTGAAGGAACCGGAATGAGCGGCACACCGCCCGTCTACGCGCTTTACCAGAAGTTCGCCCGCTGGCCGGGCGGCAAGTGGTTGTTCTCGCGCGTGTTCAGCCACAAGGCGCCCTACTTCGCCACGATCGGCGCACGCTTCACCGAGCTGCGCCCGAATTTCTGCGAGGTCTATCTGCGCAAGCGCCGCAAGGTACAGAACCACATCAAGACGGTTCACGTCATCGCCATCAGCAACGCCATGGAAATGGCCATGGGCGCCCTGGCCGAGTCGACGATCCCCGCCCACCTGCGGTGGATCCCGAAGGGCATGACCCTGGCCTACACGGCCAAGGCCACGAGCGATCTGCGAGTCCAGGCCACCACCAACCCCGAGGACTGGAACGAAGGCGACGTCCCCGTCACCGTCAAGGCCTATCGCGATGACGACACGGTGGTCGTCGAGGGCACGATCATGCTCTACGTCAGCGCAAAGCCTGTGGCTGGCAAGCGCTGAAAAGTCAAAAGCGTCCCCCAATTGGCAGAGCCGCGATGGCCCTCAGGGCGCAATGGAGACCTGGGAGAGCATGTCGGCGATGACGTCGTAGTTGATTTCGCCGCCCTTGATGCGGGCTAGTTCTTCGGGGCTGGAGCAGATAATTTCTCCCATGGCCTCGAGAGCGCCGACCACGCCGTTCAGACCCTCGGCTCGCGAACGCGATGGGTGGCGAGGCACGAAGACCAGGTCGAGCGTGTGTCCTGCCTGCGTATTCATGACGATGATATTGGCCGTCGCGGCGCGCTCGACGCGACCATGCCAGGCGCGAAGCCAGTGCCCCATGCGCTCCTTGAGGTAGGCCGATTCCCCGCGCCAGTGCAGAAATGCCAGCGGATAAACCGCCTCTGTCCAGCCGTCTCGACCAAAAGCCTCGAAACTCTGTTCCAGAGGAAAAGCACCCTGCCCCGCCGGGCGCGGCATCAGGTGATGGTGCAGGTGGCCCGGAATCGAGGCACCGGCGCCGACGCCGTTGTAGAACCCGATCCAACCGGGCATGTCGACGACCACATCGATCAACTCCGCAACCCGATCGCACAGGCGGTCGGCATCCCCATGCCAGTGCTGTTCCTCGTGCGAGGTCGAGGCCAGGATGACGTGGTTCGGAGCCAGGGGAAAGGGGTTCATCCAGGCCTTCAGATGATCGAGCGGCTCAGGCAGTCGATAGCCGAGCTCGAGGCCGCCGCTCTGCCATCGAATATTCTCGGCGCAGAGAAAGCAACCCTTCGAAACCGGATCGACACCCGGCGGCGGCGTGGCCGGACCAACGCCGGCAAATCGACGGGCACGCGCCGGGTTGAACTGCACCCGGAAATGATCGGCGGCATAGGCGTTCCCGGGAAAGCGGAAATGCTGAACCGTGTCCAGGGAATCGCGGATGAAGCCCGTTTCGAGCTGCTGCTCATTGAGCTGAGTCAGGGCGGCGGGCAAGCCGGATTGCTGGTGGCACCTGACCAGTCGCTGCTGCAGATCGGCCTGACGCTGCGGCCAGGAAGCAAGGAGAGAAGCGAGGGTCGGCGGCACGACCGTCTCGGCAGGGCTGGGCTGACTGGACATGGGGTCAGTATACTGAGCCGGCATTCAGATTCAGTGGTCGCTATGCGCGGAGATCAGTTAGTCATCGAGCCTCACCATCGACAGGCCGCGGCGGGCCTGCTCGAGGAACTTCGAGGCAGCATTGCAACGCAGCCTGCTCGACAGGTCATCACGATTGCCGGCGAATCGGGCAGCGGCAAGTCGGAAACGGCCCAGGCGCTGGCGGACCTGCTCCAGGCCGACGGCATCCCAGCGGTCATCTTCCAGCAGGACGATTATTTCGTTCATCCGCCGCGCAGCAACGACAAGGCGCGCCGAGCCGACATCGATTGGGTCGGACCGCAGGAGGTGCGTCTGGATCTCCTCGACGAGCATCTGGCCGCCTTCAAAGCGGGCCGGGCAACGATCGAGAAGCCCCTGGTCGACTACGCCGCCGACCGGATCGATCAGGAACAATTCGATCTCGACGGCGCCCGCGTCGCGATCGCCGAAGGCACCTACACGACGCTGCTCGAGCAGGCCGACTGGCGCGCCTTCATCAATCGAACCGCTGCCGAAACCCGCGCCCATCGCGAAAAACGCGCCCGCCACGCCGCAGAGCTCGACCCCTTTATCGAGGAGGTGCTGGCCATCGAGCATCAGATCATTTCTT
>CAZDFS010000018.1:20226-26635 GCA_964504865.1 uncultured Wenzhouxiangella sp.
TCCGCGCGCTGATTTCATCATCGAGGCTGACTACTCGGTTCACCCGGCCGCGAAGGGGAGCTGATCATGCACATCGCTTTCCTCAATCCCCAGGGCAACTTCGACGCCAGTAACGCCCATCTGACCGAGCACCCCGACTTCGGCGGCCAGCTCATCTATGTCCGCGAATTAGCGCTGGCCATGGCCAGCCTCGGAGTTCGCGTCGACGTCCTGACCCGCCAGATCATCGACCCGGACTGGCCCGAGTTCGCAGCGTCCGAGGATGATTTCGGCGAGGAGCAGGAACGAGTCCGCATCATCCGGCTACCGTTCGGTGGCCCGGGGTTCCTGGCAAAAGAGTCGCTCTGGCCCGTGCTGCCCGACTTCGTGACCGCCATTCAATCGCATTACGGCGATGCCCTGCCCGATTACCTCACGGCGCACTATGCCGACGGCGGCTTCGCGGCCGTGCTCCTGCGCGCGCGGACCGGCCTTGGGTTCACCTTTACCGGTCACTCGCTCGGCGCTCAGAAGATGGACAAGCTCAAGGCCAGCCCGGCCAACATCCAGGCGCTGGACTCCCGCTTCCATTTTTCCCAGCGGATCGACGCTGAACGTCTCGCCATGCAGCTGGCCGACCGCGTCGTCACCTCGACAACAGCCGAGGCCAAAGAACAATACGCACACCCGCTCTACCGCGGGGCCGCACCCGCCGAAGCCGGCGGTTTCGAGGTCATTCCGCCGGGCATCAACGGGACGATCTTCCACCCCGACCTCGATCTTGATCCCATCGATCAGCGCACGGTTCAGCCCGGGGAATTCGATCGCCCGCAGGTGATCGTCTCGAGCCGACTCGATGCCAAGAAGAATATCGCTGCCGTGGTCGAGGCCTTCGCGATCGCGCCCGAACTTGCCGAGCGGGCTGGCCTGGTGATCTGCACCCGCGGCATGGACAATCCCTGGGTCGATATCGAGCGACTCAAGGACGATGAGCGCGCCGTGCTCGAGCCCATTCTGGCTCGCATCGATCAGGCTGGACTGCGCGCCAGCGTTCGGTTTCTCAATATCGGGTCCCAGCAGGCCCTGGCGAGCACCTACCGCAGCCTGGCGGCACTCGGCTCCGTATTTGCTCTTCCCTCGCTGGTCGAACCCTTCGGCCTGGCGCCGATCGAGGCCGCTGCCTGTGGATTGGCGATCGCAGCGACGCGTAACGGCGGGCCCTCGGAGGTCTTCGCCCGGGGTGGCGGCGTGCTCTTCGATCCGGAAGACGCTCGCGACATCGCCGACAAGCTGATCGAGGCACTCAGCCAGGCCCGCACTCTGAGACGTCAGGCCCTGGACCGCATTGTCCCGGGGTACACCTGGCATCGCACGGCAGAGCGCTACCTGCAGGTCATCGAGGAGGGTCTGACTGCCGAAAGAGCCGCCATCAGCGAACCGGCCCGTCTGGATGCGAAGCCGCTCATTCAGGAGTGGTTGGGGCCGCGCTGACTCGGCAGCGTTTCACTGGCCACTGACTGAAGGCAGAGGCCCTGGTCGACGTGCCCGTCACATGGGTCAGCGCCGGTTCGTATCGGCGCTACTCGCGTGGCATCTGTGGCGTGTGATTCAGATCGACGGGTTGGTAGCGTCGTTCCTGGCCCAGCATTTCGCGATTCACGACCACCACACCCCCGTCGGTGATATGAAAGCGTCGCGCATCTGCCTCGGGGTCCTTGCCGATGACCGTGCCGGGTTCCAGGATGCAGCCGTTATCGAGAATGACGCGCTCGAGGGTACAGCCGGCCTTGATCTCGCAACCAGGCAGGACGACCGTCTGATCGAGATCGCAGCCGCGACCGACCGTGCAGTCCATCGCCAGCAGGGACCGATGCAGGCGCGAATCGGACACGATACAGCCGTTGCTCACCAGCGAGTCGATGACCATGCAGCCGCCCTGCGGTCCGTGATCCGTAAACCGCGCCGGCGGTGACTGCATCAGCTTTGTGTAAATCGGCCAGGCCGTGTCGTTCATGTCCATGATCGGTTCATCGTCGAGCAATTCCATGTGCGCCTGGAAGTAGGCATCGATGGTGCCAACGTCACGCCAGTAGGGCTTGCCGGGCGAGGCACGATGGAGGGCGAAGGCAAAGACCGGCGCGCCCGAGGCCACGGCGGCGGGAATGATGTCCTTGCCGAAGTCATGGCTGCTGTCGGGGTCACGGGCATCCTGCGACAGGGATTCGTGCAGGTGGTCCGAGTCAAAGACGTAGAGCCCCATGCTGACCAGCGCATGGTCCGGATCCTTCGGCAAGGGCTTTGGCTTGTCGGGCTTTTCTTCAAAGCCGATGACGCGATCATTGTCGTCAACTTCCATGACCCCGAACTGATGGGCCTGATCGATCGGCACCACGTTGCAGGCAACGGTGATCCTGGCGCCGCGGTCGGCATGCGCCGCCAGCATTTCGCCATAGTCCATCTTGTAGATGTGGTCACCGGCGAGGATCAGCGTGTACTTGTGGTGGTAGGCCTCGATGATGTCGAGGCCCTGATAGACCGCGTTGGCCGTGCCGGAGTACCAGGACTCCTCGTCAAGCCACTGCTGCGCCGGAATGATATCGAGGATATCGCCGAAGTCCGTATTGAGGCGATTCCAGCCGCGCATCAGATGGCGGATCAGCGAATGCGATTTGTACTGCGTCAGGATCGATATCCGACGGATGTTCGACTGCAGGCAGTTCGACAGGGTGAAATCGATGATCCGATACTGCCCGCCAAAGGGCACCGCCGGCTTGGCCCGCCAGTCGGTGAGCATCTTCAGACGGCTGCCGCGGCCGCCGGCCAGGACAAGCGCCTGGGTTTGACGCGTCAGGCGGCTGACGTAGCGCTTTCGATCCGACATACCGATTCCTGAATACAAGCCCGAATTTCATGGTAACTGAAACGAAGGGCCCGTCGAGTCGATCACGGATCAGTGGGTCGCGATTCAAAAACGCCCCCGCACCAGGCGAACGCCCTGCAGCATCTCCGTCGAGCGAGCAAGCACAGCGCCCTCGACAAGATCCACCACCCAGACGATTTCATCGCCGCCGCTGACCGGCGTACTGCTCCAGAATCCGATCGCCGACGCGGACGGGAATGCCTCAGCATCCAGCGCGGGATTGAAACAACGATTCTCGAGGATCGACGCCAGCTCGTTGCGGTTCGGCAGTCGCCAATCGTCCTCACCGGCCTGCACGTGATTGGTCGCGGCGATCAGCGCTGAAGACCAGTCCATCGTCGTCGGGCTACCCAGGCAGTCGCTCCCGTCCCAGGTCTGCCCCAGGGCGCAGCGCTGCCAGATCAGTCCCGTTCGCCGATGCCGGAGCGTCCCATCATCGGAATCGGCGAATTCGGACAGCGGCGCGCTGGCTTCTACCGAACTATTCAAATTGCCCCCGGCACATTGGGCCATCAAAGGGGCTTGGACAGATCCGTACCAGAGCAAGGCACAGATCAAGGGATATGACTTCTTCAACGACATCATCGTATCTCCCGTACGAGACGAACGCGCAGCGCGTTGCCCTTGTCTTCCAGTGCTACCTCGCCGGTCTCCAGATCGACTCGCCAGGCCAGGGCCGTGCTGGAGGCGGCGGGGGTCCATGTCCAGACCTGACCTCCAGCCCGCGGGAAGTAGTCCGCCGCCACGGCCGGTGAGGTAGCGCCTGAGTGGATCAGCGTGGCCAGTTCCTCTCGTGTGGGAATGCGCCAGTCGCTTGCACCGCACAAGCCTTGCAGGTTGATCACGTCGAGCAGGGCCGAGGTATCGCACAGACTGCCGGTGCACTGACCACCGTCGCCCTCGCCCGCCCAGCCACCGTTGGCCGTGCTCTCATTGAGTCGCCAGCTGTAGGTGTGGGAGAAATATCGGGGGCTGGCCGGGTCATCGACCTTGACCTCCCAGATCAGGCCGGTCACGTTGTCCACCACGCAGCTCCAGGCTTCTGCGTCATCGGCAAGCACGCGACCGCCGTCGTCCAGCTTGTTGTAGTCAAAACCGGCCGGACCCGCACCCCTTTTTAGCAGGCTGCCGCTGGCTGCCAGGGCATCGCGACCGAATTCCGCGTCCTGACCGGGCCGACCCGGCGCCGGGCATTCACCGGAAGCGCTGCCCAGGCAGCCCTGCTGACCGGTATCGCCGATCTGCCGCACCCAGCAACTCGGGATCTCCGGGGGGCGGGCCGCGGACTGGTAGCGATCGCGGAAAAAGCCGCAGGCATCCAGCCGATCGGGTCCAGGAGGGGGCCGCTTACGCTGAATCTCGAGCACGACATCGTCAAACGCCACCACGCTGGCGGTATCACGAGAGGCGCCGACCAGGGCAATGGAAATCGTCAGCGATTCTCCTTCGGCCGTCCCAGGCAGCGGTATACGAAGCTGATCACCCGCCAGCGTGGCACCGTCGCCGAGGTTGAAGCCGGCAGGCACCGCGGCTTCGTTGGCAGCGGCGCTGGCGCCTGCACGCACCGACGCCGACCGCGACCGGCCGCTGCTGTCGGTGACATGCACATCGAAGGCATCGGGGATGAAGCTGCCATCGGCAACAAGCACCGGCATCTCGGTCAGACGAAGCTTGACGGCCAGCAGGCCCTGCGGCGCGATGAAGTCCTGCGACAGGCCCGCCACGTAGGCCCCGCCGCGCTCGATGCGCGCCGCGCCGGCCACCACCCCGATCGTCGGCGCCGGCACGGCAAGCCCGCTCGGCACCTCGACCGTCCATTGGCTCAGCCCGTCGCTGAAGTTGCCGTTGGGCAGGGCCTGATCGAAGGTCCCGGGGTCCTCTGCCTGGGCCCAGCCAGCCAGAAGGACAAGCCCCATAATCCGGGCCCGACGCTGCACGGTCTTGTCGCATCTGCTCGGATCAGTTGAACAGGGCACGATCGTATTCCTTGCGTGGGATGAAATCATGATCAGGCGCCTCCCGCACTCAGGCCGCCACCGATACCGCAGGGCAGCAGCAGCTTGATTCCACCCCATGGATCAGTTGGTGGCTTCAATGTTTCCGCGGGGTCCTCACCGGGTTCGATCCCCTTCATGCCTTCAGCCGCCGCTTCGAGGACCTTGTAGATTCCGACGCCAACCGGTGCCGCCGTTCCGAGTCCCGTGGCGATATCGCAAACGATCAGGCCGTACTCCAAAGCGGTCAATTCACCGGTGGGGTCACTGAAGATCAGAGGATTGTTGTCGCCATAGCGATAGTGCCAGGGCACGATCGGGTCCTCTGAAACAAAGCGCGCGATCGACGGATCGTAGACTCGCGCGCGGTAGTACCCGAGACCGCCGGGAAGATCGAAATCACGACCGGTAAAGCGCAGACTGTCGTCAAGGCCGGGGGCTGGACCGGCGACCTGCCGTCCGAAGGCATCGTATCGGTACTCGGCCAGCAGCGCGCCGGACGTATCGACCTCCTGTCGCACGGTACCCAGATTGTCGGTCAGCAACCAGCGAAGCTCGCCGTCGCGCTCGATGGCCAGGGGGCGATCGATAAATCGGGTCAACAAGCGTCGCCAGATCACGTTGCCTGCTTGATCAAGGGCAAGCGCCGGATTGTCGAAATCATGGACGTAATGGCGCTCAAGCCCGTTGCGCGATGCGGCGACACGCCAGCCGTTCATGGCATGGACATAGCTTGCCTGCTCGAGAACCTGCCCGCCGGCAGCCCGCTCCTCGACCGACTCGATGCGGCCGAGTCGGGAATGTTCGAGTGCCAGTACCGAGCCGTCGGCCCGGGACGTACGCTCTCGCCATTGGCCCTGACTCGTATAGCTGTAGTCATGAGCGCCGTCACCAAGGAGGCGATGTCCCTCCTGCCCCTGGAGGTAGGAAAGATCGGCGTCACCCTGGGGTCCGGGCCTGGTCAGCCAGTTGCCTGCAGCATCCCAGCTGATCGCCCCGCTTGGGATTCCCGCACCCGGCGGATGCTGGACGTCGATGAGCCAGCCTCGCCCATCGACCAGGAATTCATGCAGGCCGTCACCGTCCTCGATGCCGACGATGCGCTGCGACGCATCGCGCTGGTAGGCCAGTCGCTCGATGACCGTCCCGCCAGCCGCGCGATGCTCGATCGACGTCAACCGGGCCGCACAGCCCGCACAGGCATAGGTGTATTCGCTGACCGGCCCTGCGACCGTGGCATCGAGATCAGCATAACGACTGATCATCAGGGGTAGACCGTTGGCGCTGGAAACGATGTCGACGCGTTTGGGCAGCACACCCACCCCGCTCTGCCGAACCGACGTCAGGCGGTTGAATCCATCGTGGATGTATTCGGTCACGCCGCCGGCCGAGTCTCGGACCTCCTCGACGTTGCCGCTGCCGTCGTAGTCATACTCCATCCACCAGGCCGGTGCGCCGGGTGCGGAGTGGTCAACGCGACGCGTCTTGCCCGTCGGCCAGTAGGCGATATCGATCG
>CAZDFS010000018.1:26645-44056 GCA_964504865.1 uncultured Wenzhouxiangella sp.
TGCTTTCGGACGTCGCCATCTGCGTGAGCAGGCCCTTGTCGCTGTAGCTATAGGTCGCGATCGTGCCGACGTCCGGCCAGCGTTCCTCGACCAGACGCTGTCCCTCGTCATAGATGAACTCCCTGACCTGCCCATTGCGATCCGTCACCCGGGTGAGCAAGCCGGCGGCGTTATGTTCAAATTCGTGGACCTCTCCGCTGGCGTCCGTGATGCGTTCGATCAGGCCCCGATCGTCATAGTCGACCTCGCGGGTCTGCCCCACCTCGTCCGTCGAGCGAACCAGCAGCCCGCGGTCGTCGTAGTCGAAATGTCGCTCGAAGCCGAGCGCGTCCACCACGCGCACTTGGCGACAGTCCTCGTTCAACTCGCGTTCCTGGCAGCTTCCCGTCGGATCGCACTGCCGCACCCACTCTCCGGGGCACTGGCCATACTCCCAGGTCCAGACGCCGCCGTCGGGGCCGGTGTTGCGAATCTCGTTCCCCTCATCGTCGTACTCGCGGACCTCGACGCCGCCATCGCCGTCGCGGTATTCAAGCACCCGACCGGCCTCGTCGTAGGTCCACGCCTGCTCGATGAAATTGAGGTCGTCGTAGAAGTCCCGGCGCAGGGCAAGCAGCCCGTCGTCGGTAAAGAACAGCTCACTGCGAAACCCCCTCGGGTCGAAAACGGTCTCGCTGCCCAGCCCGGGGTCGAACTCGAACAGGCTGCAGCCCTCGAGCGTATCGAAATCACCGCTCGCGGGACAATGGGCGATTAATCGACCCTCGTCGTCGAAGATATGGCGGGCAATGGCATTGCCCAGCTGGTCGTACATTTCAGTGATGTGATGCGGGAAATCCGGATCGCCGTAGACGAAGGTCGAGTCGTTTCCGGCAAGATCGGTGACGCTGACCAGATTGCCGACGGCGTCGTAGTGGTAGAGGATTCGACCGAGGGGCTCACCCGGCGCTTCCTCCGGCAAGACGATCTCGACGATGCGGCCCTGATCATCGCGGATGTAGTCGACCGATACGCCCCAGGAGCTCTGCAGCCCGTCTGAGGTCACGGTCAAGATCCCGCCCAGCACGTCCCGTACTTCGATCAGTCCCTCGAATTCATCGATGACGTAGACCAGACCCTCTTCCGTTTCCAGCTCATAGCGTGAGGGATTGTAAGGAATGATGTAGTTGGCAAAGCCGGCACCGAGCTTGAAGACCGTGTCGGGCCAACCGACGGCCCGGAGCTCGTCGGTCACGCCTGGATCGGGCTCGAAATTGACCTGGTACTGAAACACGGACGGGAAGGACTTGGCCTGAGGATCGAAGCGGAACCCGACCACCTCGCCATTGGGCTTGGTCACCGTAACGCGCGTCGTGGTCGTGAACGGCGTGCCGCTCAGCTGATCGAAACCGCCATCGCCGGGGTCCAGGTCCGGGGCCGAGTCCTTGATCGTCGCCGACAGCATCAAGCGCCAACCGGGCGCGAGATCGCTGGGCGCTGTCGCGCTCGATTGAACGTCGAGGCTGTCGTAGGAGCGCCCGATCGACAGTGGTATTCCACCGATGCGCAGCACCGTATCGGCAACTTCGAACTTGATCCGTCCCGGTTTGTGGCCCGTTCCGGAGGCCAGAATGAAGCTGATGCCTCCCGTCTGCGCCCCATCACCGGCTTCGACGGTGATTTCATAGTCATCGGACGGCAGCACCGTCGGGTCGAAGACGGCCACCTGCGACGACGCGACGGGACCGGCTCCACTGGCCAGGATCGTCACTTCGTCGGCGCCCAGCGCGCGCTGCCTGACTTCCCAACTCAGGATGTCCGGGGTGTTGTCCTCGATGGTCACCACGATCGGCACGGGCTGGTTGTAGGCCTCGCCGGTCAACGCCGTCTCCAGGGTGACAACCGGAGCCTGCTCGTCGTTGCAGTCGATCACCGTCAGGGGGGTCGTGTCCTGAGTCGTCAGACCGCTGGGATCCGTCGCCATTGCCACAACGGGAATCAAACCATTAGCCGGCGGCGTCCAGAGGGTGCAGCGCGCAGCATCGAGCGTCATCACATCACCGCCGAGGGTCAGGCTGACCTCGCTCAGACCGACGTTGTCCGAGGCCACGACACACACGACCGCGAGCTCACTCTGACAGGCCGGATCCGGCGCCATGGTGGCCACAACGACAGGCGCTTCCGTGTCGGCCAGGAGCGTCAGATCAAAGCTCAGCTCCTGTCGTCCACCCCAATCGTCCGTGACTTCGATCACGATGGGATAGACGCCCGGCGATTCGCCCGTCGTGGTCCAGTGGAGCCAGCCCAGGGTCGGGTGCAGGGTCATCGACGGCGGCCCCTGCAGAAGCGTGAACCGCACCGGATCACCATCGGCATCGCTGATCAGGAAGCGCGTGCTGTAGAACTCGCCCACCGTCACCGTCGTCACAGGTGATGTCGTGATCACCGGATCCACGTTCGCAGACCGCAGTTGAATCGTGAACGACTGGCTCGCCTGCCCACCCTGGGGATCCTGAACCTGCACGGTCACGTCATTGGTCGACGGATCAGTGGTCTGGGGCAACCAGTCGACCTGACCCGTCGTGGGGTCGATCGTCATGCCTGCTGGCGCGCCAACCAGGCTGAAGCTCAGGGTCTCGAATTCCGGGTCGATGGCCGTCGCCAGATAGGTGTAGGGCGCGCCGACGCGGGCGTTCAGGGTCGGGCTGCTGGTCAGAAACGGCGGCTGATTGGGCAGCTCGGGCAGGACCTGGAGATCGAAGCGCTGGCGCGCCTCTTCGCCGTTGCTGTCCAGGGCCAGAAGTTCGATCACGTGCGTTCCAAGATCGGCGCCCGTGGGCACCCAGGTCAGGGTGCCGGCGACCGTGTCCAGCATCATGGTCGGCGGCGCCTGACTCAGGCTGACGACCGGGGCCGCGGGCAGCGGGCTGTTGACCCTGTAGACGTAGCGATACTGCACGCCGGGCGTCGCGTAGGTCACCGGCACGCTGCTGAAGGCAGGGCCCGGCTGGGTCAGGGCCGGTTCGCCGACGTACAGGGTCCAGGCCTGAGTGGCCTGACCGCCGCGGCCGTCGTCCACGTTCAGCACCAGGCTGTGCTGACCCGGCTCGGCGCGGTCCCAGCGCACTTCGCCGCTGACCGGATCGACCGTGACGCCGGCCGGCGCCGCCTGCAGGCTGAAGGTCAGAACATCACCATCGAGGTCGGAGGCGGCTGCAGCGTAGACATAGCTTGCGCCGATCGGACGCTGGGTCTGCGGCGAGGACGTAAACACCGGCGGGCGGTTGAAGCTGGCGTCGCTGACCTGAACGGTGAAGCCCTGGGTCGCGATGCCGCCCCGACCGTCGCTGGCCTCGATCACGATCTCGTAGTTGCCGACCTGCGCCGGTGTCCATGACACCTCGCTCCCGACGACCGACATGCCGCTCGGCGCACTGCGCAGCTGGAGCGTGACCGGATCGCCATTGCCGTCGAGGGTGCCGGCGGCGTAGGTCCAGGGCTGGCCTACCGTCGCCCGAGCTTCGGGGATGGTGATGAAGGCCGGCGGCTGATTGATCGGCGCGATCCAGCGCGGCGTGAAATCGATCGGGCGCTGGTTCGGGTTGGTGAAGCCAAGCTCCCTGACAGCGGAAAGACCGCCGGCAGGCAGCAGCTCGCCGTCGGGCACGATGACGACGTAGGGCTCGCCCTGGGGCGTGAAGCCATCGGCATTGAGCAGTCCCAGCGTCGGATCAGCATCGTTGCCGATCGCCATCAGCACCGGGCCGGGCACCGAGGGCCCGCCGTTGAAGGCCTGGACGTCGACGAGCAGACGCTCGTTGGCGCGATCGCGGGTGGTGGAAGCGAAGCGCGCCTCCAGCAGGACCGACGCGTCGGCCAGGTCCGCCCAGGGATTGGCGTCGTCTCGGCCGCCGTTCAGGCCCAGCGTGATCAGCCCCTCGCCGCAGCGATCGCTCGCCTGGAGCTGCAGGCCGTTCTCGCCGCTGGGCAATTCGACCAGCGCGAAGAAGGCGCCCGAGGCATCGAGGAGATCCACCGGATCCCCGTTCACGGTAACAGACAGCACGGGCTGGCTCGGCACGACGGGCAGCACCCGTCCGCTGATCACCAGCGGGATGCCGGACGGCAGCACGGCTCCGGGCTCCGGCGAGAGCTCGACAAAGCTCGGCGGCACCGGCACGCCGTTGTCGAAAACACAACCGGGGTCCCGATCCGGGGTCTGGGTGCGATAGGTGTTGTGCGTCTCCCAGCTGTTTTCCTGGGTGAAGGGCACGGACCAGTCGTTGTTGATGTTGTTGATGTGGTAGTTGTGCTGGTTCCAGACCGGCCGCGAGTCGACCCAGCGGCCCGGGTGACCGATGACAAACAGCCCGTTGCTGCCTGCGGTCACGATTTCCGCCTCGCCATCGCCGTCAACGTCGGCCAGGGTCGGGTAATCCAGCACGGTGCCCGAGCCCGTGTAGGGCTCGTTGTA
Source organism: uncultured Wenzhouxiangella sp. (assembly GCA_964504865.1). Lineage (GTDB taxonomy): Bacteria > Pseudomonadota > Gammaproteobacteria > Xanthomonadales > Wenzhouxiangellaceae > Wenzhouxiangella. The sequence continues at coordinate 31,099 of CAZDFS010000018.1, forward strand.
GAGGCGGTCGCCGTCAGGGCCGTTGAGGATCAGGAAGCCGTCCTGGGAGCCGTTCCAGAGGATCTCCCAGGCGCCGTTACCGGTCAGGTCCTGGGCGGCGACGCCGGAGGCCGAGGCGCTGTTATCGGCCACGGTCTGCTCCCAGACCAGGCTGCCGCCGGCGTCGACGACCATCATCAGGTGATTGAATACGCTGAAGCCCGCACTGATCGCCGATGCCGTGACCAGATCGACCTGGCCATCGCCGGTCACATCCGCGACGGTCACCGGGCTGGGACGGTACAGGTCCGTGCGGCCGGTCTCGTAGCGCCACAGGAGCGTGCCGTCATCCTCCAGGGCCTCGACCACGTGGCCCCAGTTGATGATGACTTCGGCGCGACCATCGTCATCGAGATCGGCAATGGCTGGCGAACCGAAGGCGCCGGCGCCTCCAAGGATCGCGATCGGATCAGGCAGATCCCGGCTCCAGGCAACGGTGCCGCCGTTCTGATAGTCGATGACCTTGATCGTCCACTCCGCGGCAATCACGATATCCAGGATGCCATCGCCGGTCAGGTCGGCCAGTACCGGCACGGTCAGGAAACCGTCGCCCTGGGGGGCACTGAACTCGACGTTGCCCTCATGATCGAGCACGTAGAGGGCATCGTTGATCGATGAGATCGCGATTTCCGGTTCCGGGTCGAGATCGAGATTGGCGATCGACGGGCCGCCCCAGGGGAGACTCTGCGCCGCAAAGTAGGACTTGACCGCCGTATTGCTCCACAGCAACTGCCCATCGTGCCGAAAGGCGAAGGTCCCCTCTCGGCCCGAGACGATGATCTCGGCGGTCCCATCGCCGTCAAGGTCGGCCAGGGCCGGTTCGGCCGTTGGACCAGCGAGGTCGCTTGACCAGCGAATCGGCGATCCGCCGCCCGCATCCTGGCCGTCGCCGCGGTAGACGTAGAGCCGTCCGTTCAGGCTGGGTGCGATGAGCTCGACCAGACCATCGCCCTCGAGATCGCCGATGGCGATCGTCGACAGGAAACCCGTGCCGTCACCGCCGGGCAGCGTTTCCTGGGCCGTCGTGTCGTACCATTCAACCACCGGTTTGTGGGTCGCGAAGTCATCGGGATTCGACTCGAACGCATCGATACGAGAGGTGGTCAGCCCGAGAGACGAGTTATAAACCTGGACAATATGCGGCCCGTCGCCAAGGTTATTGAAGTGGATTGCGCGGGGCTGATTCCGGAACGGCGCTTCGGAACTCATGTCGAACACACCCTGATCAACACCGTCGATCAGGATCTGAATCTCGGTTCCATCCCGTTCATAGGCCAGCACGGTCAGCGAGTTACCCGTAAAAGTGAACCAGCTATTGGTTTGAGAACTGGCGAAAGGGGTCAGAAAGTCGTCATCAACTGCGTACTCGTCGATGCCTTCCCGCCACCATGATCGATAGCTCAGATGAACCAGGTTCTGTGGCGCCGCTTCGAGATTGACGTCGTAGACACCGTCGGGCACTGGCTGGCCGTCCCAGACGTCGGCGAAGTCCGGCGAGATCGTGCCGCTCTGGACAACGACCTCGAGCACATGCGGGCCCGCCGACAGGCCGCCGTAAGTGAATGACTTACTCTGATTGACGCCGCCGGAGGTATCGATGATTCCCCGGGAGGCACCATCAATGAAGACCTCGGCCGTGCCAGAGCTTCCGGTGCTCCGGAAGCCCAGCGCAATCCACTGACCATCAAAGTCGATGCGCCAGACGTCGCCGGGGGTACTACTGCTATGTATCCGCCCTCGACTGGCCTGGAGGACAGCTGACGATGACCAGGTCCGAGGCATGACCTCCGCCGGCAACCCGCTGTAGCTCATGCTCGGGTGGTATTCCTCGTAGCGCACGATGGGTGGCAGAACGGGTTCCGGGTCGGGCGTCCCGACCGCCGGGGTTGTCACCTGGTCCAGGCTGGCGATGAACTCCCGAATCTGTCGGACTTCGAGAACGTGCAGGCCGGGACCCAGCTCATCGAACGAGAACGAACGCGTTCCTTCGTTCTGGTCGAACAGATCCTTGACGGCGATGGTCTGTCCATCGACCAGGAATTCCACATCCTGATAGTTGGAGCGAGTCCAACCCTGCCAGGAAACAGAATCACCCGTGAAATGAAACCACGCCGAACCCGGGGTCAGGCTGTTGCCGCTGCTGGCTGCATAAGTTCCGCCACTGGCGTCCGGGCTTGTCCTTCGACCCCAGCTACGACTGAATCGAACACGCTCTTTATCGGTGTCTTCAAAGGTGCCATCGGCCAGCGGCTGCCCATCCCAGACTTCGGCATAGTCAAAGGCCACCCGGGTTCCGGCTGAAGCCGGCGACGCCGTACCCAGCACTCGGATGCGCGCGCTGTGGGGTCCTGGGCCAAGATCGCGGTAATAGCGACTGAGACTGCGACTGTCGCGGCTGTAGAGATCGAGGGTTTCGACAACGTCACCGTTGATCGAGATTTCGGCTTGTCCGCTCTGGTCATCTTGAACAAAGCCCAAGGCAAGCCATTCGCTATCGAAGACAAATTCGATGGAGTCATCGACAACCGACGACCTGACCAGCTCTCCCTGGCTGGCGCCGCTTGACAAGATATTGCCCAAGGTTTCCCAGCTCGCCGGGGCCACGTTCAGCGGAACGCCGTTGAAAGTCAAACCGGGGTGATCGCCCTCGTACCGAACCACGCCAGAGACTGGCGCAGCCGGGTCGATGAAGGGCGCGGTGCCGGGCGTCTCTATCCGGTCGATGACGGCCAAGTACTGATAGCTGACGATGGTCAGGACGTGATCGCCCGGACCGAACCCCTCATAGGAAAAGACCCGTGTTTCTGCTGAACTGGCGAACACCGGTTCGTAGAGGTCGATGATGTCGAGGGGCTGGCCATCGACGTAGAGCTTGACCCGTCCACCGTTGCTGTAGGCCAGCGCATGCAGGCTGAAGGAGTCACCCGAAAACGGGAACCAGGCCGTTCCGCTCGATGAGGTGATCATCGTGCCACCGCTGGCCAGGGCGTTAGTCGACGTATTCCATCCACCGGTGAGCAGGATGCGCGCATCGCCATCTTCGAACTGGCCGTCCGGCAGCAGCGAACCGTCGCCGCTGTCGGCGTAGTCGAGCTGGACGCGTTCGTTGCCGGACAAGGGGTTGGCGGTGCCGAGCACGACGATCTCGACCGTATGCAGCCCGGGAGTGAGTCCATCGAAAGCCAGCGTGACGGGCGTTGTAGTCCGGCGATACAGATCGAAGACCCCCTCGCTGCTGCCATCGATCAGCACCTCGACCTCGCCGCTGAATCGGTCAGCGACGAGCCCGAGGTTGACCCAGGTGCCGGAAAAAATCAGCTGCGCCGTGTCGTTTGCGGTACTCGACCGGGCGTGGCTGCCGCCGCTGACAGAGGCCAGGGTCACCGGGGACCAGGAGCCTGTCAGCGCCCATTCCGGGTCGTCCTGCTCGTAGCGGACAAAGCTCGGCGCCAGCGCCGTGTAGGCTCGTCCGGTGTTGGCCGGGACCGGTTGACCGATATCCTCTTCCTGGTCCCTGTCGCTGACGTCGGTTTCCGGAAGATCACGATCTGTCTCGGGTTCGGGCTGCCAGGGACCGGCAATCGGTACGACCAGCGGTGGCTCGCTATCCCCGGTCTGGGCCTGCGCCGGCAAGGCGATGCTCATGAGAATCAGGCAGATCAGCGCCGGGTTGGGGCGAGTCGAGTTGAAACGGGCCATGCGTCTGGACTCCGAGGTAGCAGTTGTAGGGTCACTAAACAAGGCATACGGGGGATCCCGCCCGAACCCTTCACCGATCGAAAAAAATCGAGCGCACTTGCACTCACCGCCTGGATCGATTCAACTGATACCGCTCTTCTGCATCCGGATTCGAACGATGACGCTGAACCAATCCCTTACCCTGCCCTGCGGCGCCGCCATTCCCAACCGCCTCGCCAAGGCCGCGATGACCGAAGGGCTGGCCGAGCCCGGCGGGCGCGCCGGCGAGCGGATCATCCGGCTTTACCGACGCTGGGCCGAGGGCGGCATCGGCCTGCAGATCACGGGCAACATCATGGTCGACGGCCGCTATCGGGAACGCCCGGCGAATATCGTCATCGACGGCGAACAGGACGCGCAGGCCCTGCAGGGACTGTCGGCCTGGGCTCGAGCGGCGCAGTCAGGCGGCGGCAGGGTGATCGGGCAGATTTCCCACGCCGGACGCCAATCGCCGAAATCCATTGCCCCCGAACCCGTCGGCCCGTCGGCCGTGGCCGTCAAACTCCCCGGCGGGCTGTTCGGCAGACCGCGAGCCCTGAGCGCCGAAGAGATCGAAGAAGTCATCCAGCGCTTCGCTCAAACGGCCAGGATCCTGTGCGACGCCGGCTTCGACGGGGTTCAGGTGCACGCCGCTCACGGCTACCTGATCTCGGAGTTCCTCAATCCGCTCGTCAACCGGCGCGACGATGACTGGGGCGGTTCGCTGGAGAATCGAGCGCGCCTGCTGATCGAAACGGTCCGACAGGTACGAGACGCAATCGGGCCGAGCCGGATCCTGTCGGTCAAACTCAACTCTTCAGACTTTCAGAAAGGGGGCTTCAGCTTCGAGGACTGCCAGGGCGTGGTGAAGGTGCTGGAGCACGAGGGCATCGATCTGCTCGAGATTTCAGGCGGTAACTACGAGCAACCCCGCATGATGGGCCTGGAAGGCCTTGAGCCGGTCTTCGAGGATGAGGTCCGTGCTTCGACACGGGCACGCGAGGCTTACTTCATGCGCTACGCCGCACAGATCATCGAGTCGGCACAGACCCCCGTGATGGTCACGGGCGGGTTCCGAACGGCAGCCGCCATGAACGCTGCGCTCAGCGAAGGGGTCGCCATGATCGGTCTTGGACGCCCCCTCTGCGTCGATCCCGATGCTCCCGCGAAGCTGCTCGACAGCAGAATCGACGCCCTACCCGCCCTGGAGAAGAACCTACGGCTGGGGCCCGGCTGGTTCGGACCGGCCTCCAGCAACGATACGATCAAGGCCGCCAATGGCTTCGCCGCCATGGCCTTCTACTACCGCAATATCATCGCCATGGGCGACGGTCGTCCGACGCGCCGAAAAATGAACCCACTGATGGCACTGGTCCGACACCAGTGGCAGGAAACCCGAGACGCCCGGGCTTTTCATCGCGTCTGAAAACCCCTCCTGCTCAGTGCGATGAGGGGCAACGTGAACGCTGCTTCACTGTCGTCAACGCAGCTGTTCATCCGCACTTACTACCCTTCCATCGCTCATTTCAAGCAAGGGGAATTCCCATGACGTCTTTCGTCGCTTCGCATGACCTTGGGCTGGTCGCCCTGTCCTATCTGGTGTCTGTGATCGGAGCGCTGGTCAGTCTGTATATCTCCGACTACATCGTCAGCCGCGACGGCTCGATCCAGTTCGGCCTCGGCTTCAGCGACGACTTCAACGGAAACACCGGCTACACGGTGGCCGTCCGCCATCAGGTACTGCCCGTCAACCGCCGCGGCGGCGAGTGGCAGAACATCCTGCAGCTCGGCACCATCGGCATCTTCGACGGCTCGATCCAGTTCGGCTGGCTTGCGCTTGCCGCGCTCGTCTTTGGCGGCTGCGCGATCTGGGCGATGCACTTCATCGGCATGCTGGCCTACCGCACGGAAATGGCAGTGAGCTATGACGTGTCTGGCACCCTGATCTCCGCGGCCCTGCCGATTGCCCTGTGCTTTGCTGCCTTCTATACGGTCTATCGCTGGGCAAGCCGACCCGCATGGCTGATTGCCGGCCTGCTGTTCGGCGCTGGCGTCGCGGCCATGCACTACGTCGGGATGGATGCCATGCGCATGGCGGCAACCATGAGCCACGATCCCCTCTACTACTGGATCTCGATCGGGATCGCTCTCGTGGCTGCTACCGTCGCACTGCATATCTTCACGCAATGGACCGGCCTACTGCGCCTGGCAAGCCCCTTGCTCATGGGCCTGGCCGTCTGCGGTATGCACTACACGGCGATGGCCGGGATGTCCATGACCATGATGGATGAGATGCTGCCGGCCGCCCGCTATTTCGACGGCGCCTGGACACCTGATTTCATCGGGTTCGTTGCTGGGCTCCTGGCCGTGTTGACGCTGTTCACTGGTGCCGTTCTGGTGATGTTCCGCAAGACGATCGATATCGAAGCGGGAACCAGGAATCACTTCCCGCAGCCATCACGTTGATCAACTGACCTCACAAGCAGGGGTGACAACCCCTGCTTGTGCACAAGCTAGGGAACCCAATCTTCCAGGCTGACGGCTCGGTCCCTTACGACAGATGCGCTGAACGCAACCTCAGGGCGTTGCCGATCACCGAAACCGAACTGAAGGACATGGCCGCTGCGGCGATCATGGGCGAGAGCAGGATACCGAAGAAGGGATAGAGCACGCCGGCCGCGATCGGAACGCCGAGACTGTTGTAGCCGAAGGCGAATAGCAGGTTCTGCTTGATGTTGCGCATCGTCGCACGGCTCAGGCGGATCGCTCGGACGATGGCCGTAAGATCGCCCTTGACGAGCGTCACGCCCGCTGACTCCATGGCCACATCGGTGCCGGTGCCCATCGCGATGCCGACCCGGGCAGTGGCCAGCGCCGGCGCATCGTTGATGCCGTCGCCGGCCATCGCGACAACACGGGCTGCATCCTGGAGCTGAGCTACGTGGTCGGCTTTTTCGTCGGGACGCACGTCGGCGAAGACCTTGTCAATTCCGAGCTCTTCGGCCACGGCGCGAGCCGTGGTCTCGCTGTCGCCGGTCAACATCACGATCGCAAGGCCCTCAGCGTGCAGCGAGGCAATGGCCTCGCGCGTCGTCTCCTTGATCGGGTCGGCGACCGCCACCAGCCCGGCCAATTCGCGGTCGACCGCCAGGAACATTGCGGTGCGTCCTTGCTTGCGCAGGTCGTCGGCGCGATCGGCTAGCGATGACGATTCGACGTCTTCGCCTTTCATCAGCGCGGCGTTGCCGAGCGCGATGCGCTGGCCGTCGATGAAGCCGACGACGCCCTGCCCCGTGACGGAGTCGAAGTCCTCGACCTCGTGCAGGTCCACGTCGCGCTCGCGGGCGCTCGTCACGATCGCCTCGGCCAGCGGATGCTCGCTGCCACGCTCTAGGGAGGCGGCAATCCGGAGAACGGTCAACTCATCGAAGCCGTCGGCAGCTTCGACCTCGGTCAACGTCGGCGCTCCCTCGGTCAGGGTGCCGGTCTTGTCGACCACCAGTGTGTCGACATCGCGCAGGGTCTGGATCGCCTCGGCGTCGCGGAACAACACGCCCACCGACGCGCCCCTGCCGCTGGCGACCAGGATCGACATCGGCGTGGCCAGGCCCAGGGCGCAGGGACAGGCGATGATCAGCACCGCAACAGCATTGATCAGAGCGTAGGCCATGGCTGGCTCCGGCCCCCAGATCGCCCAGACGATGAAGGCGATCACCGCGCACAGGATCACCGTGGGCACGAACCAGGCCGCAACTCGATCGGCGAGTCCCTGGATCGGCGCGCGCGATCGGCTAGCCTTCGCGACCATCTGCACGATCTGATTGAGCATGCTGTCCTGGCCGACCTTCGCCGCCTCGATGATCAGTGTGCCGCTGCCGTTGACGGTGGCACCGATCACCTCATCGCGTTCCTCCTTTTCCACCGGCACGGACTCGCCGGTCAGCATCGATTCGTCGACGGACGATCGGCCCTCGATAACGGTGCCGTCGACGGGCAGCTTCTCCCCCGGCCGCACGCGCAGGCGATCACCGACCTGGACCTTATCGAGCGGCACGTCCTCCTCGTTGCCGTCGGCGTCGATCCGGCGCGCCGTTTGCGGGGCCAGCTCGAGGAGGCTCTTGATCGCCTGGTTGGTCGAGGAACGGGCACGCAGCTCCATCACCTGCCCCAGCAGCACGAGGGTGACGATCATCGCCGCGGCCTCGAAATACACCCCGATCTGGCCTGACTCACCCCGGAACGAGGGCGGGAACAGGCTGGGCGCCACCGTGGCCACGACGCTGTAGACGAAGGCCACCGACACGCCCAGTCCGATCAGCGTGAACATGTTGAGCGCCCGTCGCTGCACCGACCTCACGCCACGCACCAGGAAGGGCCAGCCGCACCAGAGCACTACCGGCGTGGCCAGGGCCAGCTCGATCGACACGCGAATCCGGTGGGGAATCCAGTCTTGGAGAGCCACGCCCGGAATCATCCCGCCCATCGCCAGCACAAGAATCGGCACCGTCAGCGCCGCAGCAATCCACATCCGCCGCCTCATGTCATCGAGCTCGGAGGTATCCTCCGGCTCCAGCGTTACGGTCTCTGGCTCCAGCGCCATGCCGCACAGCGGGCAGTCATCGGGACCGGGCTCGCGCACCTCCGGGTGCATCGGACATGTGTAGACCGTGCCATCGAAGTCCTCGGGCACGCGGTCGTAGTTTTTCCCGGGTTCGGGTTCAGCATGCTCGCCGTGGCAGCAGTGATCATGATCGGACTTCGGGTCGTGCTTGTTGTCGTTCATATCAGCCTCGTTGAATGTCACCCCGACCATGCCACAATCGATAGGCGGCCGGCAGGATCACCAGGGCCGACAGCCAGACCGCGAATACGCCGCCGATCATCGGTGCCGCGATGCGCTGCATGACTTCCGAGCCGATGCCGGTGGTCAGCATCACCGGAAGAAGGCCGAGAAATACCGTGGCCTGGGTCATGGTGATGGGTCGGACGCGACGAACCGCGCCATCGACGATTGCCTCATCAAGTGAGCCGCCGGCCTTGCGATAATCATCTACCGCCTGATTCAGGTACACCAGCATCAGCACGCAGACCTCTGCGGCCAGCCCGGCCAGCGCGATGAAACCGACCGCCACGCCGACCGACAGCTGGTAGCCAATCAGCCACATGAGCCAAAGGCCGCCGGCGATCGACAGCGGAGCAATCAGCAGCACCAGCAGCACGTCAGAGAATCGATGAAAGGTCAACATCAGCAGGATCACGATGATTGCAAGCGTTACCGGGATCATCAGCTGCAGCCGCTCCGTGGCCCGCTCCAGGTACTCGTACTGACCCTTGATCGCAAAGGCGTAGCCCGGCGGGAAGTCGACCTCGGCGCTCAGCACCTCGCGCGCCTGATCGACCCAGTCGCTGAGAACTAAACCCTCCACCTCGACCAGCACCAGGCCGGCCGGGCGAGTGTTCTCGGTTCGGATCCGCGGCGGGCCGTCCTCGATCGCGACCTCGGCGACCTGGCCGAGCGTAACGGTAGCCCCGCTTGGGGTCACGAAGGGCAGATCGATGAGCTTCTGCGGCGAGTCACGCCAGTCAGCGGGCAGTCTGAGCGTGACGGGGAATCGTTCCAGTCCTTCGACGGTCTCGGTGACCGTGGCGCCTCCGAGCCCGAAGCGCACCACCTCATGAACCTCGGCGATCGATAGACCGTAGCGGGCCAGTGCGCCGCGATCCAGCGACAGCGTGACGTAACGCCCGCCCGCTGGCCGCTCGGCGAAAGCGCTGGCCGTCCCAGGGAGCGGCTCAACGAGTTCAGCGATCCGCGTCGTCAGCTGCTGAATCGTCTCGAGCTCAGGCCCGGTGACCAGGATGCCGACGTCGGTCTGGATGCCGGTCTGGAGCATGTCGATGCGGGTCTGGATCGGGAACACGAAAGCATTGGTCAGGCCCGGAAAATCCACCATCTCGTCAAGCTCGCGCCGGATGTCGGCGGTGGTCACGCCGGCCCGCCACTCGGCGCGGGGCTTCAGGGTGATGAAGGTCTCGATCATCGTCAGCGGCGCCGGATCGGTGGCCGTCTCGGCGCGTCCGATCTTGCCCATCACGCGCGCGACCTCCGGGTGCGAGGCGATGATCCGGTCGGTCTGCTGCAGGATCTCTCGCGCCTCACGGGGGCTCAGGCCCGGCAGCGTGGTTGGCATGTACATCAGGCTGCCCTCGTCGAGGGTCGGCATGAACTCAGAGCCGATCCGCGAATACGGAAACAGCGCCGAGAAGCCCAGCGCAAGCCCCATCAGCACCACCAGCACCGGTCGCCGCACCGCGAAGGCGATCACCGGCCGATAGACAGCCTGCAGGCCGCGCGCCACCGGATTGGCATCGCGCCTGCGCAATCGTCCGCGGATGAAGTAGCCACAGAGCACGGGCACCAGGGTCACTGCCAGCCCGGCCGCGGCGGCCATCGCATAAGTCTTGGTGAAGGCCAGGGGTGCGAACAGCCGCCCCTCCTGTGCCTGCAGCGCGAACACCGGCAGGAAGGACAGAGCAACGAGCAGTAGCGTGAAGAAGATCGGTCGACCCACTTCGAGGGTGGCTCGTTCGACCACCTTCCACCGCTCTGGCTCGGAAAGGTCCTCAGGCTCGCGCTCGAAGTGCCTGTGAACGTTTTCGATCAACACGATCGCCGCATCGACCATCACCCCGATCGAGATCGCAATGCCCCCGAGCGACATGATGTTTGCGTTGATGCCCTGAACTCTCATGATCACGAAGGCGGCCAGCACGCCCAGCGGAAGAGACACCAGCACGACCAGCGAGGACCTGAAGTGCCAGAGGAAAATGCCGATGATCAGCACCACGACGACAAACTCACCCGCAAGCTTGGTCCAAAGCGTCGCGATAGCCGCATCGATCAGGCCGGAGCGATCGTAGGTCTCTACGATCTCGACCCCATCAGGCAGGCCGCCGGCAAGCTCATCGAGACGGGCACGAACGCGCTCGATGACCGCGCGCGCGTTCTCGCCGTGGCGCATCACGATGATGCCGCCGACCACCTCGCCTTCACCGTCCAGCTCGACCACGCCGCGCCGAGCGACCGGCCCGCGGCGGATCTCGGCGACATCGCCGAGCAACACCGGGGTACCGTCCGTCACCAGGCCGGTCGGCACCGAGCGCAAGTCGTCGATGGACTGCAGGTAGCCGTCGGCGCGGATCATGTACTCGGCCTCGGCCATTTCGATCAGCGAGCCGCCGGTCTCGGCGTTGTTGGCCTGGATCGCGCGGCGCAACTGGCCGAGGTCCAGACCCAGCGCGCGCAGGCGATTCGGGTCAGGCACGACCTGGTAGCCGCGGACCTGTCCGCCCATTGTGGCCACTTCGGACACGCCCGATACGGCCTGTAGCTCGAACTTCAGAAACCAGTCCTGCAGTGCGCGAAGCTCGGCCAGATCGGTGCTGCCGCTGCGGTCGACAAGCACGTATTTATAGATCCAGCCGACTCCGGTCGCGTCCGGCCCCAGCTCGGCACGCACGCCGTCAGGCAGGCGGCCTGAGACCTGGCTCAGATACTCGAGCACGCGCGCACGAGCCCAGTAGATATCGGTACCCTCATCGAACAGGACGGTGATGAACGCATCGCCGAACATCGAGAAGCCGCGCACCGTGTGGGCACCGGGCACGGCCATCAAGGCCGTTGTCAGAGGATAGGTCACCTGATTCTCGACCACTTGCGGGGCCTGGCCAGGGAACGGCGCGCGCACGATCACCTGCGGATCCGACAGGTCGGGGATCGCGTCGACCGGCGTGCTTTTCAGGGCATAGAAACCGCCGCCAAGGAGGAGTGCGCCCAGCAGAAGCACCAGGCAACGCTGGGCGATGGCAGCGCGAATGATCGCGTCGATCATCGCTCGGTCCTCCCGCCGGATGGACTTGAATCAATGGTGCGCATGGGGGTCTCCCGATTCATTGCCTCCGAACGAAGACAGGCTGGCCTCCGAGTCGAGGAGGAACTGGCCCGAGCTGACCACGATCTCGCCTGGCCGCAGCCCGGTCAGGATGGCGACGAACTCCCCGCTTTCCATGCCAGAGCTCACCTCGCGTACCTCGAAGAGCTCGTCCTCGCGTCGAACGATGACGCGCTCGCTCTGGCCCGTTCGAATCAGCGCCTCACGGGGAATGTAGACCTGGCCGTCGACCGGGCCGGCAAAGATTCGCACATCGACCCACATGCCGGGCCTGAGCAGGGGCTCATCGATCGCTACGGGCAGGCGCACGCGTTGGGTGCCCGTGCGCGCGTCGAAGGCCGGATAGAGATAATCTATACGCGCCTGGAAACCGGTACCGGGCCGGTAGTCGGTGCTGATCTCGGCCACCTGCCCCTCGGCCAGCCAGTCGACCTGGCGACCGGTCACCTCCGCGATGACCCACACCGGCGCGGTCGAAGCAATCTCGAGCATCTCGAGATCCGGCGTCACGCGCATCCCGCCCCGGATGCCCAGGGCGCTGACTACGCCGGACCGCTCCGCATACCAGGGAACGTACTCGATCGCCTGACCCTCGCGTTCGATCCGCTCGATAACGGGAGCCTGCACCCCAAGCGTACTCAGGCGCGCTCGGGCACTGGCCAGCAAGCCCGCGCCGCCCGTTCGGGCGCGCAGCATTTCATCCTGCGCGTTGGACAGGTCGGGGGAGTAAAGGGTGTAGAGCAGCTGGCCTTCTTCAAGGGCCTCACCGACCGTATCGATGGCGATCTCGCCGATCCAGCCGGCGACCCTCGAGTGCACATGGCTGATCTGACTGGCATCCCAGACCACCTCACCCACCGTATCGATGTGGCGCCAGAGGCGCCCTTCCCTCACCGTCGCGGTGCGCAGGTTCATCTGCTGCTGCGTCGCCAGCGTGACCCGAACGGTGCCGGCCGGGGACAGCTCGTCGACGTAGACCGGCACCAGTGCCATGCCCATCGGCGACAGACCGGGCTCATTGCGGCGAAAGTTCGGATCCATAGGCGCGACCCAGTAGGCTACCTCGCGATTGCCGTCGATCCCTCCCGACGCGGCGCGCGCGTGATCCATCTGAGAGTGATCCATCTGAGAGTGGTCCATCTGAGATTGGTCCATCCCCGAGTGATCCATCCCCGCATGGTCCATCTCCGAATGATCCATCTCCGAATGATCCATCTCCGAATGATCCATCTCCGAATGATCCATCTCCG
>CAZDFS010000018.1:44298-44418 GCA_964504865.1 uncultured Wenzhouxiangella sp.
CCATCTCCGAGTGATCCATCTCCGAGTGATCCATCTCCGAGTGATCCATCTCCGAATGATCCATCCCCGAATGATCCATTCCCGAATGATCCATTCCCGAATGATCCATTCCCGAATGAT
>CAZDFS010000018.1:44518-53327 GCA_964504865.1 uncultured Wenzhouxiangella sp.
CCATCCCCGAATGATCCATTCCCGAATGATCCATCCCCGAATGATCCATCCCCGAATGATCCATTCCCGAATGATCCATCCCCGAATGATCCATCCCCGAGTGATCCATTCCCGAGTGATCCATTCCCTGATCAATCGTCTCCGCGACCGGCTGCGACGTCTCGACCTCATCCGGGCCGTCCTGTCGAGCATCGATCGAAAGCGACCCGGCGAGCAGAACGAGGGCAACTACGGTGGCGCCGGTTGCGGAGCCTGTGGGTAAACGTTCGGTCTTGATCATCATCACAGCCCTCCCAGATAAGCCAGCTCGATACGGGCACGATCGATCTCCAGACGCGCCTCGATCCGCTCGTGTCGAATCTCCAGTACTTCGATCTCCGCGGCGAGCACGTCCTCGAGCGGAATCGTGCCGTTGCGATACTTGTCCCGCGCCGCCTCGGCCGCGTCCAGGGCACGCGGAAGGATCGCCGTGCTGTAGGTGTTGTCCAGTTCGACGTACTGCGCCACGCGCTCCTCGGCGTGCTCGAGCCTGGCAGCCAGGCGCCGCTGGATCTCGACCGGTTCGGTCAGGGCCGCCCGATGGCTGGCGCGGGCAGCGGCCAGGCGCTGCGACTGACGGTTGCGCGTGAACAGGGGCAGTTCGATTCGAAGCTGTGCATTCAGCAGCGTCTCGTCCGGCGCGCCCGCGGGCGTGTCACCGACACGCCGCCCCACACCCAGGGACCAGGACCAGCCAGGATCGAAGGAGGACTGGGCGGCTGCGATCTCGGCCTCGGCCACCTGCACCTCGGCGCCCGCCGCGATCACTTCCGGATGTACCGCCAGCTCCATGTCCCTGGTCTCGGGCAGGTCGACGACATCCAGGGACTCGGGCAGCTCGATTCCGGGCAGCCAGGCCGCGAGCTCGGCGCGGCGTTCGGCCAGCCCCACTTTCAACTGCGTCAGGGCTCGCTGCACGCGCAGCTCGCGCGTCCGGCCATCAAGCAGAGTCTGCTGGCTGACTCGCCCGTTCTCCAGGCCGCTCTCCAGGGCCTCGCTGTAGCGCACCAGAAGCCCGGCCCGCGCCTCCGTCAGCTCGATCAGGGATTGCAGGCGAACGATCTCAGTCCACTGCTCCCGCACGGCGGCCCGCACCTGAAGCGCTCTGGCGTTGGACTGCAGATTCAGGGCCTCTCCTTCGGCCTCGACCCGCTGCACTGCCGCCTGCCGCTGGGACGGTGCCGGAACCCGCTGCTCCACGCCCAGCTGAAACTGGGTCATCGGCTCATCGCGCACATCGAAGCTCGGCAGCGGCACGGCCTGCGCGCCCATCTGCAGGGCCGGGTCAGGCAACTGCGCGGCGGCAACCGCCAGATGTCGCGACGCGCTGGCACGAGAATCCAGGGCCTGAAGCACCGGATCCGATTCAACGGCCAGGCGCTCGGCCTCGGCCAGATCGAAGGCGCTGATCGTCGGTGCGGTCAGCATCACTAAGCAAAAAACGGGACCACGCATGGTCGACCTCCACAACACAATGGAAACGCCGAGCGCAACGGCTCGGGGCTCACGAGCGGGAGATCGGGACTATTCCTTGAAGTGCTGGAAGATCAGATGTCTTCGCGGACCATCACGGGCCTGGACGGCGTACTCAAACCATCGGTCGGACTGAAAGTCGCGCCGTGTCGGAATCGCGACCGACTCGGCCGGCAGCAAAGCAAGGAACTGCCCGCCGTCGAGGAGTCGCAGACGATCGACGGGATCGAGCTGATCGCAATCGACCGGCTCGAAGGCCTTCTGATGACAGGGCTTCGGTGGGCAGTGGGGGCAATCGTGATGCTTGGCCGGCGCGCCGTCGCCATGATCGACGTGCGCCATCGCACAGGGTGCGGTGATCAGGCTGAACCAGAACAGCGCAAACAGGGCCAGGCTACCCTGAGCCAGACGCCTCTGCCGCTGTCGCATCATCGAAATCATTATTGGCAATCTACCACAGGCCCGACAGCGCATCCATAGGATCGACTCACCGCGCAGCTCGACCGCCGGACGCCGGACGCCGTCCGGTCAATCCATCCAGATCAAGCAGCCAGAACCCGCCCCCGCGTTGAAGAACAGCGGGCACGGAAACGCTTTCCCTTGCATCCGGATCATCCCGCCTGGGACCGCTTCAGCTTCCGGCGCAGGCGAAAGACCATCACCGTCGGAATCAGGGCAATCAACAGTCCGATGAGCAGGCCCTGTATGAGATAGAGATTGGTGATGTTGGTATCGATGTCGTGGCGATGGTTCCAGACCTCGACGATCCTGCCGTCCTTGATGCGGAAGACATTGATGATCGGGATCGAGTTGGAGCCGAACATGAACCTCGACAGCAGGGTTTCCGGTTCGTAGTGCCAGGTCCAGCGCGTGGCCACCAGATCGCCCTCCGCGATCTGGTAGTCCAGCTCGAAGCTCATATCTCCGCCATCCCAGAATCGATCGGCGATGAGCTTCTGCTCGATCGCCGGCTCGGTCACACCCTTGCGATCGCCGATGTCGTGGACGACATAGCTGTCGGCCACGTAGTCCGAATAGCGGTCGGTGTTGTTCGTCGCCCAGAGGTCCTGATAGAACCCCATCGCCACCTGCTTGTTGGCTTCGAGTTGGGCACGATTGGCGTATCGATTGTTGGATAGATAATTCTCGTTGCTGTCGGCGAGCGCCGTAGCGATCGGAAGGATCAGCCAGAGCGCGATGGGAAAGCCCAGGAGTTGCTTCATCGAGACCTCCGTAAAAAATGTTGTCGTGGTGCGCAATGCCACCTTCATCGATTACCGCACACCTGCGCTGGCAAGCCCCTCACCGGTGACGGCCACCAATTGCATTCACATCAATCGATGATTGCGGTCCTTGCAGGCAAAGACGGGCAATCGAGTTATACGAACCCGCGCTATCGCGACGTCTCTTCGAAATGATCGCTGAACAACTCGTCCGGAATCTCACCCTCACCAATGTATAGGAACCCGGGCTCGGTAATCGTCGCGCGGAGGGTGTTGTTCTGCGTATTTCGCTCGGTCAATAGCGGCGTAAAGGGTGCGGTACCGGTAGGCGAAAAAACGAGCTGGAGAGCGTTTTCATTGGCGATCAGAAGCTCACTGTCGAGATAGCGGACGGTAATCTCGGCGCTGGACCAGTTCTGACGATTGGTCTGCAGGCGCCAGGAGACCTGGGCGGCCTGCATCGTGAAGGCACCGGACGATCGACTGAGGGTGACGGCTTCCGTGGACGCCGAACTCAGAAAGTCTTCGCCGTCAGCAAAGTCGATCCAAAAGCACGCACCCGGCGTGCCGTCGTTGCTGCCGTTACCGGTGATGCCGACCGCCATGCGCGGGGGATTGCCGTTTCGACTCCGTAGGCGATAAGTGGAACTTAACAGCGGCGCCGAGGCGCTGAACACGACATAGCTTTCGCCTGCTTGGCTATCCCCGCCCGGGTCGGCGTTAGGCGCACCGACGACTAGATCGGCCAGGCCATCGCCGTTGACATCGCCCGCGCCGGAGACGCTGAGGCCCAAGCGATCACCGAGATCGATACCATCCATGCGGAAGCCGCCAACGCCGAGATTGGCCAGATCCACTGCCGTCGTGCTGGCCTTCCCGAATACGACGTAGCTTTCGCCTGCGCGGCTATCGCCACCCGGGTCGGCGCCATCGGCGCCAACGATGAGATCGGATAGCCCATCACCATTGACATCGCCGGCGCCGGAGACGCTGACGCCCGAGTAGTCACCTAAATCAATGCCGTCGATGCGAAAGCCGCCGGCCCCGAGATTGGCCAGATCGACCGTCGTCGTACTGGCCTTGCCGAAGACCACGTAGCTCTCGCCGGCAGCGCTGTCGCCGCCGGGGTCGGCGCCAAATGCGCCAACAATCAGGTCGGCCAGGCCATCGCCGTTGACGTCGCCCGCGCCGGAGACGCTATAAGCCGAGCGGTCATTGCCATTGATCCCGTCGATACGGAAGCCGCCAGCACCGAGACTGGCCAGATCGACCGGGGTCGAGCTGGCCTTACCGAAGACGACGTAGCTCTGGCCAGCATCGCCGTTGCCGCCTGGGTCAGCGCTCCAGGCACCGACAATCAGGTCGGCCAGGCCGTCGCCGTTGACGTCGCCCGCGCCTGAAACGCTGCGGCCGGAGTAGTCAAGGACATTGATCCCGTCGATGCGGAAGCCGCCGGCGCCGAGATTGGCCAGATCGACCGTCGTCGTAATGGCCTTGCCGAAAACCACGTAGCTCTCCCCTGCGTAGCTTTCGCCACCGGGGTCGGCGCTCCAGGCCCCGATGATCAGGTCGGCCAGGCCATCACCGTTGACGTCGCTAGCGCCGGAGACGCTGGCGCCAGAGAAGTCATCGGCATCGATGCCGTCGATGCGGAAGCCGCCCGATCCGAGCACGTTGACGTTCACAGGCAATGGATCCGCCTTGCCAAAAACGACGTAGCTCGAGCCAGCATCGGTACCCGCTCGGTTGGAGGACGGTGCCCCGACGATCAGATCGTCCAGGCCATCACCGTTGACATCTCCCGCGCCGGAAACGCTGAATCCCGTTTCTTCTCCCCGGTTGCCGATGATCTGAAAGCCGCCCGCCCCGAGATTCTCTAGATCGACCGCGGACGCATTTACCTTGCCGAAGACGATGTAGCTCTCTCCGGATCCGGTGAACGCACCAAGATCGGCTTCCGGCGCACCGATGATGAGATCTGCGAGTCCATCGCCGTTGACGTCACCGGCGCCGGAGACGCTGTAACCCGATCTGTCATCGGCATCGATCCCGTCGATCCGAAAGCCGCGATCACCGAGATTGCCGAGATCGACATCCTGGGCGTTGACGAACTGCGGCGTCAATAATAGCGGCGAGAGCGCGAGGGCGGTTCTGATCGCATGAGTCAGCGCGACCGTAGGACTGGCAGAGGCGATTTCGGCAGCATTTTTCGTGATCGACAGCATGGAAGCGACTCTCGCAGCGGTGACTAACCCTATAAATGCGGCAAAATTCAAAACCGCACATGGGATTGCCTTGGACGTTCAAAGCATCCAGAGCGGATCTTCCCTCATCGATTACTGAATCATTCCCTATCGCAACGCCCCCTCGAAGCGATCGCTAAACAACTCGTCCGGAATCTCTCCTTCGCCAATATAAAAGAAGCCCGGCTCGGTGATCGTGGCGCGGAGAGTGTTGTTCTGCGTATTTCGCTCGGTCAATAGCGGCGTAAAGGGTGCGGTACCGGTAGGCGAAAAAACGAGCTGGAGAGCGTTTTCATTGGCGATCAGAAGCTCACTGTCGAGATAGCGGACGGTAATCTCGGCGCTGGACCAGTTCTGACGATTGGTCTGCAGGCGCCAGGAGACCTGGGCGGCCGGCATCGTGAAGGAACCGGACGATCGACTGAGGGTGACGGCTTCCGTGGACGCCGAACTCAGAAAGTCCTCGCCGTCGACAAAGTCGATCCAGAAGCGCGCATCCGGCGTGCCGTCGTTGCTGCCGTCACCGGTGATGCCGACCGCCATGCGCGGGGGATTGCCGTTGCGACTCCGTAAGCGATACGTAGAACTTAACAGTGGCGCCGAGGCGCTGAATACGACATAGCTCTCGCCTGCCAGGCTATCCCCCCCGGGGTCGGCGTAAGGCGCGCCGATGATCAGGTCGGCCAGTCCATCGCCGTTGACATCGCCCGCGCCGGAGACGCCGAAGCCCGAACGATCATAAGCATCGTTGCCGTCGATACGAAAGCCGCCGGCCCCCAGGTTCGCTAGATCCACCGTCGTTGCGCTGACTTTGCCGAACACCACATAGGCCTCGCCGGCATCGTCGTCACCGCCGGGATCGCCTCTGAAGGCCCCGACGATCAGGTCGGCCAGGCCATCACCATTGACATCGCCGGCGCCAGAGACGCTATAACCTGAGCGGTCACCAGCACCGATGCCGTCGATTCGGAAGCCGCCGGCTCCAAGGTTGGCCAAATCGACCGTCGCCGAGCCGGCCTTGCCGAACACCACGTAGCTCTCCCCTGGGGAGCTCTCACTGTCGGAGTCGGCACCAAATGCTCCCACAACCAGGTCAGTCAAGCCATCGCCGTTGACGTCGCCAACGCCGGAAACGCTGAATCCGGAAGCGTCATAAGCATCGATACCGTCGATGCGAAAGCCGCCCGCGCCGAGATTGTCCAAGTCAACCGTGGTTGAGCTGGCCTTACCAAACACCACGTAGCTCTCGCCGGCATAGGTTTCCCCTCCCGGGGAGGCGCCATCGGCACCTACGATCAGGTCTGCCAGGCCGTCGCCATTGACGTCGCCCGCACCGGAGACGCTGCGGCCCGAGAAGTCAAAGCCATCGGCGCCGTCGATGCGGAAGCCGCCAGCCTCGAGTGTGGCCAGATCCACCGGTTCATTGTCCGCCTTGCCGAACACCACGTAGCTTTCCCCAGCATAGGTGTTACCGCCAGGTGCCGCGAGCCGAGCACCCACGATCAGGTCAGCCAGTCCATCGCCGTTGACATCGCCCGCGCCGGAGACGCTCCAGCCCGATCGATCTTCGGCATCGATTCCATCGATACGAAAACCGCCCGATCCATATTTGCCCAGCCCGACAGGCTCGCTGTCTGCCTTGCCGAAAATCACATAGCTCACGCCCGCACGGGAGTCGCCGCCAGCGTCAGCGTCGGGAGCACCGATGATCAGATCGGCGAGACCATCGCCGTTGACATCACCCGCGGAAGAGACGCTTCGACCGGCGAGATCGTCCGCGGCCAGACCCGTAATTCTGAATCCGCCGGGCTCGAGAACAGCCAGATCGACGGGTGCGCTGTCCGCTCGGCCGAAAACCACATAGGCTTCGCCAGCGTCAGCCCCCCCGGATTGATCGGCCCTGGGGGCGCCGATGATGAGATCGGCGAGTCCATCGCCGTTGACGTCACCGGCGCCGGAGACGCTGGTGCCCGATTCATCACCGGTATCGATCCCGTCGATGCGGAAGCCGCGGTCGCCGAGGTCGCCGAGATCGACGTCCTGGGCGCTGACGATCTGCGAGGTCAGCAGCAGTGGCGAGAGCGCGAGGGCGGTTCTGATCGACCGAGTAAGAACGTCCAACGGACTGGAATGGATTCTTACGACATCATCTTTCCTGATCGACGGCATGGCATCGGCTATCACGGCGGGTAATAGCCTTATTAATGCCGCGGAATTCAAAATCGCACATTTGCTTGCTCAAGCCGCCTGGAGGAGATTGCGCGGATGATGCTTGAAGACCCCGCAAATGGTGCGACGGGTTCCAAGGCAACGGCGCTCCAGAGGCGACCGGACAGTGCGTTGCTCGAGCGGAGGCAGGATCGCCCCTGCGCCAAGCGATCAGAGGCGAGTCGCGCCAGCGTCAGCCCGCGAGCAGGCGCTCGATCCGCCGCCGGGCATCGCTGAGGTAGCCGCCGCCGAATAGCAGGGCGTGGTTCAGCACATGATAGAGCTGGTAGAACTCGCGACGACGCTCCCAGCCCGGCTCCAGCGGCCAGGTGGCTTCATAAGCGTCGAAGAACTCGCGACCGAAGCCGGCGAACAGGGCCGCCATCGCCAGATCGCATTCGCGATCGCCGAAGTGCACCGCCGGGTCATAGACCACCGGCGTCCCATCGGCCAGCATGGCGGCGTTGCCGGACCAGAGATCGCCGTGCAACAACGAGGGCACCGGGCGGTAGTCGGCGAAGCGACTGGTCCAGGCCTCGCGGAGTCGATCCACCGTATCGGATGGAAAGGCAACGCCGGAGTCAACCAGCCGATCGATGAGCGCGCCCAGGCGGTGATCGAAGAAGAAGGCCGTCCAGTCCTTGGTGGGCGTATTGGTCTGCGGCGTGGCGCCGATCCAGTTGTCGCGCTCCAGCCCGAAGGCCGCGGCCCTGGCATCGCGATGCAAGCAGGCCAGCTGCCGGCCGAGGCGAGCCGCTCCCGCGGCCGATAGGCCCATCAGATCCAGCCAGTCAAGCACGAGAAAGCGCTGGCGATCGACATCGACCAGGCCATGAACGGCGGGGATCCGGATCGCCTGCGAGCCGGCACCCGCGGCGGCATCAGTCAGGCGGCGCAGGCCGTCGGCTTCAGCATCGAGCGGGTCGGCCTGAGAGCCGGCCATGGACTTGACGAAGAACGACCGACTATCGAGCTCCAGGCGCGCCGTTCGCCCGGAACTCGCGCTGCCCAGCTCGATCAGCCTCGCCGAGGTCGTCGGCAGCGCCAGGGCTTCGGCCAGAACAAACGGCGTGTTCGAATCCATCTGCGACTCCTCCAGAACATCAGGCGCCAGCGGCGGGGTGGATCGACCGAGCATAGCCGACCTCGTTCGATGAGCAACGCGGAAAGACAGTCTCCTGCAAAAACTCCGGCCAAGGCTCGCTGATGAGGGGCTGGGCGCAGCCGCCACCCGAAACCACGGCATCGCCTTCCCTTTGATCCTGGATCGAGCATGCGGGACTGAATCAGGCAATTCATCGTGATTTAATGAGGTAAATATATTGACATTACCCCATTTATGGGGGGATAGTTGCCCTGTTTCGCACTGTGACACTGCCGATGCACTCGCTCTCTGAAAAATTTCTCGCCGCATTGCGTCTGACACCAGCGCAGGGGGCGTCCATGCGCGCGGTAGGCGAGTATCAGGGCAAGCAGGCGCTGTTTTTCCAGCAGGCACCGGAAACGCTAAAGACCCTGCGCGAGTCAGCGGTGATCGAGTCGACCGAGTCTTCCAGCCGGATCGAGGGCGTCACCGTGCCGCCAGCCCGACTGCGACCGCTGATGGAGCGGTCGACGGACCCC
>CAZDFS010000019.1:0-48477 GCA_964504865.1 uncultured Wenzhouxiangella sp.
GATTACCTCGATCCAGGCCGTTTACGTGCCGGCCGATGACCTGACCGACCCGTCGCCGGCCACGACCTTTGCCCACCTCGACGCGACCGTCGTTCTGTCGCGAAGCATCGCCGAGCTGGGTATCTACCCGGCCGTCGATCCCCTCGACTCCACCTCGCGCCAGCTCGATCCGCTGGTTGTCGGTCAGGAGCACTACGACGTGGCACGCAAGGTTCAGGGCACGCTCCAGCGCTACAAGGAGCTCAAGGACATCATCGCCATCCTCGGTATGGATGAGCTCAGCGAAGAAGACAAGCAGACCGTCGCGCGCGCGCGCAAGGTCGAGCGATTCTTCTCTCAGCCTTTCTTTGTCGCCGAGGTCTTTACCGGCTCACCCGGCGTGTACGTCAGCCTGAAGGAAACCATTCGCGGCTTCAAGGGCATCGTCGACGGTGATTACGATCATCTGCCGGAACAGGCCTTTTACATGGTTGGAACGATCGATCAGGCCGTGGAAAAGGGTGAGAAAATGCTCGAGAAACAAGCGGCCTGAGAACGCGCTTCGTAACTGCTGGCGGCGTTTTCGCGGCGGCCCGAGTGCTCACGTACTGGTGTACGCTCCGCGCTCGGACCTTGCTAAAGCCTTGCCATCGGCCACGAATCACGCTATCAGAGACCACGAGTTGATCGGGATTGAACGGAGTTTTTGAAGATGGCATCGACGATACATTGCGACATTGTGAGTGCCGAGGCAGAGATTTTTTCTGGCGAGGCCTCGATGGTGGTGGTCAGTGGAGAAGAGGGTGAGCTGGGCATCGCGCCCCGACATGCGCCTCTCCTGACCCGGATTCGACCTGGCCAGGTGCGCGTCATGCTTCCGAACGGTGAGGAAGAATTCTATTACGTGTCCGGCGGGATGCTCGAAGTGCAGCCCCACGTGGTGACCGTTCTGTCCGATACGGCGGCGCGCGCCAGCGACCTCGACGAGGCCGCAGCACTCAAGGCCAAGGAAGAGGCCGAGAAGGCGATCAAGGACCGGACGGCTGGCATGGAAGTCGCTCAGGCCCAGGCTCAGCTCGCTCAGGCCGTCGCGCAGCTCGCGGCGCTGGAGCGTCTGCGCAAGAATCTGTCGCGTTGATCCTGCGTCGCTTGATGGCTTATCGACCCGGCTTCGGCCGGGTTTTTTGTATCCTGACAGGTGAGCCGCCCGCGGGCCATCATCCACGGGAAAGGGCGCCTGCGCACCACCCTCTCCTTCGCCCTGTCATCGAGTCGCTGGAAACCAGCCACCGACCCCTCTAGAATTCAGCGGACCGGAAACGATGATCCACGCGCGGAGCAGTGATCAAGGGAACCAAAGCGGTGATCTGATAATCTCACACTGTGAGGAGGAATAAAAAATGAAAAAGCTTGGGGTAATCGTGCTGATGGGCCTCGCCGCGCTTCTGGCGACGGGCTGCGGTGGCGGGCAGAACCTGCCAAGCAACGACCGCTTGGTGAGTGCGTTTCTGAATGGAACAACAGGCCTATGGGTCAGTGGACACGGTCGCGTCGTCCGCCCCCTGGGCTCCTCCTCGGATACTCAGCGTTTTCTCGTTCAGGTCAGCGATGAACTATCGCTCGTTGTCCGCCATCAGATAGGCGATCTGGGTCCCGTGCCTGCCGACAGTGATGATGTGATCGCGTTCCAGGGACGTTACGAGTTTCACGGTGGCGGCGGTGAGCTGATTCTGACCCACGCCGAGCCGAGCAATCCCGGCGGCGGTGGTTGGATCGAGTTCGACGGCACTCGATACGAGTAATCGCCGGACACCGATAAGCCCGCAGCGCTCCACGCGGAGCGCTGACCTGGGCTGGGCCTGAATCAATCCATCTCAGCGGGGTAGGGCCGCGCCTCGGCGCCGCGGATCTCGCCGACAAGCGCCGATTCGTGGACGTAGAGCTCGACGGGTCGCTCGAAGATCAACGGCCCGACCACCTCAACGCCCGGACCAACGTAGATTTTCGGGGTCGAGTCGCTGTTGCTTTCCTCGCCGATGCGAAGTTCACCCGCGATCCGCGTCCCGTCGCGCAGGTCGATGGAGCCGTTCTTCGTTTCCAGGCTCGCAGCACTCGTGCCGGTCAAGCGAATGTTTCCGTTTGCCGTGCTGATGCCCTGGGCGACGCGGGTTCCTGAATTCAGCGTCACCGAGCCGTTCACGGTTCCTACCTCGCCGTCGATCTGGACTGACAGACCCCCGTTGATATCGCCGTTGACCGATCCCAGGTCGCCGCCTACGCGCACCTCATCGCCCAGTGCGATGCTGCCGTTGACAGTTTCCACGGCGCCCGTCGATGAGCCGGCGCCGATACGGATCGAGCCATTGACATTGCCAACCTCGTTGAC
Organism: uncultured Wenzhouxiangella sp.; assembly: GCA_964504865.1. Taxonomy (GTDB): domain Bacteria; phylum Pseudomonadota; class Gammaproteobacteria; order Xanthomonadales; family Wenzhouxiangellaceae; genus Wenzhouxiangella. Next base: position 2,366 of record CAZDFS010000019.1, read on the forward strand.
CGTGCTGTTGCTGCCGATCCTGATCGAACCATTGACGTTGCCGACATCGCCTTCCACGATCGCATCATCGCCGATGCTGACACCGCCATTGATGGAGGTGGCATCCCCCTGATGGCGTGCCCCATCGGCGATTTCGACCGGTGAGTTGATGTTGCAGCCGCTCAGCGCGATCAGACAGGCGAGGAAAACAAGGCTCTGCACTACATTCGAATTCTTCATTTCGAGCTCCAGCAAGGACGATCAGGGCGTCGAGTGTCCATGATTTTCCTGCTCCTGACCAGTGTCGCTAGTCACGGTCGCCGGTGCTGACCCGCCCCAGAGCGCTGAAATCGAAGAGCTCCCGATCGCAAAGCTGCGAAGGGCTGACCTTGCCCAGGGCGCGAAAGATGTTCATCGTCCGGCCAGGCTGGATCCGTTCCCAATCGCTCAGCATCGCCTTGATGTTCTGGCGCTGTAGATTGGGCTGGCTGCCGCAGAGATTGCAGGGAATGATCGGATAGTCCCGGGCGGCGGCAAAGCGCTCCAGATCGCGCTCCAGGCAGTAGGCCAGCGGGCGAATGACGATATGCCTGCCGCAATCACTCCGAAGCTTGGGCGGCATGGCGCGAAGGCTGGCGCCGAAGAACAGGTTGAGAAAAAAGGTTTCGACGATGTCGTTCAGGTGGTGCCCGAGGGCAATCTTTGTCATTCCGTGACGGGCGGCGAACTCGTATAGGTTGCCACGACGCAGTCGCGAACAGAGTCCGCAGGTGGTCTTGCCCTCGGGAATGAGTCGCTTGACGACCGAATAGGTGTCTTTTTCGATCACGTGCCACTCGATGCCCAGGGACTCGAGGTAGTCCGGCAGGACGTGCTCGGGGAAACCCGGCTGCTTCTGGTCCAGATTGACCGCGATCAGATCGAAGCTCACCGGCGCGCTGCGCTTGAGGTTCATCAACAGATCCAGCATCGCGAAGGAGTCCTTGCCGCCAGACAGGCAGACCATGATGCGGTCGCCGTCCTGGATCATGTCGTAATCAACGACGGCCTTACCGACCTGACGCCGAAGGCGCCGATGCAGCTTGTCGGTGTTATATTTCTCCTTCCGCGAGTCGGGGGGAGATCCTGCCAGGGTGCGGATGGGAATCAGGCGGGCATCGGACATGGTGTCGCTCTGGTCGTCAAGTGGGCTGCGATGAAGCAGGCAAGTGGTGCCATTCTAATCATGACCATGGACGAGACGGACATTCGAGAGCACCTCCGGCAGCTGGTCGAGGAGCACCGCGACCTGGATGACGCCATTATCCAGATGGCCGACAATCCGGCCACCGATCACCTCAAACTGCGCCGCCTGAAGAAGCGCAAGCTCCGCCTGAAGGACCAGATTGCCCGTTACGAGTCTCATCTGATCCCTGATCTCGGGGCGTGACCCGTCCTGCTGCCACCTTAATTGCGACCTTAATCCTCCTCGAGCTCCAGCGCATCGGGCGCGATCTGGATGATCGTATGCCGGATCTCCTTGCTGAGAATGAGCTTGGCATCGCGCGCTAGCTGCTCGAGTACGTTCGTGTAGGTCAGGCGTCCGTCATCGTCCTTGCCGAGCAGGCCTGCCTCCGAGAGCGAGTCGATGAACTGCTTGAACAGCGTTCGGTCCGAAAACTCCGGCGCCTCGAATTCATGCAACAGTGAGATGCGCTGCGCGCAGAGAATGCACAGCTTCTCGAGCTGGGGTCGGGTCAGGGTGCCGGACCCGTTCTTGGCCAGGACCGACACGGTGATGAAGTATCGCTCGAAGGTCTGCATCAGCGAGGTGCCGAGCAAACGCAGGTAGTAGGCCTGATCGCTGCCGCCGGATGCGCGCTGCAGCGATTCTCCGCTCGGCTTGAGCAGATCGAGCTTGACCAGTGCGTCCAGGCAGGACTCGATCACCGGCTCGAGTTCGTCCCTGTCCCAGGGCAGAAAGAGTTCGCGCTTGATGTAGGGATAGACGGTCCGAGTCAGATTGCCGATCCGCTTTCTGCGAACGCTGCGGAAATTCAGGAAGCAGGACGCGATCCAGGCGCTCATCGCCAACAGATGCGCCATATTGTTGCGGAAGTAAGTCAGCAGGACGGCGTTCTTCGCATCCGTCCGGATGATGCTGCCGAGCCGGTGTTCATGACGCTCGATGACACCCAGCTCCAGGCCGTAATCGATGATCTGGCCCGGCGTCAATTCGGTGACCTGGACGCGATCCCCCGGCGCCGTGGCTCGAAGGATTTCGATCAGCAGCTCGATGACGCGTTCGAGATCATCCTCGTCCAGCGCATGCTTGCGGCTGGCCAGCAGGGCGGTGGCCAGGAGATTGATCGGATTGACGTGCGCGGCGCGGTTGATATTGACCATGATCCGGTCGGCCAGGTCGTTGACCATGCCCGATAGCCAGGGCGGTTTGCTGTCGGCTTTGAGCGTTTCTTCGCGCCAGCCGCGGTGATGCTCATCGAGCAGGTCGTTCAGGCGGACGGGCTCGCCGAAGCTGACGGCAACCTCGCCATAGTTCTTGCGCAGGATGTTGATGAGATTCTTGAAATCCGACAGGGATTCGGGCTTCTTCTGATGCCCTGAGAGTTCGTGGATGTAGGAGCTGCCCTCGGCCAGGCGCTCGTAACCGATATAGACCGGCTGAAACAGCACGGGACGGGTCTGGTCGTGCAGGAAGGCCCGAACGGTGATCGAGAGCATGCCGGCGCGCGGGGGCAGCAGGCGGCCCGTGCGCGAGCGGGTGCCCTCGATGAAGTATTCAAGCGCGACGCCGCGCGACAGAATCATCGACACGTACTGATTGAAGACCGACGCATAAAGTGGCTGCGAGCGGAAGGACCGGCGCAGGAAAAAGGCGCCGCCGCGGCGCAGCAGCGGCCCGACCAGGGGCATGTTCAGGTTCAGCCCCGCGGCGATATGGGGCGGCACGAAGCCTCGGTGGTACAGGATCCATGACAGCAGAAGATAGTCGATGTGACTGCGGTGGCAGGGCACGTAGACGACTTCGTGGCCATCTGCAGCCTCGCGGAAACGACTGAAGTGATTGACCCGCACGCCCCGGTAGATTCGATTCCAGAACCAGTTGAGCATCATGTCGGCGATGCGGATGAAGCTGTAGGAATAATCGGCGGCGATTTCTCGGGCGTAGGCGCGCGCCTGTTCCTCGGCCTTTTCCGGCGTAATCGAGTCGCGCTTGGCCTTGGCGGCGACCGCGTGCTGCACGCTGTCGCTTTTGACGACCTTCTCGACCAGGGTCCGTCGGTGGGAGCGATCGGGACCGATGGCAGAGGTGCGGATACGCTTGAACTGGACCCGCAGGATACGGCTGGCTCGACCGAGGGCTTGTTCTCCGTGCTCGGTTTCGTCCAGCAGGTCACCCACATCGATCGGCCGCCCGAACTGAACCATGGTGGCGCGCCCGTTGATCAGGGTGCTCAAGAAGCGACGGAGGCGGCCTCCGATGTCCCAGTTCTCCGAAAAGAGCACCTTGAACAGGCTGTCTTCGTTGTGGGGTGCCCGGCCGATCAGCACCGTGACCGGCACGATCTGGCAGCTCGTCTGGCCGCTGGCCGCACTCTGCTGAATGAGACGACGAAGCATCGCCGAATGCCGCCGCTTATCCGGTCGACGAATGAACAAGCCTCGATAGCGCCGGTTGGCGCCATGGGATCGCGGCAGATCGATGCCCTGACAGCGAAGCCGGCGCGTGGGGCGAGGCCACTCCAGATCGAGGCAGACCTGGTCGACGATCAGCAGCGAGCTCAGCGCATTCGTGTCGAGGACGTAAAAAACCGGTCGCTTCGGATCGATCTCCAGATCGTCCAGATTCTCGGGAAGGATATTGCTTCGGACCCAGGAATTCAGGACCCGGCGCAGCAGTCCAAGCCACAGGAGACGGGCGCGATGGATCAGATCAGGAAGCGAGGCTGATGACACGTCAGTGGCCAAGGAAGGGAGAAGGGGAACGTCAGTTTAGCACCGTGCCGGGCGCGCTCCCTGCCGCTGCCTTGTCAAGTTGATCGGCGCGGGAGAAGAAAAAACCGGACCCTGCAACGCTGCAACGGCCCGGTTGAAGAGTGCGCCCTGACGGGTGCCTTGCTTGGTTGTTGTAGAGCTCGAAGGAGACATCCGCGTGTCGTCCTTGGGGACAAGCATATCCCAGCCGATAAAACTTATCAAGTATTCTCGGAAACTACTATAAACTATTGAAATAACTACTTATCTCGTTCTGCAGTGACTCGGCGGCAGCGCGGGGGCGATCGGCATCGCGGATCGGTCGCCCGACGACGATGTAATCCGCCCCGGCCGCAAAGGCCTCGGCTGCCGACAGGGTTCGCTTCTGCTCATCCGCCCTGTTCTCACGGTTATCGACGGGTCGAATGCCCGGGCAGACCACGTTCAGCGCGTGATCGACGCTATCGCGGAGCGCTGCGGCTTCCAGGCCCGACGAGATCACTCCCGCGCAGCCAAGGCGAAGCGCTCGCCGCGCTCTCGAGAGCACGAGGGCTTCGACGTCGCAATCGAAGCCCAGGTCGTCGAGGTCACCTCGATCCAGGCTGGTCAGGGCGGTGACGGCTAGAATCCCGACCTGACCACGTGACGCGACGGCGGCCTCGAGCATGCTGTCGTTCCCGTGGACGGTCAGAAAGTCGATTTCATGGCGGGCCAGCTGGGCTACGGCTCGGCCGACGGTGGCCGGAATATCGAACAGCTTCAAGTCCGCGAAGACTCGCTTCCCGGCCCCCTTCAGTTCTGCCGCCAGCTCGAAGTAAGCGCCGCTCAGGAACAACTCCAGGCCGATCTTGTAGAACTGGATGCTGGGCCCGAGCTCGGCGATCAGTGCGCGAGCCCGGTCTGCGTCGGGGACGTCAAGCGCGAAGATCAGTCGTTCGTCGTGGGGAATCGCTTTCGGCTGGAATGGTGTGGTCATCGAGGAACTCCGTGATTCTTGCGCCGATCTCTTTCGCGTGGCGCATGTGCAGGTGGTGACCGCCCGGGGCGGCAAAGTCGGTGCGTTGATGCACGGCGGCGAGTCGGCGCTGCAGAACGCGCTGGGGGATGAGTCCGCTGGGGGGGTTGGAGTAGACCGTCAGCACGGGGCAGCGGACGGCTGCAATGATGGCCAGGACCTGCGTCTCCGTATAGCGCTGGCTCGACGGCCAGGTCAAGCGGAGATCGTGGCCCCAGGCCCAGCCGTCCTCGCAGGCCTTCAGGCCCCGCTCGGCCAGCAGCGCGGCTGACGCCGTGTCGAGATCGCTGTGACGGGCGCGCGCGGCAACCGCCGAGGCCCTGTCCGGATGCTGTCGCCGGGCGCGATCGCGACTGCCGCGAACGGCCTTCTGCAGGACGCCCGCTGACTCATCCGGTGGCGCGGCGATCGGACCCAGCCCCTCGATATTGACGATCGAGGCCACCCGGTCGGGGCAGGCGGCGGCCACCAATGTCGCAACGGCGCCGCCCATCGAATGGCCGATCAGATGAAAGCGCCTCCACCCGAGGTGATCGGCAGCCGACAGCACGTCGAAGATGTTGTCGTCGAAGTGATAGCGGACCCCAGGCGGGCGATGCCCGGAAAGGCCGTGCCCCGGCAGATCGAGGGCGACCAGGTCGAGGCCTGGGAGAAACGGCGCCAGCGGCGCGAAGCTGTTGGCGTTGTCGAGCCAGCCGTGCAGCGCCAGCACGGCCGTGCTGCCCCCCTGCTGCCGCCACCCGGCCAGGCCCAGCGCCGGCCAGCGGAGGGGCGTCATGCCACCGGTTCCAGGGTCGCGTAGCCCAGGACGAGCCACTTCGATCCCGCTGCTTCGAAGTTGATCTGAATGCGGGCGTTGGCGCCCTGGCCCTCGATGGTGACGACCGTGCCGAGTCCGAAGCGCGGATGGCGCACCTGGGTGCCGAGGGCCAGGCCATCGGCGTCCTGGGGGGCCTGGGATCGCGCCCGCGCCGGTGCGACCTGGGTGCCGCTCGGGCGGAGCTCCTCGACGAGATCGCGAGGAATCTCCGACAGGAAGCGCGAGGGACGGGAAAAATTGGTCTGGCCGTGGATCATCCGGGACTCGGCGTGGGTCAGGTAGAGCTGGCGCATGGCGCGGGTCATGCCGACGTAGGCCAGGCGGCGCTCTTCGGCCAGGCGGCCGGGCTCTTCGACCGATTTCTGGTGCGGGAACAGGCCCTCCTCCATCCCGGCCATGAAGACGAGGGGAAACTCCAGCCCCTTCGCCGAATGCAGGGTCATCAGCTGGACGCAGTCCTGCCAGCGTTCACCCTGATGCTCGCCGGCTTCCAGCGCGGCCTGTGACAGGAACGAGGCGGTTGGACTCAGGCCCGCCTGCTCGTCCTCGAAGGGCTGCGCATAGCTTTCGGCCGCACGAACCAGTTCAGCCAGGTTCTCTTCGCGCGCTTCAGCGCGATCGGCGGGCTCGCGCGACTGGTACCAGGCGACCAGTTCGGCCCGCTTGATGGCAGCCTGCATGCTCTCACCCAGAGAAGCTTCACCGAACTGGTCGGTCAGCTCTTCGATCAACCCGAGAAACGATCTGACGGCGTTGCCGGCACGGGCCGTGAACCCGCCGCGCCCGCAGAGATCGTGCGCGGCATCGAAGAGCGACTGCTCGGCGCTCCGCGCCTGATCTCTGATCAGGGCGACCGTGCGCTCGCCGATACCGCGTGCGGGCAGGTTGATGACCCGTTCGAAGGCCGGGTCGTCGTGCGGATTGTGGATCAGGCGCAGGTAGGCCATCGCGTCCTTGACCTCGGCGCGCTCGAAGAAGCGCAGGCCGCCGTAGACCCGGTAGGGGATGTCCTCCCGCAGGAGCGCCTGCTCGAACAACCGCGACTGAGCGTTCGATCGATAGAGGATGGCGCTCTCCGAGGCGCGACCGCCCTGCTCGATCCAGTCCTGGATCCTGGAGATGACGAACTCCGCTTCCTCGTCGGCATTGAAGGCGGAGAAGATCCTCAGCTGATCGCCCTTCTCGCCCTCGGTCCAGAGGTTCTTGCCCATCCGCTCGCTGTTGTGGTCGATGACGCGATTGGCCGCCTCCAGAATCGTCGAGGTCGAGCGATAGTTCTGCTCCAGACGAACCAGCTGTGGCGAAAAATCACGATCGAAATGAGTCACGTTCTCGACCTTTGCGCCGCGCCAGCCGTAGATCGACTGATCGTCGTCGCCGACCACGAAGAGCTGGTTCCTATCGCCGGCGAGCAGTCGGACCAGCGCATACTGGAGCGTGTTGGTGTCCTGGAATTCGTCGATGAGGATATGGCCGAAGCGGTCCTGGTAATAGGCGCGGCGGGCCTCGTTGTCGCGCAGCAGCTCGAGCGTGCGCAGCAACAGCTCGGCGAAATCGATCAGCCCCGATCGCTCGCAGTAATCCTGATAGAGCCGATAGATGGCGACCTGCTGTGCCTGAAAGGCGTGGTCGAAGCACTCGATGCTGTCGGGCCGGCGCCCCTCCTCCTTGTGATGGTTGATGAAGCTCTGCATCTGGCGCGCGGGAAACTCGCCTTCGTCGATCTCCGCGTCGCGGATCACCCGGCGAATCAGTCGATACTGGTCGTCGGAATCGAGGATCTGGAAGGTGTCGGGCAGACCGACCTCCTGGGCATGCATCCGCAGCATGCGATGGCAGATGCCGTGGAAGGTGCCGATCCAGAGCCCGTCCGGCCGCAGCTTGAGCAGCTGCCCGACCCGGTGACGCATTTCGCCGGCGGCCTTGTTGGTAAAGGTGACGGCCAGCAGCCCCATGGGCGAAACGTGGTGAACCTGAATCAGCCAGGCGATTCGATGAACGAGCACGCGCGTCTTGCCCGAGCCGGCACCGGCCAGCACCAGGATGTGCTCATCGCCGGCCGTGACCGCCTCGCGCTGGGCGTCGTTGAGCTGGTCGAGAAGATGGGAAACGTCCATAGGTGCTTGGCGGTGGCAGTGATCGAGTCAGGGGGTGGTCGGAATCGCGCGATGGCCGATATCGTCGCGAAAGAAGCAGCCATCGAAATGAATGCGCTCGACGGCGTCAACGGCGTGGCGTCGGGCCGCGTCGACGGAGTCACCGAGCGCCGTCACGCACAGGACTCGCCCGCCGCTGGTCACGACGTGACCCTGGTCGTTGAGGCGAGTACCGGCATGAAAGACCTTGACCCGCTCGTCAAGCTCGGCGTCGAGGCCAGCGATGACCCGGCCCTTGTCGTAGGCTTCCGGATAGCCGCGGGCGGCCAGGACGATGCCGAGTGCGACCCGGCTGTCCCACTGCAGGTCGATCTGATCAAGGCGGCCCTCAAGGGTCTGGCGCAGCGTCTCGACGAGATCCGAGCGCAGCCTCATGAGGACCGGCTGGGTCTCCGGATCGCCGAAGCGCACGTTGAATTCAAGCACCTTCGGCCCCGCGTCGGTCAGCATCACGCCGGCGTAGAGGAAGCCCGTGAAGGGATGGCCATCGGCGGCCATGCCGGCCAGGGTTGGTCGAATCACCGAGGCCATGATCTCGTCATGCATCGCTGCATCGACCACCGGAGCCGGTGAGTAAGCGCCCATGCCGCCGGTGTTCGGACCGCGATCGCCGGCGTCGCGTCGCTTGTGGTCCTGACTGGTCGCCAGGGGCAGCACCGCCTGATCGCGAGCGATGACGATAAAGCTTGCTTCCTCGCCGATCAGACATTCTTCAATGACCACCCGGTGACCGGCCTGGCCGAACGCCTGCCCTGACAGCATGTCCTTGAGCACGGCGCGGGCCGTGTCCATCTCATCGACGATGACCACGCCCTTGCCGGCAGCGAGTCCGTCGGCCTTGAGCACCAGGGGGAAGCCGATCTCCTCGATCAGGGCCAGCCCCGCCTCGAAGCTTTCGGCCACGCCATAGCGTGCCGTCGGAATGCCGTGGCGGGCCATGAAGTCCTTGGCGAAGGCCTTTGAGGATTCGAGCCGGGCCGCAGCAGCGGAGGGGCCGAAGCAGGCCAGGCCCGCGGCCTCGAAGCGGTCCACCAGCCCAGCGGCCAGCGGTGCTTCGGGCCCCACGATCGTCAGCGCCACCGACTCGCGGCGGGCCAGCGCGAGCAGGCCGTCGATATCCTCGGCCGCCACGTTGACGTTGCGGCATCCGCGTTCCGTCGCGGTGCCCGCATTCCCGGGGGCGACAAGCACCTCGTCGACGTGCTCGGACTGGGCCGCTTTCCATGCCAGAGCGTGTTCGCGGCCACCGCCGCCGACAACCAGGACTTTCATCGGAGAGACTCGACTTCGTCAGGGAAAGACGCATTGTAACGCGGCCTTCGCCGCGACCGCGGCCCGACCAAGGCGCCGAAGCGCGGCGCCGCAGCATCGGACAGGGCCGCTGCCGCCTGGGGCCGAGGGTGTCAGTGACGGAAGTGGCGACGCCCGGTCAGCACCATCGAGATATCGTGCTTGTCGCAGGCATCGATGACCTCTTGGTCGCGCATCGATCCGCCGGGCTGGATGACCGATCGAACCCCCTGTTCCGCCGCCGCCTCGATGCTGTCGGCGAAGGGAAAGAAGGCGTCGGATGCCATCGCGGCGCCGGTCAGATCCAGGCCCGCGTCGGAGGCCTTCAGCGCGCCGATTCGAGCAGCGTCGACGCGGCTCATCTGGCCGGCACCGATACCCAGGGTGGCGCCATCGCGGACGTAGACGATGGCGTTCGAGCGGACCATGCGAACCACGGCCCAGGCCAGCTCGAGATCGGCCTGCTCCGCCGTGCTCGGGGCTCGCTGGGTGACGGTTTTCAGGTCGAGTGTCGAGGGGGCGTGATCCGGCTGCTGGACGAGCCAGCCGCCGTCGATGGCCTTGATCTCGTACGGATGGGGTTCGGACGCCTCGGGCAGGAGGACGCGCAGGTTCTTCTTCTTCGCCAGGATCGCTCGCGCTTCATCGTCGATAGCGGGCGCGATCACGACTTCGAGGAAACGGTCAATCAGGGCTGCGGCAAGGCGGGCGTCGATGGGCCGGTTGAGCGCCACGATACCGCCAAAGGCAGACACGGGATCGCAGGCCAGGGCTCGTTCCCAGGCCGCCTGGAGGTCGTCCCCCGTGGCGACGCCGCAGGGATTGGTGTGCTTGATGATGATGCAGGCCGGTCGCGCCTCAGGCAGCAGTGCAATGCCGCACCACGCCGCGTCGGCATCGAGAAGATTGTTGTAGGACAGCGCCTTGCCCTGGATCGGCTGCGTGCCTGCGAGCCCACGGCCGCCGCGAGTGGAGCGCGAGCGATAGACGGCAGCGGACTGGTGAGGGTTTTCGCCGTAGCGCAGTCCATCGCTTCGCTCGAGCGAGAGCTGGAGAAGGGCGGGTGGCGCCTGCGAATCCAGCTGTTCGGCAAGGTACTGACTGATCTGGCCGTCATAGGCGGCGGTATGGGCAAAGCCCTTGAGCGCCAGTCGTCGACGCGCATCGTCGGAGGGGCGTTCGGGTAGGGCGGCGATGAAGGCGGGATAGTCTGCCGGATCAACGAGAAGGCTGACGTGGGCGTGGTTCTTGGCCGCGGCCCGCAGCATGGCCGGCCCGCCGATGTCGATCTGTTCGATGGCGTCCTCGACGCTGCAGTCCGGGCGAGCCACCGTCGCCGCAAAAGGGTAGAGGTTGACCACGACCAGATCGATGGCCTCGATGCCGTGCGCATCCATGACCGCATCGTCCTGACCACGGCGGGCGAGGATGCCGCCGTGGATTCGCGGCTGCAGGGTTTTGACTCGCCCGCCCATGATCTCGGGAAAATCGGTGTAGGCGCTGACATCGGTGACGTCGATTTCGGCCTCGCGCAACGTTCGCGCCGTGCCGCCCGTCGACAGGATCCGCCAGCCGGCCTGCACCAGGGCGTGGGCGAGCTCGCAGATGCCGGTCTTGTCGGACACGCTGATCAGTGCAGTGGGGGTCGCTGTCATGCTGGCGTCTCGTAGTGGGGCTGAGGGGCGACCGCTCAAAGGCCGTAGCGCTGGATCCTGTTGCGCAGCGTGGCCCGGGTGATGCCCAGCAAATGAGCGGCGCGTGACTGATTGCCGCCGGCGTGCTCGAGGACGGTTTGGATCAACGGGCGCTCGACTTCCCGGATAATCAGCTCGTGCAGATTATCGGGCGGGGTCGAACCCATGTCCTCCAGATACTGCTCAACGGCCCGCTGGACGTGCTGATTCAGACAGGTGGCGGTGCCGGAAGGGGAGGATGTCAATGCTGGTCCTGGAGCAGTCAAGTGAGCGAACCGCGAGACTCGAGTCCCGCACACGGCCGGAAAAGATAGCACAGCCGCCAGGGCAGATCAGCCCGAATTGATGGAGGGAGCGACAGCCGGGGGGCGATTTCAGAAAAAGCGGAAGTCGAAGCCCGACGGTAGCGTTGTCCCGACCACGAATTCGAAGATCACGGGAACGATCACCTCTGTCGGCATGCCGAGCTCTGCGTTTTCCGGATTGACCAGATAGTCCTCCGGCTGGAGCCGACGAACGCCGAGAATCTGCTGGCTTCGGTCGTACAAGCGGACCTCGAGCACCGGCCAGCGCAGGCGATTCTCCGTGCGATTTCTCAGGGTGGCGCTGACGATGACGGCGTCGTCCAGGGACGGATGGCGATGCATGTCGCGGGAGGTAATCTGAATCGCCTCGAGGGGATCGGACGGCGTGATCGGCCCAGCTGAGGCACCGAACCAGCGCTGCAGCCCGGACTCGGGGTCGTTGATCAGCAAGCCCAGCTGAACGATCAGTGCAAGTCCGAGGGCGATGCTTGCGATGGACCAGATCGGGGAGTTGGAGCTCTGAGCCGCATCGGTCAAGCCCAGGTCGAATACCGGCTCGGGACTGCTCTCGGTGGCGGGGTCGGGGACGGGTTCGAAATCAGGGCTGAAGTCTTCGTCGAGGTTGACGCCGGGCAGCTCGGGTTGCTCGATCGCGCGATGGTCCAGCATCGGCGGCATTCCGGCACCACTCAGGGGGGCTTCGTCGCTTTTCGGGTGATGCTCGAACAGGGCGCCGAGCGAATTGAAGGTGGTGCCGCAGTGGCCGCAGCGAACGACGCCGGCCGCCTCGGCCAGATTCCTAGCGTCCAGCTCGTACACCGACTGGCAGCTCGTGCAGCGGGTGTAAACCATGCGGTGTCAGCCGGCCGTGTTTTCGCTGAGCTGACGGTAGCGCTCGAGCTCTCCCATGAAGCGCTCGCGTATTTCGCGTTCGCGATCGGCCATGCTGGCCAGATCCTCCCGGAGACTGGCGATTTCCGCGCGGGCTTCCTCGATGTTCGCTGTCAGATCGGCAGACACATTGCCACCCTCGCGGACGGTCTGTGCGGCCCGTCGGACCATGGTTTCGAAGCGTTCGCTGGCCAGGTCGAGGGATGCCTGTATCGTGGCGCGCTGGGTATCGAGGCTTTCGACCTGCCGCTCCATTTCATCCAGCAGGTCCTGTTCCGAGCGATAGGCATTGAGCAGCATGCGATCGCGCGTTTCCTGGCGCTCCCTGGCGGCTTCGAGCTCGGCCTTGCGCTGCTGCTCGAGGCGCAGCGCTTCGCGTTCCTCGGGCGTCAGGGCGCGCTCGATGCGTTCGATGACGTTGCCGTTCGGGCCGATTCGCTCCCAGCCGTAGTTGCGATACTCCGGCGGCACCATGTTGCCGTGGTGGACCTCGCCATCTTCATCGACCCAGCGATAGACGTCCTGAGCGACCGCGAAGGCGGGCAGGAGAAGGACGGCAATGAAAAGGAGACGTGGATTCAACATGGCGAAGACTCGTATCGCTCAGACCCCGAACTGCTGACGATAGTTCAGCATAGCAGACCTGTCAGCCCCTGCAATCGCTTGATCTTCGAGCCAGTCGATCAGGTCATCGAGGGTCGCGACGGCAAGGACCTCGACGCCGGACGCACGAACATCCTGCACGGCCGAGCGTGAGCCCGTGCCGCGTTCCTGGCGATCGAGCGCGATGGCCACAGCCTTCATCGATGCGCCGTGGGATTCGATCACGGCGCGTGACTCCCTGATCGACGTGCCTGCCGAGATCACATCGTCAACGACCAGCACCCGGCCCTGGAGCGGCGCGCCGACGATCACGCCGCCCTCGCCATGGTCCTTGGCTTCCTTGCGATTGAAGGCGAAGGGAACGTTGCGACCGACATCGCTGTGAAGCTTCAAGGCGATGGCCGCGGCCAGGGGAATGCCTTTGTAGGCGGGCCCATAGAGCATGTCGAACTCCACCCCGCTCGCTGCGATCGCCTCGGCATAGCATGCCGCAAGGCGTCCCAGGCCCGCGCCGTCGCAGAACAGGCCGGCGTTGAAGAAGTAGGGGCTGACTCGGCCGGACTTCAGCTCGAAACGACCGAAGCGCAGCGCGTCGTACTCGAGCGCCAGGGTCAGGAACCGGTCTGTCCATGCATTTCTCATGGGCCTATTGTAGCGGCCGATTCGTTACCGGCCTGAAGCGGTGACGGGAACCGCACGGGCGCGTCGTTCGCCGGGATTTCTCGCGCCAGCTCGTTACACTAGCGCCTGGACTGAACGCAACGACTAGAGCGCATGCGCATCATCACCCTCAACGCCAACGGCATCCGTGCGGCTGCACGCAAAGGCTTCTTCGATTGGCTGAAATCGCAGAACGCGGACGTGGTCTGCATCCAGGAGACCAAGGCGCAGCACTGGCAGCTGGTCGATCGTGAGTTCTTCCCGGTCGGCTATCACTGCTACTACCACGACGCGGAGAAGAAGGGATATTCCGGCGTGGCGCTCTACACCCGACATCAGCCCAAGCGCGTGGTCTATGGCCTCGGCTGGGACGATTTCGACCGCGAGGGCCGCTGGCTCCAGGCCGACTTCGAGACCCTGAGCGTGGTTTCCCTCTATCTGCCTTCGGGCACCTCGAAGGACGAGCGCCAGCAGTTCAAATACCGTTGTATGGAACGCCTCCATCCCCATCTCGAGGAGCTCGCCGGCCAGGAGCGGGACTGGGTGATCTGCGGTGACTGGAATATCGCGCACAAGGAGATCGATCTGAAGAACTGGAAGGCCAACCAGAAGAATTCGGGCTTCCTGCCCGAGGAGCGCGCCTGGCTCGATGAGGTTTTCGGCCCCGTGGGCATGGTCGATGCCTTTCGCAGGATCGACCCCGAGCCCGACCGATACACCTGGTGGTCCCAGCGTGGCCGGGCGCGCGAGAACAACGTCGGCTGGCGAATCGACTATCAGGTCGCCACCCAGGGGCTTGCCGAGCGCGCCCGTGCGGCATCGATCTATACGGATGAGAACTTTTCTGACCACGCGCCGCTGATCATCGACTACGACGATGCCTGAGGCCTCCGCCCGGCCGGGGTTGAAGGCCCTGATCCTGGCCTGGCGGGATCGCCGGCTCGGAACAATCTTCGTCCTCGGGATGGCGTCGGGCTTTCCCTGGGTTCTGATCGGTTCGGCCATGTCGGCCTGGCTGGAGGAGTCCGGGGTCTCGCGCAGTGCCATCGGGCTTATCGGCGGCGTTGGGGTGGCCTATGCCCTGAACTTTCTCTGGGCGCCATTCCTCGACCGTTATCGACCCTGGCTCTTCGGCCGCCTCGGACTGCGCCGCAGCTGGATCGTTCTGACCCAGTGCCTGCTGCTGGTCTTTACCCTGGCTGTCAGTGGCCTCGATCCAGCGGCCGATCTTCAGCTGACGGGCCTGGTGCTGCTGTCGATCGCCGTGGCATCAGCGACCCAGGACGTGGCGATCGACGCCTATCGCGTCGAGCTGATCGAGCGCTCCGATCAGGCCCGGATTTCCTACGGTGCCGCGATGGCGACGTCGGGCTGGTGGACGGGCTACGGCCTGCTGGGCGCCCTACCTTTCTGGCTCGTCGATGGTCTGGACGGTGGCTGGACCACGGTCTACCAGGGTCTGGCGCTCGTCTGGCTCGTCTTCATCGGCTTCGTGCTGGCCTTCGCACCCATGCCCGGCCGATCGGCCGCAGCGGACGAGGGCGCGACGGCGTCGGCGCTCCGACGGGTGCTGCGGACCGTGGTGCAGCCGCTGAAGGACTTCTTTCTTCGTAACGGCCCGACCCTGGCGATTGCCCTGCTGGCCTTCGTGCTCCTGTTCAAGGTGGGCGAGGCTTTCCTGGGACGCATGTCGATCGTCTTCTACAAGGAAATCGGCTTCAGCAACGCCGACATCGGCACCTATTCAAAGCTTCTCAACTGGTGGATCACGGTCCTGTTCTCGATCCTCGGCAGCCTGGTCAACGCGCGCTTCGGGATCCTGAAGGGGCTGCTGGTTGGCGGCCTGGCGATGGCATCGACCAACCTGATGTTTGCCTGGATGGCCATGGTCGGACCGGAAACCTGGCTGTTCGCGCTGACGGTGGTGGTCGATGGTTTCACCGCCGCCCTGGGCACCGTGGCGTTCATGGCCTTCATCACCCTCCTGACCAGCCACTCCTTCAGTGCGACGCAATACGCCCTGCTGGCGTCGATCGGCAATCTCGGTCGCACGACTCTGGCGTCCTCATCCGGTTGGCTGGTCGACCAGCTCGGCGGTAACTGGGCGCTGTTCTTCACGCTCACGGCACTGGCCGTGCTTCCCAGCCTGCTGCTGTTGTGGTGGCTCGCGCCGCGCCTGCGGCAACGCTACCCCGACGCCTTCGGTCGATCGTCGCGGCCCTGAAGCGTTTGTCACTGCGAGGTGGCTGCGGCATGATGAGCGGCGTCAAATTCAACTTGAGTCGATCGCGCCAGTGATCGCCATGCCGGGACGCCTATGAAGCTCGATGCGCCTTTTATTCGCCTGCCCTATCGATTCGACGCCGCGGCGTTGTTTGCTGAAGTCGACGCCCTGCCGGATGAGCTCTGGCAGGCGCATCCCAGAGCCTGGGAGGGGCACGAGGTCGTCGCCCTGGTCAGTGCCGACGGTCAAGGAGACCTGGCGCGTTTCGAGGGCCAGATGCAAGCGGCCGATGCCCTCGATCGGCTTCCCGGTGTTCAGAATCTCCTGGCGGCGCTGGATACGGTGATCGGCCGCACCATGCTGGTCCGTGTCGACGCCGGAAAGGCGGCGCCTCGGCTTGTGGATGCGGGGTCCTATTGGCACCGTCGGGTGCGCGTCATCCTGCCGATTCACTCGGCGCCGTCGCTGGCCTGGACCGTGGGCGAGGACGCGCGCCAGGTCATCCCCGAGGGCCAGGCCTGGCTCGTCGATGGCTGGCGGGGATATCGCCACGGCCACGCCGACGGCCAGTCCCTGATCTATCTGATAGTCGACACGGTGGGTTCGGCCTCGTTCTGGTCGACCGTCAACAGCGCCGACCGGCCGCTGGATCCGGCCCGCGAGTCATCGATGAGTCCGCGCCAGGTCCGCCTTGATGTGCCCGCGAAGTCGATCGAGACCGAAGTCATCCGCAGCCCGCGGGTCATGTCGCCCTGGGAGATGGAAAGTCTGGTCAACGGCGTGATGACCGATCTTCGCGCGGTCGCTGCCGACGCGCCCCATCTGCCGAAGCTGGAAACGGCCCTGAGCCAGTTCATGCGTCAGTGGCAGGCAGTGCATGCTCGACACGGCGACGACGAGGCTGGCGATGCGGCCTACACGCAGGCGCTGGATCAGCTGGTGGCCCAGGCCGCCATGTTTGCCGGGACCTGGCAGTTGCCCAATGGCCTGGACGCCGCCGAGCTGTTGTACCAGACCGTTGTTCTCGGCGCACTTAAGGACGCCGACGGCAAGCCGGTCCTGATCCTTCCTCCGGGCGCCAAGGAGCGTCAGGCACAGGTCGCGCGCCAGCGGGAGCAGCAGGCTCGGCAGGCCCGCGAGACCAGCACTTCGCCGGCCGAGGGGCGCCCAGATCCGGCTGCAAGCGAGTCATCGGATCGCGTTTCGCCACAGCGAACGCCGCCCACGACGGGCCCGGTGCAGGCGACGACGGCACCGCCCCAGGACGCTTCCGCCCAGGGTGCGGCCGCTCAGCAGGCGGCGCAGGATCCGGCGAATTCGCCGCTTCGATCCGTGCACACGAAGAGTCTGCCCGAGCTCCTGCGCCAGGCCGCGGCATCAGTCCTCGTCTCGACCTACCAGGCCGGCAAGCTGGTGATCCTGCGCGAAGATCAGGGCACGCTCAATACCCATTTCCGCATCTACAACCGCCCCATGGGCATGGCCTGCGATCGGGCCCGTCTGGCGCTCGGCACGGCCCTAACCGTCGAGCACTATCGCAACATGCCCGAGGTCGCCCGCAAGCTCAATCCGCCCGGCAAGCACGATTCGGCCTACATGCCCCGGCACGGCCACGTCACCGGCAACATCGACATCCACGAGATGGCCTTTGCCGGCGATGAGCTCTGGGTCGTCAACACCCGATTTTCCTGCTTGTGCACCCTTGATGAGCAGCACAGCTTCGTGCCCCGCTGGCGCCCCTGGTTCATCTCCGGCTACGCCGCCGAGGACCGCTGTCACCTCAACGGCCTCGAAGTGGTCGACGGCAGGCCGAAGTACGTCACCGCCCTTGGAACGTCCGACACGGCGGGCGGCTGGCGCGAGAACAAGGCCGGGGGCGGGGTGCTGATCGACGTCGAGGCCAACGAGTTCGTTTGCCGCGGCCTGTCCATGCCGCACTCGCCGCGCTGGTATCAGGACAAGCTCTGGGTGCTGGAGTCCGGCAACGGTTCTCTCGCCACGGTCGATCCCGAGACCGGTGCCCTGGAGACCGTCGCCGAGCTGCCCGGCTTTACCCGCGGCCTAGATTTCATCGGCCCCTATGCCTTCGTCGGTCTGTCCCAGGTCCGCGAATCCGCCGTGTTCTCCGGCATCTCCCTGACCGAGCGGGTCAGCGAACGCAGCTGCGGTGTCTGGGTGGTCGACATCCGCTCCGGCCAGACCGTGGCTTTCCTCAAGTTCGAGGATGCGGTCCAGGAGGTCTTCGCCGTCTCGGTTCTCCAGGGTATCCGCTTCCCCGACGTGCTGGCGACCGCCGATCCGGCGGTGGGCATCAGCTACGCGCTGCCCGACGAGGCGCTGAAGGAGGTGGTTCAGCCGAACCCTGGCGCTGTGCCGTCCGCTGACGGGGGCAATGCGCCTGCATCAGGGACGTCGGCTGACGGCGCCTACCAGTAGACGGTTGCCTGGGCCTGCCATCACCGCGGCCGGCGGCCAGTGATCGATCTCACCGGACACTCGGACGCATCAGCGCCCGAGGGTTCTGTTCGCCCAGCGCGGTGAGTTGCTCATCGCTGAGCTCGTTGAGCATCGACCGCCACCAGTCCAGCTCAAGCGCCTGCATCGATTGCTGGGTCCTGGCGCGCTCTTCGATCACCGTGAGAATGCCGCTCCGATCGGCGTCGCGGATGGCGGTCATCAGCGCTCGCTGCTGATCGCCGAGCTGCTGGCGAAGCGCTTCGCGACGCTCTTCGAACTGCAGCTGGGCCTGAGTCAGGGCCTCGGCCTGGGCGTCGGCCAGTCCGATCGAGTCCTGCAGGTCCTCATCGGCCCACCAGCGGTTGCGCTCAAGCATGCGCTCGCGCATCCGCGCCCGGGCATCCTCGCCGTCCGCCCCGCGCTCGGCCATCAGTTCGGCGCGGCGGGCCCGCATCTCCTCGCGCATGGCCTCGCGATCCGCGCGGCTGTCACCGCCCTGCTCCGCTCGACGGGCCTCGCGCCGCTCGCGCATGGCCGCCATCAGCGCCTCGCGCTGCTCGGGATCGCGCATGGCTTCGCGCAGCGCATCGGGGTCCTGCGCGAGCTGCTCGAGGACCTCCTCGTGCTCTGACACCTCATCGTCGACCGGTGCTTGCTCGGACTCGATCGGCGCGACCTCGGCCGGGCTCGATGCGGGCGCCGAAGGCACTGCTTCCGGCGCCGATGATGGCTCGTCGCTGCAGGCGGCCAGGAGCGTGGCGGCGATCAGAACGATGAACAGCTGTTTCAACATGTGTTTCCTTTCGCAAGTATTAACAAGGGGTTGGGTTAGTCACTGCCCTGTCCCTGACGCCCTTGCGGGCCGTAACCTCAGGGTCATTCGAAGCGATCGTTGAAGATGCCGTCGACGAAGAACTCGAAGGCGCCCATGTCGGCCCGCCCATTGAACACCCGGGGGTAGGGCTGACCGCGCTGGTCGGACACCAGGTCCGTGGCGGGGTTGCCCGTATCGATGGCGGGAGAGCCAGGGCCGAGGGCTCGCGTCCCCGTGGGTCCTCCGTTCAATGCCACCGGCCCGAGCTGCGGATCGACGTTCAGCAGATTGCCGGTGCCGCCGCTCACGCCGAGGCCCGGGGTTTCGATGAGCGAATAATCAATCGTCAGGGTGCCCGGCGACTCGATCGACAGGTCGATCGTGCCGCCCGGGCTGAGGTTATCGGAAAACAGACTGCTGATAACGGTGACATCACCCGTCAATGCGGCCCCGCCCGGATTCTCCGTCAGCCCCCTGGATCCGAACAGCGCGATGGGCGGCATCGTCGCCACCGTCGAGGCGTTATGGCTGATCGTTACGGAATCCAGGATGGCCCGATTGGTATAGAGGCCGCCCACCGTGTCGGCGGTGTTGTTGGTGATCGTCGAGTTGATGACTCGTTTATCGGCGCCGAGTGGGCCGCCTATCAGAACACCACCGCCCAGGACGGCGGTGTTGTCCTCGACGAGGCTGTATTTGACACGATCAAAGTTCGACAGCAGGAAAAGCCCGCCGCCATACGCTGCATCATTACCCTGGATCGAGGCCTGGCTGATGATGACGGCGTTGTTGTCGCCCTCGGACCAGACACCACCGCCCTGATATGCCGTATTGTCCGCGATGAGGTTGTTGGTCGCGATCAGCGTGCCTTCAAAGGCAAGCAGGCCGCCGCCGCCGTCCAGGGCCACATTTTCGCTGATGCTCGAGTCAGCAACGCCTGCAACGCCGCCATAGGCCGAGACCACGCCGCCACCGTTAGTGGCTTGATTGTCGAAGATCAGAGAACTGTAGATTTCGACCTGGCCGGTGTTGCTCGGGCCGGGGCCGCCTTGCGTTTCACCGCCGCCCAGGGGTGTCGAGAGGGGTTCGCTGGTGCCGGCTAAAAATCCTCCGCCGAGACTGGCCTGGTTCGAAGCGATCAGGGAGTTGTTGACCACCAGCTCCCCGTAGCCCGCGAATCCGCCGCCGCCGAGCTCCGACTGGTTCGATCGAATGTAGGATCCAGAGACATCGGCATAGGCCCCGTTGATCACCGCCAGTCCCCCGCCCCGTGGCGGCGGCGGTGCCCCACCCCCTCGACCGAGGGCGTCGATAGCCAGCGGCGTCGGCGTCGCGATGGCTTCGTTGTAGGCGATATCTGCATCGATGATCTGTACGGCGCTGTCATACTTTGCGGCGATACCACCGCCCTTGTTGTCCGCGCTGTTGAAGGCGACGTAGCTGTCTTCCAGCAGGAATGTGCCGGGCCCGGTCATACTTTCGCTGCCGCCGCCCCGGCCGACAGACTCATTCGGCTCCGGGAGCACCACAGCGGGCGCGTAGCCGATGCCGACGAGGGCGCCCCCGCCTAGATCGTAGGCGGTGTTGCCATAGAGCTCGCTAGTCGCCAGGCCGGCGTAGGACTGCGAGCCAATCGCCAATCCGCCGCCGCCGTAGGCCGTGTTGCCGGTGATGAAGCTGTCACTCATCGTCAGCAAGGCATTGTCGCCAAGGCTGATGGCGCCGCCGATCAGCGCGCTGTTGCCGGTGAAGCTGGAGGTGGTGATGGTGGCCGTCGAGTCCAGCAGCGCCAGGGCCCCGCCGTAGGAGTCCGAGCCATTGTTCTCGAAGGTCGACCCGGTGATGGTCACCTGGCTTTCTACGGCCAGTAGCCCGCCACCGTAGGCGTAGTTGCTGCCGCGAAGGATGATCGATCCGGCGACCGAGTTGCCGCTGATGGTGCACTGGTCGATCTCCACGATGGAACCGATCGTGCCGACGGCGCCGCCAGCGGACGCCGGCCCGGAGGCATTGTCGACGATTTCGCAGTCGCTGAGACGGAGGTCACTGCCGAGGGCAACGAGCGCGGCGCCGCCGAAAGGATCGTTGACGTAGCCGTTCTGCAGTCGCAGGCCGCTGATCTCCACCGTCGTCGACGACGTTCCGATCAAGCGATCAGTACCGTCGCCGACGATCCTGAGTTGAGCCGGCCCCGGCCCGGTGATCGTCACCGGTGCGGTGATCGGCAGATAGCCCGCGGTGAGATTGATCGTTCCGCTCAGGCCCGGCTCGAAGATGATGTCGTCGTTGCCCAGGCCGGCGCTGCAGCCCGCCGTCGCGCTATCGCTGTTGGCGGCAATTACCGCGTCGCGAAGCGTGCACTGACCCGGCACGCTGCCGTCATCCAGGGTGGTGACGGTGATCGTTGCGGCCTGAAGGCTGCCCGCGCCAAGGGCAAGGCCGATGGCGGCGCTGAGCGGCGCGACCGTCGGCGCAAGGTGATTCTGAACGCTGTACTTGATTCGAGACATACCCAGGCCCTCCAAGGACTCCATGGAATCTTTTCTATCACATACGGCTTACGGCTTCATTGTCGGCCAGTCCGGCCCGGCGGCAGGGACAGGGAGCCCAGCACCACGGGATGCCGGGCGCCGGTAACGCTGCCCGTCGCCAGCGGCCGGGCAGCCAGACGCTGCTGGGCCAGCCAGGCGAAGAGCACGGCCTCGACCTGATGGGCGGGCAGTCCGTGGTCATCGGTCGATTCGACGGGGCAGGGGCCGAGCCGCCGACGAAGGCGCTCGACCAGATCCGTGTTCTCCACGCCACCGCCACAGAGCAGCACGCGATCCGGTCGCATGGGGAGCGCTGCCTTGGCCAGGCTGGCCGCGCTGAATTCAGCCAGGGTGGCCTGCACAGCCTGCGGTCGGTCAAGAGCCCAATCCGGTAGCCGAGCCTCCAGCCAGGCGGCTGAGAAATACTCGATGCCGGTGCTCTTCGGCGGAGCAAGGGAGAAGTACGGGTCCTCGAGGAGCGTTGCCAGCCAGTCCGCATCGACCTGGCCTTTGCTGGCCCAGCGGCCATCGCTGTCGAAGCGCCCCTCGTGGAAGCGCCGGTACCAGAGATCGAGGAAGCAGTTGGCCGGTCCCGTGTCGAATCCTTGCGTCGCCTGCCCGGGCACCAGCCGCGTCAGGTTGCCGATGCCGCCGAGGTTGATGACCAGTCGGCACTCCTCCTCCGAGGCCAGAAGCGCCTCGTGGATCAACGGCGCCAGGGGCGCGCCCTGGCCGCCGGCCGCCACGTCGGCGCGTCGAAAGTCCGATACGGTCACGATGCCCGTGGCCTCGGCGATGCGCGAGGCATCACCGATCTGCAGCGTATGGGGCGGGCTCGCCTCGACGCGATGCAGGACGGTCTGGCCGTGCGAGCCGATGGCTTCGATCGCGTCGACGGGCACGTCGGCCTGGCCGATCACCGCCAGGGCCGCGGCGGCCAGCGCATCGCCGAGGAGCGCGTCGAGGCGACCCAGCTCGGCGAGCGGAAAACGGTCGGGATCCTGTCGCAGCGCATCGAGTCGGGTCTGAATGGCCGAGCTGAAGGCCACGGTCTGCGCCGCGAGGAGTTGCACCGGCTGCGGGGCCAGGTCGACGACCACCGCATCGATGCCATCCATGCTGGTCCCGGAAATCAGGCCCACGTGGATGGCGGCCATCAGCAGTCGGCGTCGCGGCAGTCGCGGGCGTCGGCCTGAGCGATCTGGATCGACGGATCGATCGTCATGGCCTGCAGCTGGGTGAGCAGGCCGGCGCTGTAGTCCTGGAAGCGATCCATGTGTTCGCTCGGCAGGGGGTTGGCCGGGGGCAGGTCGACGGTCCGCGGATTGCGGTGCACGCCGTTGAGGAGAAACTCGTAGTGCAGATGCGGTCCGGTGACACGTCCCGTCGCGCCGACCCGCCCGATCGTCTGGCCCTGGCGAACGCGATCGCCGCGGCTGACCTGGCGCCGTGACAGGTGCAGGTATCGGGTGACGATGTTGTTGCCGTGCTGGATGAAGACGTAGTGCCCGTTCAGGCTGTTGTAGGCGGACTCGATGACGCGACCATCACCCGCTGCCCAGACCGGCGTGCCCACGGGCGCACCGTAGTCGGTGCCGTTATGGGGGCGAATGCGCCGCGTGACCGGATGGAAGCGCCGGGGGTTGAAGTTCGAGGTCACGTAGGAAAAATTCAGTGGCGCGCGCAGGAACGCTTTTCTCATCGGGCGGCCGTCGGGTGCGAAGTAATCCGGGCCCTCGCCGGCATCGAAGCGAATCGCCTCGAAGGCATCGCCCTGGTTGACGAAGCGGGCGGCGAGGATATCGCCATCGCGAAGGAATTCCCCGTCGCGCCAGATCTGTTCGTAGACCACGGCGAACTGATCGCCAGCGCGAATATCGAGGGCGAAGTCGATGTCCCAACCGAAGATCGCGGCCAGGCGCATGGTCATGTTGTCCGACAGGCCAGCGTCCTTGGCGGCATTGAACAGGGAGCTGGTAATGGTGCCGCTGGCTTCGATGACCTGATGATCGAGTGACCGCGACTCGATCCGGCTGACCAGGCCCTCGTCGTCGCGTTCGACAAACAGCCAGTTCTGCTCGTCCAGTTCAGCGCGCAGGGCGCGTAGTTCGCCCTCCGCGTCCAGATCGAAGGCGAATTCATCGCCGGGCCGAATCCGCGCCAGGCCGGCGGTGGTCTCGTTCAGGTTGACGATATTGTGGAGCAGTCCCGGGCCCAGGGACATTTCCCGGAAGATCCGGTCCAGGGACTGGCCGGGCTGGACTTCCACCAGGGTCCATGCTCGTCCGAGTGCCGGCTCTTCGGTGGTTGGCGGTTGGGCATCCGCTGGCGTTTCGATGGCCTGCGCAGGCAGTGGTGCGGGCACGGCGAGCGCGCTGGCATGCATCGTCTCGAGCGCTTCGACGGGCGTATCCTCGCCCCGCCCCAGCAGCAGGGCGACGACGATCAGCGCCACGCCGCCCGCGGACCAGGCCGGCCGGGCAGCCAGCCGACGCCAGATCATCGCCAGAACAGAACTCGATTGGTGCAGGAGTTGCTGCAGCCGCGCCAATGCGACCTCGCCGCGCAGGCGTCTGCGCGGTCGGGCCATCGGTTTTCTCTTCATGGAACGAGGATTCGCCGGTAAAAACTCGGTAACATTACCGATTTGCGGCGCTGAAAGTCAATCGCCCGGACCGTATCCAGGTCCTTTGGTCTTGGGCCATGCGCGCGGGGACTGGCGCCTGGACCGACAACGAATGATCAGGTGCCGACCTTGTTTTTGCCCAGACCAGAAGACGACTCGTGACCGATATCAATGAGCTGATCCGCGGTGCCGCGGAAGTGATCCAGGCCGATGAGCTGAACCAGCGCCTCGAGGCCGGCAAGCCTCTGCGCGTCAAGGTGGGCTTCGATCCCACGGCGCCGGACCTGCATCTTGGCCACACGGTCATCATCAACGCCATGCGGCGTTTTCAGGAGGCCGGCCATACCGCGATTTTTCTGATCGGCGATTTCACGGCCATGATCGGTGATCCCACGGGCAAGAACGTCACCCGCAAGGCGCTGAGCGAGGCCGAGATCAAGGCCAATGCCCAGACCTATGCCGATCAGGTCTTCAGGATTCTCGATCGCGATCGCACGGAGGTGCGCTTCAACTCCGAGTGGTTCGGCCCCATGGGCGCCAGCGATATGATCCGCATCGCCTCCCAGCACACCGTGGCCCGGATGCTGGAGCGCGACGATTTCGAGAAACGCTACCGCTCGGGCCAGCCGATCGCGATTCACGAATTTCTCTATCCCCTGGTGCAGGGGCAGGATTCCGTGGCGCTGGAAGCGGATATCGAAATGGGCGGAACGGACCAGAAGTTCAATCTTCTGGTGGGTCGACAGCTCCAGTCCCAGGCGGGTCAACGCCCGCAGGTCATCATCACCTGGCCCCTTCTCGAGGGGACCGATGGCGTTCAGAAGATGTCGAAATCGCTCGACAACTACATCGGCATCACGGAGGCCCCCGATGAAATGTTCGGGAAGCTGATGAGCATCTCCGACGAGTTGATGTGGCGCTATTTCGAGTTGCTGAGCTTCCGCTCGACGCCGGACATCGAGGGCCTGCGGTCAGCGATCGACCAGGGGCGAAATCCCCGCGACGTCAAATTCGAGCTTGCCATCGAAATCGTCGATCGCTTCCATGGCGCCGGGGCGGGCGCCCGGGCGCGCGACGCCTTCATCGCCCGATTTCAGCAGGGTGACCTCCCCGAGGACATGGACGAAAAGCGCCTGGCCGCCGGCGCTGAGGGCCTGGGTATTGCCGCGGCGCTGACGGCCTGCGGCCTGACCGCCTCGAACTCGGATGCGTTCCGGATGATCAAGCAGGGCGCCGTGAAGATCGACGGGGAAAAGGTCACCGACCGCAGCCTGATTCTCAACTCGGGGTTCGACGGCGTGCTCCAGGTGGGGAAGCGGCGCTTCGCTCGCCTGACCTTGGACTGACCGACGACAGGTCCGAGGGGCCCTGAGGAAAAACGCTCGGCAAGCCTTCGGCTGCTGTCGGGACCTGGCGTCGGCCCGAGCTACTTCGGCCCGAGCAGGAACCAGAGGATCAGCCCGAGCAGGGGGAGGAACAACAGGATAAGGATCCAAAGCACCTTCTGGACGCCGCCAGCGCGGCTTTGAGCGACTTTGATGATCGCCCAGATGACGATCAGCAGCCAGATCAGACCTAGAATTCCGCCCACTTCAATACCCATGATTTCGCTCCCAGTGTTTGTCTTGACCGACCGGCTCGCCGATCGATCCGAGATGACGAGTGTAGCGTAAGCGCCTTTCCACTTGTCTTGGCAAGGCGCTTGTGGCAGATTGCCGATGGGATTGCCAAGCCTCTCATACAGGGGTTGTCGAGGGCTGACCGTCGCCGTCGAGTCCTGCGCCTGACCAAGGGGTCCAGGTCCAGGGCTCACTGATCGCGACGCGTAAGCGCGGTGAGTCCGGCGTTCGTGACCCAGCCTGCGGGCTGGGTTTTTTGTTGCAGGTCAGGGCCGCTGCGCCCGGCATGACTGGGTCAAGGGAGAACAGCGATGCGACATTTCCTCACCACTGAAGACTGGACCCGCGCCGAACTTCAGGATCTTCTGGACGCGGCCGAGCGCCTGCGCGCCGAGCCGCTCAACGAGGTGCTTCGGGGAAAGACCCTCGCTCTGCTGTTCCTGAATCCCTCACTGAGGACCCGTACGTCCTTCGAGATCGGCGCGTTTCAGCTGGGCGCGCACGCGGTGGTGCTCGAGCCCGGCAAGGCGGCCTGGGGGATCGAATTCGACGCCGGTGTCGTGATGGATGGCGAGGCCGAAGAGCATATCGCCGAGGTCGCGGGCGTGCTGTCGCGCTACTGTGATGCCATCGCCCTTCGCGCGTTCCCCTTGTTCAAGAACTGGTCCGAGGATCGCAAGGACGCGGTGATCAAAGCCCTGGCGGCCCATTCGTCCGTGCCCGTGATCAACATGGAGACGATCGTTCATCCCTGTCAGGAGCTGGCGCTGATGCGCACCATTCAGGATCACCTCGGCCGCCCTGACGGGCGAAAGTTCGTCCTGACCTGGACCTGGCATCCCCGCCCCCTGAACACGGCCGTAGCGAATTCGGCCCTCCTCATCGCCAGCAAGTTCGGCATGGACATTACCCTCCTTATTCCAGATCAGGCCTATCTCCTCGACGAGCATTTCATGGATGCGGCGCGGCAGCAGGCCGCCGATGCGGGTGGCTCGCTCCAGGTCAGCCACGACATCGACAGCGCCTATACGGATGCCGAGTTCGTTTACGCCAAGAGCTGGGGTGCCCTGCCCCTCTATGGACGGCCCGACGAGGAGGCCGCCCTGCGCGCACCCTTCCGTCATTTCATGGTCGATGGCGCGAAAATGGAATTGACCCGCGACGCGCGCTTCAGTCATTGCCTGCCCCTGCGGCGCAACGTCAAGGCCAGCGACGAGGTGATGGATGCGGAGTACTGCGTGGCGATCGACGAGGCCGAAAATCGTCTGCATGTCCAGAAAGCCTTGATGACACGCCTGCTGGCAGGCGGCCAGGCCTGAATCGAACGGTCTAACCAACAAGAGTAGAGTGACACCATGTCCAAGCAACTCCCGGTGGTCCTTGCCTTTTCCGGCGGACTGGATACCAGCTATTGCGTTCTCGCGCTGAAGCAACAGGGTTATGTCGTCCACACGGCCTTCGTCGATACGGGCGGTATCCCCGAGGATCAGAAGGCCTGGATCGCCGAGCGGGCCCGTGCGCTGGGCGCCGAAGAGCATCATGAGCTGGATGCCTCACAACCGCTCTGGGACCAGTTCGTCGTGCCGCTGCTCTGGTCCGGGGCGCGGGCCCTGGAGCAGTACCCGATGCTCTGCTCCGATCGCTACGTCATCGTCGAACAATGCCTGGAGCTGGCCGATCGCCTGGGGACGCGTCATTTCGCCCATGGCTGCACCGGCATGGGCAACGACCAGCTGCGTTTCGATCAGTCCGTGCGCTCTCTCGGCGACTATGAAATCCACGCGCCGATCCGTGAGCTTCAGCGCGAGACCCGCAACGTTCGCGCCCACGAGCTGGCGCTGATGGCCGAGGCCGGCATCGAGGTGCCCGAATCGAACAGCCGCTACTCGATCAACGAAAACCTCCTCGGCGTGACCCTTTCAGGTCAGGAAATCGATGAGTTCGGCGTGCCCGGGGACGATACCCACGTCTGGTGTCGCCCGCGCGCCGAATGGCCCGAGCCCCGGCTCGAGCTGACCCTGGGCTTTGACGCCGGTCAGGCCGTCAGTCTGAACGGCGAGCGGATGAAAGGCCCGGCCATCCTCGCCGAACTCAATCGTCTGCTCGGTGCCTACGGCGTTGGGCGCCACATCTACACCGGCGATGTCTCGATCGGCCTGAAGGGGCGCATCGTTTTCGAATGCCCGGGCGTCGACGGGCTGATGATCGCCCAACGGGCCCTGCGCGAGGCGGTCAACACCCGGCTCCAGAACCAGTTCCAGCAGACCGTCGCCCAGCGCTGGGCGGAGCTGGTCTACACAGGCTTTTTCTTCGAGCCGCACAAGTACGATCTCGAAGCTTATCTCGCCCAGGCCAATCAGTACGTCACCGGCGTCGTTCGTCTGGCGACCGACGGCGGGGCGGTGCACGCGGTGTCGGTGGGATCGCGCTACCTGCTCAAGGATCCGGACGCGGTCTACGCCCAGTCGGCGGGCTGGACGCCGGAAGAGGCCGAGGGCTTCGTCAAGCTCATCGGGCAGAGCTCGACGCTGGCCGCCAGGATCCACCGCGCCGATACGGAATCGGGGCACGGGGCGGCGGACTAGTCGATGATCGAGCGCATCCTGGAGCATCTGGCGCCCCTCATCGCCTGCGACAGCCAGAACCCGCCGCGCCGAATCGATGCGGGGGCGCCCATGTTCCGCTACGCGGCCGACGTCCTGGAGGGCGCCGGCTGCCGGGTCGACGTTGAGGACTTCGGCGACGGGCACGTCAACTTTCTGGCGGTGCGGGGCAAGCCGAAGGTGCTGTTCAATTGCCACCTCGACACGGTACCGGTCGGCGAGGGCTGGACGCGGCCGGCGCTGGAGCTGACCGTCGAGGATGACCGCGTCTTCGGTCGCGGAGTCTGCGATATCAAGGGCGCTGCAGCGGCCCTGTTGAGCGTCGCCGAGCAGGGCGATGCGCCGTTCGCGGTGCTCTTTTCAAGTGACGAGGAAGGTGCCGGAAGCTGCTGCATCCGTCAATTCCTTGACGCGCCGCAATGTCGCGACTTCGCGCAGGTCGTCGTCTGCGAGCCGACGCAGTGCCAGGCCATCCTGGCCCATCGCGGCTTCCTGTCGGTGAAGGGTCATTTTTCCGGGGTCATGGGTCATTCCTCCGAGGGTCGTGCCCTGTTCGACAACGCCAATCACCGTATGGCCCGCTGGACCGCGGCGGCGCTGGATTACTGCGAACAGGAGGCCGAGGCCGGGCGACCGACCTGCTTCAATCTCGGCCTCGTCGAGGGCGGCACCAAATCGAACGTCATCGCTGGCGATGCCCGGATTCATTATTCCGCGCGCCTCGGGCCCGGTCAGTCCAACGAGGTTCTCTTCGAGGCGCTGAGGGGCCTTGCGGGCGCCGATGCCCACGCACGCTGGGACATCCCCTTCGCCGGGCCGCCCCTGCCGGCGGCAGGGCAGAGCGATGATCGCTCGCAGGAATTCTGTCGCCGTCATCAGCTCGAGATCGGTGAGCCGGTCGGCTTCTGGACGGAGGCGTCGCTGTTTTCCGCAGCCGGCCTGCCGGCACTGGTGCTGGGGCCGGGTGATATCGCCCAGGCCCACGCCGTCGACGAGTGGGTCCAGCTCGATCAGCTCGAGCGGGCGGCCGGCCTGTATCAGCGGGTGATGGGCGATGGCTGAGGTTCGCCAGACCGTCATCGAGCTGCTGGGGCAGCTGGGTTCGAGCCGCGAGGCGCGCCAGTACTTGAAGCAGTTTTCGCGCATCGAGGAAACGCGCTTCGCCGTGGTCAAGGTCGGCGGTGCGGTCATGCGCGAGGGCCTCGATGAACTGGCCGCCGCCCTCGCCTTTCTCCATCGCCTGGGCCTGACGCCGATCGTGCTGCACGGTGCGGGGCCGCAGCTTGACGATGCGATGGAAGCCGCGGGGGTGGAAATCCGCAAGCATGATGGCCTGCGCGTCACCACCGAGGAGGTCATGGCCGTGGCGCGGCCGGTCATCTACCGCGCCAACGAAGCCCTGGTCGATGCCCTGGAAACACGGGGCGTGCGCGCCCGCGGGATCCTTCACGGTATCTTCGAAGCGCGATTGGCGGACCCCGAGCGCCTGGGCCTGGTCGGACAGATCGAGCGCGTCCATCTCGAGCCCGTGAGCAACGCGATTCGTAGCGGTGCGCTGCCCGTCGTCGCCTGTCTCGGTGAATCGCCGTCGGGCCAGGTGATGAATATCAACGCCGATATCGCCGCGCGCGAACTGGTCTGGGCGGTCCAGCCGCACAAGGTCATCTTCCTGACCGGCACCGGCGGCCTGCTCGACGAAAGCGGTCGCATCATCTCGGCGATCAGCCTGCTGACCGACTATGACCACCTCCGGGCCCAGGAGTGGGTGCATTCGGGCATGCGCCTGAAGCTTGAACAGATCAAGGACATGCTCGATCGCCTGCCGCCCGAAACTTCGGTGTCGATGACCTCGGCAGCCAATCTGACTCGCGAGCTGTTCACCCATACCGGCGCCGGGACGCTGATCCGCCTGGGCGAGCGCATCGACTGGTTCGATCCGGTGGATCCGTCGCTGATCGAGCCGCTCGGCCGGCTGCTCGAGCAGAGCTTCGGTCGGGAGCTGCGAGACGGCTGGTGGGCGGGGCGTGATGTGCTCGGACTGTTCTGGGCCGAGAGTGGACGCGCGGCGGCATTGCTCGTTCGCGGAGTCGACGGCTTACCTTATCTGGACAAGTTCGTCGTGACTCCCGAGGCCCAGGGCGAGGGCCTGGGTGCGGCGCTCTGGCAGGCGCTGACGCAGAAATTTCCGCGTCTGTACTGGCGCGCGCGAGCCGGCAACCCGATTGCCGCCTGGTACTTTCAGCAGGCAGGAAACACCTCTCGTCGCGGTGAATGGATCATCTACAGTATCGGCATCGAGGATTTCGCCGAGCTCGGCCGTGTTGTCGAAGATGCCTGTTCGCGAGATTCGGGTTGGATA
Source organism: uncultured Wenzhouxiangella sp. (assembly GCA_964504865.1). Classification (GTDB taxonomy): domain Bacteria; phylum Pseudomonadota; class Gammaproteobacteria; order Xanthomonadales; family Wenzhouxiangellaceae; genus Wenzhouxiangella. The sequence continues at coordinate 32,987 of CAZDFS010000019.1, forward strand.
TGAGAGGATTCGGGTGGGCTACGGTCGTGGCCCCGGCAGGCAGGGGCGACGACCCGTGACAACTGACGGAGGGTGACGATGCATCGACTCGCGCTGATCGGCGGCCGTGGTTACACCGGCAACGCGCTACTGGCGCTTCTGGGGTGCCATCCGGAGATCGAGCTGGCCCTGGCCTCCAGCACCAGCCAGGCCGGCTCGCCGATCATCGATGAGGTCCCCGAATGGCCGGACGCGGCGCAGTGCTTTACCGCGCTGGAGCCCAAGGAGGTGGCTTCGGTCGATGCCGATGTCTGGGTGCTGGCCTTGCCCAACGGGCTGAGCCGCGACTGGGTCGAAGCCATTGAAGGGCGCGCTTCGGACGACATCATTCTGGATCTCGGGGCCGACTGGCGCTTCGATGCAGACTGGGTCTACGGCTTGACCGAGTGGAACCGCGAAGCGCTGGCCGGCGCCACCCGAATCGCCAACCCGGGCTGCTACGCGACGGGTGCCCAGTTCGGCCTGCTGCCGTTTCGCGATCAACTGGTCCGGCCGCCGATCGTCTTTGGGGTCTCCGGTTACAGCGGCGCGGGTCGAACGCCTTCCCCGCGCAACGATCCCGAGCGTCTGCGCGACAATCTCATTCCCTACGCCCTGACCGGGCATGTCCACGAGCACGAGATCTCGACGCGTCTTGGTCGTCCGGTGCGGTTTCATCCACATGTTGCGGCATTCTTTCGCGGGATCTCCCTGACCGTGTCGCTCGATCTCGCCGACCCGGCAGATGCGGACAGTCTGTACGAACACTGCCTGGCCACCTATCGGGACGAGCCGCTGATCCGGGTCTCGCGGGAGATCCCCGAAGTTCGCCAGATCGCTGGAACTGCCGGCCTGCTCATCGGTGGATTCACGGTCGATGCCCGCAATCCGCATCGGGCCAGTCTGGTGGTCGTGCTCGATAACCTCCTCAAGGGCGCTGCCAGCCAGGCGCTTCAGAACATCAACCTGGCCTTGTCTTTGGATGAGCTTGCAGGCGTCGATGCGCTCGGCTGAACCGTCTGAAAGTCGATCGATCGGCTCAGCCTGTCGTTTGCTTGAGACGATCGGCGATTCATGTGTTGAACCGATTTTCGAAATCGCATTTCCCCGTCGCGAGACGATCCTTCCTGAATGGCCTAGACTTCGGCTCGTTCATTGCATTTTCTGAATCAGTCACGTGTTGGTAGTTGGAGGGTGAAGGGCGGACTGCCTCAGGGCCAATCCTGCCACCCCGAGTCTCTTGCGATGGCGTCAGCATTGAGAGTCTCAAGCAGTTGATAGTCTGTCACTCCCTGAGTGAATACGATCCAGCGACCGTGCCGGTATGTTGTCTGGGCGCGCCGGAAGTACCAGCTATTGATCGGATTGTTGCTTCGTGATCGCCAGTACATTGCTGGGAATCGGCCGCGTAGCGCCTGCCACAGGGCGGCACCCAAGCCTTCGCCTCGCGCTTCAGGCGTGACCATGATCTTGTCAAGGTAGGGAATGCTCTGATGCCCTCGCATCAGCAGCGCGGCAGCGCGCCCGCTTTCGGCCATGAGTAATCCAGCGATGTTTTGTTGTTCGAGCCAGGCGGGGTCAAGCCGTCTATGAAAGCAACGTTCGAGCAGGGCTGGAAGCATTGCCAAGTCGGACTTGCGCGGGATCTCTTGAAAGAGTATCGCTTCGCCCTTGCGCAGCAAAGTGCCGGAACCGGAATGAGTAAACAATTCACGGACCAGATCCGCCGCTCGCGTGACCGAGACCGAAGAAGTCGATTCGAGTGAGTCCAGCATACGATAGATCAAGCCGGTGCGCTCTCTCATGGATCTCTGGACTAGGCTCTGCACGACCAGATAATCGTAATCGCTGGTCAGGCTGATGGCCGAGATCGGGCGCTCGTCCTGGTCCCGAAGCGCGCCGGCCAGGGTCAAGAAGACGATCTTGAACGGATTGAGCGCTTCGGCGAGTACCGCCACGGATTGGTCTCCGTCAAGAACCAGCACCTGGCCAGACGCAGTTTCACCCAGGCAGGTCAGAATCGGTGAGCGGCCTGCTAGCAGCTCTGATTCGAGCGGTTCGCGATTGATCTGTGCAATCAGGCCTCTGAGATCATGCCGTTCGGGGTCGAGCCACTCGCAATCGAACAGACCATGCTGCAAACTGCGGGCCTCACAGCCCCTTGCTTCCAGCGCTTGGGCCAGCTGAGCGCCCTGCTGGTAAGCCAGAGGCCGAATTCGGGCCATCAGGGCCTCATTGATGACTTCACTGTCTGCTTCCCCCTCTTCGCACAACTCAGACCGAGCCTGCGTGATCTGCTCCGACAGGTCCGGTAGAACGATGGGTCTCAGCCCCAATCGATGCAGAAACGACAATGCCGCAGCCAGTTCATCAAGTTGTCTGGCTACAACCAGGCCATCGACGCGGATCAGAAGAGCGCGATGTTGGCTCAGTTGTCCGAAGCGCTCGAGGTACAAAAGGGCTTCGGGACGCGCCACCAACTGGCCGAGGGTATCGACCAGCCAGTGGGAAGAAGCCTCTGAGGTGGCCTGCTCCGTGGTCATTGGGGCCGAGTGTCCATAAACCCACGTTGCTGAACGGGGTTTTGCGCTATTTGCTCGGTTGGAGTGATCATCGAAAGTCTCTACCGCGAAGATGAAGGGTCAGGTGCCGTAGGCTCGCTCGGATTCCAGTACGAGCGCTGAGAGCCAGGCTGCCTGTTCTCGTATCTCTGGAATCGCGGTCGACTCCCACAAGCTGCCCTGGCGCATGGGGCCTATCGTGAACAGCCCCCGGTGCGGTCGGCCGGATCTGTCAAGGAGGCGTCCGGTCTCGTCATTGGCCAGCCCCAGCCCGCAGGGGCCTTCTGCGAAAAGCCCGGATTCGAGCATCTGGTCGATCAGCGGTTGGCGAGAATTCCGCAGGCGGGTGGTGGTACCTGTACAATTAATGACTCGGTCAGCCAAGATGGGCTCCGCTCCGCCGTTAATTTCAAGACGAATCTGGTCGTTGTCCGCATCGGCGGTCAAATTTCGGCAGCGAACCAGATTCAGTTGCCCAGAGCGGGTGAGCGTGTCGACCCGTTCGGCGGTCTCGGGTGGCATCTTGTGACGCGCACGATTCCAGATTGACTGCAAGTGACGACAGAAACGAGCCTTCTCGATGTCGCTGAAACCGCACCAGAGCGAGCTCGTCTGTCCCCGCATTCCATCGATGACATCCTGCCAGCAGCCGCCATGGGCTTCCTGCGTTGCCAGTCGTTGTCGCAGCTCATGTAACACGCCGCGGAGAGAAGAGTCAGAGAATGGCGCGACCAGCGGACTGGACTGATCTGCCCAGGTGCCTGGCCAACGACCGCTGCGGGATATGACCGTCATGGCACCGCGGTGCTTCAGGCGTTCCAGAGTCATCAGTTGGTCGAGCGCTGTCAGGCCGGAGCCGATGATGACAATACGCTGGTCTTCCTCGACAGCAGAAAGGTCATGCTGCCAGGGGTCATGAACGTAGGCTGGGTGCGCAACGACCCTTCGCAGGCCTGCGATGGGTTCAAATACCGGCAAGTTGCCCAGGGCGATAACGGCTTGACGGCACCATAACTGGGTTCCGTCCTCCAGATGGATCAGCCATCCACCATGGACTGGATCCAGACCCACGGCGCGATGCGGTTCATGATGCAGCCCATGATGTAGAGGGCTCAGCCGCAGACGCTCTCCCAGGCTGTCCGTCAGATAATCGGCATAGTCCCGACGGCAAGGAAAGTAACTGCTTGGATCATCATTCAACAGGCCGCGGCGATTGAGCCAGCGAACGAAATGATCCGGCTGATCCGACCAGACGCTCATCCGGCTGGCAGGTACATTCAGAAGATGCTTGCTGTCGTGAGTCCCATAGGCCAAACCCGCCCCCAGTCGAGAGCGAGGTTCGATGCATGTCACATGGATTGGCTTTCTTGCTTGACGGAATAGCTGCATGCAGATTAATGCACCGCTTGCGCCACAGCCAATCATCGCAACATCGGGGATGATACTCATGTCAGAACCAATCTCAGCTGAAATTTTCATTACTGATCCAGTTGTTTGCAATCAGAATGGCGACACTGTTGTTTGCACAGGAACGTCCAGCTCGGCCAGATGAAGAGTTCGGCTTCCTTATTCGGTCGCTCTTCATATCTGGTCATGTCGATGTATCCATTGCTCGTTTCCTGGCACTGTATTGAAAAGAGGGTTAGAAAGTCAGTCGAACAGTGGTTCCAAAATGGTTAAAGAGGCTCTAGATAAGGGCCTGATGGCGAATTGCAATCGAGCAGGGTCATTCGGAAGCCCCTTAAGGCGAGAAATCAGGCCTGGCTGACCATCGCGCGTAATCAGGACCCGGTCGGGTTGATTGCCGCGGATCTTTCGGGTCACTCTGTTTAAGGCGTCAGAACCGGTAGGTGATTCGAGTGCGCAAGTCCAGGTCTTCACGTTTTTGGAGCTGGCCGATGCGGCGATCGATCTCTTCGCGTCTGCGGCCTCTGAATTCCCAGGCAAGGCCATCAGTGATATCAATGATGTATCGCACTTCGAAATAATCTTCGTTCTCCCGAAAACTGGAGGTGATAAGCCAGCCGGCCTGTGCATGTCCGTAAAGCACACCAAAACTGTGCCGAGGAACGAAGTCACGCAGATCTGCGCCGACCTGCCAGGCCCAGCCACCCGCTTCATCAGCACTTCCAATGCGCATCGTTTGCTTAGAGGGGCGGTCAAACGCATGACCGAGCTCGCCCGCGACAATCAATCGCGAGCCTGCGGACCCGATGATTTCAGAGACGTTCCAGCCCGCGGCCAACTTGACTGAAAAGGTGACATAGTCCTCCCGTTTCAATTCGTTTGTTCCGTCAGGGGCCAGAAACTCCGGGTAGCAATTCACCCCGAGTTGGCGAAAGAAAACCGGGCCCCATGCCTCATCATTCTGCAAGCCAGCGTAGTAACTGATACGGCTATTGCCGTCTCTAAAATCTGTCGGTCCACGATTGGCAATACCGTTGCCGTTGCGAATGTTGTACTAAAAAAAATTCCCCTTCCAGCCGCTGCCCACCCTCTGAGTCAATTGAATTCCATCGTTATAGCCAATGTCAACGTTGTTTGCCGTGTCTCGATCGAAGCTGCGGTCAACCAGTAGCGGTAGTCGAATAGCGTGTCCTTGGCGTCCGACTCTTATATCGGTCTTTTTATTATCGGATTGCCAGCGTAGATAGGACTCATCGACGGTGATGCTTCCGGCTTGCATCGCTGTCGGGCTCTGGCGCTCCGGGCGTATGAAGAACTCGGTTTCATTGCCCTCATCAGCGAAGGTTGCAGCAAGCCGGGCTCGCACGCTCCAGTTGGTGTTGATGGTCTTGTTCAGGCGTAAACGCATGCGTGCGGCGAGCTCACTATCCTCCGTCTCGCTGCGGTCGCGGTCACTACGCCAGAGATGTTGGTATGACAGTCGCAGATCACCACTGACTTCCAAGCCTGATTCAGCCTGGCCCTGGGCGATCGTGGGCTGAGTGAGAACCAATGGACCGATAAGGCATAGCTTGTGCATTGCAGACTCCCGTTAATGATTTTGATGAAGAAATCCAGAGTTGCCGCTACGACAAGAAAATTCCGTGGTCGAAGTCCAAGGCAACCCGTTCTGACGCTCTTCATTCGGAGATCGATTCCTTCCGCAGAGAAGTCCTCATCGATGGTGTCAGAGGAGCTAGACCGCTTGCCTGTCTGGGCAATGAGATCAGCACTTAAGTTCTGGACAGGACATTGATCCGCTTTGGTGCAAGCGATGAGTCACACCGAAGGGTCGAATGTAGTTTCTCGGGAGTAACAAAGTCAGTCGATCGAAGGTGAAAATCAGGTTACGTTTCGCTGTTGGGGGCGTTTATATTACCCAGACGATAGCCCAGGCCCGGTTCGGTCAACAAGAAAACAGGGTTGGATGGGTCGATCTCAAGCTTCTGGCGCAGTCGGTGCATCAGTTGCTTGAGCAGTTGTCTGTCCGTGGAACGGCGAGCACTCCAGACATGCGAAATGAGCTTTTCTGTCGTAACCGGACGGCCTGCATGTGCAATCAGAAGTTGTAACAGCCTTCCTTCCAGAGGAGTGAGTCGCACTGGCTCACGCTGTTCGATCTGGATCGTTCGAGCTTCAAGGTCCAGGACCAAGCCTTCGACTTCCATGCGCTCGCCCTTATCCTGTCCTGCGCGTCTGAGCAGCGCTCGAATTCTTGCGACCAGGGTCCTCGGGCTGAACGGCTTGGAAAGGAAGTCATCGGCGCCCAGGTCCAGCGCAGTCACAAGATCATCTTCAGAATTTCGCACAGTCAACATCAGAATGGGGATGGGGAGCCGGGATCGGATCTCACGGCATAGATCAAGGCCGTTGCCGTCCGGGAGGTTAATGTCCAAGATCACCAAGTCGGGTGCTTCTTCTGCCAGCTTTGATCTGCAGTTGCGCACATCAGCCGCTTCAACGGCCAATAGACCGGCCTGGCGCAGGGCAATCGCAATCAGTGATCTCAAATCAGTATCGTCGTCGACGATCAGTACTTTCATGGGGCCTGTTCCTTCTTCAGCGGCAGAAAGATACGAAAACTGCTGCCCCCTTTTGATGTCTTGCTGACTGCGATTCGTCCATCATGGCGCTGGATGATAGAGCGAACAAGCCATAGTCCCAGACCCATACCAGCCTGTCCGGCTGACAGTCCAGGGGCACGATAAAAGCGCTCGAAAACAGCACTGCTTTGAACGGGATCGAGACCAGGTCCTTCGTCTTCGAGTACGATTCGCAGCGACTTTCCCATTGTCGAAACATCAAGCGTAATGGTTGTTTTCTCGGGTGCATACTTGATGGCATTCGACAGCAGATTCACGAGCACCTGAATCAAGCGCTGGCCGTCGCCCAGAAACTCCGGGATTGCCTCTTCGACGCGAAGTCTCAGAACTTGTTCCTTCTGGAGCAATAGAGGGTTTATAACGCCGATAGATTGCTCGATGACATCATCGATCCGCAGAAGCTGGAGTTCAAGATGATCCTCCTGTGCATCAATGCGCACGCTCTCGAGGAGGTTGTCTATCAGCTGGTTCAGGCGCACAGTGGATCGGCTCATGGCATCGATCAATTCGCCGCTCTGACTGGCATCAAGTTTACCCTGACCACTCTGTAGCAACTCGATAGCAGCTGTTTGGGCGGCCAGCGGGGTCTTGAACTCGTGACTGACATTGGCGATCACTGCATCTCTCAGTCGTCTACCCGCTTCGCTCTGAGTCTCGTCGCGTATGATCTGGACCTGCTGACGGCCTGATGGCGGAGCACTGTGAATGATGACGCTGCGTTGTGACGAGCCGACGCATAACACCTCTGTTGCCTGCGTGCTATCTCCGGATCGGGCATGAACTATCGGACATTTGTAATGACAGGGAATTCGCTCATGTTCGCTACGCGGCTTGAGAACATCGCCGCAGAATTGGCCTATGGCATGATCGGCATCCACTCCTAGAAGTCGGGCGGCCTGCGGATTGAGATACTGAATACGGCGCTGCTCGTCAACTGAAAACACGCCTTCAACGATATTGGCCAGAAGCATCTGCGCCTGTGCTTCACGCCGGCGAAGTGCTGCTGTCAGATCGAGCACGCGGCGGCGCATGTCTTCCATCGTTGTTGAAAGAATTCCCAGCTCCCGGTCGCGTGCATGCGGAACAGGAGTGGCGAAGTCCTCTCCGGCCATGCGTCGTGCCGCTTGCGTCAGAGCGCGTATCGGACGGCCCAGGCGACGTCCCATGGCCGCACCGATCAATGCTGCTAGCAGAGCCATGACAAGAGTCGTGACAAGCCATCGAACAACAAGGCGATTCCGGTTCTGCGCGAAGGCCTGCGCAGGAAGATGGGTCATCACCGCTGCCATCATCCGACCATCATCATCGACTAGAGGAAATGCTGCAACGTAGCGCCCGCTTTGCGGCAGTGCTCGAACAACAGGTCTTTCGGTGTAGAGAATTTCACGTTCAGGCGAGTCGGAAAGGGATTCCGCGAGGCGCTCTCGTGTCAACAGTGCCGTCGCCGCATTGGATTGCGGAGCCAAGCGATCAAGAAATTCCTGAGTCAGAGTACGACTGACAATGACCTGACTGTGTTTCGCGATGAGATCCGTCGGTAATGGTGCGATGGCAGCAGCCAGCATTGTCCCCGCATCTCCTTTGACCGATTCGGACCAGAAAGTTCGTTGACTGACCACTTCAACTGTTTCACTCGAGTCGACTGCCCGCTTACGCTCTCCAGCTTCGCTGACCACTTGTCCATCGACGACAAGGCCAACGTAATCGAGATTGCCACCGGCGCGGTATTGCTCCAGGAATAGACTGATCTGAGGCCAGTCTTGTTCGCGGATAAGGCGGGCAAGGGTCGGTCGGTCCCGAAGGATGATGGCTGTTGCGAGAAGTTCATCCGGCACCCGATTGATGGCATCCCGAGTCATCGTTCCCGCGAGTCCTACAACCTCGAGTGCATGGCTGTTGGCCTGGCGTTCCAATAGATGCATCGAGAGCAAGCCGACACTCATCGTCGCGGCAAGAACCAAAACCACGTTGAAGACGACTATGGAGCGTCTGAGGCTAGGGGAGCGCCTGTTCTCGGACATGGTGAGAGTTGCCTCGGATCGTGCAAATCAGATCGGCGATTGACTGGCCGAGCGAGCAACGGCGGTCTCGACCATGGTCTTCAGCGCCAGGGTTACGAGTGCCAGTAGCGCCAGAAGGGATGCTACAGCAAAAGCGGCGACGAACTGATACTCGTTATACAAGATTTCCACGTGTAATGGCATGGTGTTGGTCTGGTGGCGAATATGTCCTGAGACTACTGAAACCGCTCCGAATTCGCCCATCGCTCTAGCGTTGCAAAGAATGACGCCGTAGAGCAGGCCCCATTTAATGTTCGGTAGGGTGACACGGAGGAATGTGGTCAAGCCTCCAGCACCAAGGCTGACAGATGCCTCTTCGTTACTTGTGCCCTGAGATTGCATCAGCGGGATCAGTTCACGCGCGACGAAGGGAAAAGTTACGAATAGAGTGGCTAGGACGATCGCAGGCACGGCATACAGAATCTGAATATCATGTTCCCGTAACGTTGGACCGAGGTAGCCCTGGGCCCCAAACAGAATGACGAAAACCATACCGGCGATCACCGGAGAGACTGAGAAAGGGAGATCGATCAGGCTGATCAGCAGGCTTTTGCCCCAGAACTCGGACTTGGTGATGGCCCAGGCAGCAGCGACGCCAAAAATCGTATTCACCGGCACACAGATCGCCGCCGTTAACAGAGTAAGCTTGATCGCTGACCATGCCGCAGGTTCGACCAATGCAGTCCCGTAGCGGCCAAATCCCTGGTATAAGGCGTAACCGAACACGGTTAGCAGCGGAGCGATCAACATTGCGCTGAGGAAAAGAACGCTGGTGGTGATCAGAATCCGGCGCAAGAGAACGCTATCTGCTACGCCCGGGCCGCTAGCAGCCTGATGGGCATTGTCATGTCTCCTGGTTATTGCTCCAGCCATATTCGTTCCCTCAACGCCCGACCGTCGACCGTCGACGGTGCCAGGACTGCAATAGGTTGATGAGGACCAGCAGCACGAACGAAGCCGCCATCATGGTTGTAGCGATGGCCGTGGCGCCAAGATAATCATATTGTTCAAGCTTGATCACGATCAGTAGGGGCGTGATCTCGGTTTGATACGGAATGTTACCGGCTATGAATATCACCGATCCATACTCCCCGAGTGCACGAGCGAATGCTAGCGTGAAGCCGGTCAGAAGTGCTGGAAAGAGTATCGGCATCACAACCCTACGCAATGTCATCCAGCGACCCGCACCCATGCTGGCTGATGCTTCTTCTAGAGCCACCTCCAGGTCTTCGATCGCCGGCTGCAAAGTGCGAACCACGAAAGGCATACTGATCAGGGTTAGTGCAGCAATGATACCTAGTCGAGTGAATGCGACCTGGATTCCTAGTGGCTCCAACCACTGACCGAGAAATCCGGTGGTAGCAAACAGAGTGGTCAGCGCGATTCCAGAAACCGCGGTAGGTAATGCAAAGGGAAGATCCACCATCGCGTCAAGCAGACGGCGACCATAGAAGCGGTATCTCACCAGGCACCAGGCGACGATGGTTCCGAACACAGCATTAATCACAGCAGCCGTCAGAGAGCTGCTGAAGCTTACCCAGTATGACAGTAAAACTCGGCGATCGAAGGCAGCGGAAATGAACTGCTCTACGCTCTGGCCTGCGCTGTAGATTACCAGGGCTGCTAACGGGATGATGATCAGCAAGCCCATGTAGCTCAGCGCAAAGCCCATTGTCAGGCCGAACCCTGGAAGGGCCGAAGGCTCTCTCCAGCCTGCCCTGAGCGGGCGGGTCATCACAGAGGTGTTCATTGAACGTCGCCGTACAGTCGATCAAACTCGCCACCGTCATCGAAGTGGATGCGCTGGGCTTCGGAGAAGCTGCCGAACAACTCATCGACCGTGAAGAGTGTCAATGGCGGGAACTGATCAGAGAAGCCGGCGAGTACTTCCTGATTGCGTGGTCTGAAATAGTGCCGGGCGGCGATTTCCTGAGCTTCTTCGGTATAGAGATAGTTCAGATAGGCTTCGGCAATGGCACGGGTCCCGCGACGGTCGACGTTACCGTCGACCACAGCCACGCTGGGTTCGGCCAGAATACTGATCGATGGTACGATGATCTCGACCTGCCCCGGTCCCAGCTCATTGATGGCAAGGATGGCTTCGTTTTCCCATGACAGAAAGACATCGCCGATACGTCGCTGGACAAACGTGTTGGTAGCCGCTCGAGCCGCTCGGTCAAGAATCGGAACATTGGCGTACAGTTTACGGATGAATTCGCGAGCGTAATCGATGCGTTGCTCTTCATCCAGTTCGTCCGGCACATTGAGGAGTGCATAGCCCCAGGCCGCCAGGTAGTTCCAGCGGGCGCCACCGGACGTTTTCGGATTCGGCGTGATGACCTGAATACCCGGGCGTATGAGATCTTCCCAGTCTCGAATGTTGAGGGGGTTGCCCTTGCGTACGAGAAAGACAATGGTCGAAGTATAGGGTGCGCTGTTATGTGGAAGACGACTTCGCCAGTCAGATGGCAATAGGCCGGAGCGCTCGTGGATCGCGTCGATATCGTAAGAGAGTGCTAAGGTGACAACATCGGCTTCCAGCCCGTCGATGACTGCTCGAGTCTGACTGCCTGAGCCTCCATGTGACTGCTGAATGGTGACTTTCGCACCATGATCGCGCTCCCATAGGGCAATGAATCGAGGATTGATGTCCTGGTAGAATTCTCTAGTCGGATCATAGGATACATTAAGAAGCGTAACGCCAGTCCCGCTGCCCCTCTCGTTACAGCCAGTAAGCATCAAGGGAATCATTAGAACACTGATAAATCCGAGAAAATGTACTCTCATGCTGCTTGCTCCGCTGAAGGCCGTTGAGATGTTGGGGGGATGAAAAACATCGAGGCGACCGGACCAATTCTCTGGATGACCCAGTTTGTCAGATCTCCGCTGGCCTGTGCCGATTCGGCTTCACTCGGAAGGTAGCCAATCAGCAGATCACAGTCGTTCTGATTGAGGGTTTCGGACAGTATTTCGATCGGGTCTCCAGCGATTTCAGATGTTCGGACAGTTGTGGACAGCTGCAGCAGTTCGCGTTTGGAGGCTGCCATGAATTTTTGGTAGGAGTCGCCGAAACCATGTCCCGTGTGCCTGACGTAGAGAAGCTCGATGTTCGGGGGTCGACCTGCACAGAAAGTCTGTTTGGCAAACCGGATCAGTTCTCGATCCTTGTTTTCCCGTCCGGAAAGATTGATCAGCAGACGTTCGATACGCTTGGGCTCTCCGAACCATACGAGGATCTTGTCTGTATCAATTTCCATTGAGTCAGCTCCTGACCGATTCTCGGTCGATTGAGGTAGTTCAGCCGGCATTCTGGCGGAGGAATCCTTCGTGGCCAATCCGTCCCGGCGTTCGGCCTTCAGGAATTCGATCGCGTGACGCCCGCCGAGGATTGGAAGGGTATTGAGTACTTCCAGGCAGTGGATGCGGCGAAAACTTAGATTGACCGAGTCCCCAGGTAGAATCCGTTCGCTGGCGATTTCACTGCGAGTACGCAATGCTTCGATATAAACTTCTTCGCTACCGAACTTCGGCGTTGGATGGAGAACCTGGAGACCGGGGCGCGGGTTGATGGCCAGCCGGAGGCGCTCTGAAGATCCACAGAATATGCGCTCATTGACGATCGCCTTGGTTACAAACCGACTGTCTTCCAGGTAGGCCAGTTTGCTGACGAGGATGTCTTCTGGGCGAACCAGTATCTTCGCGATGCGGTTGGTTTGGTGATCACCATTCGTGGGCATCGGGAGGTCCGCTTCGCCCACTTTGATTCCCTTGCTGGATGTCAGGCCGAGCAAAAGGTTGGCGCTGCCCAGAAAGGTCGCGGTAAAGTCCTTGCAGGGTGTATGGTATAGGTCTTCGCTAGCGCCTATTTCTACAAGCTCGCCATCGTGCATTAGGCCGACTCGATCAGCTAGCGAGAATGCCTCTTCCTGATCGTGCGTCACGAAGATTGTAGAGATGCCGATTTCGCGTTGTATGCGTTTGATCGACCGACGCAGCTCGGTCCGAATCTTGGCATCGAGTGCACCGAAAGGCTCATCCAACAGTAGGACTTCAGGATTGAAGGCCAGTGCTCTGGCAAGTGCGACTCGTTGCTGTTGACCTCCCGAAAGTTGACCGGGCAGACGATGCCCGAGTCCCTTGAGGCCGACAAGATCCAGCAGCTCGTCCACGCGATGGTGCCTTTCCTTTGCTGCGACTTTACGGACCTGAAGACCATAGGCGATATTTTCTGAGGCCGACATATGCTGAAATAGCGCATAATTCTGGAATACGAATCCCACGCCCCGCTTCTGTGGCGGTAGATCTGTCACTTCACGCTCATGGAGCCAGATGCGGCCCGAGTCCATGGTCGTCAAGCCTGCGATCATCCTCAGGAGGGTGCTTTTCCCACTGCCGCTTGGGCCGATCAGGACGAGGAACTCGCCAGCTTCGATCTGCAGGCTGGCCCGTTTGACGACTGCATTCGCCCCGTAAGTCTTGGTCGCTTCTTCGATAACGATAGACATTCAATGTTATTCCGATGTCGATTGCGGCTCAGAATATTTGAGTCGAAGTTAGAAAGTCAGTCGAAGCGCAGTTACAGTCGGGTTATATTCCGGCGTTGACACTGTGTTTTCTCTGCGGTCTTTTCCCTCAACAGCCGATAAGCTGTCTACAGGACAGTTGCGCTAATGGCGTTTGCTCCGTCAATTCCTTAAGAGATACTCGCAGGCGTAAAATCGTGCTCGGTGGGGGTCTGCCAACGGCACTGAGAGCATAGGTGGAAGATTTTTGTGAATCGGGGGAATACTCTGTGGTTTCAGGGGGCGTGAGAATTTGGAGTTCAACGCACACCTTTCGTCTTGCGAATCACCCGTGAAGCGCCTGCCGGAGTGGGCCGTGCACACTATAGACAAACCGCATATTGATCTTCACACTCCAACCGCGGAAGAACGGAATTCGATTTATGAGTGACTATCTCTGGAAGAAGGACAGCAGCGACGCGGTCGATTCAAGAGTCATGCGATTCCTGGCCGGCCAGGACGTGGTCCTCGACCGCGAGCTATTCATGTTCGATATTCAAGCCAGCCGGGCTCACGCCGCAGGCCTGGGGCGGGTCGGCGTGATCGACCCCGATCAGGCGGAAGCCATGGGCGAGAGCCTCGATCGACTCCGCGCCGCCTTCGCGCAGGGTGAGTTCGTGCTCGACGAGCGTTTCGAAGACGGGCACTCGGCGATCGAGCACTGGTTGATTCAGGATCTGGGTGAAATCGGCGGGCGCATCCATGCCGGTCGAAGCCGTAACGATCAGGTGGCCGTCGCGCTGCGCCTGTACATGAAAGATTGCCTGGCCGCGCTGGCCCGAGTCTGCCTCGAGATCGCGGCGGTCTGCTTGAGGCGCGCAGACAGTCAGAGCGCGGTGCCCATTCCAGGCCATACGCACCTGCAGCAGGCCATGCCCTCTTCCCTCGGCCTGTGGTGGGCGGGGCACGCCGAGGCCTTCATCGACGATGCCGCGCTGGCCTGGTCGACTCGTGACTGGCTTGATTCATCGCCCCTGGGAACGGCGTCCGGTTTCGGCGTCAATATCCCCCTTGACCGGGCTGGCGTGGCGGATGAACTCGGTTTCGCGCGCCTGTTGGTCAATCCGCAGTATGCGCAGAACAGCCGCGGCAAGGTCGAACTGCGCGCCCTCGATGCACTCGCCGCCGCGACCGGTGACCTTCGCCGGATCGCCTGGGACCTGAGCCTCTTTGCCAGCCAGGAATTCGGCTTCGTGCAGGTCGCTTCGGCGTTCTGTACGGGGTCGTCGATCATGCCCAACAAGCACAATCCGGATACCGTCGAGCTTCTGCGTTCTCTGCATGGGACGGTCGTCGGGGCCCGCGCAGAGCTGGAGTCGGTGCTGAGCCTGCCCTCCGGGTATCAGCGTGACCTGCAGGACACCAAACCACCGCTGCTGCGCGCAATGCAGCGGGGACTCGAGGGGCTTTTGATCCTGCCGTCGCTTCTCGACACCCTGAGCTGGAACGAGCGCCGCATGGCTGCGGCCATCGGGCCGGAGCTGCATGCGACGGATCGCGCCAACGAGCTGGTTGCCCAGGGCCTGCCCTTTCGAGAAGCCTATCGCCAGGCCGCCTCCGAAATTGATCAGTTGGATCAACGTCGGCCTGCGGACAGCCTTGCAGCCCGGGTGTCACCCGGCGGCTGCGCCGAGCTGCTGCTCGACACCCTCAGGGCGCGATATCAGGCCCTGGAAGAACGCGCCGGAAACCTGTCGCGATAAAGCGCCGCCTTGCTCCCAAGGGCCTGTCGTCGCGGGCTTTGACCCAATCGATCCGGGCATCGGGAAGGGTGGGCCGCAGGTGTACCCCGAAAAATATTTCGCTGCAGGTGTTGACGCCCCGAACAAGAGGCCTATAATGCGCAGCCTGCTCGGGCAGATCGGCTTCGGCCCACCCGCACAGAGCAGTCGCCGGAAACAAAATAATTTCAGATTTTTGTTGACGGGGAAAAAGGACAGGCTATAATGGCCGGCCTGGTGAGCGAAACGCCCCAGGCAGCGAGCAACTCGCTCGCACATGTTCATTAATAATTGAAGCAGATAATTTGTGTGGGCGCCCTCGATTGGTTTGAAGCCAATTAAGAGCGACCTGCCCTGATAAAGCAATTCAGCAATTCAGGAGTAGGATCCGCTCATTAGTTCGAAAGCTTTGCTTTTAAACTGAAGAGTTTGATCCTGGCTCAGATTGAACGCTGGCGGCATGCTTAACACATGCAAGTCGAACGGTAACAGGAACTAGCTTGCTAGTTTGCTGACGAGT
>CAZDFS010000020.1:0-25820 GCA_964504865.1 uncultured Wenzhouxiangella sp.
GTGTTCCAGTATCCGTTCTACGCCGGCATCATGGGCATCATGATGTTTTCCGGCCTCGGCACGACCATCTCCTTGTGGCTGGCCGACGGTGCGTCCATGACCACGCTGCCTCTGATTGCCCAGTTCGCCGGCGCGGCGGTGAACTTCGCGATTCCCTCGGCCGGTGGTGAGTGGGCGGTGATCGGCCCGGCCCTGACCGAGACTGCCCTGTCGATCTCATCCCATCTCAGCGCCGAAGAGCAGCAGGCCTTCGTGGCCCGCATCGCCATGGCCGTGGCTTACGGTGAAACCTCGACGAATCTCCTGCAGCCCTTCTTCCTGCTGACCGTGCTCCCGGTGATGGGCGCCGGGGTCATGGTGCAGGCCCGTGACGTGATGGGCCACCTGCTGCTGCCCTTTGCGCTGGTGTATGCCAGCACGGCCCTGCTGCTGGCGATCGTCCCGCTCTAGGGCAGGGCGGCATGCTCGAAGCCATTGACCACCCAGGTTTCTAGGCCGGCGTCCGCCTGACCCTGCAGACGCTCGCCCAATTGTCCCGAGCGCAACGAATTTTCCTCTTCCTGGCGAGGTTTTCTGATCCTTCTCGATTAATACCAGCAGGGGGCTACCGGGTTAGCGCGCTGGAGCCCGGTGCGATGAATCAGCGTCCGCCCGGAATATCGAGGTCACAGGAATGAAAACATTGCCGACCGTATCGCAGCTGACTCTATGCGTGATCACCTTGGCCACAGTGCTCCCGATTGCCGGACGGGCGATCGAGCCCGAGCTGGTCATGCCTGGCGCGATCGCCACGGACTATGTCATTCAATCCCCACGTATCGATTACCTGTTTCGGCCGGGGTGCGCACCCATCCGCTCGCCTGAGCCCGAGGGGCCACAGGCGACTCGCGCCGTTCCGGCACTCGCGGTTTCGGATCGGAATCGGGACGAGTTCATTGCCGGCAACGTACGCCAGGTTGTCGGGCGCACCGCCGTGACCGGCATGGAAGAGCGAGAAATCTATCGAGCGTTTCACGATACATTCTGTACCGCACCCGACACCCCCGCAATCCTTTCCAACATCGCCAGCGACGGCAGCCACGTCTACTGGGTCAGCGACGTGGAGGGAGGGCTGGTGCGCGTCCCGATCACCCGAATGGTCTGGCAATCGACGCCTCCGGAATTGGTCAGTGCCTTCACGCCGCGCAGCGCAGAAATCATTGCCGCGGGAAACTTCATCTACGTGCTGGAAACGGGCTTTACCGGCACGGGCCTCTATCGCATCGAGAAATCCACCGGCACCCGCACCCCGCTTCTCAACGGGTCGCAGGTGGGAAGTTCACCCAGCATGCTCACGGCCAATGGGCCCTACCTGCTCTGGCGCTATGGTCCGAGCAGTCGAACGCTGAAGCGCTATGCCCTGTCGACCGGGGTACACAACGATATCGCCAGTGGCGTGTTCGGCTTCGCTCCCTCCGAGCGCGGCTTCGGGGTGGATATCGGTTTCGAGAATGTGATCCGCACCTATGTTCATGCCACCGGCTCGCTGTCCTCGCCCCTCTACACCAGTCCGGTGAGCGCCACCATCGTGGACCTTGTGGATGTCGCCTCGGCCGAAGACAGCGCGCTGTACTTCATTCAGCGAAACTCGGGCACCGGCGGCTACGCGCTGTATCGCAAGACCTTCGGCCTTGGCGGTACTACCGAGGCCATATTTGTCCCGCCCTTGGGTTCGGGCACCCTGCGTGAGCTGCGCTACGACGACAACTGGCTTTTCTTCCTGCACGACAATGAATTGAAGCGGCTGCCCGGAAATGCAGATGCGGTGGAGTTCACCAATTTGCGTATCGAGGGACTGGAAGTTACCCAGGCCATCCAGAATGACGCGAACGTCATTCCCCTGGTGCGGGGCAAGCGCACGGTGGTTCGTCTCTTCGCATCGTCCGACGGCGATTCCGTGCCGGGTGTTCAGGCGCGTCTTTACCGAGTCAATGGTGCTGGCACCATAGTCAGCCCGCCACTATTGCCGATCAATCTGGAGCGTGCCGCACTATTTCTGCGCGTCCAGTCAGCGCCTGATCGAAGCAATATCAATGACAGCTTTACCTTCTTCCTGCCGCCCGACTGGGTGAGCGGCTCGACGCTTCGGATTCGTGCTGAACTCAACCCGTTCCGGTTTCCGCCCGAGCCGACCTATGCGGACAATGCCGTGACCACGGCAACCTTCGACCTGGATGAATCGCGTCGTCTGGAAACCCATTTCGTCCTGTTCGAATACGACTCCGGGGGGCGTCGGGCCAGGCCCCGTTTTCGAGAGGACTATCTTCAGACCGTGTCCTGGGTCAGGCGCACCTATCCACTCGCCAGCTCGCCGGGTGGGCCAGGCGATGAAAGCGGCGGCTTCCGTACCGACGCTCGGCGCATATTCGATGAAGCGCTCGGGGGCAACGTGGACGGCACCGACCGCGACCCGGACTGCCAGCGGCGGATCAATCTGGAGGAGGACGAGGACGGCTATCTCGATGACCCGAGCCTGTGCGCGGCCTGGTACGTGGTCTGTCCGACGCTGGCAACGATCCGCGCTGCCGAAGAGCTGCCGAACGAGGTCTTTCAGGTCGGTATGGTGCCCGATGATGGAGGCTTCCCGCGGGGATGGGCCTGTGGCCGAGGCGTGGCCACGCCCTCCGGGCCCACCGGCACTGGGACCTTCAGCTGGGATACGGATGGAAGCTATGCAGACTGGTACGGTGGTCATGAAATCGGCCACAGTCAGGGTCGGGGGCATCCCTCTTCCGGCAATGCATGCGGCCACAGTGCGAGCGACGATGATTACCCCTGGGCCGACGCAAAGATCGGCGGCGAGGGCTTTCGTGGATTCGATGTGGGCGGCAGCAACGCCGGTATCCAGCCCCGCGTCTATTCCAACGACTGGCACGACATGATGAGCTACTGCGGGACGCCGGGTCAGTGGATCAGCGACTACACCTACGTCGGCATCAAGGACTTCAGCACCCGATCGACCTCGCGGGAAACGCTGCGTGGCGGCGCCCTGGTGCAACTGAGTGGTCTTATCGTCCCCGCCGGCCACGAGGCTGACGTGCGCGAGTTGCGGCTGTGGACGTTGCCTGGGTTTACGCCGGAGGGGCCCGTGCCGGGTGACTACCGCGTTCGATTCCTCAACGCCAGCGGGAGTGAACTCGCAGCCTACGACTTCACCCCGGAAGAGGGCGAAGGTAGCAGCGCCCTGTTGATCAACGAGTTCCTGCCCTATGCGCCGGGAACCGTCGAGGTCCAGGTCACGCATCCTGCCTCCGGGACCCTGGGCTGGAGCTATGTGGTCAGCGACAACGCACCGACCGTTGGCAACGTCCAGTTAAGCGACCCAACGACACCGGTGACGGGTTCAAGGCTGTTGCAGTGGTCCGCGAGCGACGACGACGGCGATGCCTTGACCTATGACGTGCTCTACAGCGCTAACGATGGGCAAGACTGGCGTGCCATCACCTTGGGACTGGAGTCCACGCAGGTCGACATCGACAGTGATGAGCTGGCAGGAAGTACCGCCGGTCGCTTTCGGGTCATCGCCAACGACGGCTTCCACCAGGGCGAGGGAGTCAGTCCAGCGTATAACGTGGCCAACAAGGCGCCTCAAATTACGCTGCAGAATCCGGCGGCAGGTCAAAGCTTCGTTTTCGGCCAGCAGGTGTACTTCTCCGCTGATGTCAGCGATCTGCAGGATGGGGACGTTGCCGATATCCAGTGGCGAGATCAAACCAACTTTGTGCTGGGTTCAGGTACGGAATTTTCTCAGAACGACCTGATTATCGGACAGAACGTCATTACGATCAGCGCAACCAATAGCGCCGGGCTCACGGAAGAGTTCACGTTCATTATCTTCGTCAATGACAATCTTGCCGCGCCAGGACCGACGCTAACGGTCGGGCCCGACCAGGCCGGCTGGCACGTTGCCGACGACGAGACCGCCCTCCAGACCGCTACCGTGAGCATCAGCAACTCGGGAAGCGGTGCCCTGAACGTCAGCGTCATCAACGACGCACCTTGGCTGAGCGTGAGTCAATCGTCCAGCGTGACACCGCTGCAGCTAACGCTGACGGCTGACCCGTCGGCGGTTGCGCCAGGGGATTTCATCATGACGCAGCTGCTTGTTCAGGGCACGGCAGCAGGTGATACGCAGGTCCTGCACCTGCCCGTGTCGCTGGCAAAGGGAGTGATCTCGCTGCCGGTCGGTCTGGACCTTCGGTTCAGCGACCGATTCGAAGAATAGGCCAGAGCAGGCCCGCAGCCCGAGCGCTGGGCCGATCCAGCTCGTAGTTTGCGATCGCTTGCTCCAACGAGGTCGGATCGGTCATTGCTGCCAGGATCACTATCCGCGCTTCTGAGTCGACTCATAGAATTCGGTCAGGGCGCGGTTGACCGCATCGGGTTGTTCGGTGGGGGTCATATGGCCGCTGTTCTCAATCGTCACGAGACGCGCGCCCTGGATTCGGGCCTGCATTTCCTCGGACCAGCGAGGTGCGGTGGCGCGATCCTGGTCGGCGGTGACGATCAGCGTCGGAGTCTTGATCGCGTGGATGCGCTCCAGAATAGACTGCCTCGCCACGACGCCGCGCACCGCTCGAGTGACGCCGATGCGGTCGTTCGCCGTGACCATGGCGATCACGCGGTCGCGTTCTTCCCGGCAGCTGGGGTCGTCGATAAAGCGATCGGAAAACATCAGCGGCAGAATCTTCGGTGCCACCATGTCCAGGCCGACGAAGCGCGCGATCAGATTGAGCAGGGCAAAGCGCGGGCGCTTGCGCAGGTGCTCGGCCTGGGCGGCGGTGTTCATGAGAACCAGCGAGCGCAGAAGGTCGGGCCGTTTCAGGGCAACGCGCTGGGCGACCATCCCGCCCATCGAGAAGCCGAGCAGGTGCACTCGGCTCGAATCGAGTGATTCGATCAGCGCGATCACGTCGTCGGCGAGCGTGTCCAGGTCGTAGCCCGAGCGGGTCACTTCGCTCTCACCCTGGCCGCGGAAATCCATCCGGACGCAGCGAAATCGATTCCGCAGTACCGCGATCTGAGCATCGAACATACGGTGAGAAAAGAGCAGCCCGTGGAGGAGCACCAGCGTCTCGGCGCCCGCGCCGTCCTCAATAACGTTCAGTTCTGCTCCGTTCAATCGGCGTTTCGGCATGGGGCCTTATCGTGTTCGAGGGTTGCTCGATCATACCCCGACGAGCCCGGAAGCCGAGCGGGTGATTGGCCGGTGAGGTCGGTGCCGTAGGATTTCTGGTAGGGTGCTCGCGATTGCCACCCAAGGCCTCCGCCATTGCCCTGACCCATGGCCCTGACTCATGATGTGGGGCCTGGGCACGGTGGTCGAGAACCCTGTCTTGCGATTGAGGATGAAGCCCCTATGAGATTTCGATTCGCTGGCACGCTGGCACTGCTGGTGGCCCTGTCATCGGCGCAGGCCAGGAGTTTGTCCGGCCCGGCCTGCAACCCGCCCGATCTGACCGGTGTCGCCCCCGTTGCCCTTGCCCTGGGCGCTGGCGACCCGGCGGGTCGCGCCGACCCGATTCCCGGCGGTCGCTGGGAACTGACGGACCTGCTCTACCGGCCGTCGGTTCCGATCACGATTACGGGTGAGGCCACAGGCGTGATCGATCTGGCCTCGGCGTCGCCGACATCGGGGGATTTCAGCGCCGCGCTCGAGGTCGACATCACGGCGCCTGCGCCGGAGATGCGCAGCGAAAATGGGGCCGGGACCTATCAGCAGGTCGATGGACGGCTGGACTTCACCAACCAGTGTGGCGATGCCTTGACCCTATCGGACACGGTCTACCGGGTGGAGAGCACCGGGCCTGATCCGGTGCTGACGCTCTGGGGTCAGATCGAGATTCCGATCCAGGATCCCTTCCCGATCACGGTTATCATCGAACTGGAAGCCGACTTTACCCTGGTCGAGCCGCAGGGCGCGGGCGACCCGATCTTTGAAGACCGCTTCGAGTCGCCTTGAGCCCTGTCGTCGGTCAGGTCGTCGCTCAGGCGCGCGGGATGCGAACGGCCGTGGCCATGATCTGATACTCGAACTCGGCCATCGCCGGCGCTGCCGGTTCTTCGCCCAGGTCCTCGGCGAAGTGGGCGGCTTGCTCCGGACTCAGCTCGACGCGGCTGACCGTGCCGGCCAGGGTGACCGTCTTGCCGGCCGAGTCGGTGGGGATGAAGAAGCCATAGTCCTGGAAGCGAACGCGGGCGACGGTCTCGCCGTCGCGGGCAATAAAAAAGCAGCCCTTCTTCTGGCAGACCTGCTGGACTTCGGTCTCGATCAGAACGGGTTCCCCTTCACGCTCTGTCAGGGTGGCCACCGCGTCGCTCAGCGAATGCACTGAATCCGATGCGGGCAATTCAGTCCCGAAATCTTCGTAGGCATCGGTGGACGCCACCGGCTCGGACAGGCGGATTACGCCGTCCTCGGCAAGGGCGATTGCAGACAGGGACAGGGCGATCAGCGAAGCAGCAACGCATCGAATGGACATGCAGGCATCCTCGGACTGGTTTTGAGATCTCTCGATTGTAACCCCAGGCAACCTGAGTGCTGAAAACAAGAAGTGAAAATTGCTTTCGACTTCATTAGGCGCTGCCGCTGCTTGTTTCCGGCATGTTTTTCCGGAACATGCCCTTATGGACGGCCATAAATTTTGGAATAAACCACGAAGGACACAGAGGACACGAAGAAATGAACCGTGAGATCAATAGAACTCTTTCCTTCGTGCTCTTCGTGTTCTTCGTGGTGAAATGTTTTTGCTCTGGTTAGCAACCCGAAAGATCTGCGGTCAGGGTTCGATCACGATGCTCCCCGTCGATTCCCGTCCGAACAAGGCCGCAAAGGCCTGACCGGCATCGTCCAGCGAATAGCTGTGGGTGGGCGCGGCCTGAATCTTTCCGGTCAGCGTCCATTCGGCCAGGGTCCTGATCACCGGCGGGACCACGCTGGGGTCGGCCATGACCGTGCCGCCCCAGTTCACGCCGTGAATCGAGCAGCGCTTGAGGAGCGGCAGATTCATCGGAATGCTGGCGATGCCCGTGACAAAACCGACCACCAGAAAGCGCCCGCCGGGCGCCATCAGGCGCAGGGCGGCCTCGCTCATCTCGCCGCCGACCGGGTCGTAGACCACGTCCACGCCCCGTTTGCTGGTGGCCTGCTTGACCTGCTCGCGCCAGTCATCGGCCGTGTAGTCGATGGCCAGATCCGCGCCGTGACTCAGGCAGTGCTGACGTTTCGCTTCACTGGAGGCACAGGCAATGACCTTCGCTCCAAGGGCCTTGGCGCATTCGATGGCGGTGGTGCCGGTGCTTCCGGACGCACCGAGCACCAGTGCGGTTTCGCCTTCCTGCAGACCGCCGATCTCGCGCAGACCGAACAGGCTGGTGGCCCAGGAGATGAAGAAATTGGCCGCGCTGGCGACATCGATGCCCGACGGCAGTGGCGCGCAGGAAGTCGCGGGAAGCAGCATCTGCTCGGCCATGGCGCCGTGCAGGGCAAAAGCGGCGACCGTGTCGCCCGGCTCGAGGTGGGCAACGCCATCGCCGACAGCTGCCACCGTCCCCGAAAGCGAACTTCCAGGGACGAAGGGTAGCTCCGGCCGAATCTGGTAGTCGCCGCGAATCAGCAGGCCGTCGAAGTAACCAACACCCACACCGGCGATGTCCAGGAGCACCTGGCCAGGCCCGGGTGGTTCGGGGGAGGGGATGTCGCTCACTCGAATCATGGATGGATCGGCGAATTCTTCGATCAGGATGGCGCGCATGGTGAGTTCTGTCGTGGATTGGTTCAGGAACCGAAGGATAGCCGCTTCGATCGATCAGGATTGGCCTTCGATGGGCGCGGCGTATCATGGGCGCCTCCTTCTTAAGAGTTGTCCGCTCCATGATCACCGTCCATCACCTGGAACATTCCCGCTCCCAGCGCGTTCTCTGGCTCCTCGAAGAGCTCGGCGTCGACTACGAGATTCATCTTTACGAACGCGATCCAGAGACCCGGCTGGCGCCGCCGGAATTGAAGAAGGTGCATCCGCTGGGCAAGTCGCCGGTGATTACCGATGGGGATCGAACGATTGCGGAGTCGGGCACCATCGTCGAGTACCTGGCGCGACGCTACGGCAAGGGAAAATGGGCCCCCGCCCTCGACAAGGACGCGTACTGGGATTTCAATTACTGGCTGCACTACGCCGAGGGCTCCCTGATGCCGCCGCTGCTGCTTCGGCTGGTGTTCGACATGGTCAGCACGAAATCGCCGTTCTTCATCAAGCCGGTGGCCAAGGGGATTTCCAGCCAGGTCGGCAAGGCCTTCATCAACCCGCAGATCCGCACCCACCTGGATTTTGTCGAATCCCATCTCGAAGGACGCGACTGGTTCGTTGGAGACAGGATCAGCGGTGCCGACGTGCAGATGTGTTTTCCGCTGGAGGCAGCCAGGGCGCGTGGACTGGTCGGCGACAGGCCGAACATCCAGGGTTTCGTCGAGCGCTGCCATGCGCGACCGGCCTACCGCCGCGCACTGGAGGCCGGCGGGCCTTACGACTACGGGCCGTCCTGAAGCTGCTCAGTCGGGGCAAGGATGAAGCGGCACCGGGGCCCCGGCGCACTGGCCAGGCGGCGATCCAGGGTGGCCAGCTCACAATCGAGCATCTCGGCCAGGGCCACATAGCTGGCGTCACAGGCGGTCAGGTTCTGACGCAGCGACCACACGCGGTCGGCCAGGGGCTCGTAATCGAACAGCGCCAGCGGAAGGGCGCACAGGGCCTGATGGGCTTGCGCGCTGGTCGTGGCATCGATGATGCCGGCGAGTTCGGCGCGCCTGAGGATATTGCTGGTCTCGATCGGCAGGACATGCGGCCCGCAGCTCGTTGCATTGATCAGAATCTGCTCGGCCCATTGACCGTCCGGCCCGCAGTCGATCAACGCCGCGACCAGGGCGCTGGCATCGATGACTCGATTCACCGGCGGTCCAGGTCTCTCAGCTCGAGGATCATGTCGGCACCGAGCTGCACCGGACGAGTCTGCTTGCGCTCGTTGACCAGGCGCATCAGGTCACCGCGGTCCGGTCGTTCGGCCAGTTCGATCAATCGAGCCCGCAGATAGGCCTGCAGCGACTAGCCCGATCGCGCGGCTCGGGAGGCGAGGCGGTCTCGGGCCTCGTCCGGCACGTCCCGAATGGTGATGTTTTTACTCATGCCATTGAAATGCAGTCATTGACTGTAAAATGCAAGCGATCGCAATCGACAAACGGTTGTCATCGGTCAAGCCCGTTCAAGCAGACCGTTCGACTCGATCGCTGCATTGCGGACTCGGGCCGCTCTGATTTCGACGGCGCCCTACATCATCTCGTCCAGTTCGTCCAAACGCTGATGCTGTTGTTCAACGTCCGCCTTGACGAATCGCATCCATAGCCCCGTAGCCAGCAGCACGGGCAGTTTGCCCGCGGATACGAGGAGCCACGTCCTCGCCGTCGCCAGATCTGAGATAAAGGTGAGAGTGGCCATGAGAAGGCATGAGCCCAGCAGGGCAAAAACACACCAATAGCTGATGCGCCAATACCTTAGTTTTCCATCAAGACGCTGGCGCTCCAACGCGATCAATGAACTCACAGTCGCTTGCCGATGCTCCCAGTTGAGTCGGCGCTGGCGCAAAACCCAAATGAGAAATGCAGCGACAAAAAACGCCATGGCCAGGAAGAGCCCGCGCTCGATTGGATGGGCGACTGGTCCTGTTGCAGCCTTTACGCAGAACCCGATCGTTACGAGGCCAAAGACAACCTCAAGAAGCGATTTGAACTGCTCGCGGCGATTGCGGCGGCGGGCCTGATGGGAAAGGTGTTCAAAATTCAGGCCGTCTTGTTGGTTTGCCTGCCACTGTTGACGCCAGCGATCCAGTTCGTCGATATCGTTCATGCCTTTTCTCCGATGAGCAGTGTTCTGAGGCGTTTCCGGCCTCGGCTCAGGCGTTGCGCAATCGTGTTTTCTTCCAGGCCAAGAATTTCGCCGATCTCTGCGTGACTGAAGCCTTCGAGCATCAGTTCCATGCATTGACGGTAGGGGAGCGGGAGACTGCGAATGGCTGTCGCCAGGTCGAGATGGTCCGAGGGCGCGGCGCCTGACGCGGTTTTGAGCATTGAAGGATCTTCGGGCGAGCCGTGTCGGTCAGCAATCCGCTGGCGCTTGATGACATGGTCAACGGCGCGGTTGTGAGCGACGCGCGCGACGAAGGTTTTCAGGCTCGCGGTGCCCCGAAATGACGGCAGGGCTTTCCAAATCGAAAAAGCGATGTCCTGAAGCAGGTCTTCGCGCAGCGCTGGGTCGGCCTCATAGCTCATGGTCAGCCGGGAAAGCATGGGCCCGAACTCAGCGAGCACCTGCTTTAGCCTCGATTCAGAATCGATTTGGGTCACATCGCAGTCTCGGAGCCGGCCTTCATCGACTGGTAAGCAGCAAAGCCGACGCACAACAACCAGGGTCCGGTGAGCAGCACGCTGAGGAAAAGGGTGAACGGGCCCATGGCGATCAAAAAGATCATCAGCAATGCAAGCATCGTCATCGCGAATGCGTGCCGAAGGACCAGGCTTACGCTCGATACCAATGCCTCTTTCAGGGGCAGCTCATCGATCAACATCAGCGGGGCGGCGAACATCAGCAACGTCGACAGGGGAATGCCGGCTGAAAGGATCAGAGCCAGCTGGGCACTGCTGAGTGATGGCGCTTCAGTCAAATCCGCGAAGACCAGTAGATCAATCGCTTGAGGGCCCAGTATCAGATACCCGCAGGCGACCTGCATTCCATAGGCCAGGAACATCACAGCAGCCAGAACCGCAAGCACGGGAAGCTTACCGCCACAGCCTCGCAATGCCCGGACCGGTTGGAGCCGGCCCGTCTCATTGAGATTAGCAAGAATCAGCCAGAAGAGACTTGTCAGCAAGGCAAGGACGTATTTCGAGATTGGAATGCCAATGATCGGAGCGAACCACTGGATCACGGCTTCAACGGCGAAGACCAGGATCATCAAGCCAAACAGGCCCAGCGGGGCGCGACGAAAAAGCTGCCAGCCTCGTTTCAGCCAGCCAGTGAACCGGGGAAAGCCCCGCAGATCAGTATGGTCAAGCCGGGAATGGGTTGAAGATGTGGGCGACTGAATGGTCGTTGGCATAGGGGTCTCCGATGGAATCTTGCGGTTATATGCATCGGTAGACGATAGGGTGTGGAAAAACCTGACCAGATTCTTCGGGGCCGCCGGTCTGTCGGAAAGCTGCCGAAAATCTGGCGACCGTCGATTGGATTCCATTCCCAACCGAGGAGGTGGCCGCGGGATGGCCCTGATCGGATGATTAATACACTACTGATAATTTTCTCGGAGGTCACTCGAAGGGACGCGACCCATCAACAGACCCTCGCTAGCGCATCACCCCTGTTCGAGCAGTCGCCGTAAGTCAATTACCGCGGCATTGGCCCGCGCGATGTAGTTGGCCATCACCAGCGAGTGGTTGGCGGTGAAGCCGAAGCCGCCGCCGTTGAGGATGATCGGGCTGCGAATCGGGCGCTGGCTGGCTTCGAGTTCGCGGATGATCTGGGCAAAGCTGGCCTGGGCGTTCTTGTTTTCCAGTACCGGCGCGAAGTCCTGTTCGATGGCCTGGAGGAAGTGGATCAGGGCCCAGGTCGTGCCGCGGGCCTCGTAGAACACATCATCGATTTCCAGCCAGGGCGTCTTGACGCTGACCTCGCGCCCGAGGTCGCCGCTCTGATGAGCCACCGGATCGCCCGAGAGATCGGTGTTCAGGCGCCGTTCGCCAACGCTGGCCGAGAGCTGCTGGCCGATATTGCCCAGACGTTTTTCGACCACCGACAGGTATTCACGCAGGTTGTCGGCACGGTCGAAGAAGCGCGCGTCGCTGGGGTCCTGGTTGCCCAGCCGGTCGAGATAGCTTTCGAGTGCGCGGATGCCTTTACGGTATTCGCCCTCGGTGCTCGGCAGGATCCACGAGCCGTAGTCGAAGCTGAACTGGGGATCGGCCCGGGCCAGATCGTCGTCTTCGGCAGACTGGGTCTGAGAGCGGCTGAAGTCGTTGCGCAGGGAACGGGCCAGGTCTCGGGCCTGAAAGATCACGCCGATCTCCCAGGAGGGAATGTTGTCCATCAGTACGAAGGGCGGCATGACGTCGTTCTGGAGATAACCGCCCCGCTTGGTCAGCAGCGTGTCCATCACCTCGATCAGGGTCGAGGTGGTGACATAGCCGGTGCGGATTTCATGATTACTGGCGTCGGCCCGGGCCTGGGCCACAGCCATGACGTCGAAGCGATCGGGCTCATGGTCGGCCCAGAACATCAGCAGGGCCCCAAGCACCACCAGCCCGAGGCTGCTCAGGGTGATGATGCGTCGCCAACCCTTACCGATCAATCGATTGATCCAGGCCATGATCTCTTCCTCCGCTTGCGGGGATCTCCGAACGTCAGCCTACGAAATAACGTCCTGTCGCCCCAGTGCCATAAGTCCATGGTCCAATTTGCGGCCGGACTGCGCTTTAAACAAGGCAAGCCCTGCGAGCGCGGGGCCAGGCTGACTGATCAAGAGTGGGTGCGCGGCTGATGGCATTAGCGTTGAAATCGATGAATCGGCGACTTCAAAACGCGGAGCCTGGGCGCGGCGATACGGGTCGGCCAAGGCTTGGGGCCGGCCAGGCGCGGATGGTTCCAGCCCGGGGACTGGTTCTGAGTCCGTGCGTTCTCGGGGGTGCTGGAGTGGTAGTCTTCGGGGCGCGCTGCCCCGACGGGTCGACCCCGCCGCGTATCCTGCTGTGGGTCGATCGACCGCGAGGTGCAGCCGCCTATCGACCCACGTTCCATGAGACAACAATGAGACTACGCATTACGATGTCGACGGCGAGCACCGAGGGGCTGGCGCCGAGCCTGGCCTTGGGCTTGCTCCTGTTCTGCCAGCCGGCCTTCGCCAACTCCGACGACTCTCTTGACCTCGACGGCGCTTCGGAGGTCGAGACCACGGACTCGATTACCATCGTCGGTGAACGAAGTCTGGCATCGGAGCTGGCCGGATCACAGGCGCTGACGACCATCGACCGAGAGACCCTCGATGCCCAGCTGGCCACCAGCACCGTCGATCTCTTTCGCGGTCAGGCCGGCGTCTTCGTCCAGCAGACCACGCCGGGGCAGGGCATTCCCATCGTGCGCGGACTCAAGGGCTCTGAGGTGCTGCACCTGATGGACGGCTTCCGGATCAACAACGCCCTGTTCCGGAACGCGCCGAATCAGTACCTCGCCCTGATCGACTCCAACTCCATCGAGTTTGTCGATCTCGTTCGTGGCCCTCCGGGCACCCTGTTCGGCTCCGACGCCATGGGTGGCGTAGTGCAGTTCGCCTCGATGGCGCCCGAAGACGCGCCGCCGATGCGCCTGCGCCTGCGAGCTCGCAGCAACGATCCCGAAGCGATGGGCCATGTCGCGCTGGCGGGTCGTGGCCAGACCATGGCCGCTCGCCTGGGGTTGAGTCTGCAGAAGGTGGGCGATCGAAAGACGCCGAACGGCGCGCGCCTGCCCAGCGCCTATCGCTCGGAGGCGGCCGATGCGGCCGTTCACTGGTCGCTCTCGCCGCGCCAGTCGCTGCGCTTGCTCATTCAGTACGTCAACCAGCCGCGGACACCGCGTGTCGATCGCCTGGTGCCCGGTTTCGGCGAAACCGAGCCACAGAACCTGCAGGCGGATTTCGCGCCGAATCGCCGATCCTTCGGGCTGTTGCGCTATTCCATCGATGATCCCGTGACCTGGCTCGACGATGTCAGCGTGCAGCTTGGCCGCCAGGTGGTGCGCGACGATCGCGAAACCCAGCGCTTCGCTTCGGATCGGCTTACCAATGAGGCCAATCGCAGCACGCTCGACGGCCTGCGCGCCTTTGCGACGACCCGTCGTGGGGCGCACGTCATCCATTTCGGCGTCGATGCCTATCGCGATACGGTCGACAGTGCGCGCTTCCGGACCCGCGACGGCATGACCGTCGAGGACAGCGCGCGCTTTCCCGACGGCGCGGAACAGACCAATGCCGATCTCTTCCTGGCGCATCGCTGGCGGTTGAGCTCACCGCTGCAGCTCCACTGGGGCGTACGCTACAGCCGCGCTGAACTGGACCTGCCGGCCCGAGACAGCGATCCGGCGGTAGGGATTTCATCCTCGGCCTTTTCCGGTGACCTGGGGCTGAACTGGCAGTTCAGCGATGCCGCTTCCGTGCTGTTCAAGGCCAGCCGGGGATTCCGCGCACCGAACGTCTTCGATGTCGCCAACCTCGGCGAGCGCCCGGGTAATCGCTTCAGTATTCCCAACCCCGATCTCGGGCCGGAAACCGTCGACAATCTCGAAGTCGGCCTGCGCTGGCAGAGCGCGGACTGGTTTGCTGAAGCCTTTGCCTTCCAGTCCCGATTTGATGATCGAATCACCTCGGTGCTCACGGGCGATGAGGACGAGCAGGGCCGGGCGATCGTGCAGACGCAGAATGCCGCCAGCGCGCGATTCCGGGGCATCGAAACCCGCCTGCGTTGGCAGGCAGGCGACCGCTGGCTCGTCGAGGTGGCCGGCAACTGGCTGCGCGCGACCGAGCAACTGCCGGGCGAGGCAAGTCAGCCGGCCGACCGGATTCCGCCGCTGAACGGCCAGCTGCAGATCAGCTGGGATGCCACCGCCGACTGGACCCTGGGCACCCGCCTGCTGGCGGCCGCCGAGCAGGACCGGCTCAATTCCCGCGACGTGCGCGATGCCCGCATCGATCCCGACGGCACGCCGGGCTGGACCGATCTGGGCCTGTTCGGGCGCTGGCAGCCGAGCCTGGACTGGGACCTACGGGTCCGCATCGACAATCTTCTCGACCGAGCGTATCGGGAGCACGGCTCGGGCCTGGATCGGCCGGGCCGAGCGCTCGCAGTCGAACTCATCTGGACACCCTCCTGAGGAGGTTTCTGTGATTTGCGACACAAAACTGTCGTTGTTTCGTGAGGTGCCAGGGTCTAGACTGGCGGCTCCCCATCACTGCGGCGACTCGTTTTGCGCCGTCGCTCGCCCGCAACAATTATCAAAAGAGGGATTGCTATGAACATGTCTTTACGGTCCGCCCGACGGCCCGTTTATTTCTGTATGGTGCTTGCGACGCTTCTTTTCGCAGGTTCGCTTGCCGCCCAGACCGAACGGGCACTGGAAAACGGCGGTCAGTGGATCAAGCAGGGCCCGGCGCCCGCCACCGACGGCCAGATCGAAAACGTCATTCCCGATAATGAAGTCTCCGGCGCCATCGAGGCCGTGGTGACGCACCCCAGTAATGCCGACATCATCTACGTCGGCGGCGCCAATGCAGGCATCTGGAAGACCGAGAATGCCACCGACCCCTCGCCCGACTGGACCAACCTGACCGACGAGTTCCGATCCCTGTCCATCGGCAGCCTGGACCTGGACCCGACCGATGCCGCCAGCCGAACGCTGGTAGCGGGGATCGGCCGCTTTTCCAGCTACCTGAGAGAGGGCGGCGAGCGCATCGGCCTTCTGCGGAGCACCGATTCAGGCGCGACCTGGAGCGTGATCGATGGTGGTGGCGACATGAACGGCCGCAACGTGGCGGCAGTGGCGGCGCGCGGTTCAACGATTGTCGCGGCCGTGAACACTGCCGATGACTTCACCTTTAGCGAACTCGGCATCTTTCGATCGACGGACGGGGGTGCCAGTTTTACTCAGATTTCCAATGGGGACGGGACGGCGACGGGCCTGCCGGGCGGGGTGACCCACGACCTCGGCCGTGACCGAGCCAATCCCGATCGCTTGTTTACCAGCGTCATTTTTGCAGACAATGTGGGCGGCGAGAACGGTATCTATCGCAGTATCGATGCCGGCGCGACGTGGACCAAGGTGTCGACTCCGGCGGTCGATGTATTTATTAGCAACAGCGTTTCCAATGTCGAGTTCAGTATTTCGGGCGACGTGATCTATGCAGGGATCGTGTCCTCCGGTCGCCCCGTGGCCATCGTGCGCTCCGACGACGGCGGGAACAGCTGGGATGATATGGGCGTGCCCACGACGATCGAAGACGGCGTGGCGATCGGCGCCAACCCCGGCGGCCAGGGCAGCCTCCACTTCTCGATCCAGGCCGATCCGCAGGACGACTCGATCGTGTACGTCGGTGGCGATCGGCAACCCTTCCTCAGTGAGGGTAGCGGGGGATCAGGATTCTGGCCTAATTCGATCGGTGCCCGGGATTTTTCCGGTCGCTTGTTTCGCGGTGAGTTCGTCAACGCCAACACGACGAACTGGACGCCCTTGACCCATGTCGGCACGGCCAGTTTTTCCTCACCGCATGCCGATTCGCGCGAGATGGCCTTTGACGTCAACGGCGATCTGATCGAAGTCGACGACGGCGGCATCTACCGCCGGACCTCGCCCCAGGACGATACGGGCGACTGGTTCTCGATCAACGGCAATATGGCCTCGACCGAGTACCACGGCATCGCCTATGACTCCCTGACCGACATCATCATCGGCGGCGCGCAGGATGTCGGCACCACCGAGCAGCTCGTGCCGGACGGTGCAACCTTCCGCAGCGTGTCAACGGCCGATGGCGGCGATGTGGCAGTCGACAACGTGTTGTTTGCCACCGAATCGGTTCGCTATTCCAGCTTCCAGTTCGTCGGCGGCTTCCGCCGTCGGGTCATGGACGATACGAACACTCTGGCAGCCCAGACCTTTCCGGGCCTGACCGTTACGTCGGGCCCTCCGTTCAATCCGCAGTTCTACAGCCCGATCACGAGCAATCAGGTCGTGGGCAATCGTCTCTTGATCGGTGGGGCAAGTGCTCTGTATGAAAGCACCGACGGCGGGTCCACGCTCCAGTCGATCGGTGATGGAATCGCCGTTACCCAATTCGTCGGTGATCCGCTGATCTACGGCGTGCCCGGAAATGCCAACCTCGTGATGGCGGCCGTGGGCTCCGAACTCTTCACTCGAACAACGGCGCCGCCCGACGCCGTCGCCCTCAACAGCGAACCGACCGGTCAGGCCATCAATAGCCTGGCGATCAACCCGGCAGATGATCAGCAGATCTTTGCCCTGAGCACCGCGGCGGTGGCGTTTTCTGCCGATTTCGGCGCCAGCTGGACCGACGTCACGGGCAACCTCGGCAGCCTCGATGCTCGTCGCCTGCGCGCACTGGCCTTTGCGTCGGGCCCGGACCCGGCCCTGCTGGTCGGCACCGATCGTGGCATCTTCGTCGCCTTCGAGAGCGCGGGTTACAGCGACTGGTCTCGCCTCGGCAACGCCAACCTGCCGAATGCGCCGGTCTATGAACTGGTCTACAGCGCCGAAGACGATGTTCTGGTGGCCGGGCTTCTGGGCCGTGGTGCGTGGAAGTATGTCGATGCCACGGACCTGATCTTCGGCGACCGCTTTCAGAACGAGGTGAATTGAGATGAGTATGCAAATGCAAACGGACGATTCGATCAAGGCACATCGACACCCTCGTCGGGGGCTGCTGGCCCTACCGCTGGCCGTCGCGCTGCTCGCCATGGCCAGTTTCTCGGCGTACGCCCAGGATGCCGCCGTGCTCGCCTTCTCGGAGGGCCTGCTCTTTGACGGCTCGCGCTCGACGATCTACGCCATGGAGTCCGACGCGTTGACCGCGCGGGCCGCCGACAGCGGCGAGCGCCTCTGGTCGCGACCGGAGCTGGCCGAGCCGATGGCGCTCCACCAGGGTCGGCTACTGGTGCTCGGCCGTCGTGATCAGCCGCGCGAGCCGGTTGCCTTCTGGCTCGATCCGGCCACCGGCGCTACCATCGGCGAATTCAAGCTGGATCTGCCCGAGGCGGTCTCCTTCCTGATCAGCGAGCGCCCCGGCGAGCGCTTCCAGGCACAGGCCTTCGTCGACGGCGGTGAGCTTGTTCTGCACTGGCACTACGTCCAGCGCCAGTTGATCGGCGCACCGGCCGTTGCCGGCGTGAATCGCGCGGTCAAGATGCCGCGCCTGTCCGGCGACTCGCCATCCCCCGCGGGCGGCTCGGCACCGATCGTCGACACGACGCTCGTTGAAGAGAGCGGCCTGTTCAGGGTCCGTAGTAACAGCGCCACGGCGATCGATCGCGCCGAGATGGGCATCGCCCAGTTCAACCGTTGGGAGAAACTCTTCGGCGAGGCGCGCCAGCAGGCGGCTGATGGCGAGCAGTATCGCTCCCGCTCTGGTGGGCACGTACTGGCCAGTCGCCTCGTCGACGACGAAGGCTGGCTTCGCCATCAGTGGACTCTGATCGGCGAGGAGGGTGAGTCGCTCGGACAGTTCCGCCTCCCGGTGGCTTTTGCGCCGTTCGCCGTCGGCGACAAGGTCCTGGCTTATGAGTCCCAGCCTTACATTCGCTTCGAGGGCGGCGACGTGCTGGAAGCGCGCGACCTCAGCCTGGTCGTGATGGACCTGGAGAGCGGCCGTGAACGCTGGCAGACCGCCCTGCTCGACAAGACCTGGCGCGAGGGCATGCCGCCCTGATCTGACCTTCTCCTCCTGGTCTTGCTGCAACGGCGCAGCGCGGCACCGCGCTGCGCCGTTGTTGCGTTTGGTTCTCCGATGATTTGGCGAGAGGCGCAACCTCTGAAAGAAGAGGACGTTGCAGACCCGTCGGGCAAGGAGCGGCAAGCAGTTGGACTGTCCAATCCGTTGGATCTTCGAGCGGGCCAGATCATAGGGCAGCATTCAAGAGGGCCCGACCCTCATCAAAGAAAAAATAACTCATTTGGGCTAGGCTGTTGACTCGGCTTTCTGGATGTCCAGCAATGACCAAGGAGGGTGTTAAAGGCCTGAAGAAGGGCTTGAGGCGACCCATGGGGCAGGCCAGCTCGGCAGTCGACCGGCTGGCTGTCCGAGATGAGGGAAAAGTTGAGCTGACCAGGATTTCCCAAAGTTTCTTCGACGCCCGCAGTGCCGCAAGGATACGAGCCCGTTTCCGCCCGCGACCATCCTCCCGGCTGCACACGCTCTGGTGCATACTGCTCTCTTGTCCTGATTCGGCGCCTTGATCGCTGGCCCTGCTCGCCGTAAGGTCTGCATTGCGCCTGGCCGCGACGGCCTCGATCAGGGTCCAGACCAGGGAGAGAGGACTGTGCAGAATTCATTGCCTGACCGGGGGAACGGCGCTTGAGCCTGTTTGGAGAACTCAAACGACGCAACGTCTTCCGTATGGCTGGCCTTTACGTGGTCGGCGCCTGGCTCGTGGTGCAGGTGGCTGAGACCGTGCTGCCGGCCTTCGATGTGCCGGGCTGGGTGCTGCGGGCCATCATCGTTCTGCTGGCGATCGGTTTTCTCCCGGCGCTGGCCTTTTCCTGGTTGTTCGAGCTCACCCCGGACGGCGT
Source organism: uncultured Wenzhouxiangella sp. (assembly GCA_964504865.1). Classification (GTDB taxonomy): domain Bacteria; phylum Pseudomonadota; class Gammaproteobacteria; order Xanthomonadales; family Wenzhouxiangellaceae; genus Wenzhouxiangella. The sequence continues at coordinate 19,404 of CAZDFS010000020.1, forward strand.
CAAGCGCGACGTCGACGTGGCGCCGGAGCAATCCATCGCCCCCAGAACCGGCCGCCGAATGGATCGGTGGATGCTGGCGGGAATCGGCGCCATCCTCCTGCTGATCGTCGCCGAATGGTTCTGGCCGTCGGCCCAGGTTGAACCCTTCTCGCTCGGCACGCCAAGCGAAGCGTCGATTGCCGTACTGCCCTTCGTCAACATGAGTCCGGATGAAGAGAACGAGTTCTTCGCCGACGGTATTGCCGAGGAGTTGCTCAACGTTCTGGTCGGTGTAGATGGGCTCAAGGTCGCGTCGAGAACCTCGGCCTTCCTGTTCAAGGGCACGACCACGCCGGTGCCGGAGATTGCCCGCATGCTTGAGGTCGGCCATGTTCTGGAGGGTTCCGTGCGCAAGCAGGGGGAACGTGTCCGAATCACGGCTCAGCTGATTCACGCTGCCAGTGACACGCGCCTCTGGTCCGAGGCCTATGAGCGCGATCTGACCGACATCTTTCGGGTGCAGGAAGACATCGCGCGAGCCATCACTCGCGCGCTCGAAGACACGCTGGGGGTGCGGCGCGTGTCCGTGGCGCCGCCGACGGCGGACCTGTCGGCCTACGAGCGTTTCCTTCGCGGCCGGTCGCGCTTCTATCGCCGGATCGAGCTTGATGAGGCGATCAACGATCTCGAATTCGCTGTTGAACGCGATCCATCCTTCGCCGACGCCTGGGCCTACCTCGCGGCGGCGTATCACGTCACGAGTGCCGGCTGGCCCTCAGAACGCGATCGCGAGGCCCTGCGAGCGCGTGCGCCGCTGGCCGCAGACCGAGCCCTGGCCCTCGAAGCCGACCTTGCGATCGCGCTGGCCGTGAAGGGGGATTCGCTGTTTCGCAGCGGCGAGCCTGCACGAATGATGGCGGGCCTGGACTATCTCGAGCGAGCCGCCGACTTGTCCGCCGCGGATACCTCGGCCAGGCTGTGGCTGGGACTGTCCTGGCTCGACCTTGGTTTTGTGGACGAGGCCCTGCCTCATCTGCTCGAGGCGCAGCGCAGCGATCCGATGGTGCCGATCAATCAGGGCTACGTGGGTCTGGCAAGAGCCACCCTGGGCGATGTGGCCGAGGGGCGACGTCTCGCGCTCAGTGCCGTGGAGCTTGCCGGTGTGCCGTTCTGGGCCTGCGTGATTGCGGTGGAATTGGCCAACTCGGGCGATCGTGTGGCCGCTGCCGAGATCCTTGCTGCGGCCCAGACCATGGTGAACGAGGATGACGCGGCGATGCTGACGCGAATGCGCGGCGCCCTGAGCGACCCGGCCCAGGAGGCTGCCTTTCTGGAAGAAATTGCGCCGGGCGCGCGTGCCGGGGACGCGCTTCCGATGCTGGCGACGCTGATGTTCGAAGCGCCAGAGCTGCTGTTCAGCAACGAGGGGCCAGAGGCGTCCTATGAGTTCATGACGAGCAGCAGCTGGCTGCCGTCGACCCGCTGGGTGAGGGAAGATCCTCGCTTCTATGCGCTGATGCTCGACCGGGGCATCGTTGGCTTCTGGGAGTCCTACCGCTATCCGCCGGAGTGCCGCCCCGTTGATGAGCCCGGCGGGATGCGCCTGGAATGCAGCGGTGGGCAGCGATGAAGCTCTTCAATGAATTGAGCAAGCGCAACGTGATCAGGATGGCCGGCCTGTATCTGATTTCATCCTGGTTGATCATCCAGCTCTCGGAAGCCGTTCTACCCGTTTTTGGCGTGCCTGCATGGGTTTCCACAGCGCTCACGATTGCTCTCGCGGTCGGATTCATTCCAGCTCTTATTCTCTCCTGGATCTATGAATTGACCCCCGAGGGGGTGAAGCTCGAGAGCGAAGTGACGCCGGAAGAGTCAATGGCCTCAATCACGGGCCGGCGGATGGATCGCCTGCTTCTGCTGATGATTCCCATCGTCATTGTCGTCCTTCTGAGTGAACGAATTGCGCCGGGGCAGACCTTTGATGAGGCGACCGAAGCGCCCCTGTCCGGCGAAGCGTCGATTGCGGTGTTGCCATTCGTGAATATGAGTCCGGACGCGGACAATGAATATTTCGCCGACGGCATCTCCGAGGAACTCCTCAACGTCCTGGCGACTATCGAGGGATTGAGAGTCGCTTCGCGCACCTCGGCCTTTTCCTTCAAGGGTACGGAGCTGCCGTTGTCGGACATCGCCGACATGCTCGAAGTGGGCCACGTCCTGTCCGGGTCGGTGCGCAAACAGGATCTGCGAGTTCGGATTTCAGCGCAGCTCGTCCACGCCGATACCGATGTGCAACTCTGGTCGCAGACCTACGAACGCGATCTCGTCGACATCTTCGGTGTACAGGAAGAAATCGCACAATCGATTACCGCCGAGCTGAAGTCCATGCTCGGCGACCGCCAGGTTCGAGTCAGGGCATCCACGGCCGATCTGCAGGCCTACGAACGATTCCTGAGCGGTCGGGCGCGATTCCACCGTCGGGATGAGCTCGCAGAGGCCATCACCGATCTCAACTTCGCGGTTGCGCAAGATCCGGACTTTGCCGACGCGTGGATCTATCTGGCGGCTACCCATTCCGTGTCGCCTTACTACATTCGATCGCTGCGTCCCATCGACACCAACGCATCGACGCGCATCGCGCTGGCTCAGGCTCAGCGCCTTGCGCCCGATCATCCCCTGGCGCTGGCCGTCGAGGGGCAGATGCTGACTGAGTCGCGTGATCTGATCGGCGCCATGGACCGGCTGACCCGAGCCGCTGAGCTCACCAGGCTGGACCCCACGCCCGTCATGTGGCTGGGCTATTTCCTGCTCCGTGCGGGCTACATCGACCAGGCAATCGAAGTGCTCGAAGAGGCCATGCGAAAGGACCCGCTTGTGGGCATCAACCACGGTCAGCTCGCCGTGGCCTACCTTTCTGCGGGGCAGCGAGCACGCGCCGAGACTGAAGCGGCGCTGGCGCTTGACCGTGGCTGGGCGCCAGCGCAGTACTTGATGGCGATGGACCTGCTCGGTAGCGGTATGCGGGATCGCGGCATCGAGGCGCTGACGAAGTTTCTGGAGCCGAGATGGCCCGAAGGACTTGCCTCTGACCAGTGGGCTCCTTTCAATGCGGCGCTGACCAACCCCGAGCTGGTTGACGACTACTGGCCAACGACGCCGAAACCCTACGCGCTGGAAGAAAGCATCGGGCTCCAGCGACAGGATCTGTTGCTCGACTACCTGGCCCAGGTCGACTACACGGACATGAACAACCAGGACTTCTGGTTCTGGCTGCGCTCGGCCTGGCTGCCGTCCACCAAGGCCTTCCGAGAAGACCCGCGCTTCTTCGCGGCGGTGGCCGATCTTGGCCTCGTCGATCTTTGGGAGGAACAGGGCTATCCCGCGGGCTGCCGCCCGAGCGAGGGGCCCGAGGGTCGTCATCTGGACTGCGCGGAGTTCCCGCAATGAGTCTGTTCAACGAACTCAAGCGCCGCAACGTCTTCCGGGTTGGCGCGGCCTACCTGGTGGTCGGCTGGCTGCTGCTGCAGATCGCCGACGTGCTGCTCGGAAATTTCGGTGCGCCCCCGTGGGTGTTCAAATCGTTCACGGCGATCCTGGCGCTGGGACTGCCCGTTGCGCTGTTTCTGGCCTGGGCCTTCGAGCTGACGCCCGACGGCGTGCGGCGCGAGGACGAGCATTCAGACGACGCCGCGCCGGCACCGCGCCGGCACCTGGGATCCAACGTCCTGATCGTGGCCGGGCTGATTGCCATCATCGGTATTCTGCTTGTCGAGCGCGTCTGGTTTGCGAGCAATCCGCCAGACTCCACCGCACAGGATGTCGAAACCACCGCGCCGGCCGAGCCCGAGCCCTCGATCGCCGTGTTGCCGTTTGTGAACATGTCAGGCAGCGCCGACAACGAGTATTTCTCCGATGGCCTGACCGAGACCCTGCTGCACAAGCTCGCCCAGGTGGCCGAGCTCAAGGTCGCAGCGCGCACGTCGAGCTTTGCGTTCAAGGACCAGAACCGCGACATCCGGGAGATCGCGGCCGCGCTCGGTGTGGCCAATATTCTGGAAGGCAGCGTGCAGCGCGCGGGTGATCGGGTTCGCATCACCGCTCAGCTGATCCAGGCCGACGACGGTTATCACCTCTGGTCGCAGGTCTTCGACCGGAGCCTGGACGACATCTTTGCCGTCCAGGACGATATCGCGGTGCAGGTTGCCAGCGCACTGCGCGGCTCCTTGCTGGAAGAGTCGGTGATCGCCGATGCCGGCGGCACCGAAAACACCGAGGCCTACGACTGGTACCTCCGCGGTCGCGACGCACTCTATGACAGCAACGCCGCGCGGCTGGCTGACGCGGTCAACGCCATGCGCCGGGCGATCACGCTGGACCCGCAGTTTGCGAACGCGTGGGCTGGGCTATCCGAAGCGCTTTGGAAGCGGGCGCGGTTCACCGGTCGCGAGCTGGACGAGGGCTTGGACGACGAGATTATCGAAAGCGCCCGCACCGCGGTGCGGCTAGCGCCTGATAGCGCTATCGCCCGGATCGCCCTGGGAGAGGCGCTGTGGAGGCCCGGTGGTGACCGCCCCGGCGCGCAAGAGCAGTTCGAGCGCGCGGTGGGGCTCGAACCACAAAATCCCAGGGCGCTGACGGCCTTGTCGGCACTCCTGCTGAACATGCAACGCGCTAACGAAGCCGTCGAGTTGGCCGAACGGGCGATGGCAATCGATCCGCTCGATTGGGATGCGAAGGCGAATGCGGTAACCACGTACGTGTCCGTGGGGCGGCTCGACGAGGCAGAGCGCCTGGCGAAGTCGATCGTGGACTGGGATCCGGACTACGTGCCGGGCCTTGGGTCACTCGGTTTTGTCTATTGGCTCAGCGGCGAGCCGGTGAAAGCGTATCGAACCTTCCACCGCCTTCTTCAGATCAATCCGCGTGCAGTCTACGTCATGGAACGCATCGCCAGTTTGTTCTTTTCTCTGGGCGATTTCGATGGCGCAACGCGATGGCTGGAGCGTGCCGATGTGATCAGCCCGGATGCCGGAATATGGGTCCGTGAACTCATCCTCAGGGCAAAGGGCGATACAGAACGCGCCGTGGAGTATGTTCAACAGCATGCGGATCGCATTGATGCTGCGGGGGCATGGAGCACCCTCGAAGGGCTCAGTTTGGCCGAGTCACGGGTTGCTGATTTGCGAGGAGACTGGCCAACGCTCTATACCATCAGCGCGGCTTTTCTGGACCATTCAAAGCCCGACGATATGACGAACGCGGTATTTAACGCGCGCACTGCCATGGCGCTAGCCGCCGATCGGCTCGGGCGCAGCGAAGAACGCGATCGATTGCTGGCCGTCCAGCAGCAGCATCTGGACCGACTTCGTCAATCCGGTGTTGCACACTCATCTTTCTTATTCCAGCAGGCTTTAACGTCCGCCATCGGTGGTGATGCGAAGGCCACCAGTGTGGCGCTTGAACTTGCATACGGGGCAGGCGCTCTGGGTTTGCCCCTGGCCAGAACGGCTCCTGAGTTTGAAAAGGTCCGCGACAGCGACGAGATACGGACGCTGCTTGAGCGCATCGACGAACAAAACGCGGCCCGGCTCGAGCGCCTGCTCGAAGTCGAGCGCGAGCTGGGTGACTTTGCCGGTGAGCCGGAAGCCGTTCAGGAAACCCGGTCATGAAGCTTTTCACCGAACTCAAGCGCCGCAAGGTCTTCCGCGTGGCCGCGGCCTATGCCGTAGTCGCCTGGGGCCTGGCCCAGGTCGCCGACCTGGTCCTGGAGAGCACCACTGCCCCGCCCTGGGTGATGCAGTCCATCCTGCTGGTGCTGGCGCTGGGCTTCCCGATCGCGGTCGTCCTGGCGTGGGCATTCGAGGTCACGCCGGATGGCGTCAAGCGAACCGACACGCTGGCCGAAGGCGAACGACCGCCCTCGATGGCCGCGCCGGACTACCTCCTGGTTGGCCTGCTGCTCGCGGTGATCGGGGTAGCCAGCGTCCAGCTGACCCGAATGAGCGCTCCGGCCGCGCTATCGACGGAGGCTCAACCGGCAACCGCCGGCGTCTCGGCGGACGCTCCGGCCCCGGCGGTGTCTGCCGCGTCGATTGCGGTGCTTCCCTTCGCCGACCTGTCCCCGTCCGGCGACCAGGGGTATTTCTCCGACGGCATAGCCGAGGAGATCCTCAACGTGCTGGCCGCGATCGACGACCTGCGCGTAGCGTCTCGAACGTCATCGTTCCTGTACAAGAATCCGGAAGAACCCATTCCGGCGATCGCTGAGGCCCTGGGCGTCGCTCATGTCCTGGAGGGCTCGGTCCGGAAGTCGGGCGATCGGATTCGCATCACCGCCCAGCTGATTCGCGCCGATACCGATGCGCACCTCTGGTCAGACACCTACGACCGGGAGCTGAGCGCAGACATGGTCTTCGCGATCCAGGACGAGATCGCGCA
>CAZDFS010000020.1:25830-26793 GCA_964504865.1 uncultured Wenzhouxiangella sp.
CCTGTTCGCGAAGTCGGTGGTGAATGTCATGGACGAGATCGCGCAGGCCATTGTCGACGCACTGCGCAACGAACTCGACCTGCAGATCGATGGTGAGGTGCGGGTGGCTTTCGCCACGGAAAACCTGGACGCCTACGAAATCTATCTTCGTGCCCGCGAACTGTTCCGCGATCGGTCCGACCTGCCTGAGTCCTTCGCGCTGCTCGAGCGCGCCGTCGAACTCGATCCGGGCTTTGCCCGTGCCTGGGAAGGCATGGCGGCCGTCGGCGTGGTCATCGAGGACTGGGGGTTCGTCGATCGTCCCTATCTGGAAATGGCGGCAGACGCTGCAGATCGTGCGCTGGCGATCGATCCGAGCCTGTCCATGCCCTTGGCCGTCCGTGCGCGGCTAGAGACCGTCCGGAAGCCCACGGACTTCGCCGAAGCGCTGCGACTCTCCGAACGAGCACTCGAAGCCGACCCGAACAATGCCACGGCCTTGCTCTGGAACAGCATCCTGTGGATCAACCTGGGTTTCTTCGAGCGTGCACTGGTCGAACAGGACCGCTGCCTGGAAATCGATCCTGCCTACGAGAACTGTCGACGCTTCAAGGCACTCACCTTGCAGTTTGCCGGACGGCAGGATGAAGCCCTTGCGGTCTTTCTGAAAGGCGTCGAAAACGGATTCGTCGTCAACCGAGCGCTGAGTTTCCTTCGACCCTTGCTCGACGACCAGCAGCGTGCGATGGCCATGGCGCTGATGGTTGCCGACGATCTGGGGCCGGAATGGCAGCGCGCCATGCTGACCTTTCACGAGACCGGTCGACCGGCGGAGAACGTCCGCGAGGTGATCGCCAGATCGCCCGATCTGGGTAAATTCGACGCCATGCATTACCTGGTGCTGGGTGCCTACGGGCTGGCCGCGGAGACCGAGAACATCAGTGAATCGACGCTGGTGTACTGGGATCCGTCGCCCCCCGGGCT
>CAZDFS010000020.1:26803-27968 GCA_964504865.1 uncultured Wenzhouxiangella sp.
TGAGCCTCAAATGATCCTCCGCAGCGTCATGAAGCACGTCCGCGACCAGAACTGGCTTGCGGTTGGTCTTGACTTCTTCATTGTCGTGGTTGGCGTGTTTATCGGCATCCAGGTCTCGAACTGGAACGAAGACAACATTCAACGAAATCAAGAATCCGTCTATCTGCGACTGCTCGAGGCCGATGTGCTGTCCTCGCGCGAACTGGCTCAAAGCACATTGGATATGCTTCTGCGCCAGGATGATGCACGTCGCCGTCTCTATTCATTCAGTGCTGACGACGGTTCGGCGGACGAACTCCAGGAAATTCCCGGTCTGCTCAACCTGGCTATCTGGGCGATGCCAACGATGGAATTCAACCAGACAACGTTCGAGACGCTGAAGAGCACAGGCCAGCTGGATGTGTTCGGCGATGAATCGCTGATCCGGGAGCTCACCGATTTGCAGAGCGACATCCTGGACATACGTCGGCGCGAAGCGTTAAAGACGACAACGCTGGTAAATCTGACAGACCCGATGCTGATCGAGCACGTGGAGATGGCCCACATGCTGTTGCAACCCTCGATTTCCGGCAGACGCGATCAGATCGACTGGCTGCCTCAGCCCGATTCAAGCTTCGAGAGTAATGACTTCCTAAAGTCCATTCAGTTTCGGAACATGATCCTGGCCAGAACAATACCGTCAAAGAACCGCATTCGCGCCCTTGAGCTGATGGATGAACGCTATCAGCGGATCCTGTCCTTGATTGATGCGCGTCAAGCACGCCTGATGACAAGATGATTCTTCGACGACTGATCGCTCATGTCTGGACCTAAAACCGGACTGCTGTGGCGACTGACTTTGCGATTGTCGTGGTGGTGTGTTGGCCGATATCCAGGTAGCGAGCCTGGGTGACGCACAGCGACAGAACGCAGAACACGATCTCTTCTAAGGAGCCACAAGAATGGAAAAATTGAATCAGTGGTTGACCCTGGCTGCCAATCTCGGCGTGCTCGTCGGGCTGATGTTCCTGGTTGTAGAATTGAATCAGGCCAATCGAATCGCCGCGTACACGGCTGAGAACGCGCGACGAACCCAGTTTCTGGACATGAATACGTCGCGGATCGAAAATCCGGAAATAATCGCAAAGCTGATGCAGCCGAATCCGGGGTTTTCGGACATCGAGTG
>CAZDFS010000020.1:27978-40888 GCA_964504865.1 uncultured Wenzhouxiangella sp.
CTCCAGGTCGCCCCACAGCGGCAGGTGCGCCGGGCGGACCATGAACCGGCTGTGGCTCTGCGAGACGTAATAGCGGATGCGGGAGCGCCAGGATGGTGTGGGCGCAAATCCCCATGCCCTGCGGCTCGGCAGCAGAGGCGTCGCATTGCCCGGCTTGACGACTGCCTTCGACTATCTCTTCACTGCCTACGACGTGGACGAGACTACGGAGCTGGCAACCATGCGTTACCTGCTGCGCGCCATTCGCGCCAAGCAGGAGGCAACGAGCTCACTTGAAGTCCGTTAACCCGTGAATGATTCTTGAGGACGATGACTGAGCAATCCGGTAAACAGCAGGAAAGAGGGTAGATTAATGATTAAGAATCTTTTGGGATGGCTGCGGAAGACGGTCATTGCCGGCGTTGCTTTCCTATGCGGCGCAACGGCCGGTATCGCCTCGGACGCCACTGAACTGGCCGAGTCGGGCGGTCTCTCAGAGCATGCCGGTGTGGCCAACGCGGTCAACCTGTGGAGCGAGTGGATGCGCTACGACGCTGAAATCAATCGCGTCCCGGCCGTTTCCTGGGGTGTCGTACACGACCAGGAACTGATCGCCAGCGGCGCCTTTGGTCTGGCCAATCCGGAGGGCGGGGTGGAAGCGACGCCGGAGACGCGCTACTCCATCTGCTCGATCTCCAAGCTCTTCACCAGCATCGCCCTGATGCAGCAACGCGAAGCGGGCAGGGTGCGACTGGATGCCCCGGTGGCCGAGTACCTGGACTGGTTCAATATCGAGGATGTCCACGCTGACGATGAGCCGATCACCGTGCGCGGGATTCTGACTCACTCGGCAGGCCTGCCGCGCGAGTCGGACTATCCCTACTGGACCGATCCGGACTACCCCTTTCCGACTCAAGCCGAGATTCGAGAACGCCTGGGTGAGCAGCAGACGCTCTATCCGGCCTCGAGCTATTGGCAGTATTCGAACCTCGGCCTGACCCTGGTTGGGGAAATCGTCGAAGCGGTCAGCGGGCAGCCCTATGACGACTACATGCGCGAGCGCCTGCTCGATCCGCTCGAGATGAACGACACCACCACCGACATGCCGCAGGAACTCAGGGGCGAAGCGCTGGCGATCGGCCACACGAATCTCAAGCGCGACGGGACGCGTGACGCGGTCGCGCCCTACGAGACTCGCGGTATCGCGCCGGCGGCCGGCTTTGCGTCAACCGTAAACGACCTAGCCAAGTTCGCCAGCTGGCAGTTCAGAGCGCTGGACGGCGAGGGCGACGGACTGCTTCGTGCCTCGTCCCTGCGCGAGATGCAGCGCGTGCACTGGGTCGATCAGGACTTCGAGATGACCTGGGGCCTGGGCTTCAGCGTCCGCCGTGAGGGTGGTCGGACCTACGCCCGCCACGGCGGCGGCTGCCCCGGCTACTACACGGAGTTCCGTCTCGAGCCGGCGAGCAGGATCGGTGTGATCGTGCTGACCAATGCCATCGGCTCCACGCCCGGCGATTACGCTGCTCAGGCCTTCGAAGTGATCGGCCCCGCGATCGAAGAAGCGCTGGCGAGCGACGAGGTCGAGGCAGCGGATGATTCCTTCGATGCCTATACCGGGGTGTACGCCAGCATCTGGGGCGAGACGCTTGTCGTGCCCTGGAAAGGCAGTCTGGCCATGGTGCCCCTGGGTACGTCGAATCCAGCGCAGGCAATCGAGCCCCTGCGGCACGTCGAAGGGCATGAGTTCCGGCGCGTCAGAGATGACGACGCCCTCGGTGAGTCGGTTCGCTTCGTGATGGGCGAGGACGGCATCGCGCAGCGCCTCCATCGACACAGCATCTTCGAGGAGCGGGTCCAGCGCGAATAGCCCGGCAGGCCGGGCCTGACCGACGCAGCAGCAAACCCGCTCGAGGGGCACGTCGAGGTGCCGCCGCGATGGCTCAGGGACTGGGCTCGAAGCGGTCGTTGAAGACGGAATCGCACAGGGCCGGTTCGTTGTTGTCGCAGGCATCACAGGCATCGCCGCGGCCGTCGCCGTCGCTGTCGGTCTGGGTGGCGTTCGGCACCAGCGGACAGTTGTCGAGAAAATCCGGCTGACGATCGCCGTCGATGTCGCTGATCGGCTCGGGCGGAGGGTCGCCGGCACCGACCGTTCCCCAGGGGTAGGGGTCGCCCGCTTGGGTCGGCAGTACGTCGACGGCGAAATCGATGCCGGCGGAAAAGTCCTCGCGCAGGACGGCTTCGATGCGATAGCGATTGCGGCAGTCGGGCGTGAACCAGAGGCCGCGCGTGTTGCTTTTCGCCGGGCTCAGCCGAGCCACGCGGCTGGCGATCTGATCGGTCACGGTCCAGGCCACGCCCTCCGGCAGGCCGCGGGTGATGACTTCGATGCGGCGTCCCGGCTCGAGCGGCGGATCCTGGGCTCGACAGACCGCCAGGGGAATCGAAAATCTGGCGCCGGCCGGCCCCTCGATTCTGCTGCTCCGCAGGCGATCGCCGCGCGTGAGGGGGCGGACCGGGTTGTAGAGCTGTCCGTTGAACTCGAGCTTCAGCGTGTCGAAGGCGAAGTCGTCACAGGCATCGGGAATGCCGTCACCGTCGCTGTCGGGCTGGTAGGGCTCCGGGTCGAGGCCCAGGATCGGGTTGCCCGGCGTGTAGGCCTGCAGGTTGTCGGCGGTCGTCGGACAGTCGTCGCAGGCATCACCGATCCCGTCATCGTCGCTGTCGAGCTGCGACGGATTGGCGACGAAGGGGCAGTTGTCGTCGTCGGGATAGACACCGTCGCCATCGACGTCGGGATCGCAGGCATCGCCCTGGCCGTTGCCGTCACCGTCGAATTGATCCGCGTTGGCCTCGCCCGGGCAATTGTCGACGAGGTCCGGCACGCCGTCGTTATCGTCATCGTCGTCGCAGGCATTCCCCAGACCATCACCGTCGGAATCGGGCGTGCCGAGGTAGGCGCCGGTGCACGGGAGATAGAAGCCCGGGCAGTTGTCGAGCCCATCGGGGCAGCTATCGCCGTCATCGTCCTCGTCGCAGGCATCGCCCAGGCCATCCATGTCCCAGTCCCACTGAATGACGTTCGGCGTGTTGGGGCAGTTGTCCGCCTCGTCCCAGTGCCCGTCACCGTCCGTGTCCACGGTGCCGTCCATGACCAGGTCGCAGTCAAGGTCTGCAGGGCCGACGCCGACGGCGGCCCAGGCATTGGTGATGGCACAGACATCGAGGTTGTTGAAGCCGAAGGTGCCGTTGGCAGCCCAGGTCAAGGCCACGACCTGCTCGGTCAGGCGAGCGTCCATGAAGGTGGCGTGCTGCGGCAGCAGCTGGAAGGCGTGATACGCCAGGCGCGCCATCTTCAAGGGGCCTCGTCCGGAGACGGTGATGCCATAGTGCGTGCCGCCCTCGGCAAACAGATAGTGCGCCTTGTTCGGAATACCGCTGTTGGTGTGGACGCCGCCGTTGTCGCCGGTGAAGTTGCAGTCGGCGTCCGAAGAACAGTAGAGCGACATATGATCGGGGTCATCGCAGGGTTCAGGCGCCTGCGATGGACCGCAGTCGCCGTTCAATGGATCGGCGACGCTGCGGATGGCGCCCAGGCCGCTGGTTCGGTCCTCGCCGATCAGCCAGTCGTGTGGGTCGGCGACGCCGGCCATGATGTCGGCGAAGCTCTCGTCCAGGGCGCCCGACTGGTTGAAGTACACCAGCCGCGAGCTGTCGTAGATGATGGCGTGGGCGAATTCGTGGACCGCGACGTCGAAGCTCACGTAACCGGGCATGAATTCGAAGCCGCAGGTGGCAATGTAGCGCGCACCCCATGATTCATTCGGGTTCGAGGGCAGGGCGTGGATATAGGATTCGATCTCTTCGCCGTCATCGTCGTAGGAGTCGCGACCGAACACGCCTTTGAAAAACGAGTAGGTATCGCGCCAGTGCCACCAGAGGTTGCTGGCCTCCGTGTCGTTGATGTAGTCCGGAATGATGCCGTCTTCATCGCCGACGTAGTCATCGAGGGTCGTGGGATTGAAGCAGGTGGTGTCCATGATGTTGCCGCCGTTCGCGTCCTGCAGGTACAGGTCGTAGTTGTCCAGCAGACCACCTGAGAAGGTCACCGGAACGCGCAGGCGAAGCGCACCGGTCTGCGCATCGATCAGGACCTGTTCCGCGGTCAAGCCGTAGACCAGCACCGACCAGACCAACCGCGGATCGCTGGCTTCACCAACGATGATCGGATCATGGATCATCAGATGGGTTTCGCCGAGGACCAGGGCGCCCGGCGCGCCGACCAGTTTCCGGGCGGCGTCCTCGGCCTGGTCCTGGCTCAGCGAGGGTGCGAGCACCAGCGAGCGTTCGGGGACGAGGACGCCGGTGGCCGCCTTCGCGCGTCCGTCCGGTCCGAGGGTGATCCCCAGATTGGCCCCGAAGACGGGCAGGCCCGCGAGGGTCTGGGCGAACTCCACCTGCTCGAAGTCACCGATCCGGCGAATCGTCCGGACGATCAGCGCAGATTGCGCGATGGCCTCGTAGCCGTCGTTCGTGCGCGCGGGCCCCTGGAGGAACAGATCGGCGTAGGCCTCGATGAACCGTCGCGCGCGGGTGGCGCTGTCGCCCCCGACGGTGGCGACGTCAAAAGCCAGGGACCGAGGAATGCCGCGTTCGAAGCGGACCAGGACGGGACTGTCGGAGGCCTGTCGAAGTGCGTTCAGGCGATCGAACTGGGGGTCGGCCGAGGGGGTTCCCGTCCCTCCGCTCGAGGCCATGACCAAGCCGCATTGCAAGGCCATGAGCAGCAGCGCCAGGTGGAAAGATCGCATATCGATACCTGCAGTTGGTGGGTCCTTCCCCTGTTCAATGCTGTCCGGTCGCCAGACCGCACAGGCGGACGATTGACAGGCGGGGCGCTCCGCCTTGGCGAGGCTTGTTCCATATCGCTCTGGCGCGGTGACATCCGATGAAGGGTTGGCGGCGGTGAATGCGTACAGCTAGGTGACGGCACATCAACCAGTGGTTTTCCCCATGCACCTAGCTCGCCAGAATGACGCCAGCATCACCCTCCCGGCCGCCGAAGCCCCGCCTGCCCCTGAGCAGGCGATCGCACCGACGCTGCCCAGCGGCAAGGTTGCCCGGCTGACACCCGCCCTCAAGGCCTATACGGCAGCGATCCGGACCATGGATCGCGTCGCCCCAGGCCTGACGACTGAGCTGTTGCACAAGCTGTTCGTGCGACCGCGCCGGCGACGTGGAGGGGATTATCGGAAAGCCCTGCCGGCGGGCCATCGTCGCCTGGCCATCGACTACCGGGGCCAGGCGCTCACAGGCTGGTCCTGGGGTGATCGCGGGCCCGCCGTCCTGCTGGTCCACGGCTGGGAGGACCACAGCGGCGCGATGTTGAAGCTGGTCGAGCCCCTGCATCGTCGCGGCTACCGAGTGATGGTCATGGACGCGCCGGGCCACGGGCTCTCGCCGACCATGGACACGCATCTGCTCGACACGGGCAACGCCCTGGCAGCGCTGCTGGAACAGACCGGTGGCTGCCGCGCGATCATCGCCCACTCCTACGGCGCAGCGGCGACGGCCCTGATGCTTCATCGGCAGCCACAGTGGATGCCTGACCACCTGACCCTGGTCTCGCCGATGCAGGATATCCACCAGCACCTGTCGATCTTTGCCGGCATTGCCCGCCTGTCGCCCGACGCCTGGACGCGTCTGCAGCAGCGCGTCCTCGATACGGTCGGTCACGCGCTGGAGGACCTCAGCACCCTTCAGGCTGCGGCGGGTTTCGATGCGCCAGGCTTGATCATCCATGACCGCAAGGACCCACTGATCCCCTACGCCATCAGCGCGCGACTCGCCGAGCGCTGGCCGGGCGCGGAGGTGATCGCGACCGAGGGTCTCGGCCATCGCCGGACCCTGAGCTGCCCGAAGGTCGTCGAGGAAATCCTGACGCGTCTGGATGGCGTCCTCGCCCCCGCCCGGACCCCGAGCCGTCTGGCCCTGGAGACCGGATCATGAAGCAATTGGCAACCCCCCGCTGGCTGGCCCGTCCCGGCCGGATTCTCGCGCTCGCCGTCGTGCTGCTGACGCCCCTTGGGGTCGGTCTGTCGAAGATCGAAAAGGACCCGTCCGTCGACGCCTTCGTTCCCAGCGACCACCCGGCGGCGGTGGCCCGTGATCGGGCGCGGGACTGGTTCGGGCTGGAAGACCCGATGATCATCGGACTGGTGGCCGAGCCCGGTCAGTCGGTCTTCACGGTCGAGGGCCTGACGGCGCTGCGCGATCTGCATCAGGGCATCGCGGCCCTGCCGGATGTGCGAAGCGGTGATGTCATCAGTCTGCACAGCAAGAACGCCATGAGCGGTCGCCAGGGCGATCTGTTCGTGGACCCCATCATCGAGCCCGGCCCGATCACGCCGGCCACGGCTGAACTGGCGCTGGAACGGGTGAGAAGCATGCCCATGCTCATGGGTCTGCTGACCAGCTCGGAGGGTCGGATCGCGACGATCATCGCTCCGGTGAAGGACCCCAACCGCGCCGGGCAGGCCTACGAGCAGATCGCCGCCCTGGACGCGCTGGCGCCGCCGGGCCTGTCGCTGCATGTCGCCGGGGTGGCCGGGATGAACGCGCGCCTGGCGGATATCGTCAACAGCGATACGCGCATCTTCATTCCGGCGGCGATGGTGACCGTACTGTTCATCGTCTGGTTCGCACTGCGCCGGACGATCGGCGTGCTCGGACCCCTGTTCGTCATTTCGGGCTCGGTGGTCACGGCACTCGGCCTTCTCGGGTGGAGCGGGGCGGACTACTACCTGATTACCTCGGCCCTGCCCGTGGTCATCATGGCCCTGGCGGTCGCCGACAGCATGCATCTTTCGGTCTATTACCTGCGCCATCGCCGCGATCACCCGGGGCATGACGCGGCCAAGGCCATCGCCGAGGCGCTTCGTCGGACCTGGCTGCCGATTTCATTGACCAGCGTGACCACCATCGCGGCCTTCGTCGGTTTGTCGATGGGGGCCGACATGCAGCCGATCCGCGAATTCGGACAGTTCGCCGCCGTCGGGGTGGCTGCCGCCTGGGTCCTGAGCCTGACCGCCCTTCCCGCGATCATCGTGCTGACCGATCTCAAGCCGGTGATGCCCAAGCGCGCAGCGCAGGAAAGCACCGGCGCCCTGGAGCGCGCACTGCGCGCCGTCACCCAGCTGGCCTGGCGCTATCCGATCGGCACCACCCTGGGCGTGCTGGCACTGGTCGGCACGCTCCTCTTGTTCGCCCTCGAGGCTCGCTTCGACTACGAGCGCAAGCGCTATTTCCAGCCCGACGATCCGGTCAGCGTCGCCGACCAGGCGATCAACGACGCCCTTGGCGGCATCAACTTTCTCGACGTGACGGTCACCGCCAGCGAGGCCGGCGGGATCATGACCGTGGACGCCCTGGAGGCGCTGGCGGCCTTGCGCGCCGAGATGGCGGCGCTGCCGCTGGTCGTCCAGGTGTCGGGAATCGATCAGTCGATCGCCAAGATGCACGAGGTTCTGACCGATGCGCCGGCGGGCACCCTGCCCGGGGGCCGCCTGGCGCCTGCGCAATACATGTTTCTCTACGAAGCCTCCAGCGAACCGGAGGATTTTCGCCATGAAATCGATTTCGACCATACGCGTGCTCTGATTCGCGCCCAGCTGGCCAGCGACCGGTATTCGGACACCCGCCCCGTGGTGCGAGAGCTCGAGCAGCTGGTTGCCGCCTGGTCAGCGCGGACCGGTCTCGAGGCCGCGGTCAGCGGCCGCATCGCCGTCAACGAGGGCTGGATGAGCCTCCTCGCCGAGCGCCACTTCGTTGCCCTGGGCCTGGCGGCGTTGATGGTGTTTCTGGCGTCTCTGCTCGCCTTCCGGGCGCTGGGCCCGGCGCTCCTGGCCATGGTGCCCGTTGGGATTGGGATCCTCTTTGTCTACGCCACCATGGGCGTCCTGCAGGTCGACATTGCGCCTGCCACGTCCATGACCGCCGCCATCGCCACGGGGCTCGGGGTGGATTTCGGCATCCACCTGATCGCGCACGTACGCAAGCGCCTCGGCGAGGGCGCAAGGCTGGAGGATGCCCTCGGTGGGCACTACCTGGTCGTGGCCCGCGCCTGCTTCTATTCCGCCCTCGCGCTCGGCGTTGCCCTGGCGGTGATGTCGCTGAGCGGTGCGCCGCCGCTGCGCTGGTTCGGTCTTCTCGTATCGGCGGGTGCCTTCGGCAGCCTGATCGGCGCCCTGTTGATTCTTCCTTCGCTGCTGGTTCTCAGCCGTCCCATCGTTGCCTGGAGATTACGTCATGCTTAAGTTGGTTGTTGTTCTGCTGTTGTTCCCGGTCTTCATCGCGGCCGAAGACCAGGTCGAGGATGCGGAGGGTCAGGCACTGGGCCAGGCCGTCTACGACCGTCCGACCAGCACCGGTCGGGTCGGGGACATGCACTTCAAGCTCACCAACAAGCGTGGGCGCAGCCGGGAAAGACTGGCAACGATGCTGCGCACCGAGGGCGAGGCCACGACCCGCGTGGCGATCTTCTTCAAGGCGCCGGCAGCCATTCAGAACACGGCCTTTCTCAGCCACGAGCATCACGACAGCGATGACGATAGCTGGCTCTATCTGCCGGCCACCGATCGCGTCCGTCGCCTGCCCGCCGCCGAGCGTGGCGATGCCTTCATCGGCTCGGACCTGAGCTACGGCGACATTCGCGATAACTTCCGCTTTCCGCCCGAACACTGGCGTTTCGAAAGTGCCGGCCAAAGGGACTGGAAGGGGGAGGCGCTGCGGGTGCTCAAGGGGACGGCGCGCAGCCAGGAGAGCGCGGAAGAGATGGGTTATGGCCGCTTCGAGGCACTGATCGAGACCGATACCCTGTTTCCGCGCGAGATCACCTATTTCGATGTCCACGGCGAGCCGCTAAAGCACACGGAAGTGACCGAGATCGGGCGCGTCGGGGACGCCTGGGTGGCGATGACCTTCTCTGTCAGAAATCTTCAGACCGGTCATCGGACCGACGTGACCATGCGGGACCTGCGCGCCGTGCCCGACCTGTCCGAGCGCCTGTTTCAGCCTCTGGCGCTCAGCGACGGCATCCCGAGGATTCCCTAGGTGTTCAAGACGCCACGACCGATCCTTGCCCTGCTGGTGGCGGCCGCCGTTGCCGGTCCGCCCGTGGCCGCGGCGGCCGGCGTTGACCTCGTATCCCAGCGCATCGAGGTGGACTACTGGGCCGGCGTCGACGGGGAGGAGGGGCGGATCGCCCTGTCGCGCCTCAGCCTGCGTCCCGAGCTGGCGCTGCGCTTCGGCGAGGGCTGGCGCCTCGAGCTGGCCGGGCGTCTCGAAGGATCACGGGACCGCACGGGCCTGGGGACAGTCCGCAGCTTTTCCCCGGCCGCGCGCCCCCTGATCGATCGTGATGACCTCAGGCTCGACATCGATCAGCTCGTTCTGAGCCGGCGCTTCGGGCGACATCGCTTGAGCATCGGCAAGCAGATCGTGGCCTGGGGTGTTCTGGATGGTCTTCAGGTGACGGACCGATTCGACCCCGTACGGCGTCGGGATTTCGTCCTGACGGAGGTCCGGCCCGAGCGCCTGGCGCGCTGGGGCCTGCGCTGGCGTATCGGAGGCGAGGGCCTGAATGCCGACCTCGTCGTGGCCTTCGACCCGACGGTCAATCAGCTTGCTCAGGCCGGGGATCGCTTTCAGCCCGTGGCACCGCGTCTGCTCGGCGGAATGGAATGGGGCGCTTCCGTAGGAAATTTTCTTCTGACCCAGAGCGATCGTGATCACTACTGGCGCGATGCCACGGCGGGCTTTCGCCTGTCCAGGCGTTTCGGGCGTGCCGATGCTAGTGTTCTGTTTCTGTCCGGCCCGGATCCGGAGCCATTGCTGCAGCTGGCCGGGACGATGAACGGCCGGCCGGTCGTCGAGTTGACGCATCCCCGGCGCAAGCTGATCGGCACCACCCTCGAGTTTGCCGCGGGCAGTCAGGTCTGGCGCTTCGAGCTGGCGCACAGCCCGGATCAGCCGATCAATACGGCCACCGACATCCCCCTGAGCAGTGATCGACGGTCGCGGACCCTGGCCGGCGTAGGCGTGGACTGGAACGCCCCGCACGGCTGGTTCGTCAATGCCCAGCTCGCCGTCGATCATCTCGGCGCCGGTTCGGCGGACGCGGTGCGGCCGCGCAGTGACCTCATCGCCACCCTGCGCGCTCAGCGATCGATCGTGCAGGACACGGTCACGCTGCGCTCGGAGCTGCTCGGGTCCTTGAGCGACGGGGACGGCGTGGCCCGGGCCTCGGTGGACTGGCAGTACAGCGACCCGCTGCGATTGAGCCTGGGAGCAGACTGGCTCTTCGGCACCCGCGATGGCCTCTTCGGACAGTTTCGCGATGCCTCTCAGGCCTGGGCGCGGATTCGCTTGACCTACTGATCCCAGGCCTGCCTGCGGAAAAGGCCGCTCAGCGCCAGCTGCGGGAGGCCAAGGGGGCTGCTGAATCAACAGGCTCGGGCGCATCTACCAAAAGGCATGGTTGCGAGGTAGCGTGATCGTTCAGGTAAAAAAACGCCGGCTGCAGAGCAACCGGCGTTTTCGGGTGGAGCGATTGGAGCTGGCGTTGTTCGCTTACAGGAAGCGGACCTCGCCGGTCGCCAGATCGTGGACAGCGCCGACGACCTTGACCTGACCCTGCTCGACCAGATCGCGGATCACGTCGCTGCGGCGCAGGAGTTCATTGACCTGCATGCGGACGTTGGTCTCGATGACCTGGTTGACGAACTCGGTGTTGGCCGAGCTGCGGTCGGCGCCGACCGGGGTCTGCACGGCGTCGATGGCCGGTTCGATCTCGTCGAGCAGGGCGGTCAGGTTGCCGACTTCCACGCCGTCGCAGGCGCCCATAACCGCTCCACAGGCGGTGTGGCCCATGACCACGATCAGCTTGGAACCGGCCGCGGCGGTGGCGAACTCGAAGCTGCCGAGGAGGTTGGTGTCGACGACGTTACCGGCGACGCGACCGACAAAGATATCGCCCACGCCCTGGTCGAAGACGACCTCAGGGGCCGAGCGCGAGTCCAGGCAGGACAGCACCACGGCGAAGGGGAACTGACCACCCGCGGTATCGCGCTGCTGGTCGATCAGGTCGCGGTCGATGGACTCACCGGCGACGAAGCGCGCGTTTCCTTCCTTCAGAATCTCCAGCGCCGCGTCAGGCGTCAGCGCCTGCTGAGCTTCCTGGTCAAAGGTGCGGTAGTGGTTGTCTGCGAAGGCGACCGATGATGCAGCGACTGCAGCAGCGGCAAAAAACGAAACTGCCAACTTGTTCATTTCTTTTAGCTTCCTTGTAAATGGACCATGACTCGAAATTGAGCGAGTGAAGATTACGTGGGCGATTGTCATGATGGCGTCAATGGGGACGAAATTGGTACAATATAACAAATGCTGTCGATTCAACGACTTGGCGCCGTCCAGGCCGGTGCTCCATCGAGCCCTCGGCCGGCCCCTGGCAATGGCGATTCCCGAGGGCTTCCACCATGAACACCTTGTCTGCACATCTGTCGCTATGCTCCGCAAACACCACGTGCAAAGAGACCCAGAACAATGCTCAAGAACACGGTTGCGGCCTCGGCCATGGCGTGCCTGGCCCTCACCACCTCCAGCCTGCAGGCGACAAGCCCCCTCGAGGCCGACAGCCTGGCCGTTGCTCATGCGCTCGCCGACGAGGCCCTCGACAGCCGCCTGGCCTATGAATTGACCGAATCGCTCACGACCGAGCTCGGCCCGCGCTTTGCCGGAACGGCGCAGGACGACCGGGCCCGGGCCTGGGCGATGGAAAAGCTGAATCAGCTGGGTTTCGAGAACGTTCGCGTCGAGGAATTCGAGATGGACTTCTGGTCGCGCGGTGACGTCGCCTCGGAGAGCGTCGAGGTCGTGTCGCCGTTCCCGCAGCCGCTGGTCGCCACCGCACTGGGCGGCTCCGCCGCAACATCGCAAGACGGGCTCGAGGCCGAGCTTGCGTATTTCGCGAGCTTCGACGATCTGCTGGCCTTTGACTCGGCCGCCGATGCCCTCGCGGGCCGGATTGTCTACGTCAACGACCGCATGGTCGCGACCCGGACGGCCGCGGGCTACGGTCCGGCCAATCGCAAGCGTACCCAGGCCTGGATCCAGGCCGAGGACCGAGGCGCGGTGGGTGTCCTGATCCGCTCCGTCGGCACCAGCAACAATCGCTTTCCGCACACGGGCATGATGAGTCGCCCCGATGGACGCAGGGCGAGGATTCCGGCGATGGCCCTGCCAGCGCCCGATGCCGACCAGATCGAGCGGATCCACGGCCGCGGCGAAACGCTGACGATTCGCTTGCGCACCCAGGCCGGCTGGCGCGGCCGGGCCACGAGCGGCAACGTCATCGCCGAGGTCGTCGGGGCCGAGGCGCCCGATGAGATCGTGCTGATCGGCGCCCATCTGGACAGCTGGGACAACAGCCCGGGGGCGCTCGATGACGGGGCGGGCGTCGGCATCGTGACCGCCGCCGCCAAGCTCATCCTCGATCACGGCCAGCGGCCGCGACGAACGATCCGGATCGTGCTCTTCGGGGCCGAGGAGGTCGGGCTGCTGGGTGCGCGCGCCTACGCCGAGGCGCGGGCGGCCGACGGGACGCTGGCCAACCACATCATCGGGTCCGAGAGCGACCTGGGCGCTCGCCGGGTCTGGCAGTTGTCCTCCAACGTGGCCGAGCACGCTTACCCGTTCTTCGATGCGATGCAGGTCGAGATGCAGCACCTCGGTATCCTGCGCGGCCCGAATTCCGGCGGCGGGGGGCCGGACATGATCCCGCTCCAGCGTCTGGGCATGCCCGTGGCGCGCCTGAATCAGAACGGCGAGGACATGTTCGAATTCCATCACACGCCCAACGACACCTTCGACA
>CAZDFS010000020.1:40898-48186 GCA_964504865.1 uncultured Wenzhouxiangella sp.
GCGGCGGGGCCGGCGCCGACGAGCTGCCCGACCCGCTGAAGATGGAGGAGCTGCCCGTCGAGGCGCGGACCTTCTTCGCCCAGAACGTGGCCGCCTGGGCGATGTTTACCTGGCTGCTTGCCGACACCGATCTGGATTTCCGAGAGCCCGACGGACCCTGACCCTCGGCGCCGTCCACCGTGTGTAAGCACCGTCAGGATGGCCGTGGAAGACCGTTATATTATTTCGCTCCCTTTCGTTTGAAGCCGTCACATGAAAACACGTCATTCGCTCTTTCTTTTTTCCTCCGCCCTGCTTCTGGTCGCCTGTTCGTCCGACGACGCGCCGGCGCCGGAGACACCACCTGCCAGCGCCGCGACCACGGAAGCCGCAGCACCCGCAGGCACCGATGACATCGATGACACCGCCGACAACCCGCTGCTTGCGGCCTGGGACACGCCCTTCGGAACGCCGCCGCTGGATCGCATCGACGAGGCGCATTTTCTGCCGGCCTTCGAGGCGGCCCTGGCCAGTCACCGCGCCGAGATCGACGCCATTGCCACGAATCCCGAGCCGCCGAGCTTTGCAAACACCCTCCTCGCCATGGAGCAGGCGGGGGGCGATCTCGGTCGCGTCTCCAGGGTCTTTTTCAATCTGACGAGTTCGGCCTCGAACGACGACATTCGCGCGATCCAGCGCGAGATGAGTCCGAGGCTGGCGGCGCACAGTGCTTCGATCACCCTGAATCCCGAGCTGTTCGCGCGCATCGACGCGCTCTATCAGAACCGCGATTCCCTTGATCTGTCGCCGCAGCAGGCTCGTTTACTGGTGACCACGCACGAGGACTTCATCCGCGCCGGCGCTCAGCTCGAAGGCACTGATCGCGAGCGCTTCGCCGAGATCCGCGCCGAGCTGGCGAGCCTGTACACGCGCTTTTCTCAGAACGAGCAGGCCGACCGAGAGGCCTGGACCCTGTCTCTGAGCGACGAGGACATTGCCGAGCTGCCGAACTACATCGTTTCGGCGGCCGCCGGTGCCGCGGCGGACCGCGGCCTGGACGGCCACGTGGTGACGCTTGCCCGCTCCAGCGTCGAGCCCTTCCTCCAGTCCTCCCCGAATCGCGAGCAGCGCGAGACGGCCTGGCGAGCCTGGACCCAGCGCGGCGACAACGACAACGAGAACGACAACAAGGACACGATTCGCGAGATTCTGAGCCTTCGCCTTGAGATGGCCAATCTGCTCGGCTTCGAGACCTTCGCCCACTACCGCACGGCCGGCACCATGGCCGGTACGCCGGACGCGGCCATGTCCCTGATGGAGCAGGTCTGGTGGCCCGCCCGTCAGCGGGCGCTGGAAGAAGCCGCCGATATCCAGACGCGCATCGGTAATGCGGGCGGCGGCTTCGAGCTCGAGCCCTGGGACTGGCGCTACTACACCCAGCAGGTCCGCGCCGAGCGCTACGACCTGGACGAGAGCGAGGTCAAGGCCTACCTCCAGCTCGACGAGATGATCGACGCCATGTTCTTCGTGGCCGAGCGTCTCTTCGATGTTCGCTTCGTCGAGCGCGACGACATTCCGACCTATCACCCGGACGTGCGGGTCTGGGCCATGGAGGATTCGCAGGGCGAGATTGCCGGCATCTTTTACGGTGATTTCTTCGCCCGCCCGGGCAAGCGCGGCGGCGCCTGGATGTCGAGCTTCCGCCCCCAGAACGGACTGACCGGCGACATCCCGCTGATCCTCAACAACTGCAACTACAACAAGCCGGCCGCCGGCGAAGCCGCCCTCCTGTCCTTCACCGATGCCGTGACCCTGTTCCACGAGTTCGGCCACGGCCTGCACGGGCTCCTGTCGAAGACCGACTACCCGTCCCTTGCCGGCACGTCCGTGGATCGTGATTTCGTCGAGTTCCCGGCCCAGATCCTCGAGCACTGGCTGTCCCAGCCCGAAGTCCTCGAGCGCTTTGCCCTGCACCATGAAACGGGCGAGGCGATGCCGCCGGAGCTCCTCGAGCGCGTGCTGGCCGCGACCCAGTTCAACCAGGGCTTCGCCACCGTCGAGTTTCTGAACTCCGGCTTCGTCGACCTGGCCTACCACCTGAACACCGAGCCGGCGGCCATCGACATCGACAGCTTCGAGAACGAGGTGCTGGCTAGCCGCCAGAATCTCGAGGAAATCCCGATGCGCCACCGCTCGACGCATTTCCTGCATACCTTTGCGGGCGAGGGCTATTCAGCCGGCTACTACAGCTATCTCTGGGCCGGGGTCCTCGACAACGATGGCTTTGCGGCCTTCGAGGAAGCGGGCGATATCTTCGATCCGGACCTTGCCAGGAAACTCTACGAGAACGTCTTCTCGGCCGGGGACACGCAGGAAGCCATGGACGCCTACGTCGGCTTCCGCGGCCGCGAGCCCGAGGTCGACGCGCTCCTGCGCAATCGCGGCTTCATCGACGACGTCGTCCGGATCGAGGGTTGAGCCTCCGGGCCTAGCTCACCGGCTCGGCGTCGGATCATAAACGCTAGCAACTTGGCCGGCGGGAGCCTCCGCCGGCTGGGTCATTCTGGCTAGCATGGTCCAGCGTATCAGTCGTTCATCGCCAGCCGTCGCCTCGCGTGGTTTTCCAGGGTGATAAACCCCTGTTTCCGAGCTTCGCCGGCGACCCAGTCGAGGCGCTCCCGGGCCAGCGGATCCGGAGAAATCCGGCTGCGCAGAAGGCCCAGGCGCAGCACCTGCTCGGCATCCGGTGACTCGATCAACAGCGCATCGGCGCGCTGCAGCACCTCATCGGCTTCCGTGCTTCGCTGCTGATCGATCAGGGCTTCGGCCAGGAGAAGCAGCGCATCGATCTCGCGATTGACCATGCGGATCTCGCCGAAGGCGAAGGCCAGTTCGCGTCCGGTCTGCTCGGCGCGGATGATTTGCCCCTGGGCGAGTTCGGCGCGGGCAACGTGCATGCGCGTGACCAGCATGTGGTTGCTGGCCTCGATCTGTTCCATCAGGCCATGGGCTTCGGTGAACTCGCGAAGGGCAATGTCCGCGTCGCCGCGGACCAGTGCGCGCTCTCCGCGAACGATGTGCATCACCGCCAGCTCGGCGGGATCCTCGATCTCCAGGCCTTCGATCGTTGCCAGCACCCGATCGAGTTCGTCGAACTGGCCCATGCTGACGAGCATCGCGCCTTCGGTGGTCAGGGCCCGCATCTGCATCAGGACGGCACCCTGGCTGGCGAAGGCCGCGCCGGCCTGGCGAATCCGCTCGACGGCCTGCTCGAGATCGCCCTGGCGCCGATGGATCAGCGCCAGGTTGTAGGAGACGCGAGCGATGTCGGTCTGGGCACCAAGCTGGTCGAAGATCGCCAGCGACTGCTCGGCCAGGGCGATGGAGCTCGTCATGTCCCGGCGATCGCCGGCGATGGCGGCAAGATTGCCGAGCGCCATGGCCTGACCGCGTCGGTCGCCAGCGTCCTCGAAGGCCTCGAGGGCACGCTGAAAGATCGGTTCGGCATCGGGCAGGCGGCCCGCCCGTGCGATCAGCGTCGCATGATTGATCAGGGCCGCGCCTTCGCCCTGGCGGTCGCCCAGGGCGCGGAAGCTGCGGGCGGCGTCTTCGAGCCGCTCGATGGCCTCGTCGGCGCGATTGGCGCGCATCAGCGTGGTTCCGAACTGGACCTTGGCGTGCGCTGTGCGGCGTGGGTCGGCCAGGGTATCGAAGCGCAGCAGCGCCTCTTCCATGGCCGCTACGGAATCCTCGATTCGGCCCGATCGATCGAGGATTGCGCCGCGCAGCATGGCCGATTCCGCCAGCCCGGCCGGATGCGGGATCTCGGCATACCGGGCCTCGGCCATATCGACCGATTGCAGCGCCGGTGCCAGGTCGCCCTGGAGGAATTCAAGGCGTGCCAGCCCGAGCTGGGCATCGGCTCGATCCTGCAGCGGCAGCGCGTCGCCGTTGGCCAGCAGCTGCTCGAGTATCGCCCGTGCCCGGGTCCATTCACCGAGTTCGATGAGCGCCTGGCTGCGGCTCAGATCGGCCGCAGCGAGGAGTCCCGTTCGTGCGCTGCCCTCGACCCGCTGGCGGGCCCGGTTGGCGGCCTCCAGCTGCGCCTCGTGTTCCTTGGAAAGACCGGCAAGCTCGGCTTCGAGCAGGGCCAGTCGGGGGTCATCCGGGTGCTTGAGCAGAAGTGAGGCCAGGGCTTCCTCGGCGGCCTGGAAGCGTCCGGCCTGGCCGAGGGCGCGCACGAGCTGGCGACTGCTCTCGGCTTCGGGAAAGAACTGGTTGAGTGCCTGCAATCGATCGGCGGCGCGCTGCCAGTCGAAGGCGAGCCTGGCGGCCGTGGCCTCGATGTCCAGCCGGTCCCGCCGCGGCCAGAACTCCGTCGCTGCCATGGCCTGAAGACTGAACTGCCTCGCCGCGGTCAGATCACCGCGTTCGGCGTGGACCTGCGCGGCGAGGAGGTCGAGGCGAGGATTATCCGGTTCCTGCTCACGGGCGCGCTCGATCGCCTGAAGGGCGGCATCGGGCCGGCGCTCGCCCAGTGCTGCCAGGGCGGTGAAATAGGCCTGCTGACTGGCGGCACGTCGGGGCAGGCGGGCGCGCAGGGCGGCCGGGTCGGCTTCCGGCGGTTCGCTGTAGCCCAACCGATCGCGAATGGCGGTGGCCATATCGATGCTGATCGAGGCGATGTCCCAGTCGCTGGCCCGTGATTCCAGGCTGGTGAAGATTTCCTGGGAAGCAGGTCGCCGAAGGCTGGCCAACCACCGCGAGCCGTCGACACCGGCCGTGAAGTACTGACCGTCGACCACGTAATCCACCCCGTCCAGCGTCGTGGTCTCGCTCGAAGCCGCGTCATCGACGGACAGCACGCGGAAGCCGCCGAGCTCGACCAGGGCATGACCCAGATAGGTCTCCAGCGCCGGGCCGAGCCAGGCCATATCAGGGTCCTCGCTGACATTGACCATGCTGGCGATCGCCAGGGTCGGGGCGCTGGATCGGACTGCCTCGCTCGGCGTCGGCGCGCGCCAGGTCAGGGCGAGCACTAGCAGCGCCAGGACCAGCAGTCCGGCCGACAGGGGCCGTGACCAGCCGATCGCACCGGGCTCGGCAGGCAGGCCCGATCCCGTGGTCGTCCCCGGGCTGTCGCCGGGGGCTTGACCGCGCTCGTCCTCGAGCGATCTGACCTCGGCGATGAATTGATAGCCCAATCGCGGGCGGGTGGCGATCAGACGCGGATCGCTGCTCGAATCCCCAAGCGCCTGGCGCAGTTCCTTGACGGTTTGCGCGACGGAGCTGACGGAGGTGGCCTGATGCCCCCAGACCGCGTCGAGCAACTCATCGCGGCTGACCACCCTGGGTGCTTGCTCGACGAGAAAGCACAGCACCGAAAAGGTGAGCGGCCGCATCGCCACCGGTCCGTCCGGGCCGATGACCTGCTTCTGCTCCAGATCGAGCCGGAAATGATCGAATTCGATTGTCAATGCTGTTGCTGTCCGCTGTTCACTCAGAAGATGACTGCCGCCAAGGACCCTAGTCGCGATGAGACATCTTGAGAGCTTGCCACTATCGCGCTTGCTTGTCATGCCCGGGACGGGTCTGGAGGTATCGATCGACCGCTACACCCCCCCGAAAGGCCTGCGCCGCCTGGCCTTTATACCAATTTCACAAGTCCTTTAAGCCTTTTGTCCATGGCCTCCTCATAGTACCGCTCGAACATTGGGCCGGCGCCGACGCCGCCCTCGGGAACCCTTCATCAGGAGAGCAGTTCAGATGATGCCAGCGAAAGAACATACCGTGGAAATGGATCGAATCGAGCCGGCAGGGCCCGGCCAGGGTACACGATCGTTCGAGGCCCGCAGCCGGTCGACGCTCGGACGACGGGTCCTTGCAGACAGCGTACTGGCGCTGCTGTGGCTCGGCCTGGCGATGATGGCCGGGCCGGTGCTGGCGCTGGAGGAAGACGACGGCTACCAGCCCGATCCCAATGGCCTCGTCCATACCCTGACCAGTACGCCCTACGGCACCCTGGTGGGCGGCAACTTCACCGGCATTGCCGGTGCGCCGCGCTCGCGCCTGGCGATGCTGGATGCGGCGGGCCGCAACACGGCTTTCTTCGCCGGGCCGAATCTCAGTAGTGGTGCCGTGAATGTCAGCCTGCTTGCCGGCGGTACGGATCTGGTCATTGCCGGCAGCTTCAATGGGCGCATCCAGCGCCTGGACGGTGACGGCGCGCTATTGTCGCCCTGGTTGAGTTCCAATCCCGACGGCGATATCCATGCGCTGGCCGAAAAGCCCGAGCCCTTGACGGGTAACTATGGCGTCTACATCGGCGGCAGCTTCAGCAACGTCGGTGGCCAGGCCCGGACCGGGGTGGCGCGCCTGAACTACAACGGCCAGCTCGACACCGGCTTCGTACCGCCGAGCTTCAGTGGCAGCGTGCGCGCCCTGGCGGTACAGGACGACGGCAAGCTGCTGGTGGCCGGCAGCATCGGCATCACCGGGCAGATTCCGGCCCGGCGCCTGTACCGGCTCAATGAGGATGGTTCCGTCGACAACAGCTTCCAGGCGGCCGGCCTGGCCAGCGGTGTGCGCACGGTCCAGGCCCTGCAGGTCGAGGACGACGGCCGGATCCTGGTTGCCGGCGAGGTCGACGGCGATGGCTTTGTCCTGCGTCTGAACGCCGACGGCAGCCTGGACGGGGACTACGAGCCGCCCAACCTGAACGGCCCGGTCTATGCGCTGGACCTGCTGCCCGATGGCCGCGCCCTCATCGGCGGGGACTTCACCAGCGGCGTGGGCCCGCGCAGCCGCATTGCCCGCCTGAACGAAGACGGCAGCGTCGACAACGGCTTCGCCCCGCTGGTCAACCCCAACGCTGCAGTACGCACGGTGCTGGTGCAGGACGATGGCTCGGTGCTGCTCGGTGGGGCCTTCAATCAGATCACCGCCCTGGGCCGGAATCGCCTCGCACGGCTGGATGCGCAGGGTGTGGTTGATCAGCCACTGGTGGCGGACGCCGATAGTAATTTGCTGGCCGTCGCCTTGCAAAGGGATGGCCGAGTTCTGGTGGGGGGAGGGTTTGATGAGATCAACGGCGCCAGCCGAAGCCATCTGGCGCGTCTGTATCCCAACGGCGCCTTGGACAGCAGTTTTTCCCCAATCATCGACGGTGGAGTTTACTCCGTGGTCGTGCAGAGCGATGGTCGAATCCTGATTGGCGGTTCTTTCGAAACCGTTAACGGCGTGACGCGTAATCATCTGGCCAGGCTGCATCCGGACGGCAGCCTGGATACCAGCTTTCAAGCGGCGACCA
>CAZDFS010000021.1:0-11426 GCA_964504865.1 uncultured Wenzhouxiangella sp.
GTCAGGTAGTAGGGGTCGACGCCGATGCAGTGGCCGCCGACCAGGCCGGGCTTGAAGGGCAGGAAATTCCACTTGCTGCCCGCCGCGTCGAGGACGCTGGCCGTGTCCAGCCCCAGGCGGGAAAACAGGATCGCCAGCTCGTTGACCAGGGCGATGTTCAGGTCGCGCTGGGTGTTTTCGATGACCTTGGCCGCCTCGGCCACGCGGATGCTCTCGGCGGGGAAGGTGCCGGCGCGAATGATCCGGCGGTAGAGGGCGTCGATGACCTCCGCGGCCTTCGGCGTCGAGCCCGAGGTGACCTTGACGATATCGGGCAGGCGATGGGTCTGGTCGCCGGGGTTGATTCGCTCCGGGCTGTAGCCGCAGTAGAAGCCCCCGGCCGGGTCGTCACTGTCGTCGCTCAGGTAGCGCAGGCCGGACTCGCGCTCGAGGATCGGCACGCAGTCCTCTTCCGTCGCACCCGGATAGACCGTGGACTCATAGATGACCAGGTCACCCGGCTTCAGGCAGGCGCCGACGAGGCGGCTGGCCGACTGGAGGGGGCCGAGATCGGGCCGCTTCGAGGCATCGATGGGCGTCGGCACGGTGATGATGAAGACGCGCGCGCTGGCGATCGCGTCGGTCTGGTCCGTGTAGGCCAGCTGCTTCGCCGAGGCGAGCTCGTCGGCGGAGACCTCGCGCGTGTGGTCGATGCCGTTGCCCAGTTCACGGATGCGATCGGCCTTGATGTCGAAGCCGATGGTCTTGAACTGCTGCCCGAAGTGCACCGCCAGGGGCAGGCCGACGTAGCCCAGGCCGATGACGGCGATGGCGGCGTCGCCGCCGTCGAGGTCGGAGAGCAGGTGGTCGATGGTCATTCCGATGGTTCCCTCTGCGCGAGACTCGCCCGCGCCCCTTGTTTATGTGGATGCAGCCCTAGCGGCGGCCGACTTCATAGTAGTCAAGATACCACTCGACGAAGCGCGCCACGCCGGTCTCCACGTCGACGCTGGGGCGATAGTCGACGGCCTCGACAAGCTCGCTGATGTCGGCTTCCGTATCCGGCACGTCGCCGGGCTGGAGCGGGCGCATCTCCATCGTCGCCTTCTTGCCCAGGCAGTCCTCGAGGACCTCGATGTAGCGCAGCAGGTCGACGGGGCGCTCGTTACCGATGTTGAACAGGCGGTAGGGCGCGTTGCTGCGCGCCGGGTCCGGGCTGGCGCTGGACCAGGCGGGATCCGCGACGGCGCGCTGGTCGAGGACGCGCACGACGCCCTCGACGATGTCATCGATGTAGGTAAAGCTGCGCTTGTGGCGGCCGTGGTTGAAGACCTGGATCGGCTTGTCGTCGAGGATGGCGCGGGTAAACAGGAACAGCGCCATGTCGGGCCGGCCCCAGGGGCCGTAGACGGTAAAGAATCGCAGGCCCGTGCAGGGAATGTCGTAGAGATGGGCGTAGCTGTGCGCCATCATCTCGTTGGCCTTCTTGGTGGCCGCATAGAGCGTCAGCGGGTGCTCCGTCGACTGGTGCTCGGAAAAGGGCATGGTGGTGTTGGCGCCGTAGACCGAGCTTGTCGAGGCGAAGACCAGATGCTCGACGGGATGGTGGCGACAGCCCTCGAGGATGTGGAGAAAGCCGGTGACGTTGCTGCTCGTGTAGGCGTGCGGGTTCGTCGCGGCGTAGCGCACGCCGGCCTGGGCGGCGAGGTGGACGACGCGGCGCGGTCGATGGTCCTCGAAGAGCGCCTCGACGGCGGCGCGGTCGACGAGATCGGCCTGGACGTGGCAATAGCCCGCCTGCTCGGTCAGGCGCGCCAGGCGGGCCTTCTTGAGGTTGACGTCGTAGTACTCGTTCATGTTGTCCAGACCGACCACGCGCTCGCCGCGCGCGAGCAGCACCTGGGCCACGTGGGAGCCGATGAAGCCGGCCGAGCCGGTGACGAGGATGGGTCGGTCGTCGCTGCGATTCACCACGTCGACTCCTAGGAGGCGCTGCGGCCAAAGGCCGCGTAGTCAAAGCCCATCCGCTTCATTTCCTCGGGCTCGAAGAGGTTACGGCCGTCGAAGATCGTGGGCGTTTTCAGCTGCGCGCGAATGTCGTCGAAATCCGGGCTGCGGAACTCGTTCCACTCGGTCACGATGATCAGGGCGTCGGCGTCCGTGAGCGCGTCCTGGGCGCTCGCGGCATAGCGAAGCTCGGGACGATCGCCGATTTCCTGCCGCGCCGTGCCCATCGCTTCGGGATCGAAAGCAGCCAGGGTGGCGCCGGCGGCGGTCAGCTCGTCGATCAGAACCAGGCTCGAGGCCTCGCGCATGTCGTCCGTGCGCGGCTTGAAGGCCAGGCCCCAGAGGGCGAAGTGACGGCCTGTCAGATCGTCACCGAAACGAGCCCGGATCTTTTCGGCCAGGCGCCGTTTCTGGCGGTGGTTGACCGCCTCGACGGCTTCGAGAATCGCCAGGCCCTGACTCGGCGTGGATCGGGCCGTGTGGATCAGCGCCTTGACGTCCTTGGGAAAGCAGGACCCGCCGTAGCCGCAGCCGGGGTAGAGGAAATCGAAGCCGATCCGCGGGTCCGAGCCGATGCCCTGGCGGACGTGTTCGATGTCGGCGCCCAGGTGCTCGGCCAGGTTGGCGAGCTCGTTCATGAAGCTGATGCGCGTGGCCAGCATGGCGTTGGCGGCGTACTTGGTCAGCTCGGCGGAGCGCACGTCCATGCACAGGATGCGGTCGTGGTTGCGATTGAAGGGAGCGTAGAGGCGACGCATGATGTCCAGGGCTCGTTCGTCGTCGCCGCCGATGATGACCCGGTCCGGCTTCTGGAAATCGGCGATGGCCGCACCTTCCTTGAGGAATTCCGGGTTCGAGATCACCGCGAAGTCGATCGCCTCGCCGCGCGCCTGCAGCGCCTCCTCGACCGTGGCCTTGACCCGGTCCGCGGTGCCGACGGGCACGGTGGACTTGTCGACGATGACCTTGTAGTCGCGCATGTGCCGGGCGATGTTGCGGGCCGCGGCCAGGGCATAGCTGAGGTCGGCGGATCCGTCTTCGCCGGGCGGGGTGCCGACGGCGATGAACTGGACCTGGCCGTGAGCGGTGGCCTCTTCGACATCGGTGGTGAAATGGAGGCGGCCGGCGTCGCGGTTGGCCTTGACCAGCGCCTCCAGGCCGGGCTCATGGATCGGGATGCCGCCCTGATTGAGCGTGTCGATCTTGGCCGGGTCCGTGTCCAGGCACAGGACGTCATTGCCGACCTGCGCCAGGCAGGTGCCGGTGACCAGTCCGACGTAGCCGGTGCCGATGATTGTGATGCGCATGACTTAAGGGGCCTCAGTTGGCGGTTGCGTGTCGTTGTGGAAGTCGGCCATCCTGCCAGACTTTGGCGACAAGCCTGCGACAGTCTCGGACGCTGTTCATACCGTCGCTGCGGTCCGTCGATGCTGGATACCGGCCAGTGCTTTCCGTATCAGGGTTGTCCATCAGGACTCGTCGATCAGTTCGCTGAGCTGGCCGACCCTGTCCTCGAGCAGCTCGGCGTTGCCGCGGGTCTCGACGTTCAAGCGGATCACCGGTTCGGTGTTCGAGGCGCGCAGGTTGAAGCGCCAGTCCTCGAACTCCAGGCTGATGCCGTCGGTGCGATCGATCGAGGGCTCCTGGGCCTGGAAATGATCGAGAACCCGGGAGATGGTCTTGTCCGTGTCCTGCACCGAGAAATTGATTTCGCCGCTGCAGGGGTAGGCGCGAATGCGCTCGTCAAGCAGCTCGCCGAGGGACCGGTCCCCCTGGGACAGGGTCTGGGCCAGGAGCAGCCAGGGCAGCATGCCGCTATCGCAGAAGCTGAAGTCCCGGAAGTAGTGGTGCGCGGACATCTCGCCGCCGTAGAGGGCGTTTTCCCGGCGCATCCGCTCCTTGATGAAGGCGTGCCCGCTCTTGTTGATCAGGGCGACGCCGCCGGCCTCCGCGACCTGGTCTAGCGTGTTCCAGGTCAGGCGGGGGTCGAGGACGATCTTCTCGCCCGGGTGGTCCTTCAGCAGCGTGACCGCAAACAGGCCAACGAGGTAGTAGCCCTCGATGAAGCGGCCGTCCTCGTCGAAGAAGAAGCAGCGGTCGTAGTCGCCGTCCCAGGCCACGCCGAAGTCCGCGCGCTGATCGCGCACGGCCGCGGCGGTCTCCGAGCGGTTGTCCGGCAGCAGGGGGTTGGGCACCCCGTTCGGGAAGTGCCCGTCGGGCGTGTGGTGCAGGCGGGTGACGTCCAGGGGCAGGGCGCGAGCCAGGGCGTCGAAGGCGGGTCCGGCGCAGCCGTTGCCGGCATTGACGACAAGCTTCATCGGCTTGATGGCGTCGATATCCGTTTGCCTGAGGAGGCGCTGGACGTAGTCATCGAGGACGTCTTCGTGCCGTCCCGATCCGGCGGCCGGAGCCGCTGCAGATGATGACGCCTGGGATGACGAGTGTGATGGCGATCCGCCGCGCGCAACCACCGCCTCGATCTCCTTCAGGCCCGTGTCGCCGCTGATGGGAATGGCCTGCTCGCGAACGAGCTTCATGCCGTTGTAGTCGGCGGGATTGTGGCTGGCGGTCACCATGATGCCGCCGCCCATGCCGTCCCGGGAGGCCGCGTGATAGACCATCTCCGTGCCCGCCAGGCCGATGTCCACGGTGCTGGCGCCGGCCGACTGCAGGCCGCCAATGAGGGCCTCGGCAAGGCCGGGGCTGGACAGGCGCATATCGCGACCGACGGCCACCGGGCCCACGGGCTTGACGACCTCGACATAGGCGCGACCGATGGCCTCGGCCCGGTCCTCGTTGAGCGCGTCGGGCACGCGGCCGCGCAGGTCGTAGGCTTTGAAGGGGGAGTTTTCGAGCGTGGTCATCGGAGGGTCTCGGTGGGTGGAGTCGGCTGGGCTTTAGGCGCGGCGGATGCTGTTCTCGTCCATTTCGATGGCTCGCTCCTGCGACAGGAGCGACAGCAGGACGATGACGCGCTCCTCCCCGGAGCGGGCTTTGAATATCGCCCGATAGCCGGCGCAGGGCCCCTCGATGATTTCCACCGGGTCGTTGGGCTGGTAATCGATGGCGCCGGCGAGGTTGATCACGTCTTCGTTGCTGCAGCGGATGCGCAGGCTCTCGATCACCGAATCAGGCACGATCGGCGTGTCGTAGCCGACGCGCACGAGGCCGACGGCACCGCGGGTGGAGCGGATCGTGCTCCAGTCGTCGACTCCGCGCGCCAGGCGGACGAAGAGGTAGCGCGGAAACATCGATTCGGTCAGGGTCTGGTAGCGTCCCGCCCGGCGCTGCCGGGTTCGCACCTTGGGCCGGAAGACCTCGAAGTCCTGATTGCGTAGATGGTGTTCGGCCCGGCTGTCCTGGCGCGGTTTGCAGAAGACCGCATGCCAGAGCCGGAGGGGTTCCGCTGTTTCGAAGGTCATGGCAACCGAGTTGTTTTCCTGCTGTTGATGTTCACGCCCTGAACATTGTGCCGAGGAAGGCGACGATTGGGCAAGTTTTTGTCCCGATTTCCCGTCGATCGGGGGGCGGCGCTGCCCGGATCATCATTGGGTGTCATGGGACGCGGACCGGTCGGACGCGATAGCCCGCGTCGCGCGAATAATCGAAGGTTAGGCCGCGGTAGAAGCCGACGAACCAGGCCGTGCGCGGGTCGCCCGTGTCGAGGCTGCCGGTCCAGAAGCCCGCCCAGGGCGTGTTCGGAAAGATGTCGTCGTTGATCGCCGGGGCCTCGCGGCAGGTTTCCACGATCGTTTCGAGCTCGACCCGGCTCGGCAGCCGCCAGTCCCTGTAGCCCCCCAGCTCGCCGCTTCGATTCAGGCGGGCAATGGCCTCGTTGGCCTGGTCCCAGGTCATGGAGCTTGCCTGGCCGCCGCAGAAGTCGCGGCGCCAGCGCTGGCCGAGGGCGCACTGGGCCCACTGGAGCTGGGTGCGGGAATGGATGATCGTGCCGTCGCCGGGCAGCTCGAATTCGTGGGCCGGGGTGATCGCGTCATCGTCCCCGACCCCCGCCTCGCAGTGCGTATCGGCGAGGGCGGTCGGTGTCCAGAACAGCAGGCTGATGATCGCCACGGCGCGCAGTTCGAACGCAGTCATTGGCTCCCCCTTCGTCGACGAAAACACACGGATCCAGATCGGGATGACGCCGGCCCCCAGCGCCCAGGATCGACGTTGATTATCGACGGCCGCCGGACTCCATGCAAGGCAGGGGCAAGGGCCCGGGTGGCGCTGCGCCTGTCCGAGTCGAATCGATCAGTCATCGGCCTGCTGCTGGCGAAAGGCGCCGGGACTGATCCCGGCCCAGCGCCGGAACGCGCGATTGAAGTTGGCTGGATCGTTGTAGCCCAGGCGGGCCGCGATCGTGGCCACGGGCAGCGTCGAATGGCGGAGCCACTCGCGCGCCGTCCGGTAGCGGTTCTGATCGATAAGCCGGCGGTAGGACGTACCCTCGGCGGCCAGGTGTCGGCTGAGGCTTCGCTCCGACAGGCCCAGGCGCGAGGCGATCTGCCGCGCGCCGGGATTCCGGCCGCCGTGCTCGGCGAGGGTGGTCAGTACCCGACGCGTCAGGCGGCCGTCGTCGGGCCGTTGCAGGAGTCGCTGGCAGCGGTCGACCATCAGCTCGTGGAGTTCGGGGTCGGCGAGGAGGCAGGCCTGGGCCAGGCGCTCGCGGGGCAGGCTGATCGAGGAGCGCGCCCGCCCCCGGTGGACCTGGCAGCCGAGGCGCCGGCGAATCACGTCCTCGCCGGCCGGGTCGAGACGCTCGGCCTCCAGACACAGATCGCCTCGATGGGGGCCGAGGAGGGAAGCGATCAGGCCCGCCAGCGCCAGGAGGCTCATCTCCAGCAGCCGATCCCCGTCGCCGGCCAGGTGGGCCAGGGGCTGGATTTCGAGCACCTGGCGCTGGCCGGCGCCAGCGTCCGCCGCCTCGCAGTAGAGGCGAGCCCTTGCCCAGGGCGCGCGCAGGCGCTCGAAGCGCTGGAGCGTCACCAGGGCCTCGCCGAGGCTCCGAGCGCTGATCGCGGCCAGGCCGACGGGGCCGTGCTGAGCCGGTTCGAACTCGAGGCAGGGCGCGATGTGCCAGCCGGTCGGCAGGCGCGCATCGAGTGCCTTGACCAGGCTGATGACCCGGGACAGGGGCAGGTTCGGCTGGAGCAGGTCATCGCCGCGGATGCCGGCATCGGCAAGAAGACGGTGACGCTCGCCCTGGTCGGGGACCACGTCCTCGAGGAGCAGGCTCAGGTAGCTGCTCGGCAGGGATATCCCGTCGACGGGATCGGGGCGCGCTGGCGCGGCCTGGCGGGAAATGACCATTACCCGACCGGTTTTAACCTATGCAGGCGCGGTCTGCAAGCGCATGCTGATCGATCATTCCACGATAACGCCAGGAGCACGCTGCATGTATTCCGACGGATTGCTCTGGACCCGGTCCGGTCCGAATAGCAGAACGCGCCACGACCGCAAGCGTTTGGCCTGGCTCCTGTCCGTGGTGTATCCCCTGGGGCCGGTTTACGCCATCGCGCTCCACGTCTGGACCGGGCAGGCGCTGTGGCTGCTGGCGCCGATCGCGTTCACCTACGGCCTCGTGCCGCTGCTCGATCGCCTCTTCGGTGAGGACCGCAGCAATCCCACCGAGGCGGACGTGCCCCGGCTCCAGAACGACCGCTACTACCGGATTCTGACCTGGGTGACGGTTCCCCTGCACGTCATCGCGCTGGTCGCAGCCTGCAGCTACTTCGTGCTGGCGGAGCTGAGCATGTTCGGCGCGATCGTGCTGGCCGTGACCACCGGCTTGTTCTCGGGCCTGGCGGTCAACACGGGCCACGAGATGGGCCATCATCGCCATCCCATCGACCAGTTCATGACCCGCGTGGCCCTGGCCGTGCCCTTCTACGGCCACTTCACCGTCGAGCATAATTTCGGCCACCACAAGGCCGTGGCGACGCCCGAAGATCACGCCAGCGCGCGCTTCAATGAATCCATCTATTCTTTCGCGCGCCGGGAGATCCCCGGCGGCCTGACGCGGTCCTGGCAGATCGAGGCGCGGCGCCTGGCCCGGCGCGGCAAACCCTGGTACAGCTGGCACAACGTGATCCTTCAGAGCCACGCCATCGCGCTGCTGCTCCAGGGCAGCCTGGTCCTCGCCCTGGGCTGGCCGGCGCTTGTGTTTCTGCTGCTCCACAACGCCATCGCCTGGTTCCAGCTGACCAGCGCCAACTACGTCGAGCACTACGGCCTGCTGCGCTCGCGCGGGCCCGACGGGCGCTACGAGCGCTGCCAGCCACACCACTCCTGGAACAGCAACCACGTGATGTCGAACCTGCTCCTGTTCCACCTCGAGCGCCATTCGGACCATCACGCCCACCCGGGGCGGCGCTACCAGTGCCTGCGCGATTTCGACGACGTCCCGCGCCTGCCCAGCGGCTATTTCGGCATGTTTCTCCTGGCTTACGTGCCGCCGCTGTGGTTTCGGGTGATGAACCCGCGCCTCCTTGCCCTGCCGCATATCCAGGGCGACCGCTCGCGCATCAACCTCGGACCGAAGACACCGGCAGCAGCGTCCTTGACCGCGGGCTGACGGGCCCGTTGACGGGTCGGCGCGGGTGAGGCCCGCGATTCGGATCAGCACGGCGTCGGTGGTAGAATTACGAGTCGACTCGAGTTCCCTGGATGCCCATGTTTGATCGCAGATTCACCATTGCCGGTTACGACGATGAACTCGCCCGCGCCATTCGGGCCGAGGAGCGCCGTCAGGAAGAGCACATCGAGCTGATTGCCTCGGAGAACTACGCCAGCCCGCGCGTTCTCGAAGCCCAGGGATCGGTGCTGACGAACAAATACGCCGAGGGCTACCCCGGCCGCCGCTACTACGGCGGCTGTGATTACGTCGATCAGGCCGAGGCGCTGGCGATCGAGCGCGTCAAGGCGCTGTACGGCGCCGGCTACGCCAACGTTCAGCCGCATTCGGGCTCCCAGGCCAACCAGGCCGTCTTCCTCGCCCTGCTGAAGCCCGGCGATACGATCCTGGGCATGGACCTGTCCGAGGGCGGTCACCTGACTCACGGGGCCAAGGTCAACTTCTCGGGCAAGATCTTCAACGCGGTCCACTACGGCCTGGATCATGCGACGGGGGAGATCGACTACGACCGCATGGCCGAGCTGGCCGAAGAGCATCGGCCGCAGATGCTGATCGGCGGCTTCTCGGCCTATTCCCGCGTTGTGGACTGGGCGCGCATGCGCGAGATCGCCGACTCGGTCGGTGCCTACTTCCTCGTCGATATGGCACACGTCTCCGGCCTGATCGCCGCCGGCGTCTATCCGAACCC
The DNA here is from genome assembly GCA_964504865.1 of uncultured Wenzhouxiangella sp. GTDB lineage: Bacteria > Pseudomonadota > Gammaproteobacteria > Xanthomonadales > Wenzhouxiangellaceae > Wenzhouxiangella. The sequence goes on from CAZDFS010000021.1 coordinate 9,309, forward strand.
CGTGCCCCACGCGCACGCTGTCACCTCGACCACGCACAAGACCCTGCGCGGCCCGCGCGGCGGGATCATCCTGGCCAAGGGCGACGATGAGACCCTGAACAAGAAATTCAACTCCCTGGTCTTTCCGGGCTGCCAGGGCGGGCCACTGATGCACGTGATCGCGGCCAAGGCGGTGGCATTCAAGGAAGCTCAGGAGCCGGAATTCAAGGACTACCAGCAGCGCGTGATCGACAACGCTCGGGCCATGGCCGAGGTGGTCATGGAGCGCGGCTACAAAGTCGTGTCCGGCGGCACGGACAACCACCTGTTCCTGATCGACCTCATCGATGCCGACATCACCGGCAAGGACGCCGAGGAGGCGCTCGGTCGGGCGAACATCACCGTCAACAAGAACACCGTGCCCGGCGAACCGCGATCGCCCTTCGTGACCTCGGGCCTGCGCATCGGCACCCCGGCGGTGACCACCCGCGGCTTTCAGCCGGCGGACTGCAGCGCGCTGGCCGGGCTGATCTGCGATGTCCTCGACCACATGGGCGACGAGGCCGTCGTCGAGCGCAGCAAGGCCGCTGCGCTGGCACTCTGCGCGCGCTATCCGGTCTACCAGCAGGGCGGCGAAAAGGCCGCGTGAGCCAGACCCCTCGAAGCGGCGAGCGATCGCGCGAGCCGGGGCCCTGCCTGGCCATGAGCGTCCGCGCCGACTGCTGATGCCATGTGGTGCCCTTTCTGCAATCACACCGACACCCGGGTGGTCGATTCCCGGCTGACCACCGACGGTTTCCAGATCCGGCGACGGCGCGAGTGCGCCGAGTGCGGGGCGCGCTTCAATACCTATGAAACGCCGGCGCTGAAGGCGCCCAACCTGATCAAATCGGATGGCTCGCGAGAACTCTTCAGCGAAGAGAAGCTTCGCGGCGGCATGCTGAAGGCCCTGGAAAAGCGCCCGGTCGAGACCCAGGAAGTCGAGCGCTCGATCCGCAAGCTCGTCCGCCAGATTCGCACCCTGGAAGAGCCGGAGATCTCCAGCCAGCAGATCGGCGACTGGGTCGCCAACGAGCTGGCCATGCTCGACCAGGTTGCCTACGTCCGCTTTGCCTCGGTTTACCGCCGCTTCGAAGACGTCCAGGCGTTTCGCGAGGAGATCGAACGCCTCGAGCGGGAACATCCGGGCACCATCGATCGCCGCCAGATTTCCCTGCTCGAGGAGCGGCCGGACCCGGAGGCCGATTCGTGAATCGGCGATCGCGACCGAGCCATCGAAGCGTCGGCCCGTGAGTTTTTCCGCCACCGACCACCGCTGCATGGCCGAAGCGCTGCGCCTGGCCGAGCGGGGCCAGTTCACCGCGGATCCGAACCCCGCCGTCGGCTGCGTGCTGGCGCACGACGGCGAGATCGTCGGCCGCGGGTATCACCGGGTCGCCGGCGAGGCCCATGCCGAAGTGCACGCCCTGCGCGAAGCGGGCACCCGCGCTCGCGGCGCCTGCGCCTACGTCACCCTCGAGCCCTGCCATCATCACGGACGAACGCCGCCCTGCACCCAGGCCTTGATCGAGGCGGGCGTGAGCGAGGTCGTCGCCGCCATGGTCGACCCGTTTCCCGCCAACCAGGGCCAGGGCCTCGATGCGCTCGTGAAGGCGGGTCTGACGGTGCGCTCCGGGCTGATGGAGGACGCGGCTCGGGCCATCAATCCGGGCTTCATCAGCCGCTTCGAGCGCGGCCGACCCTGGCTTCGCCTCAAGCTGGCCGCCAGCCTCGACGGTCGCAGCGCCGGACCGGACGGCGAATCCCAGTGGATCACGGGTGCGGCGGCGCGAGAGGACGGGCAGCGCTGGCGGGCGCGGGCGTCGTGCATCCTGACCGGCATCGACACGGTGCTCGCCGACGATCCGCAGATGACCCTGCGACTGCCGGGCGTGGATCGCCTGCCCCTGCGCGTCGTCCTCGATTCGCGCGCGAGGATGCCCAGGAGCGCGCGCATGCTGTCGCTCAACGGGCCGATCGTGATCGCCAGCACCTGCCCGCCGCCCTGGCAGAAGGAGGGCGTCGAATGGTGGACGCTGCCGGCCGCTGGCGATGGGCGCGTCGACCTGAACGCCTTCTTCGACCGGCTCGTCGAGCGCG
>CAZDFS010000021.1:11436-46307 GCA_964504865.1 uncultured Wenzhouxiangella sp.
CCGCATGACGGTGCGCGAAGCCATCGAGGCGCCCCGAGTCCACCACCAATGGATGCCCGACATACTGTTCGTCGAGCGCGAGGTCAACAGCGTGCACGTCGAGGCCGGTCCGACCCTGTCCGGCGCGCTCTTCGAAGACGGCTGGGTCGACGAGCTCCTGCTCTACCAGGCGCCCGTCCTGCTCGGACCCGGTGCGGCGATGCTGGGCCTGGCGAGGATGGAAAAATTCGAGGAGCGCCACCACCTTGATCTGATTGACTCGCGCCGGATCGGTCCCGACTGGCGCCACCGCTTCACGCGTCGGCCCTGACGCCGGCCGCCGCGCAACGACTGGCAGGATTGCATCATGTTTACCGGAATCATTCAGGCCCTTGGACAAGTCAGTGCCTTCGAGCATCGCCGCGACGGTGCCCGTCTGCGCATCGACTGCCCCGACCTCGAGCCCGGGCGCTGGAAGGCCGGCGACAGCATTGCCGTGGCCGGCTGCTGCCTGACCGCCCTCGACATCGACGAGACGGGCTTCAGCGCTGATCTGTCCGACGAGACCCTCGACTGCACCAGCCTCGGGGCGCTCCTGGAGGGCAGCGAGGTCAACCTCGAGCCTGCCCTGGCCATGGGCGACCGCCTCGGGGGGCACTGGGTCACCGGTCACGTCGACGGGCTGGCCCGGCTGATCACGCTCACGGACCTGGGCGACAATACTCGACTGGTCTTCGAAGTGCCGGATGCGCTGGCGCGCTACGTCGCGCCGAAGGGCTCGGTCACCCTCGACGGGGTGAGCCTGACGGTCAATCGCGTCGACGGGCCGCGCTTCGAGGTCAATATCATCCCCCATACCTGGTCCGTGACGACCCTGGGCCGTCTTCGAGAGGGGGATCAGGTCAACCTGGAGGTCGACCTGCTGGCGCGCTACATGGACCGACTGCTGGAACACCAACGGCAAGAACATCAACGCCAAGAGCATCAACTGCTGGAGCAATAACGGGCATGAAATTCGATTCGATTCCCGACATTCTCGACGACATCCGCCAGGGCAAGATGGTGGTGATGCTCGATGACGAGGACCGCGAGAACGAGGGCGACCTGGTGATGGCGGCCAGCCTGACCCGGCCCGAGGACGTCAACTTCATGGCGCGCTACGGCCGCGGCCTGATCTGCCTGTCCCTGACGCGCGAGCGCTGCAGCCAGCTCGGTCTGCAGCTGATGGTCCGCGACACGGACCGCCATCATCAGACCAATTTCACCGTCTCCATCGAGGCCGCCGAAGGGGTCACGACGGGCATTTCGGCCTACGACCGGGCGCACACGATCCGCACCGCGGTCGCGCCGGACGCGCGCCCGCAGGATCTCAATCAGCCGGGCCACGTCTTTCCTCTCATGTCGCAGCCCGGCGGCGTCCTGGCCCGCGCCGGGCACACGGAGGCAAGCCTCGATCTGGCGCTCCTCGCCGGCCTCGAGCCCGCCGGCGTGCTGGTCGAAATTCTCAATGAGGACGGCACCATGGCGCGGCGGCCCGAGCTCGAGGCCTTCGTCGCCGAGCATGACCTGAAGATGGGCACGGTGGCCGATCTGATTCGCTACCGCCTCGGTACCGAGCAGAACGTCGAATGCGTCCACGCCCAGCAGGTCGGTACGGCCCACGGCACCTTCGACCTCAAGGTCTTCCGCGATCGCATCACGGGCCGCCTGCACTGGGCGCTGCTCCGAGGTGAGATCAAGGCCGACGAGCCCTTTCCCGTTCGCGTCCACGTCCCCGAGCTCCTCGGTGATGTGATCGGTCTGACCAGCCCCGGCTTCGGCATGCCCCTTGAGGCGGCTCTGGCCGACATCGACCGGCGCGGCAAGGGCCTGGCCCTGGTGCTGGGCTATGATGAAAACGACGAGAGTCGCCTTCAGGGTCTGCTGCGGGCCGCCGAGCCGGCCAAGGGTTCGGCCAAGGAGGACGATCGGTCGAACGAGCTGCGCAGCTATGGCATCGCTGCGCAGATCATCGCTGAGCTGGGCGTTCGGCGGATGCAGGTCTTCGGCGCGCCGAGGCGACTGCACGCGCTCGATGGGTTCGGGCTGGAAATCACCGACTACGTCGTACCGGAAGGAGAGGGTGAAGGGTCATGAGCGGAAGCAAGCAGGCAATCGAGCTGCCGAAGGACACGCGCGTGGCGGTGGTCGTGGCCCAGTTCAATCTGCCGGTAACCGGCATGATGGCCGAGGGTTGCCTGGCGACCCTCGACGAGCACGGTCTGACGATGGACGCGGTGGATGAATTCCGGGTGCCCGGTGCCTGGGAGCTGCCCCTGGCCTGTGCCCAGCTGGTGGAGAGCGGACGCTATGCGGCGGTGATTGCCCTGGGTGCCGTCATTCGGGGCGAGACGCCTCATTTCGATTTCATCAGCGCCGAGTGCGCGCGTGGCCTGATGCAGGTCAGTCTCGACAGCGGTATTCCCGTCGCCTTCGGCGTTCTGACGACCGAGGACGGTGATCAGGCCTTCGAGCGCGCCGACCCGACGCGGAAGAACAAGGGCCGTGAAGCCGCCCTGGCGGCCCTTGAAATGGTCGCTTTCGGCGAGGGGCTGGCGCATGGCGTCTAAGCGGGCCAAGCGCGACAAGAACCCCTTCGAGCGCCGATCGCGCGCTCGCCGGCGCGCCCTCCAGGCGCTCTACCAGTGGCAGCTCAACGACGACTCGGCGGCGTCGATCATTCGCCAGTTCGACGAAGAGCAGAACTTCGATGGCGTCGATCAGGCCTACTTCGAGACCCTGGTACGCGAGGTGGTGAACCACCGTGATGCGCTCGATGACGCGCTGGCGCCGTTCATCAGCCGGGCCGACGCCGGCATCGACCATATGGAGCGCGCGGTGCTCCGGATCGGCGCCTGCGAGCTGATCCACCATCCGGAAACGCCCTATCGTGTCGTCATCGACGAGTCGGTCGAGCTGGCCCACCGCTTCGGCGCCGAGCAGGCCCATACCTTCGTCAACGGCGTCCTCGACAAGCTGGCCGGCGAAGTTCGTACGCTCGAGCGCCAGGTGGAGCGTGAAAACGACGGAGTTTGATCTGATCGAGCGCATTCGCGCGCGCGTCTCCAACGATCCCTCCGTTGCCGCGGGCATCGGGGATGACGCGGCCCTCCTCAAGACCAGGCCCGGTCGGCTCCTCGTGGCCAGCACCGATAGCCTGGTCCCGGACCGACATTTCCTCAGCGACTGGCCGCCGGCGGTCCTCGGCCATCTGGCCCTGGCGGTGAATCTGAGCGATCTGGCCGCGATGGGCGCCGATCCGCGCTGGACGCTGCTGGCCCTGACCCTGCCTGCCGCAGACGCGCGCTGGCTCGACGGTTTCCTCGACGGCTTCCTCGATCTGGCCGCCGAGCATGCGGTCGTCCTCGTCGGCGGCAATCTGGCCCGCGGCCCCTTGAATATCGGCGTTCAGGCGCTCGGTGAGGTCGCGGAGGGCCGGGCCGCGCGCCGCGCCGGCGCCCGCCCCGGCGATGTGCTGGCCGTCACCGGCACCCTGGGCGATGCGGCGGCGGCCTGGCGCCTGGGCGCCGGCGCGTCGCCGGCGCTGATCGAGCGCTGGCAGCGCCCCGCCCCCCGCGTCCGGGCCGGTCGGATCGCGGCGCCGTGGGTGCATGCGATGATGGACCTGTCCGACGGCCTGCTCGCCGACACCGCCAAGCTGATCGGGGCGTCGAGCTGCGGCGCGAGAATCGAGCTGGAGCGGCTGCCGGCCAGCCCGGCGCTTCTGGACGCCCTGCCAACAGCGCGCGAGCGCCAGCGCCTGCAGGCCGAAGGCGGCAGCGATTACGAGCTGCTCATGGCCCTTGACAGGAAGGATGTCGAGGCGCTGAGCGCCGAGCTGGCCGAACAGGGATCACCGATGACGGTGATCGGTGAGATCATCGAGGGCGATGCGATCGAGATCGTTGACGATACGGGACAGCGTGTGGAGATGAGCGCCGATGGCTGGGACCACTTCAAGAGCTGAGCGAGCACGAGGCGTGGCCCTGGCGACGCCGGCGGGGTTTCTGGCCTTCGGCTTCGGCAGCGGCCTGAGCCCCCTGGCGCCGGGCACGGTCGGGACCGTTGCTGCCATCCTGCCGGCCCTGTTTCTGGTCCAGATGCCCCTGATGCTCGGCCTGGCGGTGGTCCTCCTGAGCTTTGTCGTCGGCATCTGGCTCTGCGGCGTCACGGGCCAGGCGCTCGGCGAGCACGACCACGGCGGCATGGTCTGGGACGAGTTCGTGGGCTTCTGGCTGGTGCTGATCTGTCTGCCCTTCGACTGGGCCTGGTGGCTGGCGGCCTTCGTCGTCTTCCGGGTCTTCGATATCCTCAAGCCCTGGCCCATTCGCTGGCTCGACCGGCGGGTCCAGGGCGGCTTCGGCGTCATGCTCGACGATCTGCTGGCCGGCATCTATGCCCTCGCCGTTCTGCTGCCCGCCGAGTGGCTGCTTACGGGTTCGCTAACAGTTCGCTTCTGACCGCCTGCTGCCGGGCGTCCAGCGAGGCGGGGTCGCTCTCGATCAGCCAGGTCAGCTTCTCGGCATACCAGCGCTCGGCGGCCGCCGGGTCGACGGAGCGCAGCGCTTCATGGACATCGACGGCCCGGGCCAGCGCTCCGCCCGATCGCGGGGCCTGCGCGAGGCTGTCTTCCGCCAGGGGGCGGAGCAGTTCCAGCGCGGCCTCCACACGGCCGCTATCGCGCAGCACGATGCCCTTGAGCCAGCGCGCCTGGTCCACCTGGGGATGGTCGTCGCCGAAGGCGGCCTGGCGCCCGCTGATCACCTCGTCGATGAGCGCTTCGGCCTCGCCATAGCGGGCCTGCTTAGTCAGGTTGCTGACGCGGACTTCCATCGCCGTCAGGGTTTCGGGATGGTCCGCGCCGAGGACCGACGAGCGGTCGGCGATCACCGCGTCGAGGATCTCGAGGCCTTCGTCGGTCTGGTCCAGCTGCGTCAGCAGGCTGCCCAGATTCAAGCGGATCCGCATCGTCACCGGGTTGAGGGGGCCGAGGAGGGCGTGGCTGATTTCCCGCGCTTCCTGCAGCAGGGCCAGGGCTTCGTCTTCCCGGCCGAGACGGCGCAGATTGTTCGAGCGATTGCTCATGACCCGAAGGGTGCTCGTGTGCTGTCGCCCGACCGTAGCGCTCAGGCGCTCGAGGAGTTCCGTGTCGGTTGCCAGGGCCTCGTCATAGCGCCCGAGGGCCCCGAGGGCGGCTCCCACGTTCGCCATGGCGCGCAGGGCCGCGGGATGGTCAGGACCCTCGACGGCGCGGGTCTGGTCGAGGGCGGATTGGAATTCGACCAGCGCCTCTTCGATACGTCCGGCCCGCGCCAGCACATAACCGGCGTTTGATCGGCTGTCGATCCTCAGCTGCGGGTCGTCCTCGAGGACCTGATCGAGCGCTGGGGGCCGGGCTTCGATCAGCTCGATGGCCTCATCGATGCGCCCCTGATCGACGAGGACGAAGGCCAGGGTCTGGCGGGCCGAGGCGAGAACGCTCAGCGCCTGCGGATCGCTCTCGTCGATGACCTCGATCAGCGCCCGGACCTCCTCCTCGGCGCGATCGAGCTGGTCGTCCTGGAAATAGGCATAGCTGTAGTCGTGGCGGGCCGTCAGCACGTCGATGTGGTCGCCCGGCAGGAGCTCCCGGCGCAGGCCCAGAACGCGCCGTCGGAGCGCCAGTCCCGTCGAGGACCGACCAATGGCCATATAGACATCGGCGATGGACTCGAGCAGATCGGCGCTGACCTTGGGCTGGGCGCCGAACTGCTCCTCGATCGACTCGCGTGCCTCCATCAGCAGCTGCTCGTCGATGATGTGCCGGGCGATATCGGTCGCGTTCAGGTCGACGAGGATCCGCTCGAAGGCCGCCAGGGCCTCGCGGCGCTGCTCGCCCTCGAGGCCCGCCGCGTACTGGTCGCGCATCTCGTTGAACAGGCTCAGGCCGATGTCCTGAGGATCGAGCTCGGCAAGCATCGCCTGCTGGAACCCCGTGACCTGCTCGAGCTCGGACTGGCGTTGCTGGGCAATTTCGAACTGGCGCTGGGCTTCGAGCATGCCGAGGGTCGCGGCGGTCAGGCCGGCAACCAGCGCGAGGAGGATCGCGCTGGCGCTGCCCACGGCCAGGGTATTTCGCTGGATGAAGCGGCGCATCCGATAGGCCGGCGTGGCCGGCACGGCCGAGACCGGGTAGTGTCCCAGCGCTCGCTCGAGGTCGTCGGCGAGCTCCGACGGCGAGCTGTAGCGATCGTCGCGCGCGTGGGCAAGGGCCTTGAGCACGATGGCGTCGAGGTCCTTCTTCAGGCGCCGACGCAGGCCCCGCGGATGGATGCGGCGCTGCTCGGCCACCCGGCGATCGGTCGCCGCATCGCGGCCCAGGCGGGTGGACGGCGCGGGCATCGGCTGATGCTCGGCGAAGACCTGGCTCAGGGCGGTGCTGTCGACCCGCGACAGGCGCTCGCCTTCGATCGGCGGGCAGCCGACCAGCAGTTCATGCAGGATGACGCCGAGGGAATACACGTCGCTCCTGGGGTCGAGGACCACCTCGTCGAGGTGGAACTGCTCCGGGCTCATGTACTGCGGTGTGCCGACCACGTCGCGGGCCGCGGCGTCTTCGGTCTCCACCTCCGTGGCTCGGGCGATGCCGAAATCGATGATCTTGGGCCGCGGAACCCCATCGATGCGCGCGACAAGGATATTGCCGGGCTTGAGATCGCGATGGATGATTCCGCGCTGATGGGCGTGCTGAACGCCGCGACAGATGCGAACCATCAGCCGGAGGCGGTCCGACAGGCTCAAGCGATGGCGGCGGCAGAACTCGCCGAGGGGTTCGCCGTCGACGAATTCCATCGCGAAGTAGGGATAGCCCGAGGGCGTGGTCCCCGCATCGAAGACCTGGGCGATCGCCGGATGGCTCATCTGTGCCAGCGCCTGCTGTTCGACGTCGAAGCGGGCCAGGGCGTGCGGATTGAGCACCTTGCGAAGGATCAGCTTCAGCGCGACGTCGCGCTCCACCGGCTGCAGCTGTCGAGCCAGGTAGACCTGCCCCATGCCGCCTTCGCCGAGCTTGCGCAGGATCCGGAACGGGCCGAGATCGCGCTCGACGGGGAGCGCGTCGGACTCGCCCTCATCGCCCTCCGGCGACTGGATCAGCGTATCGATCCGGGTCGGCAGCTCGTCGTCGCCGGTGGCATTCACTCCACGACCTCGGCGTCCGGCAGCTCGTCGGTGTACTGAAAGATCGAGACCACGCGCTCGACGCCGCGAACGCGACGGGCTTCTTCGACGGCCGCGCGACCCTCCTCGCGGCTGACCAGGCCCATCAGGTAGACCACGCCGCGGGTCGTCATGACCTTGACCCGGGTCAGATCGAAGCCCGGCAGGTCGACGCTACCCAGGCTGGTCTTGACCCGCGTCGACATCCAGCGGTCGGAGTTGCGCCGACCCAGGCCGGCCTTGGGCTCCGGACTCAGTTCATTGAACAGGCGAATGACGCCGTCCACCTCGCGGACCAGCGCCGTGGCCAGCTCGACGCGGCGCGCATCCTGGACTTCGCCGGCGAGCAGGACCCAGCCGTTGTAGGCGACCACGCGCACCCGGCTCGAGCGGTCGAAGGCTGCATCGCTGAAGACCGCGTCGCTGACCCGCAGCTCCAGCACGTTGTCGTCGATGACCGTGCCGAAGCTTCGCCGATCATGGACGGCCAGGCCCGTGGCTGCCACCGAGCCGACGACCACGGTGGCGCAGCCGCTGAGGGTGAGAAGAACAAGACTGACCAGGGCGATACGGGGGGTCCAGTGCATGATCATTTTCAAGCGTTCTCCTTGGAGTCAGTGCCTGCTATCGGCGTTGGGATGGCGACGCGCCGCCGCGCCTGGCGTCGGGTTCACGTCTCGAAGGCCGCGGGCACCCAGATCAGACGATCGCGCGCCGGATCGAGGGCAACGACGTCGAACCGGCACGGGTGCTCGGACCACTCGGGCCGTTCCATCAAAAAGTGCCGCGCGGCGGTGATCAGCTTGCGCTGCTTGCTCCGGTCCACGCTGTCGAGGGCGCTGACCTGCGCGCCGCTGCCACGCAGCCTGACTTCGACAAATACCAGCACCTCGACCGCGGCCTCGCTGGCCCGCATGACGAGGTCGATTTCGCCCGCGCGGCAGCGGTAGTTGCGTTCGACCAGCTTCAGGCCTTCGCGCAGGAGAAAGGATTCGGCCTCGCGCTCGCCGGACGCTCCCAGACGCGCGCGCAGGGTGCTCATTGGAGCGGCCTGACCTCGCCATCCACGATCCTGACGAAGGGCAGATCGCGCTCGACGAGGCGATTGCCCGGCAGTCGCAATCGGCCGGTTCGACCGGCCAGGTAGAGCGACGGATCGGCCTGCATCCTCCGCGACCAGCGCACCAGCTCGAGGGCGTCGGCGCCGAGGGCGTGCAGGCCCGACAGGACCGGGCTGGCCAGCTGATCGAAGCGACGCTCGGCGATGCGGCGCTCGGCGCCATAGGGCGTGCTGTCGATGAACCAGGGCGGCAGGGGCAGGGTGATCCCGCTGAGATCATCGTCGCGCTCGGCCTGCGGTGCGCCGTCGACGATTGCCGAGGTGGCAAATACGGGGAGATCGCCGACACGCTGAAAGCGCAGCTGGGGACGGATGATGCGCGCATCGGCGGGTCGGGCCGCGAGGAAGATGAGATCGAAATCGGTGCGCGGCTGCGGTTCGAACTCGATCTCGACGCCCATCAGCCGACGCAGCTCGGCGGCGCGCTGCTCCGAGCGGTCGAGATTCAGCAGGACTTCGAGGAGGGCGCTCTGGTCAGGCTGGGTCGGGGCGTAGTCGGCCCGATCCATGATGCGGCCGCCCCCGAGCTCGAAGGTCGCCTGAAAGGCTTCTGCAACCCGTCGGCCCCAGTCGCTGGACTGGGCCAGGATCAGGGCCCGGCGATGGCCCTGGACCAGGGCCTGCACCGCCGCCAGCTCGGCTTCTTCCTCGGGGATCAGGCCGACGGCCTGGATCTCACCGGACATGGCCTGGAGCCGTTCGGGCTCCGTGGGGTGATTGAGCAGGAGGATCGGCAGACCGGCATCGGGCAGTGCGACCAGGCTGTCGACCTGATCGCGTTCGAGCGGGCCGATGAGATAGTCCACGCCGAGCTCGCGAGCTTCGAACCAGAGACCGATGATGGCGTCGTCTTCGTCGGCCACCTCGCGAAAGACCAGCTCGGGTCGGTCCGCCGGGCGCATGCTCAACCAGGCGCTCATGATGCCGTTGCGAAGTGCCTGACTGGCATTCTGCATCCGCGCCCGGCCCGGCAGCGCGACCATGATGCTTTCGGCCATGGGCTGAGTCTGGCGCCAGGCCTCGAGCCAGGCGAGCGCCGCGTCCGCCGGATAGCCGACGGCCGGGTGGCGCGTCTGCCAGCCCTGCAGGTCGCTGGCCAGGCGCGGCGGGTCGAGGAGGACCCGACGGGCAGTGACCACGAGATCGAGCCACGGAGCCAGCTCGGGACGATGCCGATTCTGGCGCGCCAGGCTTTCGAGGCTGGCCAGGGGATGGTCGATGAGCAGGGCCAGGGCCAGCTCCGGCGAGAATTCCTCGTCATAGATCGCCGTTTCCAGCGCCTCGAAGGCCTCCCGGGCCGGGTTCGATCGTGCCTGCTGGATCATGTCATCGAGGAGGTCGAAGCGGTTGATCTGATCGATCGGCAGATCGGCGGCAGCCCGGGCCAGGCGCAGGCGGGCCTCCTCGAGCTCGCCGTCCATGAACGCGACCTCCGCCAGTGCGAGTTGGTAGCGCGACCGTCCGGCGGCGGGCAGGGCCTGATCATCGATGCGAGCGATCAGCGACCGTGCACGGTCAGCCTGGCCGGCGCGCAGCCAGGCTTCGATGGCACGAAGTCGAAACTCGTCGGCGCGGGCCGGTGACTCGATCTGTAGCGCGTTTGCCACGTCGACCCAGGCGGTGGCGGCGAGCGCGTGCTCGCCGGCAAGGGTCAGGCGCTCGGCCTGTTCAATGGCCTGATCAGCGCCCGAGACATCGCGGGTGGTCGGCGATGACGGTGCGCAGGCGGAGAGCACGACCGCGGCAAGGCAGGCGGTCAGGAGACGGGTCAGAGCGTTGGCTACCATGGGGACGGATGATAAACGATGGCCGGCGTACAATCGCTTCGCCATGACATCGAATTCCAGCGCTCAGAACCTGCCCGATGCGTCCTGCCTCCCCGAGGCCGGCGTGCTCTATGTTGTCGCCACGCCGATCGGTCACCGCGCCGACCTCTCGCCGCGGGCGGCGAGCATTCTCGCCCACGTCGATCTGATCGCCGCCGAGGACACGCGCATGACCCAGCGACTCCTCGAGGGCGGGGCAGGCCAGGGCCGATTGATCAGCCTGAACGAGCACAACGAGGGCGAGCGAGTGGCCACGCTGCTCAAGGCGCTTGGCGAGGGGAAGAGCGTCGCCCTGGTGAGCGATGCGGGGACGCCCCTGATATCGGATCCGGGTTTCCGCCTGCTCGATGCGATCCACTCAGCCGGCCTGACCGTGTCGGTCATTCCCGGGCCCTGCGCCGCCGTGGCTGCCCTGTCCGTGTCGGGTCTGGCCACCGACCGATTCTGGTTCGAGGGCTTCCTGCCCCCTCGCTCAGCCGCGCGACGGAAGCGCCTTCAGGCCCTCTCGGACCTCGCGGCCACGCTGATCTTCTACGTCCCGGCTCGGGACCTGGGATCGGTCATCGGCGACATGATCGAGACCCTGGGCGCCGAGCGCCTGGCCTGCCTGAGCCGCGAGCTGACCAAGCGTCACGAGACCGTTCATCGCGACGCCCTCTCCGGTCTTCGAGACTTTGTCACGGCCAGCGCGAATCAGCAGCGCGGCGAAGCCGTCCTGGTGGTGGCCGGCAACGCTGCGCCCGACAGACCCATCAGCGTCGATGCGCTCGTTGCCGAACTGGCTCAGGCCCTGCCGCCGTCGCGCGCTGCCGCCGTACTGGCCCGGCTCAGCGGGATCAAGCGCCAGGAGGCCTGGGCCCGAATCGAGGCCGCTCGCGCTGACGGTAACGACAGCGGGAGACAGGGATGATCCTGGTCATCCTCCTCGTGGCCGCGGCGCTGATCTTCCTTCCCCAGTGGTGGGTCAAGCGCGTCATGAAACGCTATTCGGAGCCGGCGGACCGCTACCCGGGCACCGGCGGGCAGCTGGCCCGACATCTGCTCGACAAGCTCGGGCTGGACGAGGTGGGCGTCGAGCGGACCGAGGACATGGGCGACCATTACGATCCGCGCGATCGCGTTGTCCGCCTCAGCCCGGACAATTTCGATCAGCGCTCGCTGACAGCGGTGACCGTCGCCGCCCACGAGGTCGGCCACGCCATTCAGCATGCCGACGCCTACGAGCCGCTGATCTGGCGAACGCGCCTGGTCGAAATGATGTCGCGCTGGCAGCGCATCGGCGTCGTGCTGATCGGTCTCGTCCCCGTGGTACTGCTCCTCCTGAAGCTGCCGGCCGCGGGTCTCGGCCTGGCGTTGATCGGCCTGGCCACCCTGGCATCGGGCATCCTGGTGCATTTCGTGACTCTGCCGACGGAATTCGATGCAAGCTTCAAGCGGGCCCTGCCGATCCTGGTCAAGGGCGGCTATCTCAAGCAGGAGGACCGCTGGCCGGCGCGTCGCATTCTCACCGCCGCGGCCCTGACCTACGTGTCCGCCTCCCTGATGGGGCTGGTCAACTTCTGGTGGTGGCTGCGGATTCTCCGGCCCGGATAACGCCCCTTCGCCTTGTCGAGACAGGCACTCCTCGCTAGACTCCCGTGAGACTGATCGGTCCTTCACCAGGGGCCCTGACACTGCCAGGAGACGGGAATTTGTCGTTCAATACGGAAGCCATTCAAGGAAGCTACGGTCGCTGCCTTCGCAGCAAGGGATTCATCTCGCGGTTCTATGAGTTGCTGCAGGAGCAGGACGCGCGCATCCCGGGCCTGTTCGAAGAAACCGACTGGACCAAGCAGAACAAGGCCCTGCGTCGCGGCATCAGCATTGCCCTGACCTTTGCCGGCGGCTCCAACATCGTCCAGGGCTCGATGGATCAGATGGCCGATGTCCACAGCCGGTCCGGCCGGGCGCCCGTCGACCCGGTGCTTTACAAGCACTGGCGCAACAGCCTCCTCCAGGCCGTCGAAGAAAACGACCCGCGGGCGACGCCGGAGCTGATGGCCGACTGGGAAAAGGCGCTGAAGATGACCACCGATTACTTCACCCAGCACTATTGATCGCCTCGCCCGGGCATAATGAGGCCCGAGAGCCGGCCAGACAGTCGCTGCGCGAGGAATCGCGTGGAGGAAAGTCCGGGCTTCACAGGGCAGGGTGCCAGGTAACGCCTGGGGGGTTGTTCCTTCGGGGATGATTCACGGCCAGTGCCACAGAGAACATACCGCCGATGGAGGGGCTCCGGCCGCTCACAGGCAAGGGTGAAAAGGTGCGGTAAGAGCGCACCGCGCGGCTGGTAACAGGCGCGGCACGGTAAACCCCACTCGAAGCAAGGCCAAATAGGGATGCGATGGCGTGGCCCGCGCTGCATCCGGGTAGGCTGCTAGAGGCGGCTGGCGACAGCCGTCCCAGATGAATGACTGTCCAACGACAAAACCCGGCTTATCGGCCGGCTCTCACTTGTTTACGGGACCATCGACCCGATCAGCGGGCTGCCTTAAGGGGCGACGCCTTGCGCTATCGCTCAGCGCGTCGCGGCCGATGACCTGCCGGCGGAAGATTTCCAGGGGAATGCCGCGCGTGTAGCGCAGCTGACGGTCGTCGATTTCTTCCATGGCGTAGTCGCGAATCAATTCCTCGCGACGGATCGAGGTCAGTTCGGCGCCGTCGACGGTGGCACCGGGCCCGACGAAGTCGAGGGTCTCGACCAGGCTTAGCTGGTCGTCGTCCAGGAGCAACCGGTCCTGGGGCCAGCGCACCGCGTAGCGGCTGTCCGCTGTGACCAGCACCTCGAGCATGCAGCCGCCGCGATGACCGCGAAAATCATGGCCATCGGCGCGCTGCAGAAACACCAGGTAGCGCGGGAGCTCCTGCCACAGGGGCACGTCGGGAAAATAGCAGCGATCCGGCCCCAGGCCCTCTTCCTCGATCCGGAGCAGATCGATGTCGTCGTCGGACTTGTAGCCGATCAGGATCTCCGCCCACGCCTTCCCGCCGACGGGAATGCCACGCCGGCGCTCGTAGTCGAGGCGCTCGAGCTGGATGAGGGCGACCAGATCGGACTCGGCGGCGAGCCGGGAAGGGTGCAGGGTCGCTGTCTCGTTCACCGGCGCGTCCGCCGCCTGTCCCTGGGCATGCTGAACGCTGCCAAGGGAAAGGAGCGCCATCATCGTCGCCAGTACAGGCCCCTTGAAAGCGTCCCGGCTTTTCATGACACGGTCAGGGCCTGGCCCAGGCGAATGCGCCGCCCCGCGCTCAGTGATTCGCGCCATTCCGGCGCCGCTTCGGCGGTCAGGACGATGGCCGTCGAGCCCCAGTGGAAGCGTCCGAGTTCGCCGCCCTGGTCGAGGGAGACTCCCTCGGGGGTGCGCGTGTCGAGGCCCGGTCCCGGCCGGCGATCGGCCGGTCCGCCCCAGACGGTTTCGATGCCCGCGACCAGCAGCGCGGCCACCATGACGACGGCAACGGGCCCCCGCTCCGTGTCCAGAAGGGCGACCATGCGCTCGTTGCGGGTAAACAGATTGGGGATGGCCCGCGTCGTCGCGTCCGATACGCTGAACAGGGCACCCGGGATGCGCCGCTCGCCGATCAGGCGTCCGGCCAGGGGAGCGTGGACCCGGTGGTAGTCGCTGGGCGCGAGATAGATCGTTGCAAAGCGTCCGTCGGCAAAGGGTGCGGCCCAGTCCTCGCTGCCGAGGAGGGCCGTGGCCGAGTAGTCGAAGCCCTTGGCCTGGATCATCGTCCCGCCGTTGATTCGCCCGATCTGACTGATCGTGCCGTCGCAGGGGCTGACCAGGGCGGCCTCGGCAAGGGGCCTCGCCCCGGGCTTGAGGGCGCGGGTAAAGAAATCATTGAAGCAGTCGTAGTCAGCGGGATCGCTGCGCTCGGCTTCGTCAAGGCGGACCTGAAACAGCTGGGAGAACAGGCGAATCAGGGGTTGGGCAAACCAGCGCCAGCGGCAGGTCGACAGGGCCCAGGCGCCGCGGGTGAGCAGATGCTGCGGCAGCAGGTACTGCGGCCAGCTCAGGAGTCGCACGGCCAGGCTGGCGGGGGCGTTCACGAGCCGGTCAGCTGAAACAGATCGGCGGTCACCAGCGCCGGATCGAGGGGGTGAGCGAAACGGCCGATCAATCGTCCGTCCGGGTCGACGAGCATGACCGCGGCCGAGTGATCGACATTGTAGAAGCCGGTCTCCTCGTCCGGGGTCTCGCGAAAATAGGCGACGCCGAGCTGGCGGGTCAGGGCCACGAGCTGGGGTTCGGGACCGGTGACGCCGACAAAGTCGTCGTTGAACCAGCTGACGTAATCAGCCAGTGATTCGCCCTGATCTCGCTCCGGGTCAACGGAGACGAAGACCACCTGGGGCAGCGTTTCGCGGCGCATCAGGGTGAGCTGCTGCATCGATTGATCGAGCATCGCCAGCGTGTCCGGGCAGACGTCCGGGCAGTTGGTAAAGCCGAAGAACAGCAGATTCCAGCGCCCCTGCATGTCGGCCAGGCTGAACGGTTCGCCGCTGGCGGTTTCCAGGGCAAAGTCCGCCACGGACCGGGGGGTGGGGAAGGTCTGCAGCGCCTGATAATCGTTGGCGTTCTGCATCCAGCGGTTGGCCGTGATCAGCCCCGCGGCGAGAGCGACCACGGCGGTCAGGATCAGGAGGAAGGTTCGGCCGCCCTGGCGGCGGGATAGAGTGATTGGTTTCATGGCCGTATTATAGGCGTTTCATCGAGAATCCCGTGGTGGGTATGGCGTCTGGAAAGCGCACGCTGGAGGAGTGGGTTCGGGCTGCGGCAGCGTCCATGGAGGAGGCGGGCGTGAGCTTCGGCCACGGCACCGATAACGCCGTCGACGAGGCCTGCTGGCTGGCTTCTGCCGTGCTGGCTTGGCCGCCGGACTTCGATGCCGGTCTGTTCTCCTACCTTCTCGACGCGGACGAGCTCGACCGCCTCGATCGGCTCCTGGCGCAGCGCATCGAGACGCGCCGGCCCCTGGCCTACCTGATCGGTGAAGCCTGGCTGGCGGGCCTGAGCTTCGAGGTCAACGACCAGGTGCTGGTGCCGCGCTCACCCCTCGCCGAGCTGATTCTCGACGGCTTCGAGCCCTGGCTGTCCGAGCATCGGCTGCAGCGGGCCGTCGATGTCGGCACCGGCTCGGGCTGCCTGGCGATCGCCCTGGCCCATCATCATCCCGGCGTTCGCGTCGATGCCCTTGATGTCAGTTCCGCCGCCCTCGCGCTGGCCCGACGCAACGTCGCCCGCCATGACCTGGGTGACCGGGTCGAGGTGATCGAGTCCGATCTTCTCGCGGCGGTCCAAGGGCGGCGCTACGATCTGATTCTCAGCAACCCGCCCTACGTGCCCAGCGCGTCGATGACGGGCCTGCCCCGGGAGTTCGATCACGAGCCCCGGCTGGGCCTGGAAGCCGGTGTGGACGGACTCGATTGCGTGCGCCACCTCCTCAAGCAGGCGCCGGCGCACCTTCATGAGCACGGCATTCTGGTCTGTGAGGTCGGCGAGGCTGCGCAAGCTCTGGAGGATCTTCTCGCGCCCGAGGTCGAGCCCATCTGGCTGGAGTTCGCCCACGGTGGCGACGGCGTTTTCCTGCTCGACCATGCGGCCTGTCGAGCCGCCCAGGCGCTGCTGGCCGACTGAGCGCTGGAGGCCGGGTCGCTCGTGTCGGCCGGGCCCCTCTGCGATTTCTGTGACGCGCTCGCGCTACAATACAGCGCTAATTTCCGAACACATCCAGATCGAAGGAACTCCATGAAAATACTGGTCGCGATCAAGCGCGTGGTCGACTACAACGTCCGCGTTCGAGTCAAGTCCGACGGCAGCGGCGTCGAGACCGACGGCGTCAAGATGTCGATCAACCCGTTCGATGAAATCGCCCTGGAAGAGGCGCTGCGTATCCGCGAAGCCGGCAAGGCCGACGAAGTTATCGCCGTGTCCATCGGCGGCGACGAGGTGCAGCAGCAGCTGCGCACGGCGCTGGCCATGGGGGCGGATCGAGCCGTGCAGGTCAGCACCGCAACCGCCCCGCAGCCCTTGACCGCGGCCCGCGCTTTCAAGGCGCTCGTCGACAAGGAGGCGCCGGGCATCGTCTTTCTCGGCAAGCAGGCCATCGACGACGACTGCAACCAGACCGGGCAGATGCTGGCCGCCCTGTGGGATCGGCCCCAGGCGACCTTCGCCTCCAAGGTCGAGATCGACGGCTCGACGGCCAAGGTGGCGCGAGAAGTCGATGCCGGCCTCGAGACCCTCGAGGTTGATCTGCCGGCGGTCATGACCTCGGATCTGCGCCTGAACGAGCCGCGCTTCGTCAAGCTGCCCGACATCATGAAAGCCAAGCGCAAGCCGCTGGAAACGATCGCCCTGGACGACCTGGGCATCGACGCGGCGATCGACCACGAAACGGTGGCCTGGGAGCCGCCCCCCAAGCGCGGCGGCGGCATCAAGGTCGAAAACGTTCCTGAACTGGTAACTGCACTGAAAGATCGGGGGTTGCTCTGATGACCAAGATTCTGATTATTGCCGAGCATGACGGCGAGACACTCAACCCAGCGACCGCCAAGACCGTCGCCGGCGCGCTCCCCATGGGCGCGGAAGCCGTCGATCTCGTGATCTTCGCCGCCTCCGCGGCGGCCGTGGCCGAGCAGGCCGCAGGCATCAGCGGGGTGAATCGGGTGCTGACCGTCGAGGGTGATGATTTCGCGCATCCAACGGCCGCCCGGCTCGCGCCGGAGGTGGTCGCACTGGCCAGTGACTACACCCACGTTCTCGCGCCCTCGACGACCTTCGGCAAGGACCTGCTGCCGCGTGCCGCGGCCTTGCTCGGCGTCAACCAGGTGTCCGACATCATGGACGTGATCGATGCACGGACCTTCAAGCGGCCGATCTATGCGGGCAACGCGATCGTGACCGTCAAAGTGCCCGAGAGCTCCAAGGTCGTCGCCACGATTCGTACGGCGTCCTTCGCGGCAGCCAAGGACGGTGGGTCGGCGGAGATCGAGTCCCGTTCGCCCCAGGCCACCGATCCGGGTCATACGCGCTTTGTCGGCGTCGAGGGCTCCGACGGCGATGGTCCGGACCTGGCCTCGGCGCCGCGCGTGGTTTCCGGGGGGCGGGCCCTGGGTTCGTCGGAGGCCTTCGACATCATCTATTCGCTGGCGAAATCCATGGGCGCGGCCGTCGGCGCGTCGCGCGCCGCCGTCGACGCGGGCTACGTGCCGAACGAACTGCAGGTCGGCCAGACCGGCAAGATCATCGCTCCGGATCTCTACTTCGCAATCGGAATCTCGGGCGCGATCCAGCATCTCACCGGAATCAAGGATGCGGGCACGATCGTGGCGATCAACAAGGACGCCGAGGCGCCGATCTTCGAAATCGCCGATATCGGCCTGGTCGGAGACCTGTTCGAAATCGTCCCGGAACTGGAAAAAGCCGTCAGCTGATTGGCCCTGATCCCGCCCTGCGCCCATGCGCGGGGCGGGCTTCCTTCAACGCCTGCCGGCCCGGGTTCACGTCGGCAGAATCAATTAGACTCCAGAGCGTCGTCCTCTTCTCCGGGAGGCGCTCGATGCGCGCCGCACTCATTCCGTCGCTTGTTCCCCTGCTTATCGCCACGGCAGCCCCCCTGAACCTGTCCGCGAGTGCATTCGAGTGGGACGGCTTTGTTGCTGGTCGCCTGGGTGCGGCCGATGGCCCCTCGGCCTGGTCCGAGGGCGGATTCGGTCGGCTGTCCGTCGGCGGAGACCGCTCGGGTGATGCCGAGGCCTTTGGCCGTGGCGAGTCGCAGATCGGCCTGAACTGGCAGCCGGGGGGCAGCTGGAGCGGCCGTCTCCACGCCATTGCTCGCCTTGAAGACAGCCACGTCCCGGGGCCCGCGATCGGCATCACCGAGGCCTGGGTCGGCTACCAGCGCGCCGTGGGCTCGACGAGCGAACTGCATGCGCGGGCCGGCGTCTTCTTCTTCCCCTCCTCGCAGGAGAACATCGATCCGCTCTGGGGGTCTCCCTACACGCTGAACTATTCGGCAATCAACGCCTGGTTCGCTGAAGAGTTTCGCCCGATCGGCCTCGATCTTGAGCAACGGATCTTTCAGTCGTCCGGCGCTATCTGGCACCTCGGCGCCACGGTCTTCGGCGGTAATGATCAGTTGGGCACCATGGTGGCCTGGCGCGGCTGGGCACTGCACGACCGGCTGAGCCTTGTCGATGAGTCGCTGGCGCTGCCGCCGGTCTTTTCCCTCGAATCCGACGGCGTTTTCGGTCAGTTTCAGCGCCCGTTTCGAAGCACGGCGTTCGGACAGGATCTGGACGGTCGCCCCGGTTATGCGCTCCGGGCTGGCGTGGACTGGGACCGTCGAGCCAATCTCCAGCTCGCCTGGGTCGACAACCGGGGTGACCGCTCGCTCCACGACGACGAATACGCCTGGCGCACAGGCTTCTGGTTGCTGGGCGGTTTCTGGAGCGTCAGCGAGCGTCTGGAGCTGATCTTCGAGGCCACGCGCGGCACCACAAGAATGAATTTCCCCGGTTCGCCCTGGGTCGACGTGGATTTTCACGCCGCCTATCTGATGGCCTCCCTGGCCACGGACCGGGGGCGCTGGTCGATCCGGCACGACCGTTTTGGCAGTGCTGATCGCATCGGCAATCCGGCCTGGGGTATCTTCGATGATCGCGGGAAGGCCTGGACGCTGGCCTGGATTCTCAACGTCGGCGAGCGCCAGCGCCTGGGCGCGGAGCTGCTCTGGCTCGACAGCCGGCGTCCGGTCGCGCTCGCCTCCGGCGGCCCCCTCGATACGGGCGGCAGCGCCCTGAGCGTCGAGTGGCGCTGGCTTTTTTGACGGCTCCTAGCGCTGTGTAACCATTGTCGCGGCCGCCGACTGGCGTCGGACTTGCAGCAGCAGATTCAATAACTCGTCGGCGCTGGCGGGTCGCCGATCTGGGTTCTTGTCCATGCAGGCCAGGATGATGGTCTCGAGCGCACGCGGGATGGCATCCCAGCGCTCCGAGGGCGAGGGCGTGGGCTGCTTGACGTGGGCCATGCAGATCTCGATTGCCGAGCCGCCCCGGTAGGGCAGGGTGCCCGTGAAGACTTCGAACATCATTACGCCCATGGCGTAGAGATCGCTGCGTTCGTTCACGTCGCCGCCGGTCACGACTTCCGGTGCCATGTAGTTGGCGGTGCCGATAATCTTCGCCGGCGTCTGGGTGCTGCTGCTGCCGGAGCGGATCGGATGGGAGATGCCGAAATCCATCAGGCGGGCATTGCCGCTCTGGTCGAGGATGATGTTGGCCGGCTTGATGTCGCGGTGGAGAACGCCGGCCTGGTGGGCGGCGGCCAGTCCCTTGAGCACCTGGGAGCAAACGCGCAGACCCGCGGCGAGCTTAAGACGTCCGGAGCGTTCGAGGAGCTGGCTCAAGGCAATGCCGCGCACGTACTCCATGGCGATCATGGGCTGGCCGTCCTGCTCCCAGAGGTCGTGCGTGCGCAGGACGTTGGGATGGGTGATCTTTCGGGCAATGCGGATCTCGGATTTCATCCGCTCCAGGTTGTCTGCATCCGCAGCCACCGAAGGCGAGAGCATCTTCAGCGCGACGACGTCTTCGAGCTTGTGATCGCGCGCCTTGTAGACCTGGCCCATGGCGCCGGACCCGAGAACCTGCAGGATTTCGTAGCGCTCGCCGAGAACGCGTCCGGGTCGAATCGTGGGGGCCTGTCCGGCGTCTTTTTCACCATCGCTGCCGACGGGCAGGGTTTCAGCTGCCGCCATGCCCTGGGGCCAGCCATCGAGCTGATAGAAGCGTTTCTGGCTGTTCCGGCCCTGGACGACGCGCGTGCTGGCTCCGGAGGATTCGAGCTGGGGCATCAGCTGCTTGTGAGCCGCTGGGGAAATCAGCAGTCGACCGGCGCCAGCCTCGGTGAGAAGGCGCTCGCAGTGGAAGACCGGCCGACCGGTGATCACCGGCGATCGGGTCGGGCCCAGATTCAGGTCGGAGCTGACGATATCGCCGCTGGCCAGGGCCATGGCCGGCGCGTTCTGATGATCGTCGAGACGTTGCTTCAGCTGGCTCAGGGCCTCCGCCAGACCGGCCTGCTCGCCGGCGCTGAATACGAGGTAGAGCTTGGCGCCGCCACCGGAAGCGATGCGCGCCGAGGTCCGCTCTGCGATGGCTTCGAGATGCGGAAGCCACTGCTGCAGGGCACGGAGGCTCGAGGCCTCTTCCCCCGCCGCGTCCGTGACCCATTCAAGGGCCAGAATCGCGGCGGGCCCGGACGGTGGCGCGTCGATGATGGCGCTCGTCGCCCTGGCGTCCGATTCTGTTTCGCTGTCGTCGTTCTCAAGGTGGCGCGACAGATCCGACACATATCCGGCGATCTCTTTTTGCTCGCGCAGGTCCGAGAGAAGGCGGCTGATCGCCCGGCTCAGGGTGCCGACTTCATCGCGCCCGCGCGTATCGATCGGCTGATCGTAGTCGCCCTGGGCCGCTTGATCGGCGACCTGCGCCAGAGCGCTGACGGGTCGGGCGATGCGCCGGGCCACGAAGATCGAGAGCATCAGGGCGACGAGAATCGCGATCAGTCCGGCACCGATCAGCGCGTTCTGGATACTGCGGTGCCCGGCAAGTTTGGCGTCGAGGGAGTCGACGGTAATCACCGCGCCGAGCACGCCACCGGCGCGATCCTGGATGGGCTCGACGCGCCCGACCCAGCTTTCGCCGCTCAGGTTCACGTCGAGGCGTTCGACGGCCTGGCCGGCCATCAGGGTCTGGCGGTTGGCGTCGCTCAGGGCCGTCAGCAGCGCACTGCTGTCGTCAAGGTCCAGGGTGCTGGCGACCAGAGCGCTCGATTCGTCGAGGGCGCTGACGAAGGTGACGTCGACCCCCGTGACCTGCTTGATCTGGTTGGCGACGTTGTTGTCGATCAGCATGCCGGTGACGAGGAAGCCGACCAGCTCGAAGGCCGTGGTGACCGGGACGACAGCGGCGCTGTAGAGGCGGTTGCCCTCGCGCCAGGGCCCGTAGTCGGGAATCAATTCAGCCATCACCGAGGCCACCATCGGATGGTCTGCTCGCGATTCCTGACCGCTGACGGGGCGATCCGTGCGAACCAGGACCTCGCCGTCTGCATCGAGCATCATGGCGAAGTCGAAGCCCATCTCGGCGCGTCGCGCGTCGACCTGATCGAGGATCGAGCGCGTATCGATGCCCGCCTCGGATTCGAGACCGCCGCGGATGGCTTCGACGAGGTAGGCGGTGAAGTGGGGGTCGGCGGCCAGCAGATCGCTCGTCAGAGCCACCTCCCGGGCCGTGGTTTCCTGGAGATAGCGCTGCGTCGACTGACTGGTGGACAGGGAGCTGGTGACTGCCGCATCGGCGACGCGCTGTCCGAGCAAGGTGGCGCCGCCGACGGCAAGCACGACGGCGAAGGTCACCAGGCCCACTGAAACCAGAGCGATACGTGAAGCAAGAGAGCGCATGCGAGCCCCCGATCAGGAATTCAGACCCGAGTGTAGCGCAGGCGGGTCGCTGTCATAAGCGCTTGAATTCAGTAGCGGCGACGCCGTCGTCGCAGGCGCTCGCGCTGCGGTGCGATCTGACGGACCGTGGCGCGCAGGGCGATCGGCGCCAGGACCAGATCCTCCGTGCCGATCGTGACGGGAATCTGCAGCGGATCGGTGCGCTCGTGCCAGGCGGTCAGGGTGCCGCGGCCGCGGGGCAGGGCATCGAAGCGGAAGCGACCGTCGCCGTCGGGGCGCAGATGGAAGGGCGTGTCGACCACCACGATGTGCGCCGACATGCGCGAATGCACGTTGCAGAACACGCGCACCAGGCCCGGTTCATCGAAGCGATGGGTCAGGCCCTCGCTCTTGCCGTAGAGGCCGAGGTCGAAGCGATTGCCTGGCGAGGAGGAAAACACGTTGTGGAGGATCGGGTCTTCGTTCGGGAAGCGCACGACGGAACCCGCCTCGACGACAACGACGCGCGGCTCGAACTGCCGTCGTGCGGTGGTCAGCAGGACCTCGCTGCTCGGTGGGTCGACGGCAATGGCCTGCTCCGGGTTGAAATACACCACCGCGTCGCGGAGGTCGATCGTTTCATCCAGGGGCCGCCCGTCCTCGTCGACCAGGCGAAGGGACCCGCTGACGGCCTGCCGCTGCGCGGTCGATGGTGCTGGCGGGGCCGAGAGCGATGGTGCGGCCGTCGGCTCGGCGGGCTTCGCGTCGTCGACTTCCTGCGCCAGCGCTGGCACCGCGATGAGGGTCAGGCTCATCAGTGCCGAAAAGGTGCCAGAACGTAAGGATCGAGGGGCTGCGGGCATGGGGCACGAAGAATTCGGAAGCTGGAATGACAGAGCGAATGCTAGCAGCCTTGACGGCAGAGCTCATCAACGAGCCCTGATCGTCGCCGCAGGCGTGTAGCATGCGGGATTCCGAAGTCGTTCAATGCCATGGAGCCATCGAGATGTCGAACTGGAGCATCCGCACTGCCCGCCCGGGCGACGAGGACGCGATTCTGTCGCTGATTCGCGACCTGGCCTTGTATGAAAAGGCGCCCGAGCAGGCCGTGGCGCGGCCCGTGGACCTGACCGAGGCGCTGTTCTCAGCGACCCCGACCGCCGAGTGCGTTCTCGCCGAGCGCGACGGCGAGGCGCTGGGTTTCGCGCTGTTTTTCACCAATTTCTCGACCTGGACGGGTCGCCCGGGCTTGTACCTCGAAGACCTGTTCGTGCAGGAGTCGGCGCGAGGCGAGGGCATCGGCAAGGCCCTGCTGCTCCACCTGGCCGGCCTTGCCCGGCAACGGAACTACGGCCGGATGGAGTGGAGCGTTCTCGACTGGAACCAGCCCGCCATCGATTTCTACGAGTCCCTCGGAGCGCGGCCAATGAAAGGCTGGACCGTCTATCGCCTCGATCAATCAGCGCTTTCGGCCCTGGATTCGTGACATTCCTCACCTCGCCGTCGGGCGACCGGAGAGTAAAATAGCGCGTGACTTCTTCGGCCATCGGTTTGCCATGCGTTTCCTGATCATTTTTTTCCTGCTCGCGTTCCTGACGCCGGTGAGCGCGCAGCCGACCCAGGCCGTCAGCGTGGTCCGCTTCGACGACCTGGCGCGAAGTCAGCCACGGGATGCGAGCGCCAGCGTCGAGAGCCTGGACCAGGCGATCGTGTCCGCCGAAGTCGCCGCTCGGGTGCTCGATGTCCCGGTCTTCGTCGGTGAAACGGTGGCCGCCGGCCAGCTGCTCGTCGAGCTCGATCCCGCCGACTACGACCTTGCGAAGCAGGCCGCCCAGGCGCGACTGGACGTGGCAACGGCCGGTCTCGACATGGCTCGCCTGCGCGCCGAGCGCGCGCGCCGCCTGGCCCCGGATCAGTTCGTCTCCGAGGACCAGCTGCTCGAGGCCGAAACCCGCCTACGCCAGGCGCAGGCCGAGCGCGCCTCCGCGGCCGTCGAGCTCGAGCGCGCCGAGCTGATGCTGTCGCGCACGCGGGTCGTCAGTCCCTATGCGGCGGTGGTTCAGTCGCGTCTGATCGGCGCGGGCGCCCTGGCGGCGCCGGGGACGCCGCTGGTCGAGCTGGTCGCCATCGAGCGGCTGGAGGTCAGCAGCGGCATCGCGACCGCGCTTATCGACGGGCTGTTTCAGAGCAGCGCGATCGAGTTCGTCGACGGCGGGAATCGCTATCCCGTCCGTCTCCTTCGGATTTCGCCCCTCATCTCGCCGGGGGCGCGGCAGCGCGAGGTGCGCTTCGAGTTCAGCGAGGCCGCGCCGCCGCCGGGCAGCCAGGGCCGCGTGGCCTGGGTCGATCCCCGGCCGGTCCTTCCAGCGGACTATGTGGTGCTGCGCGACGGCGAATTGGGCGTGCTGCTCGTCGATTCGGATCTGGCCGTGGGGGCCGCGGCAACGGTGCGTTGGCAGCCCCTGCCCGAGGCCGATGCGGGTCGGCCGGTGCAGGTCGATCTGCCGCCCGATGCCCTCGTCATCGCCGAGGGTCGCCATCGCGTCCAGCCCGGTGAGTCGGTGCGCATCGACGCCGAAGTGCTCTGACCGAGCCCGCCGGCCTTCAGCATGTTCGAGCGCATCTACGCCAACCACCCCCTGGCCAACGTCACCATGGCCGTCACCATCGTGATGGGCCTGGCGGCCTTCATGCTGATGCCGCGCGAGCGCGATCCGGAGATCAATTTCAACTGGATCAACATGACCACGATCCTGCCCGGCGCGTCGGCCGAGGACGTGGAACGCCTGGTGACCGACCCCCTGGAAGAAGCGATCGGCCGGATCCGTGACGTGCGCTTCGTGGTCTCGTCAAGCCGCGAGAATGCCTCGAACATCCTGATTCGCTTCCAGGAGATCTCCGAGCGCGATTTCGACAAGCGCGTGTCCGATCTCAGGCGCGAGGTGCAGGCCATCGTCAACGACGAGCTGCCGCCGGAGGCGCGCGATCCAAATATCCTCGAGGTCACCTCATCGAACGGCTTTCCCACTGCCATCGTGCTGGTGGTCGGCCAGGCGCAGGACGAGTCTCTGCGCGAGCTGGCGCGGCGCACGCGCCAGGACATCGAGCGTCTGCCGGCCTCCGATTCGATCCTCGCCCAGGGCCTCGACGATCCCGAGCTGCAGGTGCTCTTCGACCCGGCCGAGCTCGCCAATCGGGGCCTCAACGCGGCGGATCTGGCCGACGCCAGCGCGGCGAATTTTCAGGACACCTTCGCCGGCCGGTTGAGGACCGATCGCGGCCAGTGGCTCGTGCGCTCCGAGGGGCGCTTCATCGACCCGGCGCGCCTGGCCGATATGCAGCTGACCACGCCCGACGGCGGAGTGGTGGGCTTCGACGAGGTCGCGCGCCTGCAGATCGGTACCAGCATCCCGGAGGAGCGGGTCAGCTGGCGGGGCCGGCCGGCCATCATGCTGTCGATCAACAAGCGCGCCGGGGCCAACACGCTGGAGCTGATCGCCGATCTGAACGACTACATCGATCAGGTCAATCCGGTGCTTGCCGACACGGGCCAGCAGCTGGTGCTGGCCGACGATCAGACGATCGCCACGCGCGAGGCGATCGACATCATGCGCAACAACGCCCTCGTCGGGCTGCTCCTGGTGCTGATTGTCTGCTGGCTCTTCCTGGCCACGCGCGTCGCGCTCCTCGTGGCCGGCGGCCTGCTCGTGTCCATCGCCGGCACCTTCGCCCTGCTGGCGGCCTTCGGTTTCACCCTGAACATCACCGTGCTTCTCGGCGTGGTCATCGTCCTCGGCATGCTCGTCGATGTCTCCGTGGTGATGGTCGAGGCCCTGGTCCATCGGCTCCGGCAGCGCGAAGCGCCCATGTCGGCGGCGATCAGCGCCCTGCGCGAGGTTGGTATTCCCCTGACCGCCTCGGTCCTGACCACCATCGCCGCCTTCCTGCCCCTGATGCTGCTGCCGGGCATCGTCGGCAAGTTCATGTTCGTCGTGCCCTTCGTGGTCACCGTCGGCCTGTTGATCTCCCTGCTCCAGGCCTTCTGGATCCTGCCCACGCAGATGGTCCACAGCCAGTCCCGTCCCAAGGCCGAAGACCCCCGGCACTGGCGCGTTCGCTTCAACCGTGGCGTGCGCCGCGGCTACGTTCGAGCCCTCGTGCGCGTCCTTCGCCGGCCCTTGCCCTATCTGGGGGTGGCGGCGCTGGCCTTCGTCCTGGCCCTCGGCGCCGTCGTGACGGGCCAGGTGCGCACGGAGTTCTTCGCCCAGGATCCGATCCGGCTGTTCTATGTGCAGATCGACATGCCCGGTAACGCCGCCCTCGAGGATACGCTGGCCCAGGTCGAGCGCGTCGAGGCGCGCGTGCGCGAACGCCTCGAAGAGGGCGAGGCGCGCTCGGTGGTCAGCCTGGCGGGCGTGCAGTTCACCGACATCGAGCCGCTCTTCGGTGATCAGTTCGGTCAGGTCGTGGTGTCGTTGAATTCAGCCAAGGAGGGTCGGCGCGTCGACGAGATCGTCGAGGGCATGCGCGAGCACGTGCTGGCCACGCCCGGCGAGGCCTCGATTTCCTTCCTCCAGCTCTCCGGCGGTCCGCCCGTGCAGCTGCCGATCAACGTCAAGGTCCGAGCCGATGATTTCGATGAATTGAATCGGGCCGTGGAACGCGTGCGCGAAATCGTGGCCGGCCTCGAGGGTACGCGCGACATCAGCGATGACCGCACGCCCGGCCGCTCCGAGCTGGTCCTGACGCCGGACCGCGAAGCCCTGGCCCGCCTCGGCCTGCCGCCAACGATCCTGGCCCGCCTGCTGCGCCTGCACGTCGACGGCGAGGTGGTCGGCTTTACGCGCGAGGCCGGCGACCGCTTCGAGCTGCGCGTCAAAGCCGATCGTGAGCCCCTGGCCGACCCGGCGCGGATCCTCGACGACCCGATCCGCCTTCCGACGGGGCAGGAGACGAATCTGGGTGCGCTGGTCAGCATGGAGACGGGCAGCGCGCCAGGCAACATCCGCCACTGGAACCTGCGTCGGGCCGTGACCATCGAGGCCGATATCGACCCGGAGCTCACCAACACGGTCAAGGTCAACAACGATATCCGCGCCGCCTGGGAAGACGTCCGCGCCGAGTTCCCCGGCACGGACCTGGATTTCACCGGCGAGCTCGACGACATCAACGAATCGCTGGATTCCATGGCCGTCCTGTTCCTGCTGGGCTTAGGCCTCATCTATCTGATCCTGGCCACCCAGTTCCGCAGCTACTTCCAGCCCATGCTGATCCTCTTGACCGTGCCCATGGCCTTCACCGGCGTGGTCTTCGGCCTGATGATCTCGCGCAACCCCTTGAGCCTCTACACGCTCTACGGCGTCATCGCCCTGGCCGGCATCGCCGTGAACGCCGCCATCGTCCTGATCGACGCCGCCAACCAGCGCCTCGCCGTCGGCATGCGCCCCCTGCACGCGACGATCTATGCCGCCCGCCGCCGCGTCATTCCCATCCTGATGACCACCGCGACCACCATCGCCGGCCTGATGTCGCTCGCCGTCGGCCTGGGCGGCCGCTCCCTGCTCTGGGGTCCCGTCGCCATCACCCTGGTCTGGGGGCTGACCGTTTCCGCACTGCTGACCCTGTTCGTCGTGCCGGTGCTGTATCGGCTGTTTATGCGCAATTCGGATCGGGTGCTGCCGGATCACTCGTCTATTCCTCAGGGCTGATGAATCGAGAATTGTTTGCCGTCGCTATCCTCACTGCTGAATAATCCGAGTATGGGTTTAACCCGTTCAAGAGCCTTGTTGCGAGCAGTTAGTGGCGAAAAGTGCTAGGCTCAAAACCGTTTACCCAGAGACTGCAATAGTGCTAAAAAGAACCTCTCTCGCTGCAGGAGGCTCCGCTCGGGCAAGTGCACCCTTGATTGCCTCGGTTGGTTCTCGGGAGGCTCGTTCGCTAGCTGTCGCGGTTGCGATGGGTTTGGCTCTCCCTGCTTCAGGTGTTGCCCGGAGCTTTCCCGCGGAGATTGAGCTGGCGTCAATAGAGTTGGATAAAGACGCACTCTTTGGCTTCGTGATGCACGGTCTAGATCCGGGTGAAGGTTCCGGCCGATCAGTCAGTG
This sequence comes from uncultured Wenzhouxiangella sp., assembly GCA_964504865.1. GTDB lineage: Bacteria > Pseudomonadota > Gammaproteobacteria > Xanthomonadales > Wenzhouxiangellaceae > Wenzhouxiangella. The sequence goes on from CAZDFS010000021.1 coordinate 39,191, forward strand.
CGGCGGGCGACGTCAACGGCGATGGCATCGATGATCTGATCATCGGTGCCCCTGATGCCGACCCCAACGGCATGCGCTCAGGTCGCAGCTATGTGGTATTCGGAAACTCCAGAGGTTTCACTAACCCTTTCGAATTGAGCGCTCTGAATGGCCAGAATGGCTTTATTCTCAACGGTGAACCACAAGGCGTCTTTGGCTGGTCGGTCAGCGCGGCGGGTGATGTCAACAGCGACGGCATTGACGATCTGATCATCGGAGATCTGGTCGGCGCTTGGTCAGGACGCAGCTATGTGGTGTTTGGCTCGAATTCCGGTTTCCCCAGCCCCTTCAACATGTCCACCCTTAATGGGCAAAACGGCTTCACGTTAAAAAGCGATGTGGAGTTTGAAAGGATCGGGTGGTCTGTGAGCTCGGCCGGCGATGTCAACGACGACGGAATCCATGATCTCCTAATCGGCGCAAGGGGCTCGCCTGCCGCCAATGCCAACGCAGGCCGCACCTATGTAATCTACGGTTCAACCACCGAATTTCCACATCCTTTGAATTTATCTGCGCCGAATACTTTCGCTGGTTCCGTGATGAAAGGCGAAGCATTCAGCCTCTCCGGCGACTCTGTCAGTCCAGCCGGAGACATCAATGGAGACGGGTTCGATGATCTGATCATCGGTGCCCCTGGTTCTAGCTACGGCGAGGGATATGAGGCCAGTAGCCGCAGCTATGTGGTGTTCGGCTCGGGAAATCGGCTTCCTAATCCTCTCGAGCTGCCCTCCATCAACGGCCCAAACGGTTTCGTGCTTAACAGCGAAGGAGGCGGTCGACCAGGTGCCACAGTCAGCGCTGCGGGGGACATTAACGGCGACGGCATCGATGATTTGATCATTGGCGCCAGGAGTGCCGAGGTTGACGGTGATTTCTTGGGACGCAGCTATGTGGTTTTCGGCTCTCGGGGCGGGCATCCTAATCCGTTTGAATTGAGCAGCCTCAATGGCTCAAATGGTTTCGTAATCGATGGATTCGTGATCGATGGAGAGTCGGGATTTACAAACTTTGGCGGATCGGTCAGCGCGGCGGGTGACGTCAACGGCGACGGGATCGATGATCTGATCATTGGGGCTTCTTCTGCGAGCTTCGAAACGAAAATCAGCGCCGGTCGCAGCTACGTGGTTTTCGGCAAGTCGGATGGTTTCCCCAACCCATTGACTCTTGACAGCCTCGATGGCTCGAATGGCTTTCGTATTAACGGAGCCGTAGAGTGGGGAAAGGCAGGGTTTTCCGTCAGCGCAGCAGGTGACATTAACGGCGACGGTATCGAAGACCTGATCATCGGCGCGCCCTCTCTGTCCAGTGACACCGATCCCGGCCGCAGCTACGTCATCTTCGGCCGCGGCGACGGCGTGTTCAGCGACCGCTTTCAGATGGATTAGGCTGCTCGCCTCCATCGGCGGTTTGAGCTGGTCCTAAGTACAGGTGACGCTGAACCCGCGATTGGTTACCCTGCCGGGTTGACAGATTGGCCTCGTAAGGTAACGAAATGGGAGCAGAATTGATGACCGAACCCCTCTGGCAACCGACCCCGGAGCGCGCGGCGGCCACGCACATGGCACGCTTCGTCCAGGTCATCGGGCAGCAGCTCGATCCCGGCGTGCGCGACTGGGACTCGCTGTATCAATTTTCGATCGATCAGCCGGAGGCCTTCTGGAGGGCGGTCTGGGAGTTCGGCTCGGTGGTGGCGGAGACGCGCGGCGAACGCTTTGTCGCGAACTGGCCGGCGATGCCGGGGACACGCTTCTTCCCTGACGCGCGTTTGAACTTCGCCGAGAACCTGCTCAAACATCGGGATGACCGGCCAGCCATTGTTCATGCCGGCGAGGACGGTGTCCACGGCGAAATCAGCCATGCGGAGCTCTATCGGCGCGTGGCCGGGGTGGCCTCGGCCCTGCGCACCATGGGGGTCGAGAGGGGCGACCGCGTGGCCGGCTACCTGCCCAACATCCCCGAAACGGTCATCGCCATGCTGGCAGCCAATTCCATCGGCGCCGTGTGGTCGTCCTGCTCGCCGGATTTCGGCGTCCAGGGGGTGCTCGATCGCTTCTGCCAGATCGAGCCGAAGGTGCTGTTCTGTGCCGCCGCCTACCGCTACAACGGCAAGGTCTTCGACTGCCTGGATCGGGTGCGGGAACTGGTCGGGAAGATGCCCTCGATCGAGCGCGTCGTGGTCACGCCCTACGTGGCCGAGCAGGTGAGCTTGAGCGGACTGCCGAATGCGGTGATGTGGAATGACTTCGCCGACGCTTCGGCCACCGAGATCGACTTCGCCCAGCTGCCCTTCGACCACCCGCTCTACATCCTGTATTCCTCCGGCACCACGGGCGTGCCCAAGTGCATCGTCCACGGCCAGGGCGGCACGCTGCTGCAGCACATCAAGGAGCTGATGCTGCACACGGACCTGCACCGCGACGATCGCCTGTTCTATTTCACGACCTGCGGCTGGATGATGTGGAACTGGCTGGTCTCGGGTCTTGCCGTGGGCTCGACGATCGTGCTCTTCGACGGCTCGCCTTTTTCGCCCGACGGCAACGTGCTCTGGGATCTGGCCGACGAGGTTGGTATCTCGGTTTTCGGCACCAGCGCGAAGTGGATCGCGGCCTGCGACAAGGGCGGCATCAGGCCGCGCGAGACCCATCGTCTCGATCAGCTCAAGGCCATTCTCTCCACCGGCTCGCCCCTGTTGCCCGAGTCCTTCGACTACGTCTATCGTGACGTCAAAGCCGACGTGCAGCTGAGCTCGATCTCCGGCGGCACGGACATCGTGTCCTGCTTCGCCCTGGGCAACCCGCTGCTGCCCGTCTACAAGGGCGAGCTCCAGTGCCGGGGCCTGGGCCTGAAGGTCGAGATCCGCAGCGACGACGGCGAAGTGGTGGTCGATGAGACCGGCGAGCTGACCTGCTCGCAGCCCTTCCCCTGCATGCCCGTGGCCTTCTGGAACGACGCGGACGGCGCACGCTACCGCTCAGCTTATTTCGAGACCCACCCGGGCATCTGGAGTCACGGCGACTACGCCCGCCTGACGCCCAGGGGCGGTGTGATCATCTACGGCCGCTCTGACGCCACGCTCAACCCCGGCGGCGTGCGTATCGGCACGGCCGAGATCTATCGTCAGGTCGAAAAGCTCGACGAGGTCATCGAGTCGATCTGCGTCGGCCAGGACTACGAGGGCGACGTGCGCGTCGTCCTGTTCGTTCGCCTGCGCGACGGGGTCGAACTGGACGACGACCTGCGCGACCGCATCCGCCGGACCATCCGCGCCAACGCCACCCCGCGCCACGTCCCGGCGGTCATCCTCGCCGTGCCCGACATCCCGCGCACCGTCTCGGGCAAGATCACCGAACTGGCCGTGCGTGACGTCATCCATGGAAGGCCGGTGAAGAACACTTCGGCCTTGGCTAACCCGGAGGCGCTGGAGCACTTCAGAGGCCGCGAGGAGCTGGGATGATTTCTCGGTTTCAGGTTTCAGGTTTCAGGTTTCAACGGATGGTGCAGTATCCTTGAGCCTTGAGCCTTGAGCCTTTAGCCCCTTAGCCCCTTAGCCCCTTAGCCCCTTAACCCCTTAACCCCTTAACCCCTTAACCCCTTAACCCCTTAACCCTGTCGCATTGAACCTTGAACCTTGATCCTAGAACCTTTCCCATGCGCGTCATTTTTTCTCATGGTCACTTATCCAGTCCGCAGAGCAGGAAGATTCAGGTCCTGGCCCCGGTCGCGGAGGCCTTGGGTCTGGAGACGCTGGCGATCGACTACACGGATCTGCAGGACGACCCGCACGGGCGGGTGGAGCGGCTGCATGGCCTGATCGAAGGCGAGGCCGAGCCGCCGGTGCTTGTCGGCTCATCGCTGGGCGGTCTGGTGTCGCTGGCGGCCGCCGAGACCCATCCGGTCGCCGGCCTGTTTCTGATGGCGCCGGCGCTCTACATGGAAGACCGCATTCCCGGCGGCGTGGTTCGCGAGTGCTATGAACCACGCTGCTCGAAGATCACCGTTGTCCATGGCTGGGGTGACGACATCTGCCCCTGGGAGGGCAGCGTCAGATTCGCGCGCGATCACCAGGCCAGCCTGCATCTGATCGCGGCCGATCACCGCCTGGAAGGGGCTCTGCCACGAATCTCCCTCCTGCTGGAAGCCTTTCTGACAGACCTTGCTTGAGGATTGCCCAGCGCCCCAGGGCCGATGCATTAGGGCGTAGGATGAGAGCCCTCGGAGGACAGTCGGGTCTTCTATCGTTGTGACCACTTTGACCAGGAGTCCATCATGCGAACCCAATCGCTCAAGTTTGATAACGCACAGGGTGAGCAGCTCTCGGCCCAGCTGGCCATGCCCGCTGACCGCCATCCCAGGGCCTGCGCCCTGTTCGCCCATTGCTTTACCTGCAACAAGAACCTGACCGCGATTCACAACATCAGCCGGGCCCTGACCGCGGCCGGTTTTGCCGTGATGCGTTTCGATTTCACTGGCCTGGGCGAGAGCGAGGGCGATTTCGCCAACACCAACTTCTCCTCGAACGTCGAGGATCTGATCGCGGCGGCTGATCAACTGGCCGAGATGATCGAGTCGCCGACCGTGCTGATCGGCCACTCCCTGGGCGGGGCGGCCGCTTTGATGGCGGCGGGTCGGATCGACAGCGTCAAGGCAGTGGCAACCATCGGCGCGCCATCGGAGCCGGACCATGTCGCTCAGCACCTCGATGGCCACCTCGATACGCTGGAATCAGAGGGCGTGGCACAGGTTGATATCGGCGGGCGCCCGTTCACGGTGAAGAAACAGTTTCTCGACGACATCCGTACGGTCAGGCTCGAAGAGCGGATTCATGAACTGCGCAAGCCCCTGCTGATCATGCACTCGCCGGTCGACGAGGTGGTTGGCATCGACAATGCCCAAGCGCTGTACAAAGCCGCCATGCATCCGAAGAGTTTTATCTCGCTGGATCACGCCGATCATCTCCTGAGCCGCAGGGAGGACTCGCTCTATGTCGGCGCGCTGATCGGTGCCTGGGCGGGCCGCTACATCGGCCAGGGCGACGAGGAGCCATCGCTCGAGCGCCGCAAGCAGGTGGTTGTTCGCACCGGTCGCGAAAAGTACACCACCGAGATCCAGACTGCGCGACACTCGCTGACCGCCGATGAACCGGCCCGGGTCGGGGGGAATGATTTCGGCCCCACGCCCTACGATCTGCTGCTGGCCTCGCTGGGCGCCTGCACCAGCATGACGCTCAGGATGTACGCCGATCGCAAGGACTGGGCTCTGGAGTCGGTCACGGTGCATCTGCAGCACTCGCGCGAGCACGTTGAAGATCTGGAAGCCAAGCGCTCCATCGATGTCATCGAGCGCCAGATCGAGCTGGAGGGCGCGCTGGACGCGGCCCAGCGCGAACGCCTGCTGGAGATCGCCGATCGCTGCCCGGTCCACAAGACCCTGCACAATCAGCTCGAGGTGCGCACGACGCTCGGCTGACGGAATCAAGCGTCATACGAGACGCTGCGAGCAAACCCTGCCCCGGTGCGGAAAAGAGCTGCGTTCATTCCTCAGGTGCCAGGGAACCTCTGAATAACTCTGCACGGAGCGCGTTTCGGTCGGAAAAGCCGCAAATCGTGTGGTGCGACGCGAGTGACAGTAGCCGTCGCTACGACCGAGTGGCGATTGTCATGACAATCTGCGCGAGATGCGGCTTTTCCGGCGAAACCCAGATGGGACGGTCCTTTGCGGGCTATCCGCCGCGTTTCGACTCGCTTATTTGGAATGACCAAACCACGCTCGCCGAAGCCACGCCGGCTGATCCCGCAAAGACACCGTCGCGCCCGTGCAGAGTTAGTCAGAGGTTCCCTAGGTCAGTCCTGGGTTCTCGAAGCTGCGCGAAGGCTTGACCCCGCCAGGCCCCATCCAAAGGTATTGTCATGCCCGGGCGGTCCCAGATCGACTGAGTCTTCCCGCATGAGTTCGATCAGTCCAGGGCGGTCGATGGACGGATTGACTCCCTGATAGTGCAGGACCAGTGCCGCGATCAGCGGCGTCGCGAACGAAGTGCCTGTGGCCTGACGGTAACCGGTAACATTTGAGCCATCCGCCACCGCCACGCGTACTCCGGGCGCTGCGAAATCAAGGTGGGGTCCGCGCACGGCGCGCAGGAAAGGCCGCGATTGCTCATCGACTGCAGTCACGGCCAGCACGTTGGGGTAGGCGGCTGGATAGAGAGGCGGTGCCGCCGGGCCTTCGTTACCGGCTGCAGCCACGATGATAATTTCTTCTTCAGACACCAGCTCCAGGGCGCGCTGAAGGACTTCATTGTCCGGACCAGTCAGACTCATATTGACAACATGAACCTCGTTCTGGACCAGCCATTCCAGCGCTCTGACCAGTTTGAAGCTAGTAGAGACCAGACCCAGCTGCGGGTCGGCAAAGAAAGCTTCGGCAGCGAACAGGTTGGCATTCGGCGCTATACCGATGACTTGTTCGGACTGCCCGATGAGCAACGAGGCAACTGCCGTACCATGCTGCTTTTCACTTCTCCGGGCGTTGCCCAGGAACGAGCGCATCTGGATATTGCTGCGCCTCAGGGCCTCGTGCATTGTTGAAATCCCGCTGTCGATCAGACCAATGCGTAAATTTGCGCCGAGCAGCGTCTCAGAGTGCTGGTACCCAGTCGCTGTAGCTCGATGGTCTGACTTACTTCTCCCAGGCTGTGCCGATCGGGTGATCTCGTATCCATGGTTGTAGTCAATACTGGCCTCAGGTACCAGATCGCGGACTGCTAGCAAAGCGCTGTCCAAGGTTCGGTTGCTAGGCACTCCGAGCCTGATCAAAGTGCTGTCAAAATTTGGTAGTGACTCCCGTTCAATCTGTCGCCAGTGGCTTAGCTGATCGAGTCTCGCCACGTCGTCGTTATCAATGAGTATCAAGAGTTCGTCTCGAGCGATAACGTCACCGCTGGCATCGAACGCGACGTCAAATACGTCATCAATCAGTGATTCGATTGAAGCCTCGATAGAAGATAAATCGTCGTAGTCGACGCCATCTTCGGCATCGTCCTCAGTCTCGTCTTCGGCATCGTCCTCAGTCTCGTCTTCGG
>CAZDFS010000022.1:0-44983 GCA_964504865.1 uncultured Wenzhouxiangella sp.
AAAGGGTGAAAGGGTGAAAGGGTGAAAGGGTGAAAGGGTGAAAGGGTGAAAGGGTCAAGCGGGTTTCAGGCTCAAGGCTTCAGTTTTCAGGGAAAGGCGAAAAATCATCTCGCGTAAACCTGAAACCTGAAACCTGAAACCTGAAACCTGAAACCTCTTTTCCCCTTAACCCCTTAACCCCTTAACCCCTTAACCCCTTAACCCCTTCACCCTTCCACGCTCCCTTCAGACCCCCAGCAGGATGATCAGGAACTGGATGCCGATCAGGGCGATGAGGGGAGAGAGGTCGAAGCCGCCGAGGTCGGGCAGGGCGCGGCGGATCGGGGTCAGCACCGGATCGGTCAGCTGGAAGAGCAGGGGGATGATGGGATGGCGGACGTTCTGCCCCACCCAGGACACGATCACCGTGGCGATGATCAGCACCATGTAGACGACCAGCAGCAAGCGCAGCAGGCGCATGAAGCCGAGCAGCACCAGGACCAGGGGATCGGGCACCTGGCCGGCAATCGCGAACAGCAGCGCCAGGCCGATCACCTGAAGAACATAGAGCACCAGCAGCGCAGCCAGGTTGATCTTGCCGACGCGGGGAATCAGTTTGGCCACGGGCTTGACCAGCGGGTCGGTGATCTTGATCAGGGCCTGGCAGACCGGGTTGTACCAGTCAGCGCGCACGGCCTCGAGCAGGATCCGCAGCAGCAGAACCGTCAGAACCAGGCCGATCAGGGTCTCGACCAGAAACGAAAAGGCAGCGGTGGGTGATCCCATCATTGGGCTCCTAGTTCTTTGCCGCGTTTGACGGCGGCCTCGACGGCTTGTTCGATCATTGTCGCCAGTTTAGCGGCCGCGAAATGGCGCAGGGCCGCTTCCGTGGTGCCGCCGGGGGAGGTGACCCGCCGGCGCAGTTCACCGGCGTCGAGCTCGGACTCGGCCAGCATGCGTCCGGCGCCGATCGCGGTCTGACGCGCCAGCCTGGCCGCCGTGTCGGCGGGCAGGCCCGCACGCATGCCGGCCTCGGCCAGATGCTCGGTAAAGGCGAAATAATACGCCGGCCCCGAACCGGATACCGCTGTCACCGCATCCATCTGAGCTTCCTTCTCGATCCAGACGACCTCGCCCGCAGCGCCCAGAATCCATTCTGCCAGCGCGCGAGCGTCGGCATCGCATCGCTGGTTCGCGACCAGGCCGCTGATGCCGGCGCCGTAGAGGGCCGGCGTGTTGGGCATGGCGCGGACGGTCCTGACCTGCTCGCCCAGGCCGCTCGCCAGTCCGTCGAGGGTGATGCCGGCCGCGACGCTGATCACCGTGGCCGTCGGCGCCAGGGCCCCACGCAGTGCCGGGAGAACGGCGCCCATGACCTGGGGTTTGACCGCGAGAACCACGGCGGCGGCACCCTCGGCGGCCTGAGCGTTGTCCGCGAAGCTGCTCACTCCAAAGGCGTCTTCCAGGCCCTGACGCTGGGTCGCGCTCGGGTCGGCGACGTGGATTCGGCTCGGCGCATGGCCGGCATTGATCAGGCCGCCGATCATGGCCTGAGCCATGTTGCCGCCGCCGATGAAGCTGATCTGTGCTGTTGTCCTGTCCATGGGGTCTCGCTTGCGTCGTGCTCGTGGGTCGCGGTCGTCGAGGTCGGGCCGGGAAGAGTCTACCCGCGCGGGCCGAACAGATCAGTGCCGACGCGAATCTCCGTGCTGCCTTCAGCGATCGCGGCTTCCAGGTCGCCGGACATGCCCGCCGACAGCGTGTCGACGGCGGGGTGCGATCGAGCCAGCTCGTCGAAGAGGGCTTTCAGGCGGGAAAACACCGCGCGCTGGGCCTCCATCTCCTCGCGCGGCGCCGGAATCGCCATCAGGCCGCGCAGGCGAAGGGTGGGGCGAGCGGCGATGAAGTCTGCCAGCGTCCTGATGCCTTCGGGATCGCAGCCGGCCTTCTGCGATTCGCCGTTGAGGTTGACCTGGATCAGCACGTTCAGCGGCGGGCGCTCGGCCGGCCGCTGATCGGCCAGGCGGCGAGCGATCTTTTCGCGGTCCACGCTCTCGACCCAGTCGAAGTGTTCGGCCAGCAGGCGGGTCTTGTTCGACTGGACCGGCCCGATGAAGTGCCAGGTCAGCTCCGGGTCGGCCAGTTCGGTGATCTTGCCGACGGCCTCGTCGACGTAGTTCTCACCGAAGGCACGCTGGCCGAGGTCGATCAGCGCTCGAAGCTGCTCGATGGGCTTGGTCTTGCTGACCGCCAGCAGCCGGATGTGATCGGGGTCACGCTGATAATCGGCACAGGCCGCGCGGATCCGCTTGATCACGCTGGAAAAACGCTGTTCTGTAGTTTGATTCGCTGGAGACATACGCTACTATCGAAGGCGCCCGGGCTCGAGCGTGAACGGGTTCAAGGAGTAAAGGCGCTATCTTGGCCGGATCGGGTGGGGCCAGGGCCAGCGCCACGATGTCGATCATCTCGACCGAGGCCAGGGCGCGATTCCCAGCGCCCGGCATGCAGCACGTTTTGATGCGTTACAAGGACGAACAAGACCATGGACATTACTGAACTGTTGGCATTTACGGTCAAGAACAAGGCCTCCGACCTGCATATTTCGGCCGGGCTGCCTCCCATGATACGAGTCGATGGTGACATCCATCGCATCAACACGCCAGCCATCGAAAACAAGGAGATGGCCGAGCTGGTGTATTCAACCATGAATGACCACCAGCGCCGCGATTTCGAGGCCAATCTCGAGGTCGACTTCTCCTACAACATTCCCGGCCTGGCGCGCTTCCGCGTCAACGCCTTCCATCACCACCGCGGCATCGGCGCAGCATTTCGAGTCATTCCGAACGAAATCTGGACGCTCGAGGACATTCATGCTCCCGCCGTGTTCAAGGACATCATCGAGGTGCCGCGCGGGCTCATCCTCGTCACCGGCCCGACCGGCTCGGGGAAGTCGACGACCCTGGCCGCCATGGTCGATCACCTCAACAAGACCGTCCCGGGCCACATCCTGACCATCGAAGACCCCATCGAATTCGTGCACAACTCCCAGCGCTGCCTGATCAACCAGCGCGAGGTCAAGCGCGACACGCACGGCTTCAACCAGGCCCTGCGCTCGGCGCTGCGTGAGGATCCCGACATCATCCTCGTCGGGGAGCTGCGTGACATCGAAACCGTCCGCCTGGCGCTGACCGCCGCCGAGACCGGCCACGTCGTCTTCGCCACGCTCCATACCTCCTCGGCGCCGAAGACCATCGACCGCGTGATCGACGTCTTCCCCGGCGAAGAGAAACCGATCGTCCGCTCGATGCTTTCCGAATCCCTGCGCGCGGTCATTTCCCAGACCCTGCTCAAGAAGGTCTCCGGTGGTCGCGTCGGCGCGCATGAGATCATGGTTGCCACCCCTGCCATCCGCAACCTGATCCGCGAAGACAAGGTCGCCCAGATGTACTCGGCGATCCAGACCGGACAGAACGTGGGCATGACCACCCTCGACCAGTGCCTCATCGATCTCGTCCGGCGCGGCATCGTCGCCAAGCCCGAAGCGATGCGCAAAGCACAGAACAAAGCCGCCCTGGCCTGATCATTCGCGACCCATCACGCGACCTCGAATTTTTATAAGGAGACGTCATGAGTTCCAACATCCAGGACTGGCTGCGCAAGTTGCACGACAAGAACGGATCGGACCTGTTCGTCACGGTCGGCGCGCCGCCGTGCATCAAGGTGCACGGCAAGATCAAGCCGGTGACCCGCGACGTGCTCGGCCACGAAGCCGTCATCGACATCATCAACGGCATCATGACGACGGACCAGCGCGAGGAATTCCACAGCACGCGCGAGTGTCAGTTCGCGATCTCTCTCGAGGGTATCGCGCGATTCCGGGTCAGTGCCTTCTACCAGCGCAACAGCGTCGGCATGGTCTGTCGCCGCATCGAGACTGAGATCCCGACCTTCGAAGACCTGGATCTGCCGCCGTCCCTGGAAGAGATGTCCATGGCCAAGCGCGGCATCATCATCCTGGTCGGTGCAACCGGTACGGGCAAGTCGACGACCCTCGCCGCCATGGTCGGGCACCGCAACAGTCATTCCTCCGGTCATATCATCAGCATCGAAGACCCGATCGAATTCGTCCACAAGCACCGCAAGAGCCTGGTCACCCAGCGCGAAGTCGGCATCGACACGGACTCCTTCGACGTTGCCCTGAAGAACACGCTGCGGCAGGCGCCCGACGTGATCCTGATCGGTGAGATCCGGACGCGCGAGTCGATGGAACACGCCATTACCTTTGCCGAGACCGGTCACCTTTGCCTGACGACCCTGCACGCCAACAACGCCAACCAGGCGATGGACCGCATCCTCCACTTCTTCCCTGAAGACCGCCATTCCCAGGTGCTGCTGGATCTGTCCTTCAACCTGCGATCGGTCATTGCCCAGCAGCTGATTCCTTCCGTCGACGGCAATCGTCGCCACGTCGCGCTCGAGATCCTGATCAACACGCCGCTGGTGCAGGAGAAGATCCGCAAGGGCAAGATCGAAGAGATCAAATCGATCATGAAGGACTCCACCCACCACGGCATGGTCACCTTCGACCAGAGCCTGCTGCGCCTCTATCAGGACGGCGCCATCAGCTACGAGGAGGCCCTGCGCCACGCCGATTCGGCCAACGACGTCCGCCTCGCCGTCAAGCTCAGCGAGGGCGCTGACTCGGAGGCACTGAGCGGCAAGCTCCAGGACCTCAACCTCGTCGACGATCGCTGATCGCTGGCCTGACCATCGCCCTCAGGGCGCGCGTCCGTCGACGCGGCGCCCTGAGGGCGATGAAAAAACAGGGCGGCAGAATCGCCTTTTCCGGTTGACTTCCTGGTCAGATCGAGTTAACGCTTAGTTAACCGCGCTTCATTTAACATTTGAAGCGTCGGTAGTGCGGCAAGCAAGTGTCAACCCGACGGTTACGGGGCAAGATCGGCCCGGGCGGAACGACTTTCCGCCTGGGTCATTTTTTTTCTGCCCCGCGTGGAGCCACCCTCAGCGTTGAATCAAAAGAACCCGAATGCGCGTACTGATCATCGAGGACAATCGCGACATCGCCGCCAACCTTGGCGATTTCCTGTCCGATCGCGGCCATGAAGTCGATTACGCCTACGATGGCGTGACCGGGCTTCATCTGGCCATCGTCAATGAATTCGACTGCCTCGTCCTCGACCTGTCCCTGCCCGGGATGGACGGGCTGGAAGTCGCGCGCAAGCTGCGCCAGGACGTGCGCAAGGAAACGCCGATCCTGATGCTGACCGCCCGCGATCAGCTCGACGACAAGCTCGCGGGCTTCGACTCCGGGGCCGACGACTACCTGGTCAAGCCCTTCGAGCTCAAGGAGGTCGATGCGCGCCTGGCCGTGCTGGCCCGCCGCGGCAAGCGCATCAAGCCGCGCGAGTTGAAGGTCGAAGACCTGGAATTCAACCTCGAGACCCTGACCGTCCGCCGCGAGGGCAAGCGCGTCGATCTCAATCCGATCGGCCTCAAGCTCCTCGAAAAGCTCATGTCGGCCTCGCCGGCGGTGGTGACGCGGCGCGATCTTGAACACCATGTCTGGGGCGAAGAGCTGCCGGACAGCGACAGCCTGCGCGTCCATATTCATTCCCTGCGTTCGGCCATCGACAAGCCGTTCAGCTTCCCGCTGATCCACACCCGCCACGGTATCGGCTACTGTCTTTCCGGTCCGGATGAAGTTTCGCAGAAGACTTAGAAGCCGCCTGATCCTCTCCTTCGGGCTGTTCGGCGCGCTGCTCAGCGCGCTCTTCGCCGTCTCCACGCTTCTCCTCCAAAGCTGGCTCGAAGATGCGCTGATTGCTCGCACGCTGGTCGATGAGGTCGATCAGTACGTGCAGGACCTGCGCATCGACCCGACGATCGTCGAGCCGTTCTACACCCGCATCCAGGGCTACGTGACCCGGCCCAACCGCGCCGACATCGTGCCCGACCCGTTCCGGGACCTGCCGGCCGGCGTCCATGACGTCAACACCGATCTCGGTATCTTCAAGGCGGCCGTCGCCAAGGAAGACGACTTCTGGGTGTTCCTGACCTACGACATCTCCGACAACCGCGAGCTGTCGCGCCGCTTGGTGCTGGCCCTGATCGCCGCCGTCATCCTCTTCTCCCTGCTGTCCCTGGCGCTCGGCGTGTGGTCGGCGGGCCGGGTGATGGCGCCGGTGACGGCCCTGGCCAAGCGCGTCGAGGAGCTCGACGAGTTCGAGGAATCGTCCGGACTGCAGCAGCATTTCCCCGATGATGAAGTCGGCCAGCTGGCGGCCGCGCTCGACGGCTACTCCCAGCGTCTTCACGATCTCGTCGAGCGCGACAAGGCCTTCAACGCCGATGTCTCCCACGAACTGCGGACGCCCCTGGCGGTGATCGCCGGCGCGACAGAGCTGATGCTGGCCCAGGACGACCTCTCCGATCGTCAGCGCGATCGCCTCCAGCGCATCGCCCGCGCGGCGCGCCAGTCCACGGACATCACAACGGCTCTGCTGCACCTGGTGCGCTCCGAGCGCGGTCAGGACCAGAGCTGGCCCGTGCAGAACGTCGGCAATATCGCCGGCCAGGTGCTGGACAACTACCGCCCGCTGATCAGCGACCGTGACCTCAAGCTCGAGCTCGACATCGACGAGGGCCTGAGTGTGATCGCGCCGGATTCGGTCATCGCCGTGATCCTCGCGAACCTCGTCGGCAATGCGGTGCGCTACACGGATTCGGGCGAGGTGCGTGTGCAGGTGCAGCGCGGCCAGGTCGCCATCCTCGACACGGGCCCGGGCATTCCTGAAGAAGAGCTTCCGCGGGTCTTCGACCGCCATTTCCGCGGTCGGCAAAGCGGCGGCAGCAAGGGCTCCGGGCTCGGCCTGTCCATCGTTCGCCGCCTCGTTGACCTCTACGGCTGGGAGATCGATTTTGCCAATCGAGAGGCGGGCGGCCTGAGCGTCACCATCCGCTTCTTCCCAGACCGGGACGTCGCCTGACATCCAGACCTCGGAAAACCCCCTGATCCGTTACCATCGGGCGCTGGCTTCGAAGCACGGCATCTCCCATGGCTCTGATCAACTGCCCGCACTGCACCAAGCGCGTCTCTTCCCTGGCCAAGGTCTGCTCCCACTGCAACAACCCCCTGGCCGATATCGGTGACGAGGAGGCGGAGCGTCTGGCGATCCAGCGCTGGAAGGACCGCAGCTACCGCGCCCTGAATATCTCCTACCTTGGCCTGACCCTGGCCGTCGCCGGTGCCATCTGGTGGTGGGTCAACGGCGACCCGGGCTGGGGCTGGCCCGTGCCACAGCACATCCTGCTGACGGCCGCTCTGGGCGTGGTCGTCTACGTCGCCGGCCGGTCCTGGGTCTGGTGGCTGCGGTTCAATAAGCCGGGCAAAAAGCTCGGCCCCCGGCGCTAGCGGCGGATAACGCGACGCTTGAAGACTGGGATTTTGAGCCACGAAGACCACGAAGGGCGCGAAGGAAAAGTAGAACGGCTTTTCCCTTCGTGTCCTTCGTGCCTTCGTGGTAGCAGCTTTTGTTTTAGATTCTCGCCGCTGACGCCCTATCGGACCCGCCGAACCCGAACTGCGCTGCTGTAGCCTTCGACGCTGAGACGCCAGGTGCCGAGCATGCCCGGGGAGATGACGATCTCGGGGTTGTCGACGCGGCTGATCGAGAAGCGGCCGGCCTCGACCTGTTCCCAGACCATGCCGTTTTCCAGCTCGAAGCGCGTGTTGCCTGTCCAGCCGTTGAAGGATCCGGCAATACGGCTGCGGATCGGCTCACGGTCCGGCTGGTCGGCGAAGAAGCCGCGGCGGTCCTCGCTTTCGGCCGGTACCGAAGCCGTCGATGAGGCGCTGCTGGCGGCATTGGCCTGGGCTTCGAAGCGCTCGGCCAGTTCGTTTTCGGCCAGCGAGCGCAGCTCGATCCAGCGATTCAGGGCGGCCAGTTCCTCCTCGGTGAGCTTGTGCAGCCCGGTATCGCGAAACTCGCGCCCGGTCATGCGCTCCTCGAGGGTAGAGAAGGTGTCGGCCTGGGCGGCTGCCGTATTCACACCGATCAGCGCGCTGAGCCCAAGGCCTGCCAGTAGAAGTGTCTTTCTCATCACCAGTTCAATCGTTTTGAATGGATCACAGCCGCGCAGTCTAACCGCATTTTAGCCGCGGGGGCCAGCAGCTCGGTGGCCGGGGTTGTTCGGGCGCCGGCGAGCCTGGCGATCCGAGTGCCGGGAGGCAGCGCTTACAGGTCGTGCTTGTAGCGGACGTAGGGAATGCGGCCGAAGACGCCGTCGAGCGCTTCATCGCGACCGGCATTGTCCAGGCTGTCGGAACGGGGTTGGGCATCCAGCAGGTTCGACACCCCGATGCTCAGCGAGCCGTTGCGCGGCTGCCAGGAAAACTCGAGGTCAAAGGAGCTGAACTCCGCCGGGCTGTAGCCGCTGGAAAACAGCATCGGTGCTTCCCGGTGCTGACCCATCACGTCGGTGCGGAAGTTACCCAGCTGCCAGCCCAGGGCCAGCTGCGCGCTGTGCGCGTATTCGGGATCGGTGCCGTCGAGGGCGGTCAGCGGGTCGATGCCGTAGCCGACTTCGCCGAGGGTCAGGCGCTGCCGATAGCGCGCCAGCTGCAGGCCGATGAGGAAGTCACCGACATACTCGGTCTGGATGCCGAAGCTGACGTTGATGTCGAGGCCGTCGACCATGTTGGCCGCGTCGATCTCGCTGGCGTTGGCGTTCAGGTAGGCCACCGGGTTGACGTCGGTCACGGCCAGCGGCGGGTAGGGATCCTCGTCATTCGGGTTGACGAAAGCCCCCACGCCGACGCGGAAGTTGGGGGCGGCCATCCATTCGCCGCGCACCTGCACCAGGTTGACGGCGTTTTCCGGCGCTGGCTGGTCGACAAAGCGGCAGTCGCTGGCGAGGAAGGAGTTGGCCGTCAAGGCCTGTTCCGAGCACTGGATGTGCGCCAGGCTGGCGGTGTTCAGCTGCCAGGCCTCGAGAGACCAGGAAAAGGCGGCCCGTCGGTTGCCGCTGTCGGCGGCGGCGTTCGGGTCGATGCCGCCGATCGGCATGCGCATGCTCAGGCGCGGACGAAGGCCGGGGAGGCCCTGGCTGTCGCGCAGAAACAGGCTGCTGGAAAACTGGGACCCGGGAAGGCTGATGGCCGACTCGGCGTCCATCGGGCGATCGACGGGGGGCTCCATCTGGGCAAACGCCGCACCTGATCCGCAGACCAGCGATATCAGCAATGTGATGGAGCGACGCACCTTCGATGAACCCTCTTTGCTGTCCCGTTAAACACTCTATGCTGCTATGAGTCTTCTCGCGATGAAAAGTTTACTCTGCATTCGACGCCAAGTGTATCAGCAATTTTTTGATAAATCACGTAAAAAAGGGCGATAACAGCCTGAAATAGCGCGATATTTGCCCGATTCTGTTCAGGATTAGTGACGGATCTCAAAGAAAAGCCGTACTCGACTGGTCGCGTTTCTCCGACAGGCGGCCGATCCGGCGTCGCAAGTTCAGCGCTTCGGCCCGTGGGGTGCCTTGCTTGCGTCCGCTGCAAGCGTCACAATTAGCGACTTGCCTGAACCCCGCACAAGATTGCCCCGATGACCTCCCATTCTACCGATCGCCACCAGCTCGCCAACGCCATCCGCGCCCTGTCGATGGACGCCGTCCAGCGCGCCAATTCCGGCCACCCGGGCATGCCCATGGGCATGGCCGACATCGCCGAAGTGCTCTACAACGACCACCTGCGACACAACCCCGTCAACCCGCACTGGTGGGACCGCGACCGCTTCGTGGTCTCCAACGGCCACGGCTCGATGCTGCTCTATTCGGTGTTGCACCTGTCAGGCTACGACCTGTCGATGGACGACATCCGGAATTTCCGCCAGCTCCACTCGCCGACCGCAGGTCACCCCGAGTTCGGCGAAGCACCGGGCATCGAGACGACCACCGGGCCGCTCGGGCAGGGCCTGGCCAACGCCGTCGGCATGGCCCTGGCCGAACAGCTCCTTGCCGCGCGCTACAACCGCGACGGCCACACGGTCATCGACCACCGCACCTTCGTCTTCGCCGGCGACGGCTGCCTGATGGAAGGCATCTCCCACGAGGTCTGCTCCCTGGCGGGCACCTGGGGCCTGGGCAAGCTCGTCGTGTTCTACGACGATAACGACATTTCCATCGACGGCGACGTCGACGGCTGGTTCACCGACAACACGCCCGAGCGCTTCCGCGCCTACGGCTGGCAGGTGATCGAATCCGTCGACGGCCACGACCCCGAGGCCATCGACGGGGCGATCAACGCGGCGCTCGCCAACAGCGACCAGCCAACGCTGATCTGCTGCAAGACCACCATCGGCTTCGGCTCGCCGAACAAGGCGGGCACGGCGGCTACCCACGGCGCGCCCCTGGGCGATGAGGAAATCGCCGCCACTCGCAAGGTCCTGGGCTGGGAGTCACCCCCCTTCGAGATCCCCGACGACATTCGCCAGGGCTGGGATGCGCGCACGCGCGGCGCGGCCATGGAGCGCGAGTGGCAGGTGCGCTGGCAGGCCTACGAGTCGGCCTTTCCCGACAAGGCCGCCGAGCTGTCCCGCCGGATGAAGGGCGAGCTGCCCGCCGACTTCGACCAGATCCTGGCCGATGCCATCCGGGCCAGCCAGGACGACAATGCCAAGGTTGCCACCCGCAAGGCGTCGGGCATGGCCATCGAGGCTCTGGCTCCGCACCTGCCGGAGATGATCGGCGGCTCCGCCGACCTGACCGGCTCGAACAACACGGACTGGTCGGGCAGCGTCGACATCATGGACGACCGCGCATCAGGCAATTACCTGAGCTTCGGCGTGCGCGAGTTCGGCATGACCGCGATCGCCAACGGTATCGACCTGCACGGCGGCTTTGTGGCCTACACGGGCACCTTTCTGGTGTTCTCCGACTATGCGCGTAACGCCGTGCGCATGTCGGCACTCATTCCCACGGGCGCTATCCACGTCTACACCCATGACTCGATCGGCCTCGGCGAAGACGGACCCACGCACCAGCCCGTGGAGCACACGGCGAGCCTGCGCCTGATCCCGAAGCTGCAGGTCTGGCGCCCGGCCGATAAGGTCGAGACGATGGTCGCCTGGGGTCACGCCCTGCGGAGCCGCAAGGCCCCGACCGCGCTGATCCTGACCCGCCAGGGCCTGCCCCACCAGCCGCGCGATGCCCAGCAGATCGCCGACATCGAACGCGGCGGCTACGTCCTGAAAGAAGCCGGCGGCGGCGATCCGAAGGCCGTCATCATCGCCACCGGCTCCGAAGTCGGCCTGGCTGTCGAAGCGGCGACGGAACTCGAGAAAGCCGGCACGCCCACCCGCGTCGTCTCCATGCCCAACCCGGGCCTGTTCCGCGCCCAGGACGCCACCTATCGCCAGGCTGTCCTCCCCACCGAGCTGACCGCCCGCGTCGCCATCGAGGCGGGGGTCTCTGACTACTGGTACGGCTTCGTCGGCGATTCCGGCCGGGTCATCGGTATCGACCAGTACGGCGCGTCCGCGCCGGCGGGGGATCTTTTCCGGGAATATGGGTTTACCGTTGAAGCGGTGGTGGATGCCGTTAACGGGGTGGTGGGCGCGTAAGCGCGGGGTTGTTGTTCGCTTCGCGGGTAAGTGTCAACGGCGTTTCGCCCACGCTTCGCTTGCTGGGCGAGTTTCTTTTGGCAGTCGTCCCAAAAGAAACCAAAAGGACTTGTGCCCGCGAACTCGCCGGCCTGCGGCCGGACACTGCGCGACTCCGGCCAGAACGGCTGGCCATGCTTAAACTCGTTCCGCTGCGCTCCACTCAAACAGGCATGTCCAGAAAGCCTCCGTTCTGTCCTGCGTTGCTCGACGAGGTTCGAGGGCACGATTGCAAACCCTCTGACGGCGCATCGCTGTGCTCGCCCCGTGTGCGCAGGAATTGATGCGTCGCGTTTTCTGCTTTTGCTTTTGACTTGTTATCAGCCCTGGAAGACGTCGAGAAGCGGAAGGCGGAACGAAAGGCCTTGGGCTCGCCTGTCTGACCGGAGCGAAGCGGAGGGAGTTTAAGCGAGTCCATTTCGTTTCGACTGAACATCGCAGAGGACCGGCCGCAGGCCGGCGGCTTCGTGGGCGTCAGATCTTTTGGTTTCTTTTGCATCGTCTGGCAAAAGAAACTCGCCGTGCAAGCGAAGTGCAGGTGAAAGCGAATCGGTGGTTTGCGCGCAGCGCAAGAAGCCCTTGAGCGTCGCCGATCGCACGTGACGGCGAAACCGCCTTTGACTTTGTTTGCGCAGCGAAGGTAACCAAGCGACTTTGGTTTTAAATGAAGCAATGCCGTAGGCGAGCCTGAGCGAAAAGCCGTGCCCTGGACACTCGCCGGAGGCGCGCAGGGCGGAACGGAGGCCTTCTGGACATGCCTGTTTGAGCGGAGCGAGTTTAAGCATGGCCAGCCGTTCCAACCGGAGCGACTCCGGGGACCGGCGCAGCCGGCGAGGTCGTGGGCACAAGACCTTTTCGTCCCTTTTGGGTCGACTGCCAAAAGGGACTCGCCCAGCAAGCGAAGCGTGGGCGAAACGCCTTTCATTCGCGAAGCGAACATGACCAAGCGCCTTTGACTGCTTCCGCGAAGCGGATCAATAATCCCGAAACGGCAACGCCCGCAGGCGGGCCAATAAAAATCGGCGCCGCCAGGCGCAACCTTCCAACCACCCCCTCCCACAAAGTACAATGAAAACATCAATCAAAAACCCACCAGGGAGACCAAGGAAATGACCATCAAGGTTGCCATCAACGGCTACGGCCGTATCGGCCGCAACGTCATGCGCGCGCTTTATGAATCCGGTAAGAACAGCGAGATCAAGGTCGTCGCCATTAACGACCTCGGCGACACGGAAACCAACGCGCACCTGACCCGCTACGACACGGCCCACGGCCGATTCAACGCGGACGTGGCCGTCGATGGCGATCATCTGATCATCAACGGTGACCGCATTCGCGTGCTGGCCCAGCGCGACCCGGCCCAGCTGCCCTGGGGCGAGATGGGTGTGGACGTGGTGCTTGAGTGCACCGGCTTTTTCAACAGCAAGGAAAAGGCTTCCGCCCATCTGCAGGCCGGCGCCCGCAAGGTGCTGATCTCCGCGCCCGCCGGCAAGGACCTGCCCACCGTCGTCTTTGGGGTCAACCACGACGTGATCGGCCCCGACGACCACGTCGTCTCGAACGCCAGCTGCACCACCAACTGTCTGGCCCCCGTCGCCAAGCCGCTGAACGATGCCATCGGCATCGAAGCCGGCCTGATGACCACCATCCATGCCTACACCAACGACCAGGTCCTCACCGACGTCTTCCACAAGGACCTGCGCCGGGCCCGCTCGGCCACGATGAGCCAGATCCCGACCAAGACCGGTGCCGCCGCCGCCGTTGGCCTCGTCCTGCCGGAGCTCGACGGCAAGCTCGACGGCTTCGCCATGCGCGTGCCGACCATCAACGTCTCGGTCGTCGACCTGAGCTTCATCGCCGGCCGCGACACCACCGTCGACGAGGTCAATTCCGTGGTCAAGGCCGCCGCCGACGGCCCGCTGAAGGGCGTGCTCGGCTACAACGCCGAGCCCCTGGTCTCCATCGACTTCAACCACAACCCGCACTCGTCGGTCTTCGACGCGGGCCTGACCAAAGTCAACGGGCGCCTGGTCAAGATCCTGAGCTGGTACGACAACGAATGGGGCTTCAGCAACCGCATGCTCGACACGGCTACCGTTCTTGCCAAGGCATAATCGGAAGTACTAAAAGCGAGTTACCACGAAGGGCACGAAGGTCACGAAGGAAGGAATGGATTGAGAGACGGGTAATTGGTAGTTCTCATTCGATAGGGAATTGTCGGTTTTCCCGGGCCATCGAGTCGATGACCCGCTAAAAGGCAAACGGTTTTCTTCGTGTTCTTCGTGCCCTTCGTGGTTCATCACAGACACTCTTGAAGAGATACGAAATGAAGACCCTCGACCAGATGAATTTGCAGGGCCAGCGGGTCCTGATTCGTTCGGACCTGAACGTGCCCATCCAGGACGGCCAGGTCACCAGCACGGCGCGCATCGAGGCCTCCCTGCCCACCATGCGCCAGGCCCTGGCCGCCGGCGCGGCGGTGATGGTGATGTCGCATCTCGGCCGCCCGACTGAAGGCCAGCCGGAAGACAAGTTCTCGCTCAAGCCCGTGGCGGACAAGCTCACGGTCCTGCTCGGCCAGCCGGTCAAGCTCGTGACCGACTGGATCGACGGCGTCGAGGTCGAGCCCGGTCAGCTCGTCCTGCTGGAAAACGTCCGCTTCCTCAAAGGCGAAAAAGCCAACGACGAGGCCCTGGCGGAGAAGATGGCCGCCCTCTGCGACGTCTTCGTCATGGACGCGTTCGCCACCGCCCACCGCGCCCAGGCCTCCACCGAAGGCGTGATCCGCCAGGCCAAGGTCCAGGGGAGGCAGGCCTGCGCCGGCCCGCTGCTGGCCGCCGAGGTCAAGGCCCTGGACAAGGCCCTGGCCGACCCGGCCCGCCCGCTGGTTGCGATTGTTGGCGGCGCCAAGGTCTCGGGCAAGCTGCAGGTCCTCGAAGCGCTGATCGAGAAGGTCGACCAGCTCATCGTCGGCGGCGGCATCGCCAACACCTTCCTCGCGGCCGCCGGCTACAAGATCGGTGCTTCTCTTCACGAGCCCGACCTCATCGACACCGCCGAGGAACTGATGGAGCGCGCTAAAGAAAAGGGCGCCAGCATTCCCCTGCCTACCGACGTGGTCACCGCGGAGCGCTTTCACCAGGATGCGCATCCGTCATTGAGGGACGTGGCCAAGGTGCACAAGGACGAAATGATCCTCGACATCGGCCCGGACTCGGCCCGGGTCCTGGCCGACATGATCAAGAACGCCGGCACCGTGATCTGGAACGGCCCGGTGGGCGTGTTCGAGTTCGAGCACTTCTCGAAGGGCACCAAGGTGGTGGCCGAAGCGGTGGGCGCAACGGAAGGATTCACCCTGGCCGGCGGTGGGGATACGATTGCGGCGATCGAGAAATTCGCTGTGGCTGACCAGGTGGACTACATCTCGACGGCGGGCGGGGCGTTTCTCGAATACGTGGAAGGCAAGGACTTGCCCGCACTGGCCGCGCTATCCGCGGCTTGAAGCTTTGAGTCGTCTCCGGGCAGACGCAAACAATGCAACTTGCCACGTTCTTACTAGCGAGATCAGTGATCAACAGACATTGGTCTCGCTAGTAAATCTAAAGATGAAACACGGGGCAGCCGTGATCTAGCGCGCCAATCAATTCATGACTTCGGAATGTAGTGAACATTCTCAAGTCCCTCAAAATGATTGTCGCAGGTCACGACACGGGCGCGCTGTTGCCGCGCCGTGGCGTAGATGATGGCATCGGCAAAGGCAAGGCTGTGATCCAGCGACAGATCGCCAGCAAGCAGGGCGATTGACGACGTCAGTGGCACCACGACGCCCTGCTCAGTCAAGGCGACAGTTTCAAGCGCTAATGCTTCGTTGCGCTCCCTGCGGACCCACTTGTAGAGCTCGAATTGGACGGTGGTCGGAACCAGTAGCTGATCGGTGTCGGTCAGTGCAGCTTCGAACTGACAGGCAAGCTTGCCGTCAATCAGCCACTCAATCCAGCCGCAGGTGTCGACCAGTTTCACGGTCAGACGCGATCTTTTCGATCTCGGTAGTCCGCAGGATCGGCGCCACGGAGAGATCCCCTCGCCGAACTGATGTCGCCGACCGGTACGATCTCCAGCGCCCGTCCCTTGGCCATGACCGTCACTACTTGTCCTGGTTCCAGATTCAGTTCGCGGCGGACCGCCTTTGGGATGACCACCTGATACTTGGAGGAAATTCTCACAGTTTCCACTCAATCACCATCGATTCAAAAATCGTTAAACGATGAGAATAGTCGATTGAACTGAACACGGCAACATGTCCTTATCGTTGAAGTGCGCGGCATCCGGAAAGTGCTGCGCTTTGGACAGCAAGTTGGCGCTCATTCCCAGCGGCACCAGGTAGTCCTCGCGCAGGATCTCGCCGGGATGAACCGGGCGCATACCGTTCTCGATCGTCATCAGCAGCCTCTAGTGATCGTCCGCGATTTCAACGTCTTCTGGGCCGTCATTCGTCCAGCGAAAGCAGATTCGGTGTCACCGCAACGCCTCCGCCTCCGCCAAAAGCTGGTCCCAACGATCCGGGGGATTGCACGCAGCCAACATTCTATTGAACACACAATTAAGCGTCGGATTGACTACCGTAGGCGCGCAAGCTTTGGTCGTCATTGACCCAGGCGTAGACGATGATCTTGCTTGACGAGTGGAATCGAAAGTACGAGCGGTACTGCTGGAAAAATTTTGCCCGGCACCAGTGCTTGTGCGCCGAACCCATCCTTCCACCCTGTCGGCACTCGGGTCGAGAGGGGTCTTGGGGAATGACGTCGATTTAAGAATGCTTTAACGCTGGCATCCTGTGTTAAAGAGTGCTTTAATAGGAGGCGGCCTCATTAAAGAATGCTTCGCCATGCAGCGAATCGCTGGTACCTACGACATTTCGACAACGCTGGGAGAATCGGTTGAGGCCTTCGTTCCACATCCGCTGCCACCCGCCAATCCCCCATTGGACCCGGAGACATTTGCTGAAATGAACCATCAGGCCGAGCTGGCGCTGGCCCGTCTGACCGGGGTCGCGGGGCTGGTACCGTCAGTGGAATGGCTGCTGTACGGTGCCATCCGCAAGGAGGCCCTGCTCACCTCGCAAATCGAAGGTACCCAGGCCACCTTGACCGACTTGTTCGACGAAGAAGCAGGGTTTGCGGTCAGCAACACGGATGATGTCGAGGACGTCACCAACTATCTACGCGCATTCCGACGGGTACAAGACAACCTGCGCGACTCCAATGGACTACCGATCAGCGTGCGCCTGTTGTGTGAGGCCCACCGAATCCTGCTGGCTGGCGAAAGGGGTGCCGGCAAACAACCCGGGGAACTGCGCCGTTCCCAGAACTGGATCGGCGGCACTCGTCCGGGCAACGCAGAGTTTGTGCCGCCACCAGCTGACCGGGTAGCAGATCTGATGGGCGATCTGGAGCGATTCATTCACAACGAGGAGAGCACACTCCCGCCGCTGGTCAGGATCGCGTTGGCGCATGCCCAATTTGAAACCATCCACCCCTTTCTCGACGGTAATGGCCGCATTGGACGCCTGCTGATCGCCGCATTGCTCGAACAGTGGAATCTGCTACCCGAGCCGCTGATGTACCTGAGTGGCTATCTCAAACAGCATCAAGCCGAATACTACCGGCGTCTGTCGATCATCCGCATCGAAGGCGACTGGGAGGCCTGGGTCGCGTTCTTCCTCGAAGGCGTCGCCACGGCTGCCCGTGATGCCGAAAACAGCATCAACGCCATCGCAAGCCTGATCGCGGCCGATCGACGTCGCCTGATTGAGGCTCCCAAGGCTGGCCCCGCCAGCTACAGGCTATTCGAGTTGCTGCCCATGATGCCGCGCTTCACCATTGAGCAAGTGCGGCAGAAGCTCGAAACATCCTTTCCTACCGCCGCTGCGGCCGTCAAGGTATTGGAAGACCTCGGAATCGTGAAGGAAATGACCGGGCAGAAAACGAATCGCAGCTACAGCTACCAGCCCTACATCGCGCTTCTGTCAAGGTGATCTTCGCGGCAGAGGCATGTTGCTCCCGGATCTCGTCACGAAGCACAATGCCTTCAACAGAACAGGACATATATGGACGCCTCCCCATAGTCAAGCACCTTTCCAGTGGTTTTCGGCTGAACCGGCATGATTGAGTTCCTCCTGTCCATTCAGGCTTTTTCGAATTTCAATTGTTGCGACGAAGAAAGGGTCTGCTGACATATATCCGGGCTCTGAGTGGAGAGGATTCTGTTGCTCTCCGGCCCACCATGAGTTTCGAGATGACTTCGAGGCCTAAACACCCAAACGGCTTTTCACCTTTGTCCTGTACCAGGCTCTCTCGAAGTCGTTGACTTTCTTCTTCATCGACTTTTTCAGAGGGCTGTGATGCGTTACGCGTTCTCGTTCGGTGTTTCCGCAGATCAAGCCGGGCTATACTGGCATCCTTTGTTTTTACCAGGCGCCGGGGAGGCTCAGGGAATGGGGGAGAATCGCATCAGCGTGCCGCTTCCTCTTCTTGTCGCGCTCTATGAGCAGGCGCCGCTTGAGGTCCACATCTGGAAACTTCGCTATGGGGGCAGCGGCCAGATCGTCGGCTGGACCCTGGCTCACGCGAATTCTCGGGCTTTAGAAGCCTGGGGCCGATCACTGGATCAAGTGGTCGGCAAGACCAACGAAGAACTCTTTCCGGACTCGGATTCTACGAAATTGTTCCTGCCGATCGTCGAGCGCATCGTATCGACCGGCGAGCCCTATGAATGGGAAGAGGGCATTCCTGACACTTACCAGATTCTTCGTATGACTTCCATTCCTGTTGATGGCCATTTCATCAGCTGCGGCATGGACGTTGGCACCTATCGGAGCGTGGAAGCACAGTTGTCTTCGAAATCGGTTGCGCTGGACCATTCGATGCGCTGCCTGAAGATCGCGACGGAGTCAGCCCAGATCGGAATCTGGGAATACGATCTCGATAATGGAACCTTGATCTGGGACAAGAGCATGTACTCGATCTATGGCGTCGAGCCCATGGAGGGTCTGTTGCCTTACGAAGTCTGGCAGAGCGGTGTTCACCCGGACGACATCGACGAGGCAACGCGTGATCTGAAAACGGCCGTTGAAACGTCGAGAATGTTCAAGAGCGATTTCCGGATCGTCCGCAAAGACACCGGCGAAGTCCGATACATCGCGGCCCAGGCGGTCGTCGAGAAAGATCGGAGGCGGAAAACGACGCGGATGATCGGCGTCAATATCGATCGGACAGAACGGCGGCAAGCCGAGTTGAAGGTCGAACATCTGGCTTACTTCGATACGCTGACGGATCTGCCTAATCGATCCTCGATCGAGCTGAGTATCACTCGGGCCATTGGTAGAAGCGAACGAAGCGGAAAATCAGGGGCGCTGATTCTTGTCGACCTTGACAACTTCAAACAGGTCAACGACAGCGTCGGACACAAGCTGGGCGACGAGCTGTTGATCGTTCTGTCGCAGCGGTTGGGATCTCTGGTGTCCAGTCCAGACACGGTCGGGCGTTTCGGCGGGGACGAATTCGCGCTCATTCTGAACGATCTTGATGTTGATCCAACTGCGGCGATTGAAGCTGCCGAAAGATTCGGGGAGATGGTGAGAGATCGAATTAGAGAACCCATGCAGTTGACGGCCGGCAAGTTCCTGACAAGCGCCAGCCTTGGCATTACCCTGTTTCAGGATTCAACCCTCGAGCCTGCGGATCTGCTCCGTCAGGCCGAGCTGGCGATGTATCAAGCCAAGGCCTCGGGGCGAGGCACCATGCAGATTTTCGATGTCAACCTGGAGAGGGATTTCATCCAGCGTGTTGCCCTCGAGCGTGATCTCGGACCGGCGATCGAGAATGGCGAGCTCGATGTTCATTATCAGCCCCAGTTCGATGCCGAAGGCATGATCCGAGGTGTAGAAGCACTGGTGCGCTTCAACCATCCGGACTACGGCCCAATTCCCCCCGAGAAGTTGATTCGTATTGCCGAGGAGTCAGGACAGATTCGAGCCCTGGGCCTATGGGTTGTTCGCACTGCCCTTGAGGACCTTCGTGAGCGATTTGATCCTATCGCTGCTGATCGCTTCAGGATATCGGTCAATGTCAGCGCACTTCAGTTCTACGATCCGGATTTTACTGAAAAGCTGCAGAGTGAGGTGGACTCATCCGGGGTCGATGCATCAAGACTCACGATCGAGTTGACGGAAAGCGCACTGAACGATCTTGAGAGCGGTATTGCAGAAAAGATGATGTCGTTGCAGGCCTTGGGAATGCAGTTCGCTCTGGATGATTTCGGCACGGGCTATTCGAGTCTGACCCGGTTGAAGCATTTGCCGATCGATGAACTCAAGATCGATCAATCCTTCGTACGAGATATCACCAGCAATGCCAGCAGTCGAGCCATCGCCAGTTCGGTTATTACCCTTTCAGATGCCATGGGTATCAATGTGGTCGCCGAAGGAGTTGAAACGGAAGCGCATCGCCAGGCGCTGCAGGAAATGGGCTGCCAGCTCTACCAGGGCTACTTGTTCAGTCGCCCGATCGGCGCCGACGCTCTCGTCGAGATGCTTCGTTCCGGCGCGAGATCATCAGCTTTGTAGGAAAATCAAGCACACCTGGACACCCTGGCAGTCATGCAGCGATTCACGGGTATCCGCAACATCACCCCGTTTCCTGACCGGGCTTCCAATCGCTGACGGCTCGCCGACGCCTTCCGCTTGGCGAGTGGGGTTTTTGATTTTCTGCTAAGTTAGTTGCCTGTGAGTTCAGAGTTGCTGCATACGCTCGTGACGAAACTGGTCATGCTGGTCGTGATTAGTGGCCTTCTCTTGTCCACACAGGCACTGTCCGTCGATCCTGAGTTGCAGCAATTGGTCACGCGCCTCTATGTGGAAGGAAAGCTGCACGGTGGCATCCACATTGCTGAAGGCGATGACGTGCTACTTTCTCAGGCCTGGGGCGTCGCGGACGACGTCAATCAGCGGGTGCTGACGACGGGCCATACCTTCGGCATCAACAGCCTTGGAAAAATGTACACGTCCATCCTGGTCATGCAGATGGTTGAAGAAGGCATGCTGGCGCTGGACGATCCACTCTCCGAGCACTATCCCGCCTTTGGTCATCCGCGGTCTGGCGATATCACGATTCATCAACTGCTATCCCATCGCTCCGGTTTGCCGGATTACGCCATGGCACAAATCCGAGGAATAATGCCCCCGGAACTCAAAGGCATCGAGCGGCTGAACGCAGTAGCGACGATGCCCCTCGACTTCGAGCCCGGCTCCCGCTTCAATTATTCCAACACCGGCTTCTACCTTCTCGGGCTGATTATCGAACGCTACCGAGAGGACAGCTATGGAAATCAGTTGAGCAAGCGTATCTTTGAACCGCTGGAGATGCGGCATTCCGCGCATGATCCCAACGACGCGGCAACCACCATGCCGGTGTACTACATGGGCGATGGCTCAGCCCAACGGGAGGTGAAAGGCTCCAATCTGGAACCTGGCGATGGCGGCGTCAGTACGATGCAGGATCTGCATAAATTCCTCTTGGCGCTGGGCTCTGAAACCCTGCTGACTGCCGACAGCTGGAGCCGGATGTTCACACCGCATTCCCTGCCCGCTGAGTCCATCGAAGGGGCCTGGCCGCCGCCGCATCAAGACCCCTACGGCTATGGCTTTTCGATTATGGAGCTGCCCTTTGCGGGCAATGAAACCGCCAGGGCCGTCGGCCACGGTGGCGCGGGGCTGGGGTCCAACTACGTCGTTCGCTACCTGGGCAGCCCGCGAATCGTCATTGTCTGGAACAATATATTCAAGAACCCCGTGTTGCCGGAAGTCTTCGAGTTCCTCGCGATTTCGAAGTAAGCCAAGACGATTCCGGCAGCGAGGCACCTAAACACCATTCAAGCTAATTGGCTGGAGTGCGGTTGCAGTGATCGTCCCTATTACTAGACCGTTCTACCATGACTCGTTTATTCTGACCCGATAGCTTCGGGGTTCAGTCGGGAGGAAATAGGCAAATGCTCAACGCGATCCTGTTGGTTTTCGGCCTCATCATGCTCTGGGCCGGGTGGCAGACCGTCAAGGAGCAGCGCCGACTCATGAACGAAGGGCGTGAAACAGAGGCGAGGGTGGTCGAGATCAAGGAGTTTCTCAAGGAGGGTCAGCTGGCCTACATGCCCATCTGGGCTTTCCGAGACGAGGCAGGGGTAGAGCATCGGCTCCCCAGGGTTGGATGGAGCGAGACCACGACGAGTCGTACCCGGTTCAAGATCGGCGATACGAAGCGGGTAGTCTACGACCCCGAATCGCCCGATAAGGTGCATGGCGTAGGTGCGAGGCAGTACAGCGGCATCGTAATTTACCTGGTGGTTTCAGTCGGCCTCATCGGCTACGTGGTGGCGGACATGATCGGGCTGATCGGCTAGGTGTGCGAGCCCGGCTAATATGCCGCGCGCCAGGCCCGTTGGTTTCGGGCGGTGAACTCCTGGAGCGCTTGATGTAGCGCGGGTCCGGCGCCCGAATGCAGGCGGGTCCGCCACCGCCGGACGTCAGCTTTGCCGGTTTTGGCTAGCGTCGCTGTCCTCAGGCTCTCTCGCGGAAGCGCCGGTCAAGACGTCGCCCAGGCCAAACATCCGCTCTAGGATTGCAACGACGTGGCTGAAGAACAACCCCCAGCACGTGGGAATGAAAGGGAGCAGGCCGACCGCGATGCCAAAACCGACGACCTCGCCGGGGCTGGAGGTGAGTTTTTCTCCAAAACTCAAACCCAGCACCATGGCGACCACGGTCACGCCGGCACTGGCCATGGCGGCGATCTTGATCTTTTCACCCAGCGAGCGAGGTCGGAAGCCTATGCCGAATGCGCCCAGCAACAGGCTGAGCAGAAAACCGACCAGCGCAAGCGCTGACCAGGCCTCTCGAATAAATGCGCCCCAGTCGAACTCTTCGCCGGGTGGCTGGTAGCGAATCCTGATGAAGCTCACGCTCTCCTTGGCGCCTTCGATCGCCTGTTGAACGTAAGGTGATGACCAGAAGTCCGCCTGGCTTTGCTCGTCCATGTCCTCGAAACCGAGGGCGAAGCGGCCAAACATCAGTGCGACCAGCAGGGACAGCGCCACGAACCAGGCCGCAACCATGGGGATGAACTGGGTCCAGCGCGCATAGCCGAGGACCCAGCTCAGCAGAATGGTGACCACGCCCCCGCCGTGCTCTCTGGAATGATTCGTCATGCCTGCAAGCGTTGACACAATCTGCAGGCCGTGCCGATGGTTTCGGATACGCTTGCGTCGCGATGCTCAAAGCATGCCGTGATAGCCAACGAGCCTAGAAATATCAAGGCGTCGGCCGCGCCGAATATCAGCCCTTCCCAGGCGTGCTCCTGCCACATCATCAAGGACCAGGAAGACAGCCCGGTGTTCATCAGAGTCGCTCCAGAGCAAATGCTCATCCGATCATATGCCAGGTTTTGCCCGTCGAACAACCTGGCCGCCCGATCCGAGGCCCGCCCGTTCTGGAACAGGCATTGAATACGCTTTCCCTGTTCTGCTTGAGCAGAATCGATGCGAGGGGGGGCAGAACCGCTTGAGGCGGGCAGTTGGCAGAGATCCGTAGCCCGTCGCGGGTTGTCTGGCTAGGAAAGAACGACATTCGGACACTCATCAAGCCCAGCGTGCTCGAGCAGACTGTGCACCGCTGCGCACGCGTCGGATCAAGCGGGTGCTAGCATCCAGATCGCAACTGCACTGACCCGTACTCTGCTCTCGACCACACCAACAGGTGCCCCGACCATGCGACTTCTTCTTCTCCGACACGCCAAGTCGTCCTGGGATCATCCTCGCCTGCGTGACCACGATCGTCCGCTGGCCTTGCGAGGGGAGCGAGCAGCACCTGCCATGGGCGCGCACTGCGCCGGCACGGAGCTCCGGGTGGACCGGATCGTCAGCTCCACCGCGACTCGAGCCTGGTCCACGGCCCGCCGCTTCCAGGCCGCCTTCGACTCGCAGATTCCTCTGGCCAGTCGCCGCGATCTCTACCACGCCGACGCGATGGACATCCTCGCCGTCGCGCTGGACGAAGCAGGCGGTGACGAGGACGCTCGAATTCTTCTGGTCGGCCACAACCCGGGGATGCACGATCTCGCGCGCTTGCTCTGCGGCGAAGGCGAGGCGGATCGAGCCGCAAGGCTGCAGGCGAAATTTCCGACGGGTGCGCTGGCGGAGTTCGACCTGCCGGGCTTGCCCGCGTCGACGGCCCGGCCACACTCGGCGCGCCTGCTGCGCTTCCTTCGACCCAAGGACCTTCCGAACGCCAGGGCACTGAAACTCTGATGCAAGGGCGGCGCTCGTGTCGAATACACTGTGGCACTGTGTCCCTTTGTCCGAGGCTGATCATGCGCCGAATTGCCGGTTTCTCACTCCTCCTGGTCCTGTTGTCCCCCATGGCCCAGGCCGAGCCTTTTACTGCCGAACATCTTGTGACCATCGATCGGATTGGATCACCGGTGGTCTCTCCGGACGGCGAGTCCGTGGTCTACACCCTGCGCAGCACCGACCTGGAGGCGGATCGGGGCCGGGTCGATCTGTGGACCAGCCCGGTCGCGGGCGGCGAGGCGCGACAGCTGACAACCCACCCGGCGAACGACTCCTCGCCGGCCTGGTCGCCCGATGGGCGCTACATCCTGTTTCTGTCCAATCGCGGCGGAACCACGCAGATCTGGCGTCTTCCCGCCGACGGTGGCGAGGCGCAGGCAGTGACGGACCTGCCGTTGGATGTCACCACCTTCCGGATCACGCCGACGGAGGATCGGCTCGTCGTGTCGATGTCGGTCTACCTCGATTGCGAAACGCTGACCTGCACCGTGGAGCGCAAGGCTGCCGAGGCCGACAGCAAGGTCACTGCAAGCCATTACGACCAGCTCTTCATGCGCCACTGGAACTACTGGATGGACGAGACCCGCTCACAGCTGTTCTCGATTCCACTGGATGAGGACGGATTGGCTGCGGGCCTGCCGATGCGCGTGACGATGGTTGATGCCGACATCCCCTCACGTGTCTGGGGTGGCCACGAGGAATATGCGATTTCACCGGACGGCCAGACGCTGTTCTTCACGGCGCGCCTTCGCAATGCCGAGGAGCCCACGTCGACCAATTTCGATATCTATGCAGCGTCGCTCCGGAATCCCACGGATCTGGACAACCTGACCGCTGACAATCGGGCCTGGGACACGGCGCCCATCGTCAGCCCGGACGGCCGCATGCTCGCCTACAAGGCCATGTCGCGACCGGGCTTCGAGGCCGATCAGTATCAGATCGTCCTGCGCGATCTGCGCTCCGGCGAGCTCAAGGTTCTGACCGAAGACTGGGACCGGTCGCCGTCCAGCATCGCCTTCACCAGCGATGGTCAATCGATCCTGGCGGTGGCCCAGGATGTCGGTCACCGGACGCTCTGGCGTTTTGATCTCGACGGAGGCGACCCGGTCAGGCTCGTGGACGGCGGCACGGTGGCCGGCGTCGATGTGGCTGGCGACCATGTCGTGTTCGCGATGAACAACCTGGTCTCACCCAGCGAGCTCTACGTGCTCGATACGGACACCGGCAGCCGCCGCAAGATCACTGACGTCGCCTCACGCACCCTGGCCGGCGTCGAGATGGGCGACTACGAGCAGTTCTCCTTCGAGGGCGCGGGCGGCGAGACCGTCTACGGCTTCGTGGTCAAACCCGTCGGTTTCGAAGAGGGCGGATCCTATCCCGTCGCCTTCCTGATCCATGGCGGTCCACAGGGCAGCTTCTCGAACAACTTCCACTACCGCTGGAACCCGCAGACCTATGCAGGCCAGGGCTTCGCGGCCGTCATGATCGACTTCCACGGATCCACCGGCTACGGTCAGGCGTTTACCGACAGCATCAGCGGTGACTGGGGCGGCAAGCCGCTCGAGGACCTCCAGCTCGGCCTGGCCGCGGCGCTGGAGCGCTACGGCTTCCTCGATGGCGATCGGGTCTGCGCCCTCGGCGCGTCCTATGGCGGCTACATGATCAACTGGATCGCCGGCCAATGGCCCGATCGCTTTCGCTGCCTGGTCAACCACGATGGCATCTTCGACAATCGCTCGATGTACTACGCCACCGAGGAGCTGTGGTTCCCCGAATGGGAACACGGAGGCCCTTATTTTGCCAACCCCGAGGGCTTCGAACGACATAACCCTGCGCAGTACGTGGACCAGTGGCGAACCCCCATGCTCGTCATCCACGGCGAGCTGGATTACCGGGTGCCGGTCACCCAGGGCATCATGACCTTCACCGCACTTCAGCGCCGGGGCATCGAAAGTCGATTCCTTTACTTCCCGGACGAAAACCACTGGGTACTGAAACCGCACAACTCGATGCATTGGCATGACCAGGTCAACGACTGGCTGCAAAAGTATCTGAAGGACTGAACGTCGCCGAAGTTGCAGTCCTGACCTTGCCTGCTTCAGGGAGTGATCTTCGCAGGCTCTTGAACCCTCGGAACTCGCGTGGTTGGTTTGGCCATGCGACGAATCGATGGACAGGCTACCAGCGCGGAACCTGGTACTGCAGCCTTCGAGTGCATCGGCGAAAAGCGATGAGTTCAAGGCCGTGGTAGTCGCGATATCCGAAGCTGAAGCCAGCTCTATGGAGTGGCCGGCCGCGCGACCAGAGTCGATACTCACAGGCTCTGCCTGGATGCCGACTCAGGTGCTGAGGAAGAAATTGCTCGCGCCCGCCTCGAGACTTTTACGCCACAGGACGCCCCTATGACGAAATCCCTTTTACTGGCTTTGATGAAAGCTCGATCGACGGTGAATTGGTTGTGTTTCAAGGCAGAACTGCGGCTGGCTTTGGAACCTATCTTCTGGATCGATCAACCGGTACGCTGACCACTATCGCCGACAGTACCGTCCCTGCACCAGGTGATGCCACCGGTTTCGACTTTGCCGGCAATCCTTCGATCTCTGGCAATAGCGTATTCTTTGAAGGTGGCGACGCCACCACGGGGCTCTATTTATGGACCGACGGGGTGGTCAGGGCCATCCTCCTTCCCGGCGATCTGCTCGACGGCAAGATCGTCAGCGGCGATGGTCAGCGAGTGTCCTATGCGCTAGAGGACGGCCGGTTTGCTTTCCGGGCCCGATTCGACGACGGTGATAGCGGCTATTACATCGGAGCCCTGGATCCCCTGATCTTCAGTGATCGCTTCGAGGATCAAGGGGCAGGGTCTCGATGATGGACATTGCTGTGGCTCATGACTGGCATCCGACCTGGTCTTTTGGATTCTGAAAGCGTCACTAGAGCCGGCAACAGGTAGCCATGGACGTCATCGTGGGAATTTTCCGCTAGCCATAAAGCTTGGGTGCTCTGATCGCATGGGCTCCGGGAAGAGACAGCTGCCGGTCGCTTTCAGGACTTCAGGCCAAGCCGCTCCAGCAGAAGGGCGCTGGAAGGCGATTGTCTGCACAGCTCGATTTTCTCGCCGCGCGACAGACGCTTGATCCGGTGCTCTGCGCGCAGCGCAAGTGACCGTCCTTCCAAAGCGACGGCGTAACGCAACTCGACCGATGAGGCCCCTCTGGTGAACCGTGCTGACCGGGAGCGACCAGCGCGATGCTCTCGCAAGCGACGGGCCGGATCAGTAGTTACGCCGGTGTAAAGTCGCCCGTCGCAGTCCAGCAGGTAGATCCACCATGGCGATGGCGTGGTCTTGTTTTCCGTCATTGCAGCTTATCGAGACCATTCATTACAGCACCCGACCCCCAGGCTGATCCACCCAGCGTCTCAGGCGTAGCGCGTGGGCAGGACAGCGCAGGCGAGTTGCTGCAGCCGCTCGTAGCTTTGATGACCATCGGCAATCAGCAGCGTCGGCACGCCCAGTTCCCGGCCGACCTCGAAGTCATGGTCCGTATCGCCGATCATCAGGGTCCTGGCAGGGTTCAGGCCCATCGCCGAATAAAGCTGTTTCCCGCGCTCGACCTTGCTGCTGGCCTCACAGTGATCCAGGCCGTAGACCTCGTCGAAGGCATCGTCGATGCCGTGATGTGCAAGCAATTCATGCACATCGGCCTCGATCGCCGCGGTCAGGATGGCCAGTCGATAGCCGCTGCTCTTCAGGCTCGTGATCAGTCCTTCGGTCTGCTGGAACAGGTCGGCCTGCGATGTAACGCCTTCCGTGTAGGCCTGCATCCATTGTGCCGCCAATCTGGGAAACGGATGCTGGGTGAAATCAAAGCCCAGCTGCCGATAGTAGCCTTGCACCGGGAAGGAAAAGATGTCCCGATAGCGAGTCCGCGTCAGCGGCTGCAGGGCAAATTCCTCCAGCATCGCGTTGGTGATCGAGAGGCAGTGGTCAATATCGTCGAGGAGCGTGCCATTCCAGTCGAAGACGATGGTATCGGTGCCGGCGGGGATACGGTCAGTCAGGTTGCGCATGGGTCAGTATTCTAGCGGATTGCGTTTCGAGGTCGATCGGACATGCTCTGAAAATCACGCGACGCTCCTGCTCCACAGCAGGTGGCCGGACGACCTGTTAGTCTTCAGAATCATAAAAGCCTGCAGATATTTTCAGGCGCGTAGTCACCCGCAACGCTCGGCAGATTCGAGCCCCGATTCTTGCAGGGGCTGGTGAATCGCTGTCTTGGACTTGTAAAAGTGGTTTGAACGACATTGCTGAAGTGAGCGCCTGGCCAGGTAATTTTTTCTGAATACTGGAGAATCTTGATGGACCTAGGTGTCTGGATCAGTCTGATCGGATATTTTGCGTTGATGGTGGCGATCGGCGTTTACGCGATGCGGACCTCGACCTCGTCATCCGAGGAATACATGCTGGGCGGACGATCCTTGAGTCCGAAGGTCGCCGCCTTGTCGGCGGGCGCCTCGGACATGAGCGGCTGGCTGCTTCTGGGTCTGCCGGGCGCGCTGTTCGTCTCCGGCCTCGGCGCGGGCTGGATCGGCATCGGCCTGTTGGTCGGCGCGTTTTTCAACTGGACGCTGGTGGCGCCTCGGCTGCGCGAGCAAACCGTTCACTACGGCAATGCGATAACCATCCCGTCCTTTCTGGCGAATCGTTTTCCGAGCCAGGCGCTTTCCCTGCGCACCGTGTCGGCGATCGTGATCGTGATTTTTTTCACGGTCTATACGGCGTCGGGCCTGGTTGCTGGCGGAAAGCTTTTTGAAAGCGCCTTCTCGGGCCTCTTCAACTTTGGTGGCCTTAGCGATTATTCGGCGGGCATTCTGATCACGCTGGGCATCGTGCTGATCTACACGGTCGTCGGCGGTTTTCTCGCGGTCAGCATGACCGACTTCGTTCAGGGCTGCATCATGATGCTGGCCCTGGTCATCATGCCGGCGGTGGTACTTTTCGGCGAAGGGGGTGGCGGCCTGGCCCAGGCCACACAGACCCTCGAGGGCGTGGATCCATCGTTTCTTTCCTGGACCGAGGGGCTGACGCTCATCGGCTGGCTGTCGGCGGTGACCTGGGGCCTGGGCTATTTCGGCCAGCCTCACATCATCGTCCGCTTCATGGCGATTCGAACCCTGGAAGAAGTGCCCGCCGCTCGCAACATCGGCATGGGCTGGATGGCGATCTCGCTGATCGGGGCGCTGTCCTTGGGCGTATTCGGCCGGGCCTATGCGGTGCGCAACGGCATGACCGTCGACGATCCCGAAACCATCTTTATCATCCTGGCCGACGTGCTGTTTCATCCCCTGGTGACGGGTTTTCTCTACGCCGCACTGCTTGCTGCCGTGATGAGCACGATCTCCAGCCAGCTCCTCGTGTCGTCATCGTCCCTGACTGAGGACTTCTACCGCTTGTTCCTGCGCAAGAAGGCAACCGATAGGGAATGTGTTGGGGTCGGGCGTGCCTGCGTCGTCCTCGTCGGGCTGGTGGCTGCAGTGATTGCCGCCGACCCCGATTCACAAGTCCTGGCCCTGGTCAGTAACGCATGGGCGGGCTTCGGGGCAGCCTTCGGCCCCCTGATCATCCTGTCGCTCATGTGGCCACGCACCAACGGTGCCGGCGCGCTGGCCGGCATGGTGGTCGGAGCTGCCACAGTGATGTTCTGGATTGCCATGGACTGGAACAGCTCCTTCCTGGGCGGCCCTGGCGTCTACGAGATCATCCCCGGTTTCATCCTCGCCTGGATCGCGACCATGGGGGTGAGCGCAACCACGGCAGACACCGGCGAGTATCAAGCGCTCACGCGATAGGGCGCAAGCTGCCAGGCTGATGCCGCGATCCTTGGCTGAGATCAAGCGATGTTCAACTGACATCGGAACGCGCGTGGAGGATTGACTATGACAGGCCATGAGCCACGGCATTCAGAGGGGAGTAGCGTTCGGTCCCAATGGTTGCGTCGTTGGGAAGAGGACGGTTTCGTTATCCTGCGCGGCCTCTTTTCTGATGACAGGGTTCGCAGCACGAATGCGTTTGTCGATCGACTGTGGAAGGATCGGCGAGCGCTCTCGTCCGCCCTGACTGTCGATGTCCAGATCGAATCCTCAGCGCAGCGTCGACTTCTGCTGAGCGAGGCCGATGATCGAGACCGTCATCGTCCCTACAAGATCAATGATCTTTATCTTGAGTTCTCGAATATTCGAGATTTGGTCCTCGACAAGGACTTGTGTGAGGTGCTCGAGCATCTTCTCAGTGGGACGCCAATGGTCTGCAACACGCTGAATTTCGAGTATGGCTCCCAGCAAGCCGATCATATTGATACGCTCTACATGCCCTCACGCAAGGCTGGAGGGATGGTCGCCAGCTGGATTGCGCTGGATCGTGTGGGCAAGAACAACGGGCCACTGCGCTACTGGCCGGGTAGTCATCGGATCCCACCGTATTATTTCTCCCATGGAAAAACCAACGCCATTGCCGAAGAAATGTCCGAATTCAATTCATACGTGCAGCGAGAGGTGAAGCAGCGTGATCTGAAGCCGATAACGCTCGAGGCCGAACCCGGAGATGTGATGATCTGGCACTCGCAGCTGCTTCATGGCGGCTGCTCGATCAAGGATCATGCACAGACTCGACGTTCGCTCGTCACTCACTATTTTCGCCGTCAGGACTATCGCCATCATTTCTGGCGACTGCGTCGACACCACGCGAACGGCTACTTCTATCGTCGGAGGCATCAGGCGATCGATGCTGCTTCACCCTCCAGCTAAGCCCCCAGGGCTTGATTCCTTGACGCAGCAAAACCCCATGCCGATAGCCACGGAATAACCGGTGTCCTGGTTCTCGTCGTTTCGCCCTCGGGTGGGCTCGGCTCGAGACGTTTCCTGCGGGTCCCAGGACGACGAAGCACGCATGGTCCTTGTCGAATGAACAGCGCTTGCCTTCTTTAGAACGGGCGAAGGACCTTGTCCTGATCAAGGACTAGTCCTTCGCCTTTTATCAGTTCAAGCAAGCGATGACGAAGGGCTTTCATCGCTATTCTCCCCTCTCGAGCCTTGGTCAAGAGGAGGTAGCTGTCTTCCTTGGATAGATCGAGGGCCAGGGCGAGCACGCCCAGATTGAACCCCAGTTGCACCTTGCGAGCCTCGGGAAGATCGTCCCATCGATCGGCTCGGGTAAAACGCAGGACCTGCTCAGCAGAATGAATGACGAAGGGTTCTGAGCTGCTCATTCCCGGCTCTCGAGTTCACGCGTCAGAAAAGCGGCCGACGCCCGGAATGCGGCAAGCCAGTTGCGGTGCAGGAGAAAGCCGTGGACCTCGTCGGGAAAGACCAGGGTCTCCACCGGCGTGCCCTGGCGGCGCAGGGCTTCGACCAGCGTCACGGTCTCGGAAAAGGGCACGTTGCGATCGTCATCGCCGTGGATAAGGAGCACGGGCGAGGTCCAGTTGGCCACGTCGGCTATCGGTGAAGAGTCGAAGGCCAGCCCAGCGAAGGTCTGCTGCGCTTGCGGATCATAGGAGGGCACGAAATTTTCGATGACCGCGTTCCAGTCGTGGACGCCGTGGATGTCGACGCCGGCAGCGAAGAGATGGGACGCCCGGGCCAGGCCGAGTGCTGTCAGGTAGCCGCCGTAGGAGCCTCCCCACAGGCCGATTCGCGCCGGATCGACGTCGCGACGACCGGCCAGGTAGAGTCCCGCACCGACCACGTCGCCGTATTCGGACGCGCCCTGCGCGCCGTAGTCCAGCGCTTCCCGGAAATCGAGGCCGTAGCCAACGCCGCTGCGGAAATTCACCGACAGGACGACGAAGCAGCGCGAGGCCATCGTCTGGTTGAAGGCGTAGGCGTTGGCGTAGTAGCGGCTCGGATGAAAGCCGTGCATCATCTGGCGGCGCGAGCCGCCGTGGAAATAGAGCAGGCCCGGATGCGGTCCGTCGCCACAGCGCTCAGGTGGCGCAAAGAGCTGTCCCGGGATCGTCATGCCGTCGGCGGCGGGAAAACTCACCGGCGCAGGCCTGATCAATTGGTCGGCGGGGAAACGGTCGGGCAGGGCCGGGCCGAACGCGCGCGACCGACCGTCGATCATCGCCATCGGGCGCGCCGGCGTTGTCGCATCTGAGCCCAGATAAACCAGGGTGCCGGTCTCGGCGCTGCGCCGCGGCGCCCACTCGATGCCGTCGCCCCGCGTCAGGCGTTCGGGCTGCCCCCCGGTCACCCGTGCCTGCCAGAGCTGACGCGATTCGATGTCGCCATGATTCGAGGCATAGAGCATGTAGCGGCCGTCCGGCGAGAGCTCGGCGTGCTGGACTTCGCCCGCACCGGGCGAGAGATTGACGGGCTCACCGCCCTGCGACGACACGGACCAGAGATGCTGCCAGCCTGTCTTTTCCCAGGGGAAGACGATGCGGTCATCGGCGCCCCACCACAGTCGATCCCCGACGAACCAGTAGCCCGCGCCAAAGGCGCTGCCGGGCCCGTCATCGGCGCGGAAGACCTCGCGCGTTTGTCCTGTCTCGGGGTCGCCAACGCGAATCGAGAAGGGCAGGCCCTCGCGCCGCGGCATGAACGGCAGGGCCTCTCGCTCATTCGGAATGCGGAGGAAGGCAAGCGCCGAGGAATCCGGCGACCAGGCCGGGAATCGATCTTGGTCCACCGACGGATCGAGCCAGGTCAGGGTTTGATCCGCCAGCGTGTAAACACCGACAAAGGCGTAGTCGCCGCGGTCCGATACGAAAGCGATCCTGCTGCCGTCGGGCGAGATCGAGAAGGACGCGACGCCGCGGCGCACCGTGAAAAGCTGTTCGGCGTTCTCCTCTTCTGCCGTCATCGAGTCGGCACTGGTCGAGACTGCTGCGTCTGCCGTTGGCGCGTCGCTGTCCGAATCCGCAGGGTCATCGAGCAGGGTGGTGACCCAGATCTGATTGTCTCGGAGGAAGGCCAGGCGCTGACCGTCGGGGAAGATGTCGAAGGCGCCGGCCTCGAGGAGCGCTCGCGGCGCCTGTGCGCCATCGACCGAGGTAATCCACAGCGTCTGCTCCACGCCCCCGGGGTCGCTGACTGGATTGGGCAACTCGCCCTGGCGATTGGGGCCACCGCCTCGAACAAACAGGATCGTCTCGCCGTCGGGCGTGAAGGTCAGCGCTGAAATCGCCTGGCCGTCGTCCCCGTCGAAAGCCGCCAGCGACCGACTTGCCCAGCCTGGACCGTCGGCAACCCAGAGGTTGCGATGGCCTTCTCGCTCGCCGACCCAGGCCACCCGATCGCCCACCGGTGCTGCGACCAATTCGGTCGGGTGGGAGAACGACAGAATTTCCTCGATCGAAAAGGGTGGCTCAGCGCTGGCAGGCAGGTGCGCGCTCGAAGCGAACAGCGCGGCAAGCATTAGGACGTGACGAATCATTGGCAGACTCTTTGATGCGGGAGGCTCCTAGAGTATGCCCGAGCCGTTGGCGCGGCCGGGTGGCGGTCCGAATGTTTTCCCGTTTCGCTCAAGAGTGCCTGGATGCCTGTGGGGTCAACGGCCTTGTCGTCTGCCTCGATGGCCGTGGCTTGATGCTGGCAGGATTCTGCCGTTACCCTCGTAGAAGGTATGAATAAGCAATTCTGTAACAAGGGGTTGGCCGATTCCCTGGCGTGTCTAGCTCGTGGTTTCTGACCTGAAGGTGGTTTTATGAAAAGAACGATGCTGCTCCTAACCCTGATTGCAACGCCTCTGATGGCGGCGGATTTCAGGTTTACCGATCTGATCGAGCTCCGGGTCATTGATCCAGCCTCGGATGGCGGCCAGCTGGGTCGCTCGGTTGCGATCAACGGCAACACCGCCTGGTTCGGTGCCCCAGAGGCCAACAGCTTTGACGGCCGAGCCTGGCGTACGGAGATATCGAGGACCGGTCTCTTCGGGCCGCTGACGCCGCTGGCCACCTTCGACGAGTCGCCGTTTCGCTTCGGCGACGATATTGCGACGGACGGCGACTGGGCGGCCGTCGGCTATTTTTCTGACGATCGCTTCGACATCTATCGACGCGTCGGCGGGGGCTGGAACTTCGTGCTGACTCAGGAAGCCCCAGAGGTTTCCGATATCACCATCCGCGGAATGGCCCGCGATATGGATCTCAAGGGCGACCTGCTCGTGGTCGCGGCGGCCGCGTCGAATGTCGGGGCTGTCGGCAACGCGGGTGCTGTGCTGGTTTTCCGTCGCGATCTCGGCGGCGCCGGTAACTGGGGCTTGCAAGCGACCCTGACCGCACCCTCGCCCTCGAGCGGCGACGACTTCGGCGGCAGCGTCTCGGTGTCGGGGGACGTCATTGCAATCGGTGATGTTCAGTCCGAGACCGTCTACGTTTATCGGTTCATTGGCGGTACCTGGCAATTCGACCGTACCCTCGTGCCGGTCAATCAGACCGAGGACGACGGCTTCGGGGTGAGCGTGGCCGTCGAAGGTGATTTCATTGCCGTCGGCGCAACCAACGGTAATGAAGCCGTCAGTCCGACCAATTCCGGCTCCGTCCACCTGTTCCAGCGCAATGCGGGCGGGGCGGGCAATTTTGGTCAGATCGATCAACTCTACCCGAGCACGCCCGGCTTCATCGATCGCTACGGCGAGGTGGTGGTCCTCAACGACGGCGTGCTCGTCGTTGGCGCGCCGGGCGAGAATCAGGCCTATGCGTATACGAACCTGGGTCAGGGCTGGGAAGAGATCGCCTTCCTGGTGCCGCCGCCGGAAACGAACTTCAGCAACGCGCTATTCGGTTCTGATGTCGACTATGACGACGGACGAATTCTCGTCGGTGCACAGCGCTGGGACGACACGACCGGCGATGACGAGGACGGCGCGGTCTTCGTCTTCCAGGACGACAGCTTCGTCGCCTGTGGTGTTTTCAACGCCATTTTCTGCGATCGCTTCGAAGACTGAGTCCGCCAAGGCGGAATAGTCAGCTCGATCGGATGCACACGTGAGGTTGCCGTCGGTTGACTCCTGCGCAGAAGCAGTGGTGTACTGACTGCTATCGTCCGACACCGCT
The DNA here is from genome assembly GCA_964504865.1 of uncultured Wenzhouxiangella sp. Taxonomy (GTDB): domain Bacteria; phylum Pseudomonadota; class Gammaproteobacteria; order Xanthomonadales; family Wenzhouxiangellaceae; genus Wenzhouxiangella. The sequence goes on from CAZDFS010000022.1 coordinate 35,117, forward strand.
GGAGGTGGATCCATGTCCCCGACACCTCGGAGGAATCGCTTTTCAATGCCGTTGCCGGTCCTGCTGCTCGCTTCTCTATGGGCTGTCAGCCCGATGGTCGTGGCGTCCGACCACATTCTGATGCGCGTGACCTGCGGGGGGACGGTGCTGACCAGCGGTGAGGGCGAGCTGCCGGGGTTTGGCGACCATCTCGCCCTGTCGTCGCTCCATCACGAGCTTTCGATCCAGGTCAATCCCCCTGGCCCCTGTCCCGCTCGCCCGTACGCGTCGTCAAATCAGTCAGCGCCAGCACCGTCCGCCTGATTCAACGCATGGCCTCGGGACAGGCGTGCGAAGAGGTGCGCCTGGTGCATCTGCAGGAGGACAGTCAGTCGGGTGCGCTGACGGTCTACTGGGAGCTGTTGCTCGAATCAGCATTCATCATCGAGCGCAAGCATTGGGACGTCACGGGCGCTGGGCTTGTCCAGGATGCGATCAGCTTCGAGCCTGATATTGTGACCTGGAGCTTCCGGGACGCTGGAGGGGCAGAAACCGAGTTCGGCTGGAATTTCCTTACCAAACAACCTGCAGAGCAGCGTGCGGAGTAGCCGATGCCGAGAGTCCTCATCGGCCTTGGCTTGCTGCTCTTACTGCTGGCAATGCCGGCCGAGGCCGCCCGAGTGGTCCTGCTGGTTGACGCGCATCGGCTGCTGCAGCTGGACGTTGAGTCCTGATACCTGCTTCCCGACGGTCGGGTGATCGATCATGATCGGCTGGTGCGCGCGTGCGGCGCAGTGCGGACGGCAGGTTGGGTGATCTACGACCCGGTCAGTGAAGTGTGTCGGCAGGAAAGCGATGTCCCGCCCGCGTATCGGCCGCCAACTCGACCCCAGGCAGCGGGCATCGTCTTGTTCGATCCGATCTCGCGGATCCAGTGCATCCCGGGCGCATGCCACGTTCTCGCCGGCGCTATGCTCGGCAACGCCCTTTTTAGCGATCGATTCGAGGCAGCGCCCTGATCCGAGCGCGGAGTCGGTCAGGCCGCCGATCGATGCCCGAAACGGCCTCAGGATGCCGCCTCGGTGACCTCGATGCGGAAGTTCAGGCGGCGATGGTCCACGGTCACTTGGAAGCCACTGTCGTCAAGCTCGCCGAATTCGAAGGCCGTGGCGAGGGTCTCGCCGGCGACGTAGGCCTTGTGCGCTTCAATGGCTGTTCGTAGTTCGTCGTCGCAGTTGAATTCGACCTGGATGCGATCGGCGACGTGAAGGTCCATTTCCTTGCGCGCTCGCTGGATACGATTGACGACCTCGCGCGCGAGGCCTTCGGCGGCCAGACGGGGGTGATCTCCAGCTCCATGTCGATGCTGATGAAGCGATTGGACAGGGCTTCAGTGCCTTCTTGCGCTTCGCGCAGAACGTCGATGTCGTCGCTATCGAAGACTTCGCCGTCGAGTGCAACGGAACCGGTCCCTAGCAGGTTCTCGATGGCCTCCGCATCCAACTGTGCGATGAGCTGCTGGAAGTGCTTCATCTGTTTTCCCAGGCGTTTTCCAAGCCGCTTGAAGTTGGGCTCGGCGAAGAGCTTGATAAAGGCGGTCTCGTCGTTCGAGCACTCGACGTGCTTGACGTTGAGTTCGGCCGAGATGTAGTTCTCGAGGTGGCGGATTTCCGTCAGCAGGGCCTCGTCGCGGTGAATGACGGTCAGGCGCGACAGGGGCTGGCGCAGGCCGATCTTCTGGTCTTCGCGTTTCTGCCGGCCCAGCAGGATGACCTGATTCATCCGGTCCACGGCCGTTTCCAATACCGGGTCTGTCAGGCTGTCATCGAGCGTCGGGTAGCGGCACAGATGTACGGACTCCGGGAGCGCGGTCTCGTCGCCATGGCCCAGCACGCGCAGGCGCCGATAGAGGGTTTCCGAGAGGAAGGGCGCGAAGGGCGCCATGGTCTGCGAGAGCTCAAGGAGGCAGGTGTGCAGCGTCGAGTAGGCGGCGAACTTGTCCGTCGAATGCTGCTCGCCCCAGAACCGCGAGCGATTGAGACGGATGTAGATGTTGGTCAGTTCTTCGATGAACTCGAACAGGCGCGGCACCACGTTATAGAGTCGGTAGGCTTCCATCTCGCTCGAAACCGTGCTCTTGAGCGTCTGCAGGCGAGACAGGATCCATCGGTCGAGGATGTTATCGGCGGGGGTGAAGTTGATCGCGGGTGACCAGCCGTCGATCTCAGCATAGGTGACGAGAAAATTGAAGGCGTTGTACCAGGGCAGCAGCGCCCGGCGCGTCATGTCGCGCACGCCCGAGTCGGCGAAGCGCTGCTCTTCGGCCTTGACCAGACCGGAGTTGATCAGATACAGGCGCAGCGCATCGGCGCCGTACTCGTTCATGGTCAGGTCCGGTGCGGTGAAGTTCTGCTTCGACTTCGACATCTTAGCCCCGTCTTCGGCAAGCACCAGACCATTGACGATCACGCTGCGGAAGGCGGGCTGGTCGAACAGGGCGGTGCCGAGCACGACGAGCGAGTAGAACCAGCCGCGGGTTTGGTCCAGACCCTCGGCGATGAACTCAGCCGGGAAGCCGGCTTCGAACATGTCCTGATTCTCGAAGGGATAGTGCAGCTGGGCGTAGGGCATGGAGCCGGATTCGGACCAGCAGTCCAAGACTTCGGGCACGCGTCGATAGGTGCTGGGCTCTCCATCGATGGTGAAGTCCAGCGGGTCAACGTGCTCGCGGTGCAGGTCCTCCACCCGCACACCGCTGAGCTGTTCCGATTCATCGATCGAGCCGATGCAGCGCACCTGGCCGGTCTCGTCGTTGACCCACAGCGGCAGCGGCGTGCCCCGGACGCGCGTGCGCGAAATGGCCCAGTCACGAGCGCCCTCCAGCCACTTGCCGAAGCGCCCGTCGCGCATGTGATCGGGCACCCAGTTGATCTTCGCGTTGTTGGCGAGGAGGCGATCGCGCATGTCCTCGACCTTGACATACCAGCTCGGGACGGCGCGGTAGATCAGCGGCGTGTCCGACCGATAGCAGAAGGGATAGCTGTGGACGATGACGTCCTGCTCGTAGAGCGAGCCGTTGTCCCTCAGGTGGCGGATGATGTCGCGGTCGGCCTCCTTGACGTGCTGGCCGGCGAAATCGGTGACGTCGTCGGTGAAGTTGCCTTCCAGCGTGACCGGCATGGCGAAGGCGTCGATGGCCGCGGCGCGGAAGGCCTCGAAGTCCTCCTCGCCAAAAGCGGGGGCCCGATGCACCAGGCCGGTGCCGTCGTCGTCGGTCACGTAGTCGCCGGTGATCACAACGAAGGCCCCCTGATCGGCCTGGTCCGCGAAATAGGGTAACAGGGGATGATAGCGCCGCCCTTCGAGGGCCGTGCCCTTGACCGTGTCCAGGACTTCCAGGGCGTGCCGCTTGCCATAGTGCTCCAACCGGTCGGCGGCCAGATACAGCGTCAGATCGCGCTCCGTGTCGCGGACCCTGGCGTAGTCGAGCTCCGGCGAGACGCAGACGGCGAGGTTCGACGGCAGGGTCCAGGGCGTGGTGGTCCAGATGGCCAGATGCGCGTCTTCGTCCTGAAGCTAGAGCAGCACGGTGATGGCGGGGTCCTGGACCTCCTGGTAGTTCAGGTTGGCTTCGAAATTCAACAGGCCCGTGCCCAGGGCCGTGGAGACCGGGACGATCTTCTGGCCCTGATAGATCAGGTCTTTTTCCCAGAGCTGCTTGACCACCCACCAGACCGACTCCATGAACCAGGGGTCCATGGTTTTGTAGTCGTGGTCGAAATCGACCCAGCGACCGAGGCGGGTAATCGTTTCCCGCCACTGGCTCGTGTAGCGCTGGACGATGGAGCGACAGGCGTCGTTGTAGCCCGCGACGCCGAGTTTTTCGACCACGTCCTGCGCGGCCAGACCTTCGGCCTGGTACTGCTGTTGATTTCCTGTTCGATCGGCAGGCCGTGACAGTCCCAGCCAAAGCGTCGGCTGACGTAGCGCCCTTTCATCGTGAAGTAGCGCGGAATGATGTCCGCGATCGTCGAGGCCACCAGGTGGCCGTGATGCGGCAGGCCGGTCGCGAAGGGTGGGCCGTCATAGAAGACGTAGGGCTGCCCGTCCCGGGGAGCGTCCAGGCTGCGCTCGAAAATCTTCTCCCGCCGCCAGAACTCGAGCACCTCGCGCTCGGCTGCGACAAAACTGAAGGTCTCTTCGCTGGACGCGGGAGTTGAGGCGGAAGGCTCGGAAGTAGCCAAGAAAAACTCCAGAACGACGATCGAATCGCACTATAAGCGGGTGATTTATGGATTTCCGACGTTTTCCCGGGCGTCCGGCGAGAGCGGGAAAGCAGCGTGCCACCAGCTCTTCCTCTCCCAGAGTAAGACGATCCGATCGTCGGCTCTGGCAGGCAGCTTCGCGATTGGAAGGAGCAGCGCGACAAGCGTTAGGACGTGACGAATCACGGGCAGATCTTGGCAGAAGACAAGCGGCAATCGCGAGTATGCCTTAGTCAGCCAAGGGGCCTTAATGCCTTAGTTTCTTATGCAGGACTCAGGCCTGTAGACGCCTGAAGAGAGCAGCTGGTATACTTTTCTCGGGTTTCTTTCCGCACGGTCCAGCGCGAGGCGCGTCTTCTAGTCAGGGCTTGCGAGCAGAGGGATAATGAAATGACCAAACGCACTTTGAAATCAACCACTGCGTGGTGCATTGCCGCAGTGCTTTTCTTTACTTCTTTCGCTTCGATGGCAGCACAGGATCGCGTCGGCTCAAGCAAGCAGTCGCGAGGTGGTGGCGGAATCACGGTGGCGTCCCTCGATACCGGCGTAACGCCGAACGATCTTGCCGAGGCGATCGCGGGTGTCGGTGTCACGGTGTCAAACGTGTCCTACACAGGCGCGCAGACCGCCGCCGGAACCTTTGCCAACGGTGGCAGCAGTATCGCATTGGACGAAGGCGTAGTCTTGAGTTCTGGCAATGCCAACGATGTCATTGGGCCGAACTCTCTGCCCAACGTGACAACGGCTCAGGGGACCCCTGGGGATGCTGATCTGGACGGGCTCAGCGGCTTCGTGACCGAAGATGCCGCGATTCTGGAATTTGATATCGTGCCGACGTCAGATACTGTCTTCATTCAATATGTTTTCGCTTCCGATGAATACAACGAATTCGTCGGCAGTACATTCAACGACGTGTTCGCCTTCTTCATCAACGGCACGAACTGTGCTGTAGTTGATACTGACCCCGTCTCGATCAATACGATCAACAACGGTAACCCCGTCGGCTCGGGCGGTCCCAACTCCAATTTGTATCGAAATAACGAGGCCGGGACAATTAATACGGAAATGGACGGCTTGACGACCTTGTTGACCTGTCAGGCTGCGGTGAACTCAGGTGTGACGAATACAGTGAAGCTGGCGATTGCTGACGCGAGCGACGCGGAATTTGACTCGAATGTCTTCATCCAGGCCAACGGTGTCACCACCCAACCCCCGCCGCCGCCTGTGCCAGGCGAATTCCGGTCGGTGCCGCTGCTCGACCGCAGTGGTCTCCTTGTCCTGGCATTGTTGATGGCGTCACTTGGTGCCTTCATGGTCATCAGACGCGGGCAATGACTAAGCCGCAAGCGCTATGAACGGACGAGAAAGCCTGACGGACTTCGTCGGGCTTTTTTATTTGATCGAGTCAATGACGAGTACGAGACCTTTTTAACCTCGCAACCTCGCGATGTGTTCATGCTAACCATTACCCCGTGTAATCCGGGGTTACGCTAACAATGAGCTTCTTCGGCGCCTGGGGCTGGCGCTATTTCTGCGCCTTGCCCATGTAGAGAATGGTTTTCATCGGCAGCGGTCCGAAGGTGATGTCGAAGCGGCGATTGATGCCCCGCGGACCCAGGCCGGTCATCGGACCGGGCTCCAGGCCGGCGTCGGCCATGATGCCGCGCAGCTCTGCCGGCTTGATGTACATGTCGGGATCGTGCGTACCACGCGGTAACAGCCGCAAGATGTCTTCAGCCATCGTGATCGTGGCGAGGCGAGCGATCGGGTTGCGATTGATCGTATCGAAGAGAAAGAGACCGCCCGGCGTCAGGACGCGCGAGATCTCGCGAACGGTCTGGTCCAGATCCGCCACGTGTTCCAAGACGTCGACACACACCACCGCATCGTAATGACCGTCCTCGTAGGGCAATGCCTCGCCTACACCGATGTCATAGCGGATGTTCTTGCCCGTCTGACTGGCGTGGGTCCGGGCCACGGCGACGGCATCTTCGGCCGGGTCGATGCCCGTGACCACCGCCCCGCGCTCTGCCAGCGCTTCGGCCATGAATCCACCCGCACAGCCGAGGTCGAGCACTCGCTTGCCGGCCCAGTCGATCTGCCTGTCCATCCATTTCAGACGGCCGGGGACCAGGTTCTTGAGGGTTCGGATCCAGCGGACATCGTCCGACCACCACTGGTCGGCGACCTTGTCATAGATCGTCAGGTCATTGCGCATGGCTGTCGCTCCGCGATGGTCGAGCGCCCGGAAGCGCATAGGGCACCGACTCACGATAGCGAGCAAACCGCGCGCCATAGCGCTGGGCGAAGCGGCGCTCCTTCAGCCGCGGCGCCAGGAGGCAGTAGGTCGTCAGGCTCGCGGCCAGTGCCAGTTGATCCGGCGTCCACACAGGGACCGTCCAGAGGGTGAGGGCGAAGGACACATAGATCGGCTGTCGGATCACCCGAAAGAGGCCTTTCGTCGGCATGGCCGGAAACCGCGGCCGGATCCTGGCCAGCAGGGACATCCACCCGAGCGCGCCTGATTGCACCTCCACGCCGGCGTCGAAGCTGGCCTTCATGAGCAGCCCCCAGGACGCGGCATAAGCCAGGCAGATCAGCCAGAAGGCTGCCCCGTCAGCGCGCCACCAGATAATGCCCGACGGCGTCCACAGCAAAAATAGCGCGGTGAGCTGCAGAGAGGCGATCAGCGCGTAGGTGGTGGTGCTCAAGGTCTGGCCGTGGGAGCCGGGAATCAGGCGCGCCAGCCAGCGGGCGCCGGGCCCGGTCAGGAGATAGGAATGAGCCAGGGGGAACTGCGCGATAAGCAGGGCATTGGTCAGAAGCGCCCAGGGCCATGGCACCTGACCGAGGCTCCGGCTCATGCCAAAGAACATGGCGCCGATCATCGAAACGACGGCAAGGGCGAACAGCAGGTGGCAGAGCAGGCCCATGGCCAGGGCCAATGCCTTCCGGCGGCCCCCGGGGGGTGGGTGGCGGACCGCTTGCAGCAGCCGGGCGAGGCCGGCGATTCTTGGGTCGTGGGTCATGGGAACGAAGCCTAGACCGTCGGCAGTGCAGGGGATGTAGAAACAGCGCGCGTCTCGACCCAGCGCTTGCTGGGCCTGGGCTAGACCTGGGGTGGGCCTTGCGTCTGGGATGGCTTCGATCGATCTTCTCGCCGATAAAAAAACGCCCGAGCCGCGGGGCATCGGGCGTTCTTGCTGCACAAGCTGCGTGCGCGTCAGGCCGCGATCTGATCCTCCAGCTCATGCTGTTTGCGCAGGCGGAATCGGGTCGCCAGCTCCTCTGCCCGGGTGTCGCCGATCATTGCCTTGGAGACATCGAACACGTCCTGTTCTTCCTCGCTCATGTGGTGCTCGAGGTCGTCGGCCAGAGTCTGGAAAGCCTGAAGCCAGCCGGGATTGCTCATTTCCATCGCGTCGAGCTTCTCCACCAGGTCCGATGACTCCTTGTGCTCGGCCACGCTGTGGCGCGCCTGCGGCTGGGACTGCTCTTCGGCAATGAGTTCAGCGTAAAGCGACTGCTCCTCGGCGGCTGCGTGCGCTTCCAGGTCGTTTCTGAACCGTTGCCACAGCGTCTGGCGCTCGGCGCTGTCGCCCGAGGTGTTCAGGATCCGTTTCATCAAGTCTCGATGACGGTCATGATCCGATTTGATTTCGGCATATAGGGACATAAGTTCTCCCGTCGGGTTGCGAATCTGCCCTGACCGTAACGAAGCACGCCAAAGTCTGCGTGAATCATTTGAATGGTTATCGTTCAGGATAGTCACGGAAACGGCGTCTCAGTCCGCTTCTCGCCGAAGCAGCGTGTCCATGAATCGAACGCCCCAGCCTGCATGGCCGATCGGCGCGGTCGGTGTTGCAACATCGCGCCAATCGACACCGGCGATATCCAGATGGACCCAGGGAAGATCGTCGGCAACGAAGGTACCGACGACGGCGGCGCCGATCGACGCGCCCGGTGAGCCGCCGGTGTTCTTGATATCGGCGATCAGGCTTTCGATCTGCTTGAAGTGATTGGGGTGCAGCGGCAGGGGCCAGACATCCTCGCCCGCGGCCTCGCCGATGTCCATCATCTCCAGGCTGAGCGCCATGTCGCGGGTGATGACGACCGCGTATTCATCGCCGGTGGCGCGGGCCGCCGAGCCGGTGAGGGTGGCGATATTCAGGAGCAGGCGCGGCTCGAATTCGATCTGGGCGTAGTGGACCGCGTCAAGCAGGAGAAGTCGGCCCTCGGCGTCGGTGCTCATGATTTCGACGGTCTTGCCGGCCATCGAGGTCAGGACATCGCCCGGACGAATCGCGTCCTGCGAGGGCATGTTCTCGGCCAGCGGCATCACGCCGACCACGTTGATCGCCTCGCCGCGCTTGGCCGCGGCCAGGACCGTCCCGGCCACGGCAGCGGCGCCGGACAGGTCGGACTTCATGTACCACATCCCGTCGTTGGATTTGATCGAGATACCACCCGTGTCGAAGGTGATGCCCTTGCCGACAAGGGCGATGGGAGCGTCGTCTGAATCGCCGCCCCGGTAGCTGACCACGAGCAGGCGCGGGTCATGGATCGAGCCTTGTCCGACGCCCATCAGCGCGCCCATGCCGCGTTCGCGAATGCCGTCGGCGTCGAGAACGGTCAGCGTCACGCCATCGACGCCCTCGAAAGCCGCGCTGACGTGCTCGACGAATCGCTGGGGCCAGAGCCGATTCCCGGGCTCGTTGCCGAGCTTCCGGGTCAGGGTCACGCCCTCTGCCAGGTAGCGCAGATCGTCCTCGAAGCGGCGCTGATCGGCTCGATCGGACCCGATCAGGCGGACTTCACCGTCTGCCGGGGCGGGCTCCACGGTCTTGTAAGTGGTAAATCGATAGTCGCCGAGCGCATAGCCCAGCGCCAGGTGCGCACCGGCCCCAGCGACGCCACTGTCCAGCCCGTCGATGATCAGCGCCAGGCCATCCTCGTCGTCAGCGGCCGCGGCCGCGTAACCCCCGAGATCGTGCAGGCTGCGGGCGCTGAGATCGACCTCACCGGAGCCGATCAGCACGATTTCACGATAGGGCGAGATCGCCGCCAGGGACAGGGTTTCGCCGAAATCCCCCTTGAACTCCGTCGTCTCGATGGCCTCGGCAAGGCGGCCGTCGGTTGCCTCATTCAGGTCGTCGCCCAGATCACCGAGTCCTCCGTCTGCGCCCAGAAAAACCACGACGCGCCCGTTCGAGGGCAGTTCATCGCTGTTGAATTCGAACGTCGGCATGGCGAGGGCGACGCCGGGCCAGAGCAGCGCCGTAATCAAGCAGATCGCCGGGAGGGGTCGTGAAGCTGTCATCGTGAGTCCTTTGTTTTTGTGGCTGATGAAGGGGTGCTTTTCGAGGGATGCGAATCACCTGGAGGAAAGCCTCGATATGCTACCCGCTCGAGGGTCGGCATCCTGCGCAAGGCGACGGGAGGATCCGATTGGCCGAATCACGTGCCGTACCGGTCGAGGCGCTGTGCCAGACTTGCGCCTCAATGATGCGAAGAGGCAAGAGCACGGTGGCGGGATTATCGGACCTGGATCGATTGCTGAAGGATATGCGGCCGCGGGTGGATGACGGGGAGTACGTGTTCTGTCCAACGGGCAAGGCGCTGG
>CAZDFS010000023.1:0-43961 GCA_964504865.1 uncultured Wenzhouxiangella sp.
CGATGCCGCGAACGGCGATCTCTTCGGAGCCGCAGTGAGTCTTTCCGGCAACCGAGCTCTGGTGGGTGCGGCGCTGGCCGATCGATTCGGGCAATTCAATACGGGCACGGCCTACATCTTTGAATTCGACGGCCCTGGGTGGAGTCAGACCGAGCAGCTGCTCGATCCGGCCCTCGGCGGGAGCGAGCGCTTCGCCTTGGCGGTCAGTCTCGCCGGGGAGCGCGCACTGATCGGCGCACCGCTCAGCGCGGATGCAGCGCGTGGTGCCTATCTTTTCCAGTTCGATGGCTCGACCTGGAGTTCAGCGCCGCAGCAACTGATCGCGGCTCCGTCGTCCGACGATGAATTCGGTCGGTCGGTCAGCATCTCCGGCGACCGCTACCTGATCGGCGCGCCCGGGGACGATGAGCGTGGTACGGACGCGGGCGCTGCCTACATCTTCGACGAGAATCAGCCGCCGCTCGCCCGTCCCGATGAGTTCGATACGGACGAGAACTCGGCGATTTCCGGCAACGTGCTGGTCGACAACGGCTTCGGGCCGGACAGCGACCCGGACGGCGATCCGCTGAGCGTGGTCTCGATCAATGGCGCGAGCTTCAGTCCGGGTGCCTTTCTGACCCTGCCGAGCGGTGCACTCCTGATGATGGACCCCAACGGCACGTTCCAGTACGACCCGAACGGGCAGTTCGAGTCGCTGGGCGACGGGGCACCCATGACCACAGACAGCTTCAGCTATTCGATTTCCGACGGCTTCGAGAGCGGCTTGGCGCTCGTGCGGATCAACATCAGTGGCATCGATGATCCGCCGGTGGCCGTCGATGATCTGGTCATCCTCACCGAGGATGATCCGGCCACCCCCATTCTGGTGCTGCTCAACGACACGGATGTCGACGGCGGTCCCATCGCCGTGGCCAGCGTAACCCTGCCCGCCGAAGGCTTCGTTGAAATCATCAATAACGGATCCCGAGTGACCTATCGGCCGGATCCCGACACCTGCAACAACGGCGAACCCTTCGATACCTTCACCTACACCCTGGCACCCGGTGGCTCGACCGCAACGGTCTCGGCCCTTGTCGAATGCGGAAACGACGCACCGGCGGCCCTGGATGCGAGCGTCTCGACACCGGAGGATACCGATGTCTTCATCCTGCTCAGAGGAACGGACCCTGAGGGCGATGCGCTGGCCTTCCTGATCGAATCCGGCCCGTCCACTGGCAGCCTCGGCCCAGTCGTGGTGCTGGACGACTCAACGGCACGGGTCCGCTTCACCCCCGAGTCGGATCTGCTGGGGACCGAGAGCTTCACCTTCCGAACGAACGACGGCACGCTGAGTTCCCCCATCGCCACGGTCACGATCGACGTCGTTGCCGCGGCCGATCTATCGATCAGCGCCGCTGCCGACACCCCGTTCCATGAGCCGGGTCAGGCCGTCTCCTTCCTGGTGAACGTCAGCAACCCGGGGCCGAGCAGCGTCACGGGCGCGCTGGTGAGCATGCCGCTGCCGACCGGTCTCGGTGCGCCAAGCTGGACCTGCGCGGGGCAGGGCGGCGGCAGCTGCGCGTCGTCCGGCAGCGAGCTGATGGATGTCCCCGTCGATCTCCCCGAGGGCGGCTCGGTGAGCTTTACCTTCAGCGCGACGGTGCTGCCGGAATTCTTTGGCGAGATCGTCGGCACGGCCACGGTTGTCGCGCCGGTCTCTGTACTTGAGCTCGATGACGGCAACAACTCGGCGGCTAGTTCGATTCCTTCAGCGAGAATCTTCAGAGATCGCTTTGAAATGAATTGATGGCGGAAAGACAGGCCGATTCGGTGCTGACTGGCCAACGCCGGGTCCATAGTGACCGCATCGGAAAGCGGCGTCCGTCTGCCCGGCCCGAGGGGACGACAACGAAAACGCTCGCTCGTCACGCCCTGCAGGCGCGGCGAGTTCAAACTGTCGAGGTCGTGATCAAGAACGCGGCCCTGATCTGACCACCGGAGACGACTCGTGCTGACCCCGCTCATCATTGCATCAACGCTGCTCGCCAGCATCCCCTCGAGCCTGGACGACTACCTGACCCGCGCCATCGAGCGCGGCGTGCCCCTGTTCAACGCGGGCAACCCCGAGGCCTGTGCGGCGGTCTATGCCACAGCGCTCGAGGGCGTCGCTGCCAATGCGGACTGGGGCATGGACGACGGGGCTCGCAGCAACCTCGCTGACTGGTTGGAGATGAGCGCAGCGATCGCCGATCCTTCGGAGCGCGCCTGGGCCTACCGCGGCCTGATCGACCGGCTGATGGCCGGTGAGCCGATCCCGGAGGTCGACCTGGCTGATTCAATGACGCTGTTCGACTTTTCGGACCCGGAGGCCATCGAGCCCTGGCGGGTCGTGCTCGATGGCGTGATGGGCGGGCTATCGACGGGGGAGGTGGACGTCGAAAACGATCGCCTGGTCTTCAGCGGCGAGACCTCGCTGCGCAACAATGGCGGTTTCTCGTCGATCCGAGCCCGCGTCCCCGCCGGCTCCCTGGCCGGCTACAGGGCGCTACGCGTTCAGGTGGAAGGCGACGGCCGTACCTATATCCTCGGCGCCAGTTCGAGAACCGGGCGCGGCGACAGCTACTGGCACCGCTTCGAGACGACGGCGGGGGAGACCATCACGGTCACCGTTCCGATCACCGAGATGATCCGCCAGTATTTTGGCAACCCCATTCGGGGACGATTGCAGCCGTCTCAGGTCGCCGGCCTCGAGTTCTATATCTACGACGGGCAGGAGGGGCCGTTCAGACTCGGCGTGATTCGAATCGAGGCGGTTCGCTGAATCCGGGTCGCATCGGACTGAGGTATGCTTTGCAGCCGGGAATCGACCGTTCATCAAGCTCGCCGGGCTCGAAGGCTCGAAGGCTGGATGGCTATGGCGCTGGTTCGACTTTATCCGTATCAATGGCCATCGGGCCTTCGGCATCAGAATCCCCGCTGCTACCAGGAATCAAGCTTATGCCCCGTTTCGTCCTTGCCCTCTGCCTTTCAGTCCTGACCGCCTCTCTGGCCGCCGATGAGATCGTGACAGTGCGCGATTGGGATCACTTCCGGGAGCTCGTGCTGGCGGACGGCAAGACGCCGGCTGAGGCCGACGAACGTATCGCCAGCCTGCTCGGTACGCTCGTGGATATGGATCGGGACGCGGGCGCCGACCGGATCGGGGTCCAGGCACCGCCCTTCGATTTCGAGGCCTGGCTGAATACCGATCCGATGCGCCTGGAGGATCTGCGAGGCCAGGTCGTGCTCGTTCGCTGGTGGACGGACACCTGTCCCTTCTGCGCCTCCAGCGCGCCAGCGCTTCGCACGATCCATGAGGAATATTCCTCTCAGGGCCTGACCCTGGTCGGCGTCTTCCATCCGAAGGCACGGCGCGACGATCCCCTCGACCTGCCGCGCGTCCAGCGTGTGGTCGCTCAGCGCGACTTCCAGTTCCCGATCGCCGTGGACTGGGACTGGCGCAATCGAACCCTGAAAAACTGGTGGCTGACCGGGCCCGACCGGCCGGCCACCTCGGTGACCTTCGTGCTCGACAAGCGGGGCGTGATTCGCTTTATCCATCCGGGCATGGAATACCACGATGCATCCGGCTCCGACGAGCACGCGATGTGTGTGGACGACATGCGCGCGATCCGCGCGACGATCGAGCGTCTTCTTGCCGAACCCGGGGCGACCACCTGACCTTTGAGATCATGCGATTCACGATCGATTTTCTCTGGAACCTTGGCGGTGTTCTCCTCCACGTCCTTCCGCTGTTCCTGGGCCTGGGCCTGATCATCGCGACGCTGTCGATCTTCATCGGCCGCCGCGAGGGTTGGACCGTGGGCGACAGCCTCTATTTCGGCTTCATTACCGCGCTTACCGTCGGCTACGGCGATCTGCGCCCGACGAGGGGCTTGAATAAATTCCTCGCCATCGTCCTCGCCCTGTTCGGCCTGATCACCTCGGGCATCCTGGTGGCCATCGCCGTCGAGGTCGTCTCGATGACCTTCCAGCAGCATAGCGCCTGACTTCCGCCCTGCGCGGTTCGGCGGTTCCCTCTCGCGCCCGAGAACCGGGGTCAACCAGCCCTGCCGGTCCGTTCATGGCGCTGGTGATCTCCAGGGGACTCCTGAACAAGGGGACGTGACTCCGCGAAGAGCGATTCGGAGATTCCCTGCTTGTGACGCGTTCAGCGATCTGCCTCAGTCTCCCGATGAAGGCTTTCGATCGCTGATTTCGTCTAGTGAAGTAGAGGCGATCATTCCAGGGCTGCGAAAGGGCAGCGTGGATTGACCCTGGCTCCACTCAGATCGGGAAACCGTGCACATGTCGACTTCAAGGATCCTTTCAGCTTTCACTGTTCTGGCTTGTCTTGTCTCGGGCGCTCAAGCATCACCGCAGCTGGCCCAGCTGGTCAGCAGACCGCCTGACAGCAACTTCTTCGATGGTTTTGGCAACGGTTTCAGCAGCGGGTGCACGTTTTCCGAGGATGGGCAGCGAATCGCCTATTCGAGCTCGGCGTTCAATCTGGTTGAGGATGACGGCAATACGCTGAGCGATGTTTTCGTTCAGCATCGAAACGACGAAAGCACCGAGCTGGTCAGTCGGACATCGACGGGGGATCTGGCAGACGGGCGCAGCGATACGGCGTTTATCAGCGGCAATGGTCGCTTCGTGCTGTTCCAGTCGCTGGCTGACAATCTCGGCGTCACCGGACTCTGGCAGGTGTTTCGACGCGATCTGGACACGGGCATCAACACGGCGGTCGGCTTGACTTCCGAAGGGACCGAGTTCGATCGTCCATCCCCTTTGTCTCTTTCGTCCGATGGTGCGCTGGCCACCTTTGAGGCCGATGATCAGGTCTGGTTACGCGATCTCGATCAGGCCTCCACGAGTCTGATCAGCATCGGCTTCGATGATCAACCGGCCGACTCCCCGGCCTCTGATGCCTACATTTCCGCCGATGGCAGCACGGTGGTATTCGAAAGCGCCGCCAGCAATCTGGTCAACGATGATACGAACGGAAACGACGATATCTTCATCCGCGACCTTGCTCAAGGCACGACCGTTCGTATCCAGGGACTAGGGGGTGCTGAACCCGATGGTGATTCCCGATCGCCTCGCATATCCGCGGATGGACGCTGGATCGTGTTCTTCTCCACGGCAAGCAATCTCATCCCTGGCGACAACAACGGCACCTTTGATGTCTTCCTGCATGACCGCGATAGCAACACCACGATCAGGCTGAGCGAAGACAGCAACGGTACGGGTGGCAACGGCGGTTCGAACGGGCAGACGATCAGTGCAGACGGGCGTTTCGTGGTCTTTGAATCACTGGCCGACAATCTCGTGCCAGGACTTGTCGGTCAGGAACGCCGCCTCTTCCTCTACGACCATGACTTCGGCACTCTGGTCCAGATGGCTGCAAGCGCCGAGGACCCGCAGCAGCCCTGTGTCTTCAACTCTGGCAGCGTGGGAGGCGTTGCATTCAGGACGCAGGTACACGCACTGATCCCCGGCAATCTGGCGCAGTCACAAATCGTGCTGGAGTCCTTCGCATCCTTTGACCCGGATCGCAGCGTGGCATCCGGCGGACGGGGGGGCGAGGAGTCCTGGGTCGTCAGTCGGAGTGAACCACCGGTCGCTGTCCATGTGGGGACCGGGCCCAGTCAGGATCCCTCCCTGGCCGGCCAGGGACGCTTCCTGGCGTTTGAAACCAGAGCGGGCAATCTGACGGGCCGATCGCCGGACGGGACCCAGATCGTTCGGCTGGATCAGTTGACCGGCGAGGTCCTGCCCGTATCAGTGGGGACCAACGGTGAATTGGTAGACAGCTTTTCCGCTGCCTTCGATCCCTCCATTGATAACGCCGGAAACCGGGTGGTTTTTTCGTCGCGCTGGGGCGGCCTGGTCAATAACGATAGCAATGATACTGACGATATCTTCATTCGTGATATCAGCCTCGCCCAAACCGCGCGCCTGAGCATCGGGCTCAACGACGAAGAGGGAAACGGTAGCAGCACCGATCCTGTGATCTCGGCAAACGGCGGCACGGTTGCCTTCGAATCCAGCGCGAGCAACCTCGTCGAGAATGACACCAATGGGCAACAGGATATTTTTGTGGCTCAATTACCCAGTCGCCTTATTCAACGGATCAGCGTCAGCAGCAACGGCCAGGAAGCAGCCGCGCGAAGTGAATCTCCAGCGATCAGTAGTACTGGCCGATTCGTGGTGTTCTCGACGCGTGCTGATCTGTCATCGGACGGCGCGCCTTTGAGTTATCAGCAGATCTGGCTTAAGGATCGGCAGTCGGACACGATCGAATTGATCAGTCGTGCTCCGGGCGGTGAGCCCGGGAACGGCGATAGCATTGATCCTGAGATTTCGGCGAACGGCCGCTGGATCGCCTTCAGGTCCTATGCTGCCAATCTCGACCCGGCGTTCCCTGCGCCGCCCGCACCGTCAGTCTATCTGCATGATCGCCAGACGGGCGATTCCCGCCTGATCAGCCAGGATCCCAGTGGACAGGCGATACGGGCGGGTGAAGCGGTGCTCGCGGCCGACGCCAGCGCGATACTGTTCATGGAGCAGATTGACGAGGACCGGGTCGGTACCCTTGAGTCTGCCCGCGGAACGGATCCACTGCCCGAGATCTATCTCTACGATACGGCAGACGAAGCGGTGATCCGGATCGACCCGCTGACCACCGATGGGCTGCGACCCGACGGAGAATGGTTGCCCGCTGCCGTCGAGCCCGGTGGGCGGGTGATCTATCTGGTGTCCGAGGCGCGGAACCTCACTCCGGACATGCTGACGAACTTCAATGATATCTACCGGATCGATCTGGACTTCGATCGCTTGTTCGAAGACCGCTTCCAGGGCTCGGCAAGATGATCCATCGAGCCAGTCATCGAAGCGCCCAGGGCCCTGTGTGCCTCAGCGGGTACTGCGCCAGCACGCGCTCGACGTCAGGATCCAGGCCCATATGCCGCTGAAACGAGGCCAGGCGAGGGTAATCTTCGAGGTCGATGAAGGCCTCGCGAGCCCAGCGGCATAGGATGAAAAGATAGGGGTCGGCGACGGACCGGTGCTCACCGAAAAGGTAAGGGCCCTTGAAGCGTTCCTCCACGTGGCGCAGCAAGAAGGCGATTCGAGCCTGGGCCTGGTCCTTGAGATCCTGATGATGGTCGGGGTCGGGAGACAGGCGGCTCGGTTTGAAATAGGACATGAATGCAGGCTGAAGTTCGCTGCTCATGAACGACAGCCAGGCGACCAGTCTGGCCTGACCCTGCTCGCTGCGCTCCGGCGCGACAAAGGCGTCGGGTGCAAGGGTATCGATGTAGGTCAGGATCGCTGTGGCTTCGGTCAGGATGCCACCGTCTTCAAGCACCAGTGCCGGAACCGATCCCAGGGGATTGACCGTCAGAAAGTCGGGCTCGTGGTTCTGGCCGCTCGAAAGTATCCGGACTCGATGGGGCAGGGCGGCGGACCATGTCAGAGCGATATGTGGCGCGAGTGCGCAGGTATCGCTCATCGAATAGAGTGTCATCATGATCAGAGCCGCAGGTATGAGTGTTGAGGACTGGACAGTCTGGCCCACGCAGAGTCCACGCGTCGATCTTAAGGCACTACCGACCAAGTGACTGAAACATCCGTCATCGACAGCTACGACAAGGCCGCAGACTGGTTCGACGGTGCGCGCAACAAATCCCTCGTCGAACGGCCCCTCCTCGATTCTGTCATCGAACGTTTGCCGAAGAAGGCCACGGTGCTCGATTTGGGCTGCGGAACCGCTGAGCCGATTGCGCGCTATCTCATCGAACGCGGCCTGGCGCTGACCGGCGTCGATGGCGCCGCCGCCATGCTCGGCTATTGCCGAAAGCGATTTCCCGATCAGAGCTGGATTCAGGCAGACCTCTCCAGCTTCGAGACCAGCGAACGATACGATTTCGTGATCGCCTGGGACAGCCTGTTTCATCTGAGTTGCAACGATCAGCGGCGAGTGCTCGACCGAGTCGGACGATGGACACGACCCGGCGGTTTCCTGATCTTCAACTCCGGCACGCAGGAGAGTGAATTCTGGGGCCCGATGAAAGGCTACGAGTCCGTAGCGGTCTTCCATGCCAGTCTCGATACGGCAGAGTACCGGCAGCGTCTTGACGACATCGGATTCAGGGTCCTGTGCCATTCGGTCGAGGACCCGCAGTGTGGCGGAAGGACGTTCTGGATCGCGCAGCGCAGCGGGCATCCGCCAAGAGCAGGAACGATTACAGGAACGATTACAGGAACAAGAAAAGCTCAGTCCTGAACGGCCCTGAAGGGATCCGGCTCGTCCGGGTTCGGGCCCGGTACCTGGGCGAGGGCGGCGGTGCTGCGGTCGGTGCTGAATTCATACCACCTGGGAAAATGGTCGCTGATCCGGCAGGTCATCTGTCGATCAGTCAGGTTCTGTAACACGGCGCCGGCGAAATCAACCACGCCGGCCTGCCCGATCGGCTCCAGCGCCAATAGCCGGGAGATAGATCTAATACCGATGGCAGAGTCATCCTCGGCCTGGAATCGCGCAGGGGAGAACGAAGGATATCGTTATCTGTTTTTAGTTGTATACGGTTTGAGGTATCCTCTTGACCCTCTGAGGCTCGAGGAGGGTCATGATGTTCATCCGCAACTGCCGAAGGCAAGCGATCTTTGCCCTGTTGCTGTCATTCGCTCTGACCAGTCATGCGGTCGAGCCTGATCCCGAGGGCTGGATTGCTTTCGAGGGGCAGGGCGGTGGCATCAACTTTTCAGGGACGGTCAACGGGGAGCTCGCACGCATCACCCTCGACTCCGGCGCCAGTATCGGCGCGGTCGGCCGTGACTTCGGAGAACGTGTCGGTATCGAGGCCGACCCGCGGCGGCCGATCCAGGTGGCGGGCGTGTTCGATGAGACGCGCGTCTACGGTTGCCGACCCTTCGAGCTGGTGATGAATGATCAGACCCTTCATCTTGCGGATCTTGCCGTCGTGCCCGGCGCCGGTTTCGATATCCTGCTCGGTCGCTGGATCTTCGAGCAGGTCGTGGTCCAGATCGACTACCCGAATCAGCGAATCCGCTTCCTGAGTCGTGAGGCCGTGCAGTTCGAAAGCAATGTCGAGGTGCGCGAAACACCCTTCGGCTCGATGCTTATCGAAACCTTCATCCAGGACCAGCGTGCCTGGCTGGAACTGGATACCGGGAATCTGGGGCCGGTCTTTCTGAACGAGCGATTTGTCCAGCGGCATGACTTTCAGGATTTCGAAGTCCCGCTCGAGGGCCTCCAGTCCCAGGGCGTCATTCGAAGCGGCGAGATCAGAGTGCTACAGTTTGACAGCGCTCGCATCGGGCCGTACAGCTTCGCATCGCTGCTGGCAAGCTATGGCGTCGATTCGTCTCGCGGTATTTTTCGCCAGGAATCCGAAACCGGCAGCAGAGTCAGGCGAGCGCGGACTCGACGGGACGGACTGCTGGGTGCTGAAGTGCTCCAGAACTTCCTCGTCACCACGGATTTCCGCAACAGGAAGATCCATCTCCACCTGCAGTAGGCTCAGGCCGGGCAGTCCGGCCTTGCGTCACTCCAGCTCGAAGCGGTCCGAGAATATCGGGTCGGGCGGTGGGCCGACCTGGCGCTCGAAGGCGCCCATGTCGATGCCGGCCCCCGAACGCCTGTCGAAACCATCGCCGCGCTGATCACTGCTCGGCGGGGTGGTGGCGAGGCCCGCATCAAGGGCAGGGGAGCCGTCGCCCAGGGCGTGAGTGCGGCCATTGGAGTCGGGCCCACCGTTCAGATCAAGGGCGGCGAGCAGGGGATCGGCGTCAAGTACGTTGCCGAAACCCGTGAAGGTCAGACCAGCCGATTGGCCCACGAGGCTGTAGTCCATCAGCAGGGTTCCGCTCGTGAGCTGGATATCGGAATCACCCGAGTCATTCAGATTGTCCGACACGATGCTGTTGGCGACGATCGCCTGATCCGTCGTCAGGACGCCACCCGTCGATGGCAGCGATACGCCTCGGGGAGGGACCAGAACTGAATTGAAGGCGACGGTGGAGTGGCGCAGGGTCAGGCGATCAGCGCGCAGGCCGCCCACGGCCTCGCCCTGGTTGCCGCTGACGGTAACGTTGAGGACATCGAGCCTGGCAGGCTCGATGCCACCGCGAAGATCGATACCGATGCCGCCGACCGTGGCCCCGCTGTTGTCCGAGACCTCGGAATACTTGATTTCGCACTCGGAACCCGCCTCGCACTGAAAGCCCGCCGCTCCCCCATCCAAACCGCCCTGGTTGCGGGTGATGCGCGACTCGCCAACGGCCAGTACAGCGGCCTCGCCGTAGAGACCGCCGCCATTGTTCTGGTCGATCACGGAATAAAGGGCCAGAAACTGGCCGGTCTGGACGAAGGCTCCGCCGCCCTGGATCGGTGCGGTGTTGCCATCGAGGGAGGAGGCCACCAGGTAGCTGTTCGTCTCGAAGAGCGTCAGTCCGCCGCCGGAAGCCAGCGCGTCGACAGCCGGTGAGCCTCGACCTCGAAGAGGAAGATCCAGCACTTCATTGCCGGTGATCGCCGACGATTCGACAAACAGGTAGGGCGTTTCCACGAGTGGCGGGCTTGGATCGAAGGGCGCCAGGGTTTCTGAAGAGAAGATACCGCCGCCGCTGTAACCGGCTTGATTGAGGCTGATCTGCGCCCCGTAGACGACGACGCCGGAATAGACGGCGGCGAGCCCGCCGCCGAAGGTCGCGCTATTTTCGTACACGTAACTGTCCTGAATAAGCGCTCGATTCCTCAAGCCGGGATCCGGCTCCGGCGGGCCGCCGGTGGGCGTCACCGGTGCCAGGGTCGGAATCGCGGCGACGCCACCGCCCACGTAGGCGTCGTTCAGGGTGACCGCGCTGTTGACGACCTCGAGATTCGTCAGGCCGGCGATACCACGGCCCGTCGAGGCAGGCACCGGGCGCGGCATCGCAAGGCTCAGCGGTCCTTCGGGATTCTCGAAATAGCCCGCGCCAATGCCGCCGCCATAGGTCGCGCTGTTACCCACGAAGCGAGAATCCACGATGCTGAGCTTGGCCGCGACGTCTGTAGGCTCTTCGCCGAGTGGCGGTTCGAGTTCTCTGAACAGGTTGACCTGGGCGCCGCCGCCGAGCGCCGCCGTGTTGGTCAGGAAATAGGAATTCTGGACTCGCGCATAACCCTCGGTTACCGCAAGGCCGCCGCCGTTGTCCGCGGCGATATTGTCGCTGAAATCGCAGCTATCGACGAGGAGACGAGCGCCGGTGAACACTTCGATACCACCGCCGTTATTGGCGGCTTCGTTGCCGGAAATCACGCAATCGCGCAAACTGAGTTCGGTGCCTTCGCCGCTCAGATAGATGGCAGCGCCGAACTCGGCAAAGCCATTGGTCAGGGTCAGACCGGACAGCTCTGCGGAAACCCCGGTCTCGGCGATAGAGAACAGACCCGATGCGCCCAGACCGTCGATCGACAGCTCAGTCGAACCGGGGCCTGTGATGATGACGTCGGAAGATACGTTGAGAACGCCGTCTTTAAGCTGAAGATTTCCAGTCACGGTGGAGTCGAAGACGATCTCGTCATTGCTGCCGTCGCCAGCCGGGCAACCCGCGACCGGGCCCTGTGTGTTGACGGCCTCAATGGCCGACCGCAGCGAGCATTCAGTCGGCGCGCCCGGATCGGCCAGCGTATCAACGGTAATGACCGCCGCCTGGGTTGCCGAAACGGCAAGCGTCGAACTGATGGCCAGCGCCAGCGGCGCTCGGTGGTACTTTTGCTGTCTCATCGCATTCCCCAAAGAGATTTCTCTGATACCGAATGGAACGGTTGATCCGTCGCCCCAAAAGAGACGGTAGATGCCCGCAAGACCCGTCACGCCGCCAATTGTTGCCGAATTCGATCGAGCGATCAATCGATGCTCACGAGCCACATTCACGGAGACCGCACTGGCATCGATACGGCAATAACTTTACATAATATACATTATGCGAACTATTGGAACGGACCAGCAACCAAGAAAAAAGGCCGACGAATCGGCCTTTCTTCAGGTGTACTCATGAGGTGGGCTCTTGATCAAGCGATGAGAATCATGAATCCTCGACGTCCATGACCTCGCCTTCGATGGTCAGCTCCGTGCGGGGATCGGCCTGGATCGAGCCGCGTACTTCGGCCCCGGCCTCGACGATCACTCGCGGCGGATCGGCGTCGAAGTCCTCGTCGAGAAGAACGACCACATTACCCTCGACGACGGATCCATCGCCGATGCGGATCTCACCGCCATCGGAGAAATCGCCGACCCAGCCCATCCAGGACGCGCCCTCGCTGTTGTTGACGATTTCGATGATGAGATCGCCACCCACGCTCGAAGGACCCTCGAGACGGATGTCCCCGTAGCGCGTCTTGATATGCTGACCAACCCGCGCCGACGACAGGCTGACGCTGCCGTTGCGGGTCTCGATATGACCGGAAGCCTCCGACTCCGAGGCCAGCCTGACATCGCCATTGCGGGTTTCGACACTGCCTCCGACCCGGGAGTCGCTGCCGATGGAAACGCTGCCGTTGCGCGACTCGATCGAGCCATTGATGGTGACGCCCACACCCAGCTCGATGCCGCCGTTGCGCGTATCGAGTGATCCGACTTCGGCGCCGTCATCAACGCTGATCATGCCGTTGCGGCTATCCAAGTCACCCGCCTGACTCGAAGCACCGATCTCGATTTCACCGTTGCGAGTGCTGACTCGGCCCGTTCGCGCGTCGCGACCAATCGAGATTCGACCGTTGCGGCTTTCGACGTCACCGACGCGCGCGCCGCTGCCCACGTCGATCGGCGCATTCCGGCTCTCGAGATCACCATCCACCGTCGCGCCATCACCGATGCGAATCAGGTCATTGCTGGATTCAATGCTGCCGTCGTGGAACTCACCGTCTGCCAACGTGACTGGGTCGGCGAGTACGACCGCGGAAAGCAGTAATGCCAGACCGGCAACGGTAGTCTTTGACGCGCCGGATCCATTTTGCGAATTACCTTGCATATGCTCTTCCTCCCGGACCATCTCCTGATCCATGCTCATTGGTAGAAGCTGCATTAGAACGCAAACGCCCTGCCCCGGTCATGTGGCAGAAGTCAGGGCGCGCTGATCGCGCCCTGAATGCAACCTACAAGGTTCCCTAGTCCCAGCTGCCGCCCAGCGCCAGATTCAGGTTGACGCGCTGCTGCAGGAGCTGGCGCTCGATCGTGGCCTGCGAGCTCCGGGCTGCATTCGAGCGCTGCTGGATCGCCAGCAGATCGATCAGGCTGGTCTCGCCCTCCTTGTAGCGGATGTCGGCAATACGAAAGGCCTCGGCAGCCTGGGCCGCCGACTCGGACAGACGGGCATTTCGCGTCGCCAGCGTCTGGCCCCGGTCAAGGGCCGATTCCACCTCGGAGAATGCCTGCAGGGCGGCAGCGGAATAGCGCGCCAGGGCCTGCTCCTGCTGGGCCGTCGAGATCACCACGTTTTCGCGCCGTCGGCCGCCGTCGAAGATCGGTGCAAGCAGGTTGCTGCCGAGAGTCCAGGCCAGGTTGGCCGGATTGAGCAGATCACCGAGGTCCGGCGAGGCGCCCCCCAGATTAGCCGTCAGACTCAAGGACGGTAGCCGCGCCGCCTTCGCCTGGTTGGTGGCGTTGAACGCCGCGGCCACCTCACGCTCGGCGGCAATCAGATCAGGCCGGCGCTCGAGGAGCTCCGAGGGCAGACCCGCCGGCGGAGGCGGTGGGATGTCAGGAAGCGTCTGGCGCAGTTCGATTTCGGCGGCCGGGTAGCGTCCCAGCAGGAGCTCGAGGGAACGCTGGGCGTCGCGAGCGCCCCCTTGCAGAGCCACCAGCTGCTCCTGAGCACTGGCGAGATCGGATCGAGACAGGGCAAGATCCTGCGCCGAAGCCACACCCTCGTCGTATTGGGCCTGAACGATCCGCTGCGTGTTCTCGATGATCGCGAGATTGTCTTCTGCGATGTCCAGCTGGAGCTGCGCTTCAATGGCAATGAAGTAGGCAATGGTCGTGTTCGCCGCGATCGAATAGCGGGCAAAGCGATAGTCGGCTTCGGCCGCCTGGGCGCTGGCAACGGCCTGGGAAACGCCGGAGCTGACGCGACCCCAGAGATCGGCTTCCCAGGACAATTGCAGTCCCGCCTCGAAAGACGATGACGGCCCGGGCGCGGCGGAATCAAGGCTGCCGCCCCGCCCTGCCCCCGCCGCCAAGCCAAGATCCGGCGTCAGGCTCGCGCCCGCCTGTCGGGCCAGGGCCTGGGCCTGTTGAACACCGGCTGCAGCCGCTGCGAGATTCGGGTTGTTGGCTTGCGCTTCGGCGACCAGCTGCTCGAGGACGGGATCATTGAAGCCCGCCAGCCAGCCCGGCTGGACGGGCCCGATGCTTTCCGCCGCGCGCCAGGCCTCGGACACTGCTGGAAGTGCCTCGGCAGTCGCTCGATCCACATCTGCCTCGACGCGCTCCTGGGGCACGCCACAGGCGCTCAAAAGGATCACGCTGCCGGCCATGAACACGATGGCGAAGAAACGACAGTGCTCAGGGCGCATATTGACTCTCCTCGGCGCGAATGCGGAAAAAGATGGCATAGAGGACCGGGACGATGATCAGCGTCAGCAGCGTGGCAAAACTCAGACCGAAGATGATGACCACGGCCATGGACCGGAAGAATGCGTCGGAAAGCAGCGGCAGGACGCCAAGCACCGTCGTCAGCGTTCCCATCATCACCGGCCGAACGCGACTGGTGGCGGCCTCGACGATCGCGTCGAAGCGCGCCTTGCCCTCGTTGATCTCCTGATCGATCTGGTCGACCAGCACAATCGCGTTCTTGATCAGGAGGCCGGACAGGGAGAGCAGACCCAGGATCGCCATGAACTCCAGCGGCGTTGCGGTGGCTACCAGGCCGATGACCACACCGATCAGGGCCAGAGGAACAACCAGCCAGATCACGATCGGTTGGCGCAGGGTGCCAAACAGCACGACCACGATCAGCACCATGGCGAGAAAGCCCAGGGGAATGGTTTGGGCGAGGTTGTCGTTGGCCTCGCTGGAGCTGCCGTATTCGCCGTCCCAGTCCAGCGAATACCCCGGCGGCAGGGCGATGGACTCGATTTCGGGTCGAACTCGCGCAAACAACTCGGAGGCGAGAACTCCGGGCCTGGGATCGGACTGCGCCTTGATCGTCCAGATTCGGTCGAGGCGTCGCAGCGCGCCGTTGTCCCAGGTCGTCTCGAAGCCATCGACGACCTGACCGATGGGAACGGTCTGCCCGGTCAACGAGCTCAGCACCTGGATATTCTGGATATCGTCGACGCCGACCCGTTCGTTGAGCGGCGCCCTTGAAATGATCGGAATCAGATCGTTGCCCTCGCGATAGACGCCGACGCGAGTGCCGGAAAAGTTCGTTGCGATGGCGTTGGCGAGATCACTGCGTGACACGCCGGCCCGCGCCCCCCGCGAGCTCGAATAGAGTGGCTGCACCTGGCTGACCTGCTGTCGCCAGTCATCCTTGATCGATGTCGCACCACCGTCGGCATGCATGATCGCCTTGGCTTCGTCGGCCAGGCGACGCAGTATCGCGGGATCCGGCCCGCTGAAGCGCGCCTCGATCTTCGAACCGCCACCGGGCCCGAGAATGAAGCGCCAGACCTTGGCCTGCGCATTGGGGTAGCGATCCGTCAATCGCATCTGAATGGTCTCGATCAAGCCATCGATGACGCGGTTATCCGTTGTTCGAATCAACAGCTGAGCGAAGGCGCTATTGGGCTGTTCGGGCGGATAGGTCAGCATGTAGCGAAGAGCGCCCCCACCGATGATGGTCTGAACGGCTTCGACCCCATCGAGCGTCTGCACCCGCTGATCGTGTCGATATCGGCCTGGGTCTGCTCGATACGAGTGCCCTGAGGCAGCCAGTAATCGACGACCATCTGGGGAGACGTGGAGGCGGGAAAGAAACCGGACTTGACGAACTGAAAGCCCCAGATCGATGCGCCGAACAGGAGAGTGATCGCGAGCACCAGAGGATAGCGTGCCGCCAGCGCCCGCCGCAGAAACCCCTTGTAGCTTTGGGCGAAGCGACCATCGGACTCATCGTCCTTGCCGGCCGTCGCTTCTTCCTGTTCCTTGAAGAGCCAGTAACAGAACAGGGGCGTCAGCGTGACCGCAAACAGCCAGCTGAAGAGCAATGAGATCAGAATCACCCAGAAGAGGTGGCCGGTGTATTCCGCCGTATCGCCAGGCGCAAAGCCAATGGGAGCAAAGGCGATGATGCCAACAAGCGTGCCGCCGAGCAGGGGCCACTTGGTCTGAGTGACAATGCGCTTTGCGATCTCCAGCTTCTTCATGCCTCTGGACACGCCGACGAGAATGCCTTCGGTGACGACGATGGCGTTATCGACCATCATTCCGAGTGCGATGATCAAGGCGCCAAGGGAAATACGATGCATGGGAATGCCGGACAGCTGCATCGTGGCCAGGGTGGCAGCAATGGTCAACAGGAGGATCGCGCCGATGACCAGGGCAGACTTCAGTCCCATGAAGAGCAGCAGCGTGACGATCACGATCACCAGCGCGGCAATGACGTTGAGCAGGAAATTGTCGACCGAGGCCTGAACCTCTTCACCCTGATGATAGAAGGCGTGCAACTCCATGCCCAGGGGCCGTCGACTCTCGGCTTCGGCAAGCCTGGCGTCGACCGCCTCGCCGATCTGGACGATATTGCTGCCGAGGACGCCGGCCACGCCGATCGCGATCGCCGGCTCGCCGTTGAACCGATAGAGCTTGTTCGGCGGCGTCTGATAGCCGCGCCAGACGTGCGCGATATCCCGAAGATAGACGAGCTGGCCATCGCTTCCCGGAGCAACCAGCAGATTCTCGATCGCCTGCACCGAGTCGATGTTTCCCGTTGGACGAATCGAGAGTCGGCGCTGCCCGACATCGACCGCCCCCGCCGTGAGGACCGCATTCTGGACATCCAGCGTTCGAAAGACCGTGTTGATGGAGACGCCCAGAGACGCGGCGCGCTGCTGGGATATCTCGACGAATATGGCTTCCTGCAGCACGCCATCCAGCGTGACTTTGGCGACGCCGTCGACGAGCAGGAGCTCACTCTGGAGCGACTCGGCATAGCGATTCAGCTCGGCCGGCGTAAAGCCGTCGCCCGTCAGGAAGTAATACAGACCGTAGACATCACCGTAGTCGTCATTGACGAAGGGCGTGCTGGCGCCTGGAGGAAGGTTGCGAGCGGCATCGTTGATCTTGTTCCGAAGCTTGGTCCAGATGACCTGGAGATCGCTCTTGTTCGGAGAGGCGGAATACTTGATATTGACGAAGATCTCGGACCGCCCTGCCGTGGATTTGGACTCGATATCGTCCACCTCGGCCAGCTGCTGGATGGCGCGCTCCAGCGGGTCGGTCACTTCCTCGGCGACTTCGAGCGGTGTGGCTCCAGGATACTGGGTGACTACGATCGCCGTCCGGATGGTGAACTCCGGATCCTCGAAACGGGGCATTTCCGTGTAGGCGATCCAGCCGCCGACGAGGGTGATCAGCACCACGATCACGCTCAGAAGCGGATTCCTGATAGAGAGCTCGGCCAGATTCATGTCAGCCACCGCCGCGTGGGATAAGCGTGCCTCATTCGGTCCAGGGCGTAATCGCCATGCCCTCGGTGAGATAGGCCCCACCGGCACCGACGATTCGATCGCTGATCTCGAGGCCTTCGACGACGGTGACCGTCTCACCGATGCCTGGCGCGACCGTCACGTTGCGGCGCGCAACGGTCATGGACTCGGGATCGACCCGCCAGACGAACTGACCACTGCCATCGCTCTGGATCGCAGCGAGTGGAACGGCGATGGCCGTGGCGGCAGCGTTTCCAGTCGCTCGCAGGACGACCGTGGCATTCATGCCCGGCAATACGAGCAGCTCGGGCGGCGGCAGGAATTCGAAGCGAATGCGATAGGTCTGGGAGGTGGCGTCTGCGACCAGGTCGGCTTCCTTGAATTCAGCGGGTATCTCGACGCCAGGTGCAGCCTCAAGAAGCACGGCAGCGCTGCGGTTCTCGCGCGTCGGCACACGCGCGATCGAGGTGGCAGGCAGATTGATCGTCGCTTCGAGAACATCGATATTGATCAGCGTGGCAATCGGGCCACCGGGGTTCACGGTCTGCTGCGGCCGCGCGGGGAGCCGGGCCACAACGCCGTCGAAGGGAGCTCGGAGCACGGCATCCTCGAGCGCCTTTTCCGCACGCTCGAGCTCGGACTGGGCGACGTCGCGCTGGGTCTTGCGTTGTTCGACCGCGCTGCTGGCGATCGCATCCTGTGCCAGCAGGCGGACGGCTCGCTGGTACTCGTCCTCGGCGTTGGCATAAGAGGACCGAGCCGCGGCCACCCGGCTCTGGAAATCTCGCGTATCGAGGCGAGCGATGACCTCACCGGCGACCACGGCCTGAGATTCGGTAACCTCGATGGATTCGATGATGCCGCCGACCAGAAAGCTCAATTCGGATCGTTCGCCAGCGTCGATGACCGCCGGATAGCGGGCATTGATGGCGCTGCTTGCGGCTTCGAGCTCGATGATCTTGACGGGGCGCCCGGACGGCCCCTCGACCGGTGGCATCGGCGCCTCACCGCAGGCACCGAGAACGATGAGCGAGGAAAGAACCAGCCCTCGAAAAAGCCTGGCGCATCGATGACGGGAGCTATGACCGGAGCCTTCAGTATCGAAGCGATGCGGGGCTCGCCTGTGCTGATCAAGAAGCATGAATAGAAGCCTTTCGGGGAGTCCCTGCCAGAACCGGTTCGATAATACAGCCAAGTCCTCGTCGAATTCCATCCCGCGCTGGAGAAGGTTTTATGGCCGTTGATTCCGCGAGTGATTCGATACGAAGCAAAGAACCTGGTTTATAGTCTGAATTAGAACCACTTCTTTCTGGCGCGGAGAGAGCCGCGGATACGCCATGGTCGAAAAACTCGAACAGCGTTCTTTTCTGATCCTCCTCGCCGTTGTCACGGCCCTGTTCGGCTTTCTGCTCAAGCCCTTCTTTGCACCGATTCTCTGGGCCTGCATCATCGCCGTCCTGTTCCATCCGATGCAGGTGCAGCTGGAGAAATGGTGGGGCCCGAGGCCGAACACGATCGCCCTGACCACGCTACTGGCCTGCATCGTTCTCGTGGTGATCCCGGTTCTTCTGCTCCTGACCTCCTTCGTACAGCAGGGCGTTGATCTCTATCAACGGATCGACACGGGAGAAATTCGACCCGGGCAGTTCCTCGATCAGATTCGCAATGCCTTCCCCGCCATTCAGGAGCTGTTCGAACGCTTCGGGATCAACACGGACCAGCTGCGGGAAAACGCCGCCTCGGCAGCGGTCGCCGCCAGCCGCCTGGTCGCCCAGAACGCCTTCGCCGTCGGCCAGAGCACCTTCGAGTTCATGCTCAAGCTGGCGCTGATGCTTTATGTCGCATTCTTCCTTCTTCGCGACGGCCGGCGCCTGACCGATGAACTCGTCCACGCCCTGCCCCTGGGCGATGAACGCGAGCGTCTGTTGTTCCGCAAGTTTTCGGAGGTCACGCGGGCGACGGTCAAGGGAAACCTGCTCGTCGCCATGGTCCAGGGCGCCCTCGGCGGCATCATCTTCTGGATACTGGGGCTTCCCGCCGCCCTGCTCTGGGGCGTGGTGATGGCGATCCTGTCGCTGATCCCCGCCGTCGGTGCGGGCCTGGTCTGGCTGCCGGCAGCGCTCTATCTCTATGCCGTCGGTGACTGGATCGCCGCCACCGTGCTGCTCCTCTACGGCGTCCTCGTCATCGGGCTTGCGGACAATATCCTCCGCCCGATCCTGGTCGGGCGAGACACGAAGCTACCCGACTGGATGGTGCTGCTCTCGACGCTCGGCGGGCTGGCGCTCTTCGGCATCAACGGCTTCGTCGTCGGCCCCCTTATCGCCGTCCTGTTCATCGCCTTCTGGCAGATCTTCAGCCGGGAGTTCAATCCCAAGCGTGATGCCGAGGCCGGGCCCGACGGCGCTGAGCCAAACGCCGACGAGGGCTCGAAAAGCGAGCCAGATGCGCCGGCGAAACCCGACCCTCAGAACTGATTCGGACATCGCTCGGCACAGCGATTCGCAGCAAGGGGCTGCGCCGGGTATCCTTGGGCCGCAAGCATCGTCGCCCTGACCGCCCGATCAACCATCATCGAGACTCATCGACTGTCCCATGAGCCTGAAATCCCGCTTTTTCAAAAAACCCTGGCAGCAGAGCAACGACGACAAGCGCCTGGTCGCCGTCCGGGAGGACGCGGACCCGGCATTGATCGAGGCCCTGCCGGAGCTCGCCGAACAGGACCCGTCCCCCGCCGTCCGACTCGCCGCGCTCAAACGCATCGATGAAGAGCCAGCCTGGCTGGAGGCGCGCCTGCGCGAGAGCGACGCGGATCTACTCGACCAGGCCGATCGCTTTCTGCTGCGCGCCGCCACGAGTGAGGGGACGGAGTCTGGCGATGAAGCGCTCAAGGACAAGCGCCTTCGCTGGCTCGAACGTATCGAGTCTGGCGACGCAATCCGATCGCTGGCCGTCAGCGCCCGGGATCGCGAGCTGCGCCGCCGTGCCCAGTCCCGGATCAACTCCCAGGGCTTTCTCGGCGACTGCTACGCCAGTGAGGGTGATGCGGAGCTCGCCGAGGGCCTGCTCGAGCGAATCGAACAGCTCTCGACCCTCGAGCGGCTGCACCAGAAGCTGAAGAAATCGAACAAGCGCAAGGCACAGGCCGTCATGGCAAGGCTCCAGGCCGTCCAGTCGTCGCGGGGGCAGTTCGATGCCGAACAGGTCAGCGCCGAGCGGCTGGTGGAGCAGGCCGAGGCACTGGCGCGAGGCCAGCACCTCGACGAGCGCGACGCGAGGCTGTTTGAACTCAAGGCGACCTGGACCGAGCTGCACCACGTCAGCAACAGTCTGCAGGCCCGCTTCGCCGGCGCCCTGTCGATCGTCGAGGCGGCGATGGCTCGCCCGCTGCCCGAAGCGCGGCAGGAAGAGCCGCAGGATCACCCGAGCTCGACCGAGCCGTCCGGGCCCGATTCGCCGATGCAGACCGTGGCCGACGCGATCCGGGCCCAGCTGAGGCGAAAGTCCCAGGTGGTCAAGCCACAGAAGCTTCTCGCGGACTGGGATCGCGCCTGGAATTCCCTCAAGGCCGTGACGCCGGCCGATGAGGAGATCAAGCAGGCGATGCTGCCGATTCTCAAGGAACTGCAGGATCAGGTGCAGCGCCGCTCGCGCGCCGCATCGGCAGGAAAGGACGCCGACAAGACGTCCCCGGGCGCTTCAAGATCCCCCGATACGGCGGCCCTCGCCTCGGAACTCGATACGCTGTCTGAACTCCTCGAGGCCGGCGAGCTGGCGCGGGCGCATGCCCTGAGCCGCGAACTACGGGGCCGACTGCAGTCGATTCCGGCCCGGCAGCGCCCGAGGGAGAGCAGCGGTCGCCTGCAGCGCCTCGAGGGCCGCCTAAAGGAATTGCGCGATTACCAGCACTGGTCGCACAACAAGCTTCGCGATGCGCTGATCGAGCGAGTCGAGGCCCTGCCTGGCACGGGCCAGCATCCCGATGCCGTGGCCGCCGCCCTGAAGGAAGCCCGTGGTGAATGGCAGCGGCTCGAAAAGCTCGAGCTGCTGCCCGGCGACAAGCGCAAGTTTGCTGCGCCGGGCGGCCAGTGGCGCCGCTTTCAGGACGCCTGCTCTGCGGCCTTCGATACGGCCAAGCCCTACTTCGAAAAGCGGCAGAGCGTTCAGGAGGACAACCAGGCACAGCTCGAGCGCTTCGTTGCTTCGGGCATGCGCCTGGTCGAAGACGAGTCCGCCGATCCGAAGGAGCTGATGCCGACCATGCGCAAGGCCCGAGCGGCGATCCGGCGCCTGGACGACCTGCCGCCGAAGTCTCGCGGAAGCTCCGCGGGGCAGCTGCGCGAGCTGATGAATCGGATTTCTCAACGCCTCGATTCAGCCTTCGAGCAGGTGGCCGAAGAAAAGCGTCGTCTGATCAAGGAAGCCAGAACGCTTGGCGAGGAGCCGGAACTCAAGGTGGCCATCGATCGAGCCAAGGGACTGCAGGCCGACTGGAAAAGGGCCGGCCAGGGTCAACGCAAGACCGACCAGGCCCTGTGGAAGGAATTCCGCGCCGAAATCGACCCCCTCTTCGAACAGCTCGACGGCCAGCGCAAGGCCCGCGAGGAGGCCGATCAAGCCGCCATCGATCAAATCAAGCAGCTCTGTTCCGAGGCCGAAGCGCTCTGCACGCAGGATGAAGAGGGTCTGCTCGAGGCCAGTGGGCCCATGCAGGGTCTCGCCGATCGCCTCGCCGCTATCCACCCGAAGCCCCAGGCCCTGGTCAATCGCTTCGAGAAGGCCCGAAAGCGCCTGAGCGATCGCCAATCCGAAATCAGGCAGGCGCGCGAAGCGCAGGCAGTCAAGCGCCTGAACGAGGGGCTGAAGCTGCTCCAGAGGGCCTTTTCCGAGCGGCTTGACGGCAGGACACCGGACCGGGCCGACGCGGACCTCGAGGCCCTGCCCAAGGCGCTGAGGGCGACGCTCGAGGCGATCCTCGACGATGCAAGGCCCGGCGATGAGCTCCGAGCGCAGGCCGAAGACAATCTCGACGCGGCTCGACAAGTCGCGGTCGAATTCGAGTTCCTGTCGGGCCTGGATTCGCCGGCGGAAGAAAAAAGCAGGCGGATGAACTTTCAGGTTCAGCGACTCGCCGCTCGCATGTCGGAGGGCAGCCAGAAGCCGGATCTGGCCTCGGAGCTGGGCGAGCTGGAGGCGCGCTGGCATGGATCGCTGCCCCTGCCACCCGAGGACTTCGACGCCCTGGCTCGACGCATCGAGAAATGCCAGGCAGTAATCAGACAAATGATGGGGATCGCATGAGAAAAGCAACGCGCCCAAGACACTGGATCGGACTGGTCGGCTTACTGACCCTGAGCGCCCTCCCCCTGCAGGCCGTCGCGGCGGAAGGCTCGGCGGCGGATTTCGGCTGGGTGTCGGTCCTGCCGCCGCTGCTTGCAGTGGGTCTGGCGCTCTGGCTTCGCCAGATCATTCCCGCGCTGTTCATCGGGATCTGGGTCGGCGCCTGGGCCCTGAACGGCTTCACCCTGACGGGGCTGGGCGTTGGCCTGCTCGAGAGTTTCCAGGTCTATATCGTCAGCGCCCTGGCCGATAGCGACCACGCGGCGGTCATTCTATTCTCGGCGATGATCGGCGGCATGGTGGGGCTGATTACCCGCAACGGCGGGCTGGCCGGGGTCGTCGAGACCATCGTTCGCTTTGCCGATTCGGTTCGCCGCGCCAGCATGGCCACCGTGGCGCTGGGGATGACGATCTTCTTCGACGATTACGCCAACACCCTGGTGGTCGGCAACACGATGCGACCGATCACCGACAAGCATCGGATTTCTCGCGAAAAGCTGGCCTACCTGGTCGATTCAACGGCCGCGCCCATCGCCTGCCTTGCGCTGGTAACGACCTGGATCGGTTATCAGGTCGGCCTGATTCGCTCCGCCCTGGAAGACATCCCCGAGCTGGAGCTGAACGCCTACTTCGTGTTTCTCAACGCCATCCCCTACAGCTTCTACCCCTTGTTCGCGCTGGTGCTGGTCTTTGCCGTGGTCTGGAGCGGTCGCGATTTCGGGCCGATGCTCCAGGCTGAACAACGCGCCCGGCTGAAGGGCGAGGTCGCCCCGCCGGTCACCAGCAAGGGCCTCCTCGAAGAAGACAGCGGTCAGCTCGAGCCGCCCGAGGATCAGCCGCATCGTGCCCTCAATGCCCTGATTCCGATCGTCGTCCTCGTGGCAACGGTGGTGATCGGCCTGTTCATCAGTGGGGAAGGCGACAGCCTGCGAGATATCATCGGCAGCGCCGATTCCTACAAGTCGCTGATGTGGGGCTCCCTGCTGGGCGTTCTGACCGCCGCATTGCTGAGCCTTGGCCAGGGCATCCTCGATCTGGGGGAAGCCACTGCGGCCTGGTTCACGGGCGTGCGTTCCATGCTCCTGGCCATCGTCATCCTGGTCCTGGCCTGGGGCCTGTCGGAGATCACCACGGCACTCGGCACGGCGAACTACCTGTCGCAGCTCGTCGGCGATCATCTCCATCCCGGCTGGATGCCGGCTCTGGTCTTCTTGCTGGCCGCCTTCACGGCGTTTGCCACCGGATCGAGCTGGGGCACGATGGCGATCCTCGTTCCCTTGATGCTCCCCCTGACCTGGACGCTGATGTCAAACGGCACGCTGGATCCACTCGAGCATCTGCATATCATCTACGCGGTCGTCGCCGCCGTCCTCGGTGGCGCCGTCTGGGGTGATCACTGCTCGCCGATCTCCGACACCACGATCCTGTCGTCCATGGCCAGCCAGTGCGATCACGTCGAGCACGTGCGCACGCAGCTGCCCTACGCCATGTTCGCCGGCCTCATTGCGCTGGTGATCGGCGCCATTCCCGCTGGATTCGGCGTGCCGTTCTGGCTGGTTCTGCCCGCGGGAGGCGTCCTGCTCATCGTCGGCCTGCGGATGCTGGGACGGCGGGTCAACTGACCAACAGCGCCTTTCCCCGCGGGACGGATCGGCAGATTCGAGGCGAGGCGAGCAGTCCTCGCGCGACGGCGGGCGATATAATCCAGAGCATGCCCAGCGAGCCACTCACCAACCGCAGCCGCTTCGTACACCTGCGCTGCCACACCGAGTATTCGCTGGAAGATGGCACCGTGCGCATCGGCGCGCTTGTCGACAAAGCCGTTGCCGCCGGCATGCCGGCGGTCGCCGTCACCGATTGGCACAATCTCTTCGGCCTGGTCAAGTTCTATCGCCAGGCCATGGCCAAGGGGATCAAGCCGATCGCCGGCGCCGACCTTCGCATCTCTGATCCGGATGACCCGGAGCGCTTTGGAGTCGTAACCCTGCTGATCCAGAACCGCGAGGGCTACCTCAACCTCTGCCGCCTCATTTCGCGGAGCTTTCTCGAGGGTCGCTACAAGGGCCAGCCCCGCCTCCATCCCGCCTGGCTGCGAGGCCAGACCGCAGGACTGATCGCCCTCCTCGGCCGAAGCTCGAACGTGGGTCAGGCCCTGGCCAACGGCCGGCGCAACCTCGCGCTGACTCGCCATCGCGATTGGCTGAAGCTCTTTCCCGACCGCTGCTATCTGGCCCTCGAACGACTCGGCCGAGACGGCCAGGCCGCCCTTGAAAGCGGGATGCTGGCCCTGGCGATCGACACGGGCACGCCGGTCGTGGCGAGCAACGACGTTCGATTCCTCGAGCACGAGGATTTCTTTGCCCACGAGGCTCGCTCCTGCATTCATCAGAGCCGCCTCCTCGACGACAAGCGGCGCGTGCGCGAGTTCGTCGATCAGCAATTCCTGAAGACCGGCGAGGAGATGACAGCGCTATTCTCCGACCTGCCCGTGGCTCTGAGCAACACCTGGGAGGTCGCTCAGCGCTGCAATCTCGAGCTCACCCTCGGCGAGTATTCCCTGCCCGCTTTTCCGGTGCCCGACGGCGAGAGCGAGGCCGATTTTCTACGCCGGAAGTCCGCCGAGGGCCTGGCCGAGCGCCTTGACCAGTTCGGCCTGGCCCCTGACACCACCCGGGAGGACTATGACAGGCGACTCGAGCGAGAGCTCGACGTCATCATCTCCATGGGCTTCCCCGGTTATTTCCTCATCGTCGCCGACTTCATTGCCTGGGCGCTGGACAACGGCGTGCCGGTGGGGCCGGGGCGCGGCTCAGGAGCCGGGTCCGTCGTGGCCTGGGCTCTGAAGATAACCGGTTTGGATCCAATACGTTACGAGCTTCTATTCGAGCGTTTTCTGAACCCCGAGCGCGTCTCGATGCCCGATTTCGACATCGATTTCTGCGTCGAGGGTCGCGACCGCGTGATCGATTACGTCGCCGAGCGCTATGGCCGGGACCAGGTCTCCCAGATCATCACCTACGGCACGATGGCGGCCAAGGCCGTTGTCCGCGACTGCGGCCGAGTGCTGGGCTTCAACTACGGCTTCGTCGACTCGATCGCCAAACTGATCCCGAACAAGCTCGAGATGACCCTGGACCTGGCGCTCGAGGAAGAGCCCGAGTTGGCCAAGCGCTACGAGGACGAAGACGACACTCGCTCCATCCTCGATCTGGCCCGCTCCCTCGAAGGGCTGGCGAGAAACGCCGGCAAGCACGCCGGTGGCCTGGTCATCGCGCCGGGCCCGCTGACCGATTTCACGCCGCTCTACACCGAGCCAGACGGCCATTCGGTGCTGACCCAGTACGACAAGAACGACGTCGAATCCGTCGGCCTGGTCAAGTTCGACTTCCTCGGTCTGCGCAACCTGACGATCATCGACTGGGCGCTGAAGGCCATCAACCAGGATCGGCGCGATCGCGGCGAGGATCCCCTGGACCTCGACACCCTGCCGCTGGAGGATGCCGCTGCCTACAAGCTGCTGCAGGCGGCCCACACCACGGCCGTGTTCCAGCTCGAGTCTCCGGGCATGAAGGAGCTGCTGCGCAAGCTCAGGCCCGACAGCTTCAACGACATCGTTGCGGCCGTGGCGCTCTATCGACCCGGTCCACTGGATGCCGGAATGGTCGATGAGTACATCAACCGCAAGCACGGCAAGGCGCCCGTGAAATACCCGCACCCACTGGCCGAACCCATACTGGCCGACACCTACGGCGTGATCCTGTACCAGGAACAGGTGATGCAGATCGCTCAGGACCTGGCCGGCTACAGCCTGGGGGGCGCTGATCTGCTGCGACGCGCCATGGGCAAGAAGAAGCCCGAGGAAATGGCCAAGCAGCGCGCCATCTTTCTCGAGGGCGCCGCCAGGAACGGCATCGATGACAGCCAGGCCGCGTCCATCTTCGACCTGATGGAGACCTTCGCGCGCTACGGCTTCAACAAGTCCCACTCCGTCGCCTACGCGCTGGTGGCCTACCACACGGCCTGGCTCAAGGCGCACTACCCGGCCGAGTTCATGGCGGCGGTCCTGTCCGCCGACCTGGACAAGACCGACAAGATCTCGAACCTCATCGAGGACTGCAAGGCCATGGGCCTCGCGATCCTGCCGCCGGATATCAATCGTTCGGTCTATCGCTTCAAGGTCGAGGGCGACGCCATCCGCTATGGTCTGGGTGCCGTCAAGGGCGTCGGCGCGGGGGCCGTGCAGAATCTTGTCGAGGTGCGAGCGCAGGTCGGCACCTTCGACTCCCTGTCGACCTTCTGCCGCGAAGTGGACCTCGGCAAGCTCAATCGGCGGACGCTCGAGACCCTGCTGCGAGCCGGCGCCTTCGATGAAATACACGCCAATCGGGCGGCGCTGATGGCCGCCCTGCCCGATTGCCTGGCCGAAGCCGAGCGCTTCCAGACCGATCGGGCCTCCGGCCAGGTCAGCCTGTTCGGCGCCGCCACCCTGAACGAGGCCACCCACCCGTCCAGCGCCCCGGAGATCCCAGACGTTCGACCCTGGACCGGCCGCCAGCGCCTGCGCGCCGAACGTGAGGCGCTTGGCCTCTACCTCTCAGGCCACCCGATGGATGAGATTCGCGAAGAACTCGCCGATTTCGTCACCTGCCCGCTCGATCAGCTGGGCCAGCGTCTCGGACGCTCGAAGGACCAGGAGGGCGGCCGCGGCCGGCGTCAGGGCATCGAAATGACCCTCGCCGGCCTGATCGTCGCCATCCGCAAGCGCCCCGGCAAGGGGGCCTTCGTCGCCATCGATGACAGCACGGCGCGGCTGGAAGTCGCCATCTTCGAAGGGCTGTTCGAGCGCATCTCCAATCGCCTCGTCAGCGACGAGATCATCGTCGTCAAGGGCCGCGTGGAAGTGGATAATTTCCGCGGTGGATTCCGCATGGTGGCCGACGAGGTGATGGACGTCGACGAGGCCCGAGCGCGCTTCGCCCAGCGCCTGGAAATCGAGCTGGAGGAGGCGGGCACGGAATTCGATCAGGATCTCGCCGCCGCCCTGCACCCCTATCGAAGCGGACAGACGCCGATCATCGTGCGCTATCAGAATCAATCCGCCCAGGCCCTGCTCAAGCTCGGTCAGGGCTGGCAGGTGGCACCAACGAGTGACCTGCTCGCCGCCATTGATGGTCTGGCGGGAATCCGTCGAGTGCGGCTGCGCTACTGATCGACCATGGCCAGCGGCCGGGATCAGCGATTGCGCGAGCGCAGACGCTGAATTTCTCGTCGCTGGCGCTTGTCCGGCCGGCGACCTGACGCTCCCGCCTCTTTTGCAGCGCGCTTCTCGGCCGACTGCGCCGCTCTGCGCTCGATGCTCGCCGTCGACTCTTCGTAGAGCTGGCGCGCCTGCTCCGCTGATACACGCCGCTCGATGAGACCCAGGACCCGGACATCGAACTGGAGCTCACCGCGTCCGATTTCGAGCTCGTCATCGATCCGCACCAGGCGGGACGGCTTGGGCTTCTGGCCGTTGATTTCGACCTTGCCGCCGCGGATGGCCTGCTGGGCAACGGCGCGGGTCTTGTAGAAGCGCGTCGCCCAGAGCCATTTGTCCAGCCTGACTGCCTCGCTCATGCGCCGGAGTCCGTCTCCCGCCTCTCGAGGCGCTCGAGGCGAGCGTCGATCCGCTGCAGCGTCGCCATCAGCTCACGGCGCTGCTCCTCCTCCTCATCGGCGTGGATGGACTGGGTCGCCGTTACGATGATGGCAATGAACAGGTTCAGCACCATGAAGCTCGAGACGAGGATGAAGGGCACGAAGAACACCCATGCCCAGGGATAGATATCGAACATCGGTCGCGCCACCCCCGTTGACCAGGATTCCAGGGTCATGACCTGGAACAGGGTGAACAGGCTACGTCCGAGGTCGCCCCAGAGCTCGGGGAAGGCTTGACCGAACATCATCGTCCCCATCACGGCGAAGACGTAGAAGACCAGCATCAGCAACAGCGCAGTCCATCCCATGCCCGGCAGGGCGCGCATGAGGGACTCGATGATCAGACGCAGCTTCGGGACCTGTGACAGGAGCCGTAGCACTCGCAGGATGCGCAGCGCCCGGAGGATCTCGAGGGGCCCGGAGGCCGGCACGAGGGAGATGCCAACGATCAGGAAATCGAAGATATTCCAGCCCGAGCGAAAGAATCTCGGACCGAAAGCCAGGAGCTTGAGCACGATCTCGACAACGAAGATCGCCAGGATGACCTTGTTCAGCCACAGCAGGAGGCCGCCCATCTGCGTCATGATTCTCGGCGAGGTTTCCAGCCCGAGAATCGCAGCATTGATGATGATCAGCACGATGATGAATCGGCTGAAGGCGCGGTCTTCGACCCAGAGCGCCAGGCGAGCCCGCCAGTTCGGCGGGCTCCGGCTGTGGCTCGTCCGTGGGGGCTGCAAAAGCGCCCACCAGAAGCGCATTGACGCGCTTGAGATAGGCGGCGGGATCGGGCAACTCTGCGCCCTCGGCAAGAAGGGCCTGGTCGAGGAGCACTGCGGCGAGATCATTGAATCGCTGCCCGTCGCCGGCCTGTTCGAGGGCGGCAACCAGCGGGTGAGCGACGTTGATTTCGAGATCCGGCGTCGTCTCCGGAACCTCCTGCCCGGCCTGACGCATCAGCTTCTGCATCTGCAGGCTCATGCCGTGCTCGTCCTCGACCAGACAGGCAGGCGAGTCGGTCAGGCGGCCGCCAGGTTTCACGTTGCCGACGCGATCCCCAAGGGCTTTCTTGAGACGTCCGGCCAGAGCAAGCGCCTGTTCGTCGGCCGGCTCGTCGGATGGCGAGTTATCGGCCTGACCACGAGTCACGGATTTCAGCGTTTTGCCCTTGTACTCGTTCAGGTGCGCGACGAGCCACTCGTCGATCCGCTCGGTCAGAAGCAGCACTTCGATGCCCTTGGCGCGAAAGGACTCGAGGTGCGGGCTGGCCTTGGCCACGCGCAGGTTGTCGGCGGTGAGATACCAGATCGTGTCCTGATCCTCTTCCATCCGCTCGAGATAACCGTCCAGGCCGACGGCCGCCGATTCACCGGCGCCGTCCTTCGTCGACGCGAATCTCAGCAGGGAAGCGATGCGCTCGCGCTGCTCGAAGTCTTCGATCACGCCCTCTTTGAGGATGCTGCCAAAAGCGCTCCAGAAGCGGTCCCAGTCCTCGCCGCCCTTCTCGGCCAGCTTTTCGATCAGATCGAGGCTGCGCTTGACGACGGTGGCCCGGATCTTCTTCAGCAGGGGGCTGTCCTGCAGCAGTTCCCGCGAGACGTTCAGGGGCAGATCGGCAGAATCGACAACGCCGCGCATGAAGCGCAGGTAGCGCGGCAGGAGCTGCTCGGCGGCGTCCATGATGAACACCCGTTGAATGTAGAGCTTGAGGCCTTCGCGGTCGTCGCGGTTGATCAACAGATCGAAGGGTGCCTGCCCGGGAAGATAGAGCAGCAGACTGTAGCTCTGGCTACCCTCGACGTGGTGATGGGCCCAGCTGACCGGGTCACCGGCATCGGTACCGAGGCTGCGGTAGAAGCTCTTGTAGTCCTCGTCCTCCAGTTCATTCTTCGGACGTGCCCACAGGGCCATCGAATCGTTGACGACCTCGATCGTCGCCTCGCCGGCCTCCGACTCGCCGCCCTCCTCGCTCGCGTCCTTCGCGGCGGGAACCGCCAGTCGGATGGGGAAGGCGACGTGATTGGAGTAGTGGCGGATGATCCGCTCGAGGGTCCAGCGATCGAGCAGGTCCGTATGGTCCTCTCGCAGGTGCAGCTGGATCCGCGTGCCCTGCTCCGCCCTTTCGATCGTCTCGATGTCGTATTCCCCTTCGCCGGACGATGACCAGCGCACGCCCTGATCGGCGGGTTCGTCAGCGCGTCGCGTTTCGACCACGACCCTGTCCGCCACGATGAACGCGGAATAGAAGCCGACCCCGAACTGGCCGATCAACTTCGCATCGCGCTTCTGATCGCCGGACAGCGAATCGAGGAAGCGCCGCGTACCCGATCGGGCGATCGTGCCCAGGTTCTCGATGATCTCACTGCGGTTCATCCCGATGCCCTGATCCGCAACGGTCAGCTGGCGCGCCTCGGCATCGAAGCTGATATCGATCCCCAGGTCCTGGTCCAGACCCTTCAAGGCCTCATTGGTCAACGCCTCGAAGCGCAGCTTGTCGCTCGCATCGGAGGCATTCGAAATCAGCTCTCGAAGGAAGATCTCACGATTGGAATACAGCGCGTTGATCATCAGCTTGAGAAGCTGATGCACTTCCGTATCGAAGGTCCGGGTTTCAGTCGTGCTCTGGCTCATGGCGACAGACTCATGGAATGATTTGACCAGCCTTTCAGATAGGCGTCGCGGCGTCTGAAATCAAGAGCCGCCGCCCGCACCGACGCCCAGGGACTGTCCGCGAGTGGGGGCCATTTGCATCATTGCCGATCGATCCGCATAATGGTCGGCCGTTCACGCGCCATGATCGAGTCATCCATCGGTTCCCTGGCCGGCTTCCCGACACCCCCTCGACACCACTCAATCTCTGATTTCATGCGTAATCGTTACCTGATCACCATCACTGATTATCGCGGCGCTCGCCATTTCACCCTCTCGCAGCTGATGCGCCGGGCGCTGGCGGGAACGGCCGCCGCCGGGCTGGTGATCGCACTGACAGGCACCCTGCTCGTGGTCGGCCTGACCAGCCGCGTGGGTGGCCTGTCTGCCGAGCTGGCTCAGCTTGAAGAACGCCAGGCAGATATCGTTGCCACCAATGCCTCCCTCGCCGAGGAGCGAGCGCTGCTGCAGAGCGAGGTCGAGGAGAAGGCGTCCTCGCTGCTGGCGATGCGCGACGAACTCGAAAATATCGAAATCATGATCGGCCTGCGCGCCGAGCCCGACCGACCGCTGGCCCAGCGCATCGATACGGCCAGCCAGACCGCCTTCGAAAAGCGCCTGATGCTGGAATCGATCCCGAGTGGTTTCCCCGTCGAGAACGAAATCGTGACGAGCAGCTTCGGCATGCGCCTGCATCCGATTTCCGAGCGCATGGCCATGCACGGTGGCGTCGACCTTCGCGCCCCCGTGGGAACGCCCATCTATGCCGCCGCCGACGGGGTGATCGAATGGGCCTCTTTCCACCACAACAGTGGCTTGGGCAAGATGGTCAAGATCGTTCACAACTACGGTTTTTCAACCGTCTACGGCCACATGAGTGACATCGATGTACAGGTTGGCAGCTATGTCAAACGCGGCCAACTGCTGGGCTATTCCGGCAATACCGGAGCGTCGGCGGCACCACACCTGCACTACGAAGTCCGGCACCTGAACCGCCGCCTCGACCCGATGCCGTTCCTGCACTGGTCGATGACGGATTATGATCGAGTTTTCGCTGAAGAGGATCGAGTCGAATGGGAATCATTAGTCGAGGTGATACGCCGGACCGCAAGCGTCCCGGAACGACCGTCATTGCTGCAGGCACACAACTGGTCGGCGACCTCTCCCTGAGCGACAGCCTGCACGTCGACGGTAGCGTCGAGGGCAAGATCGAATCGAATGGCGAAGTCTCCATCGGCACCGAGGGGAGGATCGACGGTGAATTGCGCGCGGACACGGTCATGGTCAGCGGCAGATTCGAGGGCTCGATCGAGGCCAAGCGACTCGAAATCGTCTCCACCGGCAAGGTATCGGGGTCTATTTCGGTAGACCAGCTGGTGATCGAATCGGGCGCGCAGTTCAACGGCACCAGCGAGGTTGCGGCTAAAGAGCGCGAAGGAAAGAATCAGGCAAGCAGTCAAGGCAAGGATCGCGACGCCGCCTCCGGATCCGCGTCGACGGACCTGGAGGGAGCCGCCAAGCAGGCGTCCTGACGCCCGTTTCAACCGAGCGCCCGCGCCTGCCGTCAGGCATCCACTCCAGGGCGATGGCGCCGCTTGAGCCGAACATAGAGCGTTCGCACGCAGCGAGCCACCACCTCCCCCTCCTCATCGACGATATCGACTGCGTGATCAATCAGCGCGGGCGTCCCGTCAGCGGCCTGCCGGCGCGCCTGGTCAAGCATCCCCTCATCGAGAACAAAGTGAGCGCTGACCGTCCCTCGCCCGGGACGAATGAAATCGATCGACGCGGCCTTGTCCCAGACCAGGTATTCCCTGCCGATCCGTTGCATGTACATGAGCATGTAGAAGGGGTCGACCATCGCAAACAGCGAGCCGCCGAAATGCGTCTTGACGTAGTTTCTGTTGAACCAGTGCAGCCGCATCCGGACGCGAACTTCCGAATAATCCTCAGCGATGTGCAGCACGCGGATGCCCGCCGCCCAGAATGGCGGCCAGAGGTTCATCAAGCGACGTAGGCGAGAGGCTTTCAATCGATCGAGGCGAGCAAGGCGAGGGAAGCTTGAGGTTCAGCCTCCGTTGAAAGGCAACGGGCCCGCCGGATGCATCCGACGGGCCCGTCATGGGTACTCGTGATGCCTGGATTCAGGCGCTGCGGCGAGTCAGCTTTTCCTTGATTCGAGCAGCCTTGCCTTCAAGATCGCGGAGGTAGAACAGCTTGGCGCGACGGACCTTGCCGCGACGCTTGACGGTAATCGAATCGATGATCGGGCTGAAGGTCTGGAAGACGCGCTCGACGCCCGTCCCATGGGAAATCTTGCGGACGGTGAATGCGGAATTAACGCCGCGATTCTTCTTCGCAATGACCACGCCCTCGAAGGCCTGGATGCGCTGACGGTCGCCCTCGCGAACCCAGATGTTGACCACGAGGGTATCGCCGGCGGAAAAATCCGGAATGTCGCGCTGGATCTGCTCGTTGTTCAGTTCTTCGATGATGTTGCTCATGGCCTTGTTGATTCCCGGTCGTTAGTCAAGCCACACAGTATGTGACGCTAGATAGCCGACTATGATAACGTTTTTTTTCGGCGTTGTGGAGCCCTAATCCTGAAAAGTCACTCGGTTCCCGCCTCTTCTTCGGGAAATTCATCCAGAGCAGCGCGATCATCGCCAGCCAGCGGGCTCGCCGCGAGGAGATCGGGGCGCAGTCGCTGCGTACGGTGCAGCGCCTGGGCACGACGCCAGCGGGCGACACGCGCGTGATCTCCGCTGAGCAGTACCTCGGGTACCGTTCGATCCCGCCAGTGTTCCGGTCGAGTGAAATGGGGGCAATCGAGTCGGTCACCGACGAAGGAATCCTCGCGTGCCGAATCCGCGTGCCCGAGAACACCGGGAATCTGGCGCAGCACCGCATCGATCATCACCGTGGCCGCCGGCTCTCCGCCTGACAGGACATAATCGCCGATCGACCACTCCTCATCGACGAGCGCATCGAGGACGCGCTGGTCGATCCCCTCGTAGCGGCCGCAGAGAAGAATCAAGCGGCTTCGGCTTGCCAGCTCAACGACACCGCGGTGGTCAAGACCTCGTCCCTGGGGGCTGAGATAGATCACGGGCGCGGGACGGTCGTCCTTCAAGGCGGCCTCGATGCACCGAGCCACGGGCTCTGGCCGCATGACCATGCCGGGACCGCCGCCGAAGGGGCGATCATCCACGCTCCGATGCACGCCCTCGGCAAAATCACGCGGATTCCAGGTGTTGAGACGAACCGGGCCCTCGGCCAGGGCCCGACCCGTCAGGCCCATCGATTTGAAGGCCTCGAACCAGTCCGGGAACAGGGTAATGACATCGATTCGCTCAAGCATATGCGGCCTACGCCGAACTCGGGTGCTTCGGCTCGGGGACGCGGGCGGCCTGGCGCTGGGCCGTCGAATTCACTGCGTCCATTCGACGGGCCAGTCCACGACGATTCGGCGTGATGTCAGGTCGACATCCTTGATGAATTCTTCGAGGACAAAGGGAATCAGAACGGACTCGCCCTGCTCGCTGCGAACGTCCAGCACGTCATTCGCGCCGGTCTCGAGCAAGCGGCTGACAGCGCCGTAGCCGTAACCCTGAAGATTGACGACATCAAGGCCAATCAGGTCCGACCAGTAAAAGCGACCCGCGTCGAGCGTCGGTAGCGCCCTGCGCTCGACCTCGATGACCTGATCGACCAGAGCGGCTGCCGTATCCGGATCGTCCA
This sequence comes from uncultured Wenzhouxiangella sp., assembly GCA_964504865.1. Lineage (GTDB taxonomy): Bacteria > Pseudomonadota > Gammaproteobacteria > Xanthomonadales > Wenzhouxiangellaceae > Wenzhouxiangella. The sequence continues at coordinate 35,099 of CAZDFS010000023.1, forward strand.
GGCCGGAAAAATGCGCCATCAGGCGTGGGCCCTGGCGCCGCCAGTCATCGACTTCGAAGGGTTGGCGATCGGGGCCGATCAGCCAGGGCGAGTAGGAGAATACGGCGTCGGGCGGCTGCGTATCCGAGTAGATACGCAGCCAGCCCTGGACCCCCCAGAGCCCGATGACGCGGCCCACTTGGACGCGTTCAGCGGGCCCTCGGTCATTCATTCGGCGCTCTGCTGCGCCTTACGTGCTTCGTTGAACAGGTGTGAGACGCGCTCGGACATCTGCGCGCCCTGGCCAACCCAGTGGTCGACGCGCTCCGTATCCATACGCAGACGCTCGTCGTTGCCGCGAGCTACCGGGTTGAAGAAACCGATGCGCTCGATATTGCGCCCGTCTCGACGGTTGCGGCTGTCGGTAACGATGATGTGATAGAACGGCTGCTTCTTCGCGCCGCCTCGGCTGAGTCGAATCTTGACCATGAGAACTCCGTAATATTCTGGATGGCCGCGACAGGGTCGCGCCCCACAAACTGCTGGATCAGCAAAACTCCTTATTGTATCGCTGAACTCAGCTGAATGGAAGCATGCGTCGATTCGAACCCCAACTCCGGCGCGTCCGGGACTGGATCAGGCCTGGAAAACGCCCAGGGGCTGGTAGCTGCCCATGCCCGGGAAGACCTGATCGAGGGCGCTGGCGGGGAAACCCATGCGCCGAACCAGCGCCTCGGCCATCACCTGCCGGTAGTCGGTAGTCACGGCGAGGTCCTGGCTCTCGAACAGGGATGCCTTGTCGAGGCCGGGGAAGCTGCCGTAGAGCTGGCCACCGTTGACCGAACCACCCAGCGCCATCATCACGTTACCGTAGCCGTGGTCCGTTCCGTTCGACTGATTGCCGCGAACCTTGCGCCCGAACTCGCTGAGCATGACCACGGTCACTCGATTCATGAGATTGCCCTGCGACGACTGGGACAGATCCGTGTAGAAAGCGTCCAACGATCGGGCCAGCGATTCGAGCCGGATCCCGTAGTAGTCGTAGTGATCGGGGTTGCCCGGTTGCGGCAGGCCCTGACCGTCGTGCGTATCCCATCCGCCGTAGTCGAGGGTGGCTGCGACCAGGCCGGAATCCTGCTTGATCAGCTGCGCCAGGTTCTGCATCTGGATGCCCAGTCCGCCGCTGGGATACTGGGCGCCGCCCTCGGGCTGATAGGCGTCGAATTCGATATCACGCATCAGACTGAGGGCATCGGCCGTCGTCCGCCCCTTGGTACCCAGAAGGCCGGGACTCTGCGCCCAGATATCGGCCAGGCGATGGTGTGCGCCCTGATGGCCGGCAATGTCCGAGTTGCTGTTGTTCCAGGACCAGTGGAATCCGTCGACTCGGAATTCCTCGGCGCTGGTGACGGTGAAGGCGTCGTTGTTCCCCAGCAGCGACAGCGGCATCGTCGAGGCAAAGCCGAACACGGCGCTCAGCTCGGGCTCAGGCAGACCCGTGGCGCTACTGAGATAGCGCGTGATCCAGCCCGTCGGCGTGGCCTTGCTGCCCGGCGTTCCCAGGTCCATCCAGGCCTGGGCATCGAAGTGGCTGCGCGAGAGTGCCGAGGACATGCCGCAGCCCTGGACGATGGCAAGTCTGCCCTCCGCCCAGAGGCGCTGCAGCCACTTGGGGGCCGATCCAACGCCGTCCCCCGGCCCGCCGCCCGCGCGTGGATGGAGACCCCACAGGCCCTGGGCGTCGAGGGGGCGAAGATTGCTTTCGGGAATGAGCACGCCGGGATGGCGAATCGAATCGTAGGCCACCCGCTCCGGACCGGAGCGCGGAACCACCAGGTGAAGGCCGTCGATGCCGCCGCGCAGGAACAGGTAGACGATGACATCGTTACCGATGCCTCGACCCGGCCCCGTCGGATTGAAATAGGCCATGCCCGGCACGGCAGAGCCCGCGGCCGCCGCGGCGCAGCAGGCCTTGATGAAATCGCGTCGAGTGATCATCGCTGGTAGAACTCCGGTGCCGTCAGCATGAGGGAGACCATCGCGCGCAGCCTGGCTGGCGTGTAATGGCGCTTCAGATCACCACTGCTCCATTGACCATCAGGAAGGCCGGTGGTGAGGTCGAGGGCTTCTTCCGGCTGCGCATTCTGGCGCAGAAAGTCGATGTAGACCTGGCGACGGCTGTCATGGACCTCGCCGTTGACCAGTCGCGAGAGCCAGAAATCGACCAGATTCACTGACGTCCGATCATCGGAGTTCGGAAAGGCAGCGAGGGTGATGTCCTGGACCTTCAGGACGAAGGGGCCGTCGGCGGCCTGACGCAAGCCGGGAAGGCGGCTGAGAAGGCGCCAGCTCTGGCCCATGACCGAGGCCGAAGTCCAGCGCGACTGCGTATCGGGGTATCCGTCGGGCGCGGGCCAGCGGAAGGAGCCGTGACCGGCCTGCTGAAAGCGATTGAAGAACTCACCGTAGGGTGTCCAGTCCGAGAAATGGCGGGGCGCAAAGTCTGGATCCATCTTGCGTATCGCATTCGCGATCAGCTCGAAGGGGCGACGAACCTTGCCGCCCTGCCCCGATTTGAATTCATCGGAACTCAGGATATGGCGCATCACCCGGGCGATCTGGTCCGGAGCCTGCCAATGCGTTTGCCAGACCGCCGCCGTGGAATCGATCAATGATTGAGGGGGCTCGTCGGCGATGAAGCGGCGACAGAGCTTGGTTGCCAGGTGTTGCGCCGTGGCCGAGTGGCGCGCGAGCAGGTCCATGACGTCTCGGGCCTGCTGCTGCCCCGATGGCTGCAGCCAGTTACCGAGGACGAACTTGCTGCCGCCTTCATGCCAGTTGGCGTAGTAGAAGAACTCGCCCGTGTTGTATTCCGGCGTGTCGGGGAACTGCCAGTGCCCGTTGCGCACGGTCCAGCCGGTGAAGCATCTCGCCACGTCGTAGACGTCGGCATCACTGTAGCCTACCGCCAGGCCGTCCTCGCCGATCGGGACATTGCCGTGGGCTGCGCCCGGGTAGTAGACATCGACGCCGAGCGTGTGCAGTTCGAGCAGCTCCCTCGCCCAGTTCTCGTTGTAACCCCCGCTGCGGTTGGAAAGATTGTCGAGGTAGTAGAGCATGGCCGTGCTGGTGGCCACGGACTCGAGCATCTGGCGGAAGTTGCCCAGGGCCTGCGGCCGAATGGCGTCACGATCATGCTGAACGAAAACCGGCGCGATGCCGAAGTCCCAGCCGGCCACGTTGAAGTGGTCGTGCCAGAACTCGACCATCATTTCATAGACCTGGCGATTGGAATAGACCGCGCGCAGCCATCTCGCCGCATCGGTTTCTCCAACGGGAAAATAGCGTTCCGGCCAGTCGGTCATGCTGCCCTGAACGTGATCACTCCAGAGCTGAGCGATCGATTTGTCAAGGGTGGTGAAACCCATGGCTTCGAGGCGGGATTCGAGGTCCGTGTCGTTCAGCGCTGACCAGTCCAGCTGCTGATCGAGCCAGGCACTCAAGCGGTCATCATTGCTCTCGCCGAGCGCCAGAAAGGCTGCGATGTCCTGCGGACGCGCGCCATAGGTCGCTCGCTCCAGCACGCGCCAGGCGAAGTCTGCCGGCTCCGAGCTGCGGTCGACAAAGCGGTCACTGAAAATGAGATCTTCGTCCCCACGAAGATTCTTGACTGTCCCCCCGAAGGCTGCATCCATCGGGTCAAGCTCCTCGGCACTGCAAGCGGAGCTGAAAAGTTAACGGAATCCCCGGGGTATTTCTGTGAGCTAGATCACGATTTCGGCCCGCATCCGCCCGATCGTATCAAGGTCTGCCATCGCTCACTTCGGCACCACCCGACGCCCAACGTGGATCGTGAGCGGCCTCCAGACGATCGCCGCTCCTGTCCCACATGACGCCATGCATATTGCCCCAGCTTCGATCACGTACTTCGACATCATGCCCCAGGGCTTCGAGACCGTCGATCGACTCCGGCGACAGCGCGTCAGGCTCCAGCGAGATCTGATCGGGCTGGTACTGGTGGTGGAAGCGCGGAGCGCTTACCCAGGAGTCGGGACCGTTACCGTCGATGAAATCGAGGAGCCCCAGCAAGACCATCGTGATGATCCTGGATCCGCCGGGCGTGCCGAGGATTGCGGTTCGTTCCTCCCCGACGACGATCGTCGGCGACATCGACGACAGCATCCGCTTGCCCGGTGCAATGGCATTGGCCGCGAAACCGATCAGGCCATAGGCATTCGGCTCGCCCTCGGCAGCGGAGAAGTCGTCCATTTCGTTATTCAGAAGCACACCCGTGCCCGGCGGCGCGAAGGCCGATCCATAGGGCAGATTCACCGTCAGCGTCGCCGAGACCATGTTGCCGTCGGCGTCGATCAGTGAGAAGTGGGTGGTGTTGTTGCTCTCCGGCAGCAGGGACGGATCACCCGACAGGCTGGACGAGGGCGTGGCCCGGTCCATACGAAGGCTGGCGCGAAGGCCGGAAGCGTAGTGCTCGCTCAAAAGCATGTCGGTTGGTATATCGACGAAGTCCGGATCGCCGAGATACAGGGCGCGATCGCGATAGGCCCGGCGCATGGCCTCGGAGAGCAGGTGAACTCGGCTGACCGGGTCGAGATCGGCCATGTCGTAGGGCTCGATAAGATTGAGAATCTGAGCGATGGCGATACCGCCCGACGAGGGCGGCGGCGCGGTGATCAATTCGTAGCCCTCGTAGTCGAGGCGAATCGGTTCACGCTCCACGGCACGATAGCTGGCCAGATCCTCGAGCGTCCAGATCCCGCCGTGCTCACGAGCACCGGCAACGAGGCGCTCGGCCGTCTGGCCCGCATAGAAGCCCCGATGCCCCTCGCTGGCCAGGCGGCGCAGGACCTCGGCCAGGTCGGCCTGCCTGATGATGGTCCCGAGCTCGGGGACCTCGCCCCCGGGCATGAAGATGGCCGCAGTCTCGGGATAGCGCGCCATCACCTCGCCGCGCCAGCCGAGAAGGCGTCGATACTTCTCATCCACGGGAAAGCCCTGGGAGGCGAGACGGATCGCCGGTGCGAGCAGCACCGATAGGGGCCGGGTGCCGTAGGTCTCTGCGATATGCACCCAGGCCGCCGGTGCGCCAGGAATGCCGGCGGCGAGCGGACCGTTGATGGCGAGATCCCGGTCGACATTGCCCTCTTCATCGAGATACATATCGGCGAAGGCAGCCGCCGGAGCCGTTTCCCGGCCATCAACCATCGTCGCCCACCCATCGCTCGAGCGGCCGAGTATCCAGAAGCCACCGCCACCGATACCGGAAGACGCCGGTTCGACCACCGCCAGGGCTGCCGACACGGCCACGGCGGCGTCGAAGGCGTTGCCGCCGTCGGCCATGATCTCCATGCCCGCCTCCGTTGCCAGCTCGTGGGCGCTGGACACAGCGTAGCGCCCGGGGCCGTTGGCGAGCACCAGACCCGGGAGCGCGAACAGCGCCATGGTCAGAAGGAAACGGAATTTCAGAATCGGCATTGGGACAAGACCTCTATCGGTTCGGAAGGGGCCGCAGCTGGCCATCAACGGTAGTGATCCTTCAGCGCCTGCGCAACCAGCGGGTGGACGAACTCCCGGACGTCACCGTCGAGGCGAGCCACTTCCTTGACCAGCGTGGATGATATGAAGCTGTGCTGTTCATCAGGGGTCAGAAAGACGGTTTCCACCGACGCGACGAGATGCCGGTTCATCGAGGCGAGCTGAAACTCGTACTCGAAGTCGGAAACGGCGCGCAGCCCCCGAAGAAGGACGCCGGCGCCGCGCTCCTGGACGAAGTGCGCCAGCAGCGTCGTGAAGCCCGTGACCTCGATGTTCCTCGCGCCAGCCTCGCGCAGGACGCTATCGGCCAACGCCATTCGCTTCTCGACGGAGAACGCGGGCTTCTTGTGCGGGCTCTCGGCGATCGCAACGATGACCTTGCGAAACATCCTCGACGCACGCAGCACCAGGTCCGTGTGACCGTTGGTCAACGGATCGAAGGTGCCTGGGTAGACCGCGACCTGATAATCCGGAGCGCTCGGCATGGATGGCTCAGCGTTGGAATGGGCGGGAGAGTATAACGTCCATGCTCAGGACGATCGACCGCCGCGATAACGGTACAGATCGATCGCGATCTGCCCGAAGGTCTTCGATTTGAGCAGATCGAAGCCCTCCGCCAGCCAGTCCTGTCGTGGCGATGTCCAGTCCTCCGTCTTGCCGTACTCGACACAGACCCGGCCGTTCTGTGCGATGAGATCGCCCTCGACGAGCAGCTGCAGGGCGCCCATCTGCAGTCCCTGGCCGTGGGGGGGATCGAGAAAGACAAGATCGAAGCCATCGTCCCGACGGCGCAACCAGTCGAGCGCATCGGCGTTGACCAGCTCGACTCGCTCGCGCCCGGGCCAGCTGCCTGTCTGCTGATCGATCGCCCCGAGAGCCTGCGGTGATCGTTCCACCAGCACCGCGCTGCGGGCACCGCGCGATACGGCTTCCAGACCGAGGACCCCGGTGCCGGCAAACAGATCGAGGCAGCGACAGGCTTGAATCGACGGTCCGAGCCAGTTGAACAGGGTTTCCCGCGAGCGATCGCCGCTCGGGCGGAGTCCCGGCAGATCAGCGACCTGCAGCTTCCGACCCCGCCAGGCCCCGCCGATGATCCGAACCTTACCCGTCATGGTGGTAGCATAGCGCGGCCCTCAGGGCTTGGGGCATCGGGCGTCGATACGCCGGGCCATCCGTTAATTCGAAACTGATCGAATCGCCAACATGTTTTCCATCTTTCGCCGCAAGAAGTCCGGTTCAGGTGTCGAGACCACCGCCGTCCGTCCTGCTGAAGACGCCGGGCAGGATCCCCTCGAACAGCGCCTCGAGCGCTCCCGTGCCAGCCTCGGTGAACTGTTCCGCCTGATCCGGGGTGCCACGGAGGTCGATGCGGACCTGATCGAGGAGATCGAGACCACCCTGCTCACCGCCGACATGGGCATCGCGGCGACGACTCGAATCATCGATCGCCTCGAGAGCGCCATCGATCAGGGTCTGATCGATTCCCCGGCCGCCGTGCTGCCGGCAGTCCAGGCCGAGCTCTATGACCTGATCGAACCGTGCGAGGATTTCCTCGCCATCGATGAGTCGCGCAAGCCCTTCGTGATCCTGATGGTCGGCGTCAACGGCGTCGGCAAGACAACCACGATCGGCAAGCTGGCGCGCCGCTACCTCGATGAAGGCAAATCGGTCATGCTCGCGGCCGGCGACACCTTTCGCGCGGCAGCGGTCGAGCAACTCAAGGCCTGGGGCGAGCGCCATGGCGTCCCCGTCGTTGCCCAGGGCACCGGCGCTGATACGGCGGCCGTCATCTTCGACGCCCTCCATTCGGCCCGCTCGCGCGGCGTCGACGTCCTCATTGCCGATACGGCCGGTCGCCTGCACACGCAGGGGCATCTGATGCAGGAACTGGCGAAGGTCCGCCGAGTCATGCAGAAGGTCGACCCGGAGGCCCCGCACGAAACGATGCTGGTCGTCGACGCCGGAACGGGACAGAACGCGCTGGCCCAGGCGCGTCAGTTCAATGAAGCCGTCCCGCTGACGGGCATCACCGTGACCAAGCTCGACGGCACGGCGCGCGGGGGCGTGCTCTTCGCCATTGCCGAGGAGCTGAAGATCCCGATCCGGTTCATCGGCGTTGGCGAGACGGCCGCCGACCTTCGCCCCTTCGATGCCGGCACCTTCGTCCACGCCCTGCTTCCGGTCAGCGCCGATTGAGCCAGGCCGGCATCGCCCCAGGCTCCTTCGCTGATCGCCTGCTCGCCTGGTGGCGGGTTCATGGCCGCCATGATCTGCCCTGGCAGCTTGACCGAAGCCCGTATCGCGTCTGGGTCTCGGAAATCATGCTGCAGCAGACGCAGGTGGCCACGGTGGTGCCCTATTTCCATCGCTTCATGGATCGCTTTCCCGATCTCGAGCACCTGGCGGCGGCCTCGCTGGACGAGGTGCTCGCCGCGTGGACCGGCCTTGGCTATTACGCTCGAGCAAGAAACCTGCACGCCGCGGCGCGCGAGTGCATGACCCGGCATGACGGTGCCCTGCCCGCCGATGCAGAAGCACTCCATGGTCTGCCGGGAATCGGTCGATCCACGGCCCACGCCATCCTGGCCCAGGCCTGGAACCGCCCCGCGACGATCCTGGACGGCAACGTCAAGCGGGTCCTCTCACGGCACGCGGCCGTCGAGGGCTGGCCGGGGCGATCGGCGGTGGAGAAGAGGCTGTGGCGGGAAGCAGAACAACGCACGCCGGACGCAGAGGCCGCCAACTACACCCAGGCGATCATGGACCTCGGAGCGACCCTTTGCACGACCCGTTCGCCGGCCTGCGATGCCTGCCCCGTCAGAAGCGACTGCCTGGCTCGAAAGACCGACAGGGTGGCCGAATTCCCGGGCAGGAAACCGAAGAAGCATCGACCGCAGCGGCGTGCAGTCTTTCTGGTCATTCGAAATCAGAACAATGACGTACTGCTGGTTCCGCGCCCACCCTCGGGGATCTGGGGCGGGCTGTGGTGTTTTCCCGAAAGTACTGCCTCCGACCTGTCGCGCCGTGCATCCGGCCGCGAGACCCTCGAGTCCGTCGTTCACGAGTTTTCCCACTTCAGTCTGGTCATGGATTTTATGCACCTTGACGAAGACGACTGCCGGGAGGTTGTCGACGGGCCCGACGGCCGCTGGGTCAGGCCAGATCAGGCAGACCAGTTCGGCCTTCCTCGACCGGTCCAGCGCCTCCTCGAAAGCCTGTAAGCTCCTCCGCGCTTCCGGTTCTTACGCCCGAGCATGATTGTTTAAGAGGTTTCCTAGGTGTGATCTCTCAGTAGGTTGTCCACACGGACCATCCAAGACAGACTGAT
>CAZDFS010000024.1:0-16938 GCA_964504865.1 uncultured Wenzhouxiangella sp.
CAGCGCCTGCGGCGGTCCCATCCGGCTCGAACTGGCGCCGCGGGTCAATACGCTGATGAACGAACGGATCGCGCAGAATTTCCCGAACTGCATTACCGAGGAGACGGGGTTGTTTGCGGATCGGTTTGAAGAATGACTGACGGTGAATGGGTGAAGGGGATAAAGGGGTAAGGGGCAGGGCACAAAGCTCAAGGCTCAAGACGCAAGGCGCAAGGCGCAAAAGCGGGAAGTCTGCTTGGCAGGTGGCGGGGGACGGGTGGTTTTTAGATTTATCAGTGATTACAGAATCCGAAAGACGGAAGCCTGACGGTGGCGCAGTTGGTTCCGTCGCCTGGACGGTCCGCAGCCGATCAAGGCCTTGGATTGAAGCGTTATCTGCTCGACACCAATAGTCTTATTGCCGCCATCCGGGGGCACGCAGACGCCAAAAAGCATCTCGGGCGAAGTGACGCTACGGCGCTTGCTTTCTCCAGTGTTGTTCTTGGGGAGCTTCACGTTGGTGTTGAGAAAGGTCGATTAAAGGCAGCCAATCGAAATGCTCTGGAGTCGCTTATCGCCAGTTGACCGGTGGATGCCGAAGTCAGCAAAGCGTATGGCCGTTTGCGTGCTGAGCTTGAGTTAGCGGGCACGCCGATCGGCGCCAATGAATTCTGGATTGCCGCGCAGTCCTTAGCGTTCGGGATGGTGCTGGTGACCGACAAGGTGCGAGAGTTCGGGCGAGTATCGGCGTTGGAGATTGAAAACTGGATTCGGGGAGCTACGGCGCCTTAGAAAGGCGGTAAGCGCTGGGAAGAACGCCAAAAAAGGGGAAAACAGACCCCCGTCTCCACCTCGCTGCTCGGGCTTTTTCTCCTCATGAAAATCGTCTGGATCTAGTCGGGCCAGAGATCGTTGAGGGGGAAGGTGATGGCGTCGAAGGGAGGCTGTGTGACGGGGTCGTCGTCCTTCAGGGTGGCGAGCAGGAGCCAGTGGCCGTTGTCCTGCAGGCGATAGTTTTCCAGCGTGCGTGCATCAGGATCGACGAGCCAGAGGTGCGCGACGCCCTCGCGCGCGTACACGGGCATCTTGATCGCGCGATCCGTGTTGGCGGTTGAAGGGGAAAGGATTTCACAGACCCAATCAGGCGCCTGCTCGAACCAAGCGGTGTCGGGCAGGCTGGGCATGCGTTCTCGCCGCCAGCCGGCCAAGTCGGGTACGATGATGTCAGAGCCGAGATGTAACTCCGGTTCGTCGATAATCCACCAACCCCCAGGCCCACCAGCTCCATTATCGAACGGGCCCCAGAGTGTCCCCGTTATCGAAGAATAAGCTCTGGCATGGCGCGGCGCGGGTCGTGGATGGGTATACAAGCCTCCCCCAAGGATTTCACCGACCAGATTTTCCGGCAGCGCCAAGATGTCCTCGTAGGTCGCGTCAACGGTGGCTGGATCAGTCATGGCGATGTCTTATATAACCTTGGCTGAACTTTAGCATGGCGAAAAGCGCAAGGGAAAAGGAGTGACAGGGGGAGGATGAAGGCGCAAGGCAAAGGGCGAAGGGCGAAACCCGGAAACCTGAAACCTGAAACCTGAAACCTGAAACCTGAAACCGGTCTTCCTCCTTACGATCAGGATTGGTCCTTCCAGCGTCGGATGACGCCGAAGACCTCGTGGGGCTGGGTGCCGCAGTCGGGGCTTCGTTGTTGGGCGGCGGCAATGACGCCGGGCTGGCGGGTGCGCAGAAAGGGGTTGAAGCTCAGCTCGTCGGCGATCGTCGACGGCAGGGTGATGCGGTTGCCGCGGCGGAGTTTCTTGGCCTGTTCCAGGCGCTGATTCAGCGCGGCGTTGTCGGGTTCGACCTGCAGCGCGAAGCGGCAATTGTCGAGGGTGTATTCGTGAGCACAGCATACGCGCGTCGTGCCGGGGAGGGCGGCGAGCTTGTCCATCGACTGCTGCATCTGCTCGGCATCGCCCTCGAAGAGCCGGCCGCAGCCGGCCGAGAACAGGGCGTCGCCACAGAGCACGAAATCCTCGCCGACGTAGGCCAGATGGATGCTGGTGTGGCCAGGCACGCTTAGCACAGACAGTGCCAGCGCTGGCGTCTCGAGCTCGAGCACGTCACCTTCGCCGAGCGGGTGATCGACCTGTGGAATTCGATCGTCTGCCGGCCCGTATACGGGGACCGGGTGAGCGTTCAGAATTTCGTCGATGCCGTCGGTGTGGTCCCAGTGATGATGGGTGATGAGCAGTCCAGTGAGATGCAGTGACCTGGCTTCCAACCATTTCAGGGGCGGTCCGGCGCGACCCGGGTCGACGAGGACCGCGTGGCGGCCGTCGTGCAGGGCCCAGACGTAGTTGGTCTCCAGGATCGGGATCGCTTCGATGGATATCGGCTCGCGCATGTCTCTGGTATTCTTGGCCGCTGGATTTACCCGGATTCTAACGGACGCCCACCGATCGCGTATGTCGCTTGCCGGATTCGCCCAACTCCAGACCTTCGAAAACCGGCTTGTCGCGCCACTGGTCGATGAGGTCAACCCGACCTGGGTGCTCGAAATGGCCCCGATGGCGTCATCGTCGCCGGCGCTGAACGCGCGTCGAGAGCGCCTGCTGATCGATCGGGCGGGCATCAGCTGGCCGTTTTCGTCGCAGATCGACGCACTTCCCCTCGACTCGGAATCCGTGCCCTTGTTGCTGCTCCGCCATCTCTGGCAGCCCGGCGTAGCGGCGGACCCGCTGGCCGATGTTGCCCGGGTGTTGAAGCCCGGCGGGACGCTTATCTCGGTGACCGCCAACCCCTGGCACAGAAAAGCCTGGCAGGTCCTCGGTCGCCAGGCGCTTTGGCTGCCCAGCTGGCCGCGCTGGCAATTACTGCATGCCCAGGGCTCGCTGGAGATTTGTCAGAAACGTTCGTTTCAGTGGAAATCCATGGTGCCCGGTCTATCGCCGGTGCTGATACTGGTGGCCCGCAAGCCCAGGCGACCCGCGCAGGTCAAACACGTCAAGTTCGGCCAGCCCATCTTCCGCGGGGCTGACGCCGCCGTGTCCCAATGCCGAGCCGCATGAATTCAAGCGACCGCATCCGGATCTGGACCGACGGCGCCTGCCTCGGGAACCCGGGGCCCGGCGGCTGGGGCGCATTGATGCGCTGGAACGGCCACGAGAAGGAGCTGTCCGGGGGGGAAGCGAACACCACCAACAACCGCATGGAATTGATGGCCGCCATTCAGGCCCTGGATGCGCTGAAGCGGCCGAGCAAGGTGGAGTTGACTACCGACTCGCAGTACGTGCGCAAGGGAATGCTCGAGTGGATGGCCAACTGGAAGCGCAACGGTTGGCGCACGGCGGCGAAGAAGCCGGTCAAGAACGATGACCTCTGGAAGCGCCTCGACGCCGCCGTCGCGCGCCATGACGTCAGCTGGCACTGGGTCAAGGGCCACAGCGGCCACCCGGAAAACGAACGCGCCGACGAACTCGCTAGTACGGCTGCGAGGGGATTTAGTTAGTTGGAAAAGCAAAACATGGACTCGCGCAGAGGCGCTGAGGCGCAGAGAAAGAGATAAGGAAAACATTTGAAATCGGGAGAGAATTTTCTCTGATTTTGTTTTCATTCTATTCCTTGGCGCCTCTGCGTCTCTGCGCGAAATAAAAGTCTTGATTCAAGGAATTCAAATGCGACAAATCATCCTCGATACGGAAACCACGGGCATGGACCACCGGGAGGGCCATCGCATTATCGAGATTGGCTGTGTCGAGATGATCGAGCGGCGCCTGACCGGGCGGAATTTCCACGTCTACATCAACCCCGAACGCGCGGTCGATGCGGGTGCGCTTGAGGTGCATGGCATCACCGATGAATTCCTGTCCGACAAGCCGAAGTTCGGCGCCGTGGCTCGGGATTTCGTCGATTTTGTCCGGGATTCGGAGATCATCATCCACAACGCGCCCTTCGACGTTGGCTTTCTGAATGCCGAGCTGGCGCGCATGGAAGGTGAGTTGAATCTGGAGCTCGAGGCCATCGCCGGCGTGCTGGACACGCTCGTTCTCGCGCGCGAGCTGCACCCGGGTCAGCGCGTCAGCCTGGACGCCCTATGCAAGCGCTACGACGTCGACCATTCCAATCGCGACCTCCACGGCGCCCTGCTGGATGCGGAGCTGCTGGCTGAGGTCTATCTGGCGATGACCGGCGGCCAGGTGGACCTGGCGCTGGATCTGAGCGGCGACCGGAGCAGCAGCGACGGCCCGGAACTCGTCACCGGCCTCGACCTGAGCCGCCTGGTTACGATCCGGGCCAGCGACGAGGAGCGCGCCGCCCACGAACAGCGCCTGGACGCGATCGAAGCCCAGGCCGGGGGCTGCCTCTGGCGCAAGCTGGAGGCTTGAAAGGCACGCTAAAGACAGGCGCAGGGCTCAAGGCACAAGGCTCAGGGCGAAACCCGTAACCCTTCACCCCTTCACCCCTTCGCCCCTTCGCCGTTCAGCCCCTCACCCTTGCCCTAGTTTTCGGCCAACAACGGATGCTCCCGTCCCTCCATCCACAGGAGGATGTCGTAGAAGGTTCGGATGTTTTCCACGTAGTTGACCGGCTCGTAGCCGCGGGCGTAGCCGAAGCGGGTCTGGCTGTACCAGCGCTCCTGGGTGAGCAGGGGCAGGTGATCGCGGACGTCCAGCCAGCGATCCGGGTCGCCGCCGAGGCGTTCGGTGAGGACGCGAGCGTCTTCGAGGTGGCCATAGCCGACGTTGTAGGCGGCCAGCGCCAGCCAGGTTCGGTCCGGTTCCTGGATGCGCGCGGGCAGTCGATCCATCATCCGCAGGATATAGCGGGCGCCGCCGTCGATACTCTGCTGGGGGTCTTCGCGATCTTCGATGCCCAGGGAACGGGCGGTGCGCTGGGTCAGCATCATCACGCCGCGCACGCCGGTCGGAGACACCGCGTCGGGGTTCCAGTGCGATTCCTGGTAGCCGACGGCCGCCAGCAGGCGCCAGTCCAGGCCCGTTTCGGCGGCGGCCTGCTCGAAGTAGGCCCTCAGCTGGGGCAGGCGATCGCGCAGCTGGCGCTGAAAATTGAAGGTGCCGACGGGCTCGTAGTTTTCGATGTGGTCGTAGTGACGGGCCTTGAGGTCGGCCAGGATGCCGAGCTGATCGGCGCGCACGAAGAATTCCCGCATGCGCTGAACCAGCGTATCGTCGCTCGTGCGCAGGCTGGCCCAGGCCAGCTCCTGCGGGCTGTCGATTTCGAACCCCGGCCGTATTTCGGGGAAAAACCGGCGATTGAGCTTGAGGATGTTCGAGTCGACGATGGTGTAGTCGAGCTCCTCGTTACTGATCTGCTCGAACAGGTCTTCGATGCTGACGCCTTCGGGCGTTTCCCAGTCCAGGTCCGGGGCGGCAGCGCGCAGCGTGGCCTCGTAGCTCGTGCCCTGGAGCAGGGCCAGGCGGCCGCCGCGAAGGTCGTCGAAGTCGTCCGGCCGTGCGCTGCCGCCGCGGTAGACCACAACCGGCGCGACGGAGTCATAGCTGGGGCCGAAGCGAAGGCGGACCTGTCGCCCGACGGCGCGGGACAGGTTGGCGGCGATGAAATCCCCCTGGCCGGCTTCAAGCGCGCCAATCAGGGCCGATAGATCGGGCAGGGTCACGACCTCCAGGGGGACGTCGATGAAGTCCGAAAAGCGGGTGGCCAGATCGTATTCGAAGCCGGTCTCACCCTGCGCTCCCTGATAGTAGGTGGAGGCGCCGTTGACCGTCAGCATGATCAGACTGCCGCGCGCGTTGATGCGCTCTAGGTGGGTCAGCTCGTTATCGCCGGAGGTGGCGATCAGGATCGTGAGGGCGAGCATGGCGAGCAGCCGCCAGCCGGGCAGGCGCAGTCGGCGGCGCCGGCCTGCCGTGGCTGGATCCAGGCGGTCCAGGGGCCAATTCATCTGCCTGTTCCTGTGGTTTCAGTCATGCTTCCTCGACCCCTGGGTTCCGACGTCACGGGCTCGCCCTGGACGGGGCGCCGAGCCTTCGATTCCGTCCGCGTTCCGAACCACGTTTATAGCCGAATTCGTGTCGATTCTCACGCGGCGGGCTCTGGTAGACTACCGGCCCTTTTTCTCGAACCAGGCCTCGGCCCATGACGTCCGATCCAGCACCGATTCGCACCCGCTTTGCCCCGTCGCCAACGGGGTTTCTGCATATCGGAGGCGCCCGTACGGCGCTGTTCTGCTACCTGGCTGCCCGCGCCACGGGGGGGCAGTTCATCCTGCGCATCGAGGACACGGATCGCGAGCGCTCGACGCAGGCCTCGACGCAGGCCATCCTGGACGGCATGCAGTGGCTCGGGCTGGAGTATGACGAGGGCCCGTTCTATCAGAGTGAGCGCTTCGAGCGCTACCAGTCCGTCGTCGACCGCCTCCTCGATGAAGGCAAGGCCTATCGCTGCTACTGCTCGCGCGAGCGCCTCGATGGCTTGCGTGAGGCGGCCATGGCCGCCGGCGAAAAGCCGCGCTACGACGGGCATTGCCGTGATCTGGCGTCTGCGCCCGAGGACGTCGAGCCGGTGATCCGCTTCCGCAACCCGGACGACGGCAGCGTGGTCTTCGACGACCGGGTCAGAGGCCGGATCGAAGTCGAGAACAGCGAGCTCGACGATCTGGTCATCATGCGCGCCGACGGCTCGCCGACCTATAACTTCGCCGTTGTGGTCGATGATCTGGATATGGAGATCAACCTGGTGATCCGCGGCGACGACCACATCAACAACACGCCCCGCCAGATCAATATCTACCGCGCTCTGGGCGCCGAGCCGCCGGCCTTCGGCCACGTGCCGATGATTCTCGGTGACGACGGCGCGCGCCTGTCCAAGCGCCACGGGGCGGTCAGTGTGATGGCCTGGCGCGAGGCCGGCTACCTGCCCGATGCGCTGATCAACTACCTGGCGCGTCTGGGCTGGTCGGATGGGGATCAGGAGGTCTTTTCCAGAGCCCAGCTGATCGAACGCTTCCGCATCGAGGACGTCAATCGCAAGCCCTCGCGCTTCGACACGGAGAAATTGAACTGGCTGAACCAGCATTACCTGCGCGAGGGCGCGCAGGAACAGGTCCGGACCGAGCTGGCCTGGCACCTGGCCGAGGCGGGTCTGGCGGTCGATGCCGGACCGCCCCTTGAAGACCTGCTGGCGGTGCAGGCCGAGCGCGTCGAAACCCTCGTCGAACTGGTCGAGCAGTCGCGCCCGTTCTACAGTGATTTCGATCAATTCGATCCCGCCGCAGCGAAGAAGCACCTGCGCCCCGTCGCCGCCGAGCCATTGGCCGCGCTCAGGGGCCGACTGGAGGCGCTGGAAACCTGGTCGCCGGATGCGCTGCAGGCGGCCGTGCAGGCAACCGCCGATGGGCTGGGCATCGGCTTCGGCAAGATCGGCATGCCCCTGCGCGTGGCCCTGATGGGACACGGTCAATCACCGGGCATCAATCACACCCTGTGGCTGGTGGGCCGCGACCGCAGTCTGCGCCGGATTCAGCAGGCGCTGGACTTCATCGCCGAGCGCGCCGAGAGCCAGCAGTAAGCGCGAGCGGGCGTGCCCACGCAAGCCTTCTGGCGTCGGCGCGGGATGCTAGAATTCCGGCATGGATTCCACGGCTGTTGTCAAAGAGGTCGAGGGGCACTGCCGCCAGCAGGGCCTGCGCCTGACGCCGACTCGCAAACGCATCCTCGAAATGGTGCTCGCCGCCGACGGCCCGGTGAAGGCCTATGATCTTCTCGATCAGCTGAAGGCAGAACAGCCCAAGGCAGCCCCTCCCACGGTCTATCGCGCCCTCGAGTTCCTGCTCGAGAATCACTTCATCCATCGCCTGGAGACCCTGAATGCCTTTGTCAGCTGCTTCCATCCGGAGGATCAGCATCAGGGGCAGTTCCTCATCTGCGAGCAGTGCGAGGCGGTGACCGAAGTTCACGATCACAGTATCGAAGACCGCCTTCGCGACGCGGCACTCGCGCGCGACTTCGAACCTCGCCGCCAGGTGCTGGAGATCTACGGCACCTGCCGGACCTGCCGGGACGACTGATCTCGGCATGTCGCGCCGGGAACGTCTCTATCATCTCCACGACATCCTGCGTCAGCGACGCACGCCCATTACCCGCCAGCAGTTGATGGAGGCGCTCGGCTGCAGCCAGGCGACGCTCTATCGTCTGATTGCCGAACTCCGTGACCAGCTCGGCGCACCCCTGGAGCAGGATGACGAGGGCAGGGGGTTTTTCTACGACCGCCAGCTCGCCGGCCATTTCGAGCTCCCCGGCCTGTGGATCAGCCCGGACGAGCTGCAGGCGCTGCTGACGGCTCGGCACGTGCTGGGCAACGTGCAGCCCGGCCTTCTCGAGGACGAGCTGGACGGTGTGCAGCAGCGCATCAACCAGCTGCTGGACCGGCAGGGCCTCGACCTCAGCGCTCAGCCCGAACGTATCCAGATCCGCAAGGATGCCGGTCGGCCCGTGCCCGGCGATCTTTTCGAGACCGTGCTCAAGGCCCTGTTCCGGCGCCAGCGCGTGCGCCTGACCTATCACGGACGCCGCCGCGATGATCTGACCGAGCGCGAGGTGTCGCCCCAGCGACTCATTGCCTATCGCGATCGCTGGTACCTGGCGGCCTGGTGTCATCAGGCCGAGGGCCTGCGCAGCTTCGCCCTCGAGCGCATTCGCGGCATGGCGATGCTGGATTCCGACTCCCTGGACCTGCCGGCCGAGGAGATCAGTGAGCATTTCGACCAGGCCTTCGGAATCTTTTCCGGTCCGGTCAGAGAGACCGCCGTGCTGCGCTTCAAGGCAGAGGCCGCGCGCTGGGCGGCGGAGGAGGCCTGGCATCCGGAGCAGCAGTCCGAGTGGCTCGAGGACGGTCGCTGGGAGCTCCGCCTACCGATCGGGCATCAGCGCGAACTCATCATGAGCATTCTGAGCTATGGTGCCGATATCGAAGTCGTCCAGCCGACGTCGCTCAGGGCCGGCGTCATCGAGGCGATCGGAGCGATGCAGGCGGTATACGGGACGGATCGGGGTTGATCGTCTGTGACACCAGCGTCATAAGAATGTCACGTGACGTTGCTGCAATAAAGTCGATCCCGTGACGGAAGGCTGGAATGAGCGAGCGAACGATATTGGTCGTCGAGGACGATGAGGGAATCCGGCGCATGATCGTGTTCAACCTCGAGCGAGCCGGCTTCTCCGTGCTCGAGGCTGGCGACTGCCGCAGCGCCAGAATCGCCGTGGCGGATCAGCAGCCGGACCTGGTCCTGCTCGACTGGATGCTGCCCGATCAGTCGGGACCGGAATTTGCGCGATCCCTGCGCCGCGATGAACTCACCCGCGAAATCCCCGTCATCATGCTGACCGCCCGCAGTCTGGAGGACGACAAGATCCGAGGCTTCGAGAGCGGCATCGACGACTACATCACCAAACCCTTCGCTTCGCGCGAGCTGATCGCGCGCATCAACGCCGTGATCCGCCGCGCCTCGCCGGCGGGCCGCGACGACGAGGTGGACGCTGACGGTCTGGTCCTGAACGTCGCCAGCCATCGGGTGCTGGCCAACGGCGAGCCGGTGGAACTGGGCCCGACGGAATTTCGCATGCTGAAATTCTTCATGACGCATCAGGACCGCGTCTATTCCCGCGCCCAGCTCCTCGACCACGTCTGGGGCGGCGGCGTGTACGTTGAAGAGCGCACCGTGGATGTGCACATCCTGCGCCTTCGCAAGGCCCTCGCCAGCCACGGCTTCGACAAGCTGGTGCAGACCGTGCGTGGCGCGGGCTATCGCTTCTCGACGACGGGAAGGGACTGATGAACAGGGCCTGGTTCAGCGAGCTGCTGCTGCCGGGCCTCCTGCTGGGCGCGGCGCTCTTTCTCGGCTGGTCCTTCGGGCAGACCGGCTGGTGGCTGGCCGGCGCGCTGGCGATCATCCTGCTTCGCCACCTCTATGAACTCGATCGACTCGAGCGCTGGCTGCGCGTCGGCCGTCGACGGCATCCGCCCCAGTCCTGGGGCGTCTGGGGCGAGGTCCTCGAACACTACTACCGCCTGCAGCGGCGCTACTTCAAGCGCAAGAAGCGCCTGGGCCGGGTCATTCGCGAATTTCGTGAATCGACCTCGGCGATGCCGGACGGATCGATCGTGCTCGACGGCGACTTCCGCATCAAGTGGTTCAATGATGCAGCGCGCGATGGCCTGAATCTGTCCACGCAGCGTGATCTGGGGCAGTCGATCCTCAACCTCCTGCGATCACGAGCGTTCATGCGCTATCTGCGCTCCGGCGTCTACGACATGCCGGTCAAGATTGCCTCGCCCATCGATCCGGATCGGACCCTGTCGGCTCGCCTGATCCCCTACGGCAGCAAGCAGTATCTGCTGCTCTTTCGCGACGTCACGCGCCTGCAGCGACTCGAGGCGATGCGCCGGGATTTCGTGGCCAACGCCTCCCATGAGCTGCGCTCGCCCATCACGGTGCTTTCGGGCTACCTCGAGACCATGGCCGATGACCAGAGCCTGAGCGCGGACTGGGCGCTGCCGCTGAACGAGATGCAGGCGCAGTGCCAGCGCATGACCAGCCTGGTCGATGATCTTCTGGAGCTATCGCGGCTGGAAACGGAAGAAAACGAGGCCAGCGAGCGCGAGTGGATCGACGTGCCCAAGCTGCTTGCGCGCATCGTTCATTCGGCGCGGGTCGGCGACCGCGATCGCCACTCGATCGAACTGGAGATCCGCGATGCGGTGCACCTGGCCGGCGTCGAGGGGGAGTTGCACAGTGCCTTTTCGAACCTGATCGTCAACGCCATGCGCTATACGCCGGAGGGCGGTCGAATCGAGGTCAGCTGGGGCCTGAACGATCAGGGCAGTGCCGTGTTTTCGGTCATCGACAACGGCGTGGGCATCGAAGAAAAGCACCTGCCTTTCATCACCCAGCGGTTCTATCGGGTCAGCAGCGCTCACGGTCGGCAGCGCTCGGGTACCGGCCTGGGCCTGGCGATCGTCAAGCACGTGCTGCAGCGCCACGGCGGGCAGCTGCAGGTGCAGTCGGTGCCCGATGAGGGCTCGACCTTCACCTGTCTCTTTCCTCCGGCCCGGGTACGCAAAGCCGTCGCCCATGCCTCCTGAATCCGGCCGTCATGCAGGTGTCATCTGACTGAAATATTACAGACACCTGACTGACACCTTTCGCCTCCACAATGCGGCCAATGTTTCTCCGCGCACCAGGTTTTGGAGGTCGCATGACGAGGTTTTTCGCCGGCGTCGCAGTGCTTTTGCTGAGCCTGTCGCCATCATCCCAGCTGCCCGCTCAGGATTCGTCGGACAGCGAGTCGCTGAATAACCTGGCCCAGGAGCTGGTCCGGCTCCGGGGCGAGGTCGAATCGCTCAATTCCGAACTCAACAGCCTGACCGAACAACACCGGGCCGAAATGAATGCCCTGGCCGCCCAGAAGGGCGATCTCGAAGCGACGGCGCGGCGCGAGGACCTTCGCATCCGACAGCTCGAGCAGGACCTGGCCGACAACCGCGAGCGCGCCAGCGAGGCCGGCCTTGCCGGCGAAGCCCTGATCCCCGTCGCCGAGGCGGTCATCGCCGACCTGGAGGCGACGATCCAGGCCAGCCTGCCGTACCGGCTCGACGAGCGTCTCGACGCCCTGGCCGAGATTCGGTCCCAGCTCGAGACGGGAGCGCAGGCGCCGCCGCGCATCATCAACCGGCTCTGGAGCTTCTATGAGGATGAGCTGCGCCTGACGCGCGAGAACGGCCTCCATACCCAGGTCATCCCCCTCGGCGGTCAGCGCGTCCTGTCCGACGTCGTCAAGCTCGGGACCGTGGCGATGTACTTCCAGACCCGTGACGGTCGTTCGGGTCAGGTCGTCCGCCAGGGCGACAGCTGGCGCTTCCAGGAGCTGACGTCGGCCGAGGCCATCGACCAGATCGCCACCCTGTTCGATTCGATGCAGAAGCAGATCCGGTCGGGCTACTTCGAGTTGCCCAACGGCAGCATCGCTCTGGAGGCCACGCCATGATCAGCTGGCCTGTCAAGATGAATGACCCGATCGTTGCAGCGGTCCTGGTGCTCCTGCTCTGGGCGGTCAACCCGGCCCTGGCGCAGGACGAGATGTCGGCCGACGCCCAGGACTCGGCCGCGGCCGAGGTGAGCCCGGCAGCGGCAGAGACCGCCACGCCGGCACCGCGTGAGCAGGCCCCGTCGCTCGAGCAGGCCTACCAGCGCGAATTCGCCTTCCTGCAGGGTCAGCGCGCCGATCTCGAGCGCCGCATGGCCGAGCTGGAGAGCCGAGTCGATGCGGAAAAGCGCCGTATTCAGAGTGAGATCCGCGACCTCGAGGCGACCGTCGTCGATCGCCGCAGCCAGGCCGACCGCCTGGAGAACCTGGTCTTCGAATCGGAACGTGCGGTTGACGTGGCGATGGAGAACACCGACGTGCTGGCGTCGACCTTTCTCCAGGCCGATTTCACTCTCGACGACGACTATGAACCCACCCACGGCCAATCCTCGCCAGGGATGGCGGACGTCCAGGCGCTCTTCGAGGCGGCCTCAACGGTGCTGCTGCGGGCCGGTCGCGTGTCGCGGGCACCCGGCGAGTTCTTCCTTGCCGATGGCACGCGGGTCAGCGGTGAGATCCTGAGCGTGGGCCGCATTGCCGCTTACGGCATCAGTCCGCAGGGCAGTGGGGCGCTCGCCCCGGCCGGCGACGGCGACCTCAAGATCTGGCCGGAGCCCGCCGGCGAAGGGACGGCGCAGGCCCTTGCGGCGGGTCAGCGCCCGGAGACCCTGAGCCTGTTTGCCTTCGAGTCCCTGGCCAACGAGGTCGAGTCGAAAACGGGCAAGAGCGTGCTCGACATCATCGAAAGCGGCGGCCTGATCGGATGGATCATCGTGGTGCTCGGCCTGGTGGGCTTCCTGCTCGTGATCCTGCGCACGGTCTTTCTCCAGCGAGCCAGCATGTCGACAGAAAAGGTAATCGACACGGTGGGCTCGCACGTCAAGCGCGGCGACCGCGAGGCGGCGCTGCAGCTGCTGCGCAGCAAGGGCAGCTCGACCTCGCGGGTGGTCGCGGCGGCGATCCGTAATCTGGACCGCGACCGCGAGCACCTCGAGGATATCGTCTCCGAGGCCATCCTGCACGAGTCGAGCCACCTGAACCGCTTCGGTGCAGTGATCATGGTCATTGCCGCCGTGTCGCCGCTGCTCGGCCTGCTGGGCACGGTCACGGGCATGATCTCGACCTTCGACGTCATCACCGAGTTCGGCACGGGCGATCCCAAGCTGCTCTCCGGCGGCATTTCGATTGCCCTGGTGACCACGCAGCTCGGTCTGATCGTCGCGATTCCGCTGCTGCTGCTGGGCAATGTTCTGTCTGGCTGGGCCGAGCGGATCAAGGACAACATGGAAAAGGCTGCCCTTCGCGTGACCAATCAGTACCTCGAAGGCCAGGCCAGCCGCGAGGCGGGCGCGAGCTGACATGCTCAATGCCCTGCTCAATGACCTGTCGTTCTACTTCGACGTGGGCGGTTACGTCATGCCGCCCCTGTTTGCCAGCGCCTTCGTGCTCTGGTTCGCCATCGGTTTTCGCTTCTCGGAGCTGAAGCGCGGCAGCGTGCGCTCGGTCCGTCAGATCATCAGCCGGCGAAAGAAGGGGCTGACGCGTCCACCGCGTGGACTGGTCGAGGAGGCGGTGGTTGTCGGCCTTGAGGTCCTCGATCGCCGACCGCCGGATCTGCGCCGTTGGCTCGATGATGCCTTCGCCGAGCTCGAAGCCTCCACCAAGCGCTATCAGCGTCTGATCATGTCGATCGTCGCCGTCGCGCCGGTCCTTGGCCTTCTCGGGACCGTATCGGGGATGATCGAAACCTTTGATTCGCTGGGCGATATGTCCCTCTTCGCCCAATCCGGTGGCATCGCCGGCGGTATTTCCCAGGCCCTGTTTACCACTCAGATGGGGCTGGCCGTCGCGATTCCCGGATTGATCGTCGGCGGCCTGCTGGACCGCAAAGCACTCCGCCTGCGAACCGAACTGGCACAGGTCAAGGACATTCTCTGCGCCGGTCAGGCTGGCGATGAACAACAGGAGACCCCCGATGCGATTTCGTGAACGCACCGATGCGCAGCAGAACGTCGATATCTCGCCCTTGATCGACATGGTGTTCATTCTGCTGATTTTCTTCATGGTCTCGACCACCTTCGTCAAGGACATGAAGCTCGACCTGAACCGACCCAGCGCGTCGTCGGCAACGACCGCATCGACCAAGGCCGTTCGCCTCTACATCGACAACAGCGGGGCGACCTATCTGGACGGGCAGCCGATCCAGGTCTGGGTGATCCAGAGTCGGCTGCGCGAAATGCTGAGTGCCAGTACGGACAAGTCCGTGCTGGTGGTGACCGACGGCAACGTGCCGGCCCAGCGCCTGGTCGAGGTGGTCGACGAGGCGCGGCGCTCCGGGGCGAACGATGTCGGCGTGGCGACGGTGGAAGAGGCCGGCGCCGGCTGACCGAACATCGCAAGTTGTGACAGGAGATTTCAAGATGAACTATGTTTCAAGATCGAAGACGCGCTCGCTGATGTCCGGCGTCTTGTTCATGGTGGTGGGATCCACCCTGGTGATCGGGACGCTGTTGATGATCAACCGTCTCGCCGAAGCGCCCGAGCGCAATCTTGAAGAAGCGTCCTCGAGCTTTTCCGTCGAGCGGGCCCCGGAACCGCCGCCGCAACGCGTCGTGCGTCGGGAACCGCCGCCGCCGCAGCGCTCCCGCGCCGAGGCGCCGCCGATGGTCAGTCTGGACTCCTCGCTCTCGGGCATCGATTTCGGTATTCCGGGCATGGACGCGGGCGACCTGAGCAGCCTGCAGGATCAGCTGCTTGGCGATACGGCGGACGTGGTCATGACCGACGACTCGGTGGACACACCGCCGCGTGCGGTCTATCAGGCGCCCCTGGACTATCCGCGTAGCGCTCGCTCGCAGGGCCTCCAGGGCTACGTGGTGCTGTCCCTCTTGATCAGTGCGGCCGGTGAAATCGAGAAAGTTCAGGTGCTTGAGGCCGAGCCGTCGGGTATTTTCGAGCAATCGGCGATTCAGGGCGTTCAGAACTGGCGCTTCGAGCCCGCCCAGTACCAGGGCCGATCGGTGAAGGTCTGGGCCCGCCAGCGCATTCGCTTCGATCTGAGCTGACCGCCCCACGATCGCCGGAAATCAGCAGACTGTCCCATGTTGCCAGAGTTCTTCAAGGCCGTTGCGCCACGTCGCCCAACCACCGCGTTTCCTGCCGCCGTGATGGCCCTGTCGTTGCTTCTCTCGCCCTGCCTCGGCATGGCTCAGGAAGGAGATGATGCGGCCGACAGCGAGCTGGAGCGTCTGCCGCTAGCGGCGCTGCTGATCGGTGACGGCAACTACGAGCGTGCCCGCCAGGTGCTGGCTGCCGTCAACGTCGATGACCCTGAGCTCGATCTGATTCGCTATCACACGCTCAGCGGTCTGGTCGCGCTCAATCTCAATGAACTGGCCCTGGCGGTGCGGGAGTTTCGCGCGGCGATCGATGCGGGCCAGGACGAGCCGGTGGTCTGGCTGTACCTGGCGCAGGCCTACTTCGGGCAGGAGCAGTGGGTCGAAACGCTCTACGCCCTCGACCGCGCCGGACCGGAAGCCACGCGGCTGCCATCGGTCTTTCTGATTCGCTCGCAGGCCCACTGGCAGCTCGAGGAATATCAGCAGGCCTGGGCCGTGCTGTCCGAGGGGCGTCAGGTCTTTCCCGATCGCGCCGGTGATTTTGCCCGCCGCCAGGTCTTTCTGCTGGTCGAGCAGGGGCTGTATCAAGAGGCTGCCGATCAGGGTCGCCGCTTTCTCGCCGGTCAGAGCGCGGGTCCCGAGGATGCCCTGGCGATCGGCAACGCGCTGCGTCAGAGCGGGCAGTACCTCGAGGCGGCTCGGATACTGGAGCAGGCGCGGCTGGCCTACCCCGACAAGGTCGATCTGTCCCGGCTGCTGGCACACACCTATCTGTCCAGCGAACGCGTGCTGGGCGCCGCCGAAGTGCTGCGTCAGGCGGCGATCTACGATCCTCGTCTGCTGGGCGAAGCGGCAGAGCTCTATCGCCGGGCAGGTCATCTGATGGAAGCACTGACTCTCAATGCCGCGATCATCGATCAGAATCAGAAGCTCAAGCAGCGCCTCGCGATCCTCGTCGAGCTGCAGCGCTTCGAACAGGCCGCGGCCATGGAGCCGGATCTCGTGCGCACCGGCCTGCTCGAGGACGAGGACATTCGCTACGCCCTGGCCTATGCCTACTTCAAGAACGGGGAGTTCGACCGGGCCGAGGCTCAGCTCAGTCGCCTGGAGCGGGCCGACCTGTTTCGCAAGGCCACGGAACTGCGGCGGGTGATGGAGCAGTGCGCTGATCAGCCCTGGCTGTGCGGCTGATCCCATGACCAAACGCCTCCACATTGCCGTGTCGATCGGCCTGTTGCTCGTCTGCCTGTCTGCGTTGGCGCCGGCCTTCGCACAGGCATCCGCCGAACCCGACGGGCCGCCGGCCAATCTGACCCTGCTGGTGTTCGAGAATGGCCGTCCCGTCCCCGGACTGCAGGCCAGCATCGCCGATCGATCGGGCCAGACCGACGCGAACGGCACCCTGTTTCTCAGCCTGGCCCCGGGGGCAAGCCGGCTGCGACTGGCCGATACGGCCACGGAACTGGCGGTGCTGCCCCTGAATCTGCGAGCTGGCGAGATCATCCAGGTGATCATCACCCTTCGTGGCGAGGAGCGGCGCGCCTTCGTCAGTATCGAGAGCTCCCATAGCCTGGAGCAGACCGGTCTGGTCAGCGAAGGTACACCGTCGACGGAAGTCGAAGGCGAGGGCACCCTGGAGGGCCGGGTCATTTCCACCGAAGACGGCGCGGCGATCGCTGATGCGCGACTGTTCGTCTCGGGCACGCCCGTCGAGGCGCGCA
>CAZDFS010000024.1:16948-42817 GCA_964504865.1 uncultured Wenzhouxiangella sp.
CGGTGACGCTGCCGGTCGGACAATACGCGGTCTCCGTGCTGCACTCGGAGTTTGCCACGCGCACGATCGACGGCGTCGAGATTCAGGCCGATGCCTCCACTCAGCGCGACTTCGAGCTCCCGCCGGCTGGCCTCGAGCTGGCCGAATTCGTCGTCGTCGAGCCCTTCATCGAGGGCTCGCTCTCCTCGGTCATCGACGAGCAGCGCACCGTCGCCGGCGTGACCAACGTCATCGGCGCCGAGCAGTTCTCGCGCGCCGGTGATTCGGACGCGGGCAGCGCCCTGTCTCGGGTAACCGGTCTGACCCTCGTGGGCGGGGAGTTCGTCTACATCCGAGGCCTGGGCGAGCGCTATTCCTCGACGCTGCTCAACGGCTCGAACGTGCCAAGCCCCGACCCGACCCGCAAGGTCGTGCCCCTGGATCTCTTTCCGACCGGAGTGATCGAGTCCATCCTCGTCCAGAAGAGCTACTCGCCCGACATGCCGGGCGACTTCGGTGGCGGCGCCGTCGAGATCCGGACCCGCGGCATTCCCGAGGAGAGCTTTTTCAGCTTAGGTCTATCGATCGGCGCTCGCGACGGGTCCACGGGAGAAAAGGGGCTGGGCTATCGCGGCGGCGACACGGACTGGCTGGGCATCGACGACGGCACCCGCGAGCTGCCTGACGTGGTCCGCGATGCCGCCGGCGACAATACGCAGATCATCGAGCAGAACCCGTTCCGACCCGACGGTATTCCGCCGGAGGAGCTCGAGGTGCTCGGCGAGTCTTTTCCCGTGATCTACGATGCCACGCCCCAGCGTCTGGGACCTGATCTGGGCGTCTCCGTCGAGGGTGGACAGGCCTTCGAGCTGGGCGATCGCTGGCGCCTCGGCTACACGGCAGCGGTGCTTTGGGATGACGAGGTCCAGACCCGCCTCGAGCAGCAGCGCTCCTTCGTGCCCCTTGGCGACGGCTCCCTGCGCCGCAACGACGACTACGACGTCGATCGAACGCGCAGAAATGTTCAGCTCTCAGGCTTCCTGACCGCGGGCCTCGAATTCGAGGACCTGCATCGGCTGGATTTCACCTCGATGATCCTCCGGCAAACGGAAGATGAGGTCATTCTCCAGCAGGGCTTCAACCTCGATGAGGACGGCGATATCCGGATCGTCGAACTGGAGTGGGAAGAGCGTGAATTGATCTCGAACCAGCTCCGGGGTGAACACCAGTTTCCCGACTGGATGGATCTGCAGATGGCATGGGACTACGCCGAGTCGAGCGCCAGCCGCTACGTGCCCGACCAGCGCCGCTATCGCTACGATCCCGATTCCGTCGCGGAGTTCATCTTCTCTCGTCGCGGTGACAGCAACGTCCGCCGCTTTTCCGACCTCGAGGACACGGCCACCGACTGGGGCATCGATCTTGATCTGCCGTTTTCTATCGGACCCGTCGAGACGACCGTGTCGGCCGGCTACCGCCTGGTTGAAAAGTCGAGAGAATCCACGATCCGCCGTTTTCAGTTCAGCGGCGTCAATCGTCTCAGTCAGGAACTGCGACGGTCGCTGTCGGTCGAGGACATCATCAATGCCGACACGATCAATCCGAACGGTCTGGTCCTGGGTGAATCCACACGCGCGACCGATAACTACACGGCCGCGCTTGACGTCGAGGCGATCTATGCCAATGTCGACTTCACCTTCTTCGATCTGATTCGCCTGAGCGCGGGGGCGCGCGTCGAGGACTGGACCCAGGAGGTCACGACCTTCGATCTCTTCGATCCGGACGAGGCCATCATCGCTGAACTGGGTGATGAGGATCTGCTGCCGGCAGCGGCCCTGACCTGGTTCATTACCGACCGCCAGCAGCTGCGGGCGGGCTTTGCCGAAACGATCATTCGTCCCGACTTCAAGGAGCTGTCACCCGCGCCCTTCACCGACCCCGTACTCAACCGGGAAGTGCTGGGGAATGCCGATCTCCAGCCCTCGTCGGTGACCCACTACGATCTGCGCTGGGAGTTCTATCCGTCGCCCGATGAGCTCGTGTCGCTCGGCGTGTTCTACAAGCTGATCGACAACCCCATCGAGTTGACCGTCGAGCCCGGCGTACAGCAGCGCCTGACCTTCGCCAACGCCATCGAGGC
The DNA here is from genome assembly GCA_964504865.1 of uncultured Wenzhouxiangella sp. Classification (GTDB taxonomy): domain Bacteria; phylum Pseudomonadota; class Gammaproteobacteria; order Xanthomonadales; family Wenzhouxiangellaceae; genus Wenzhouxiangella. The sequence goes on from CAZDFS010000024.1 coordinate 19,068, forward strand.
GGAGAATTTCGGCGTCGAGTTCGAGGCCCGGAAGCAGCTGGGCTTCCTCGCCGACCGCTGGCCGCGATGGGGCTGGCTGGATCGCTTCTTCGTCTCCGGCAACCTGGCCTGGATCGAGTCCGAGATCGAGATCGACGAGCTGGGTATCCTGACCTCGTCGTCGCGCGCGCTCCAGGGCCAGTCGCCCTACATCGTCAACTTCCAGCTGGGCTATGACGACGAGGATCGCGGTCTGGCGGCCACGCTGCAGTTCAATCAGGTCGGTCCTCGTATTTCGGAGGTCGGCGTGCTCGGCGCGCCCGACCAGGAGGAGGCGCCTGCGGCTCAGATGGATTTCATCCTCCAGTACCGCTGGCGGCCTTGGGCGGGCTTCAAGATGAAGCTGGGCAACCTGCTGGACGCGAAGTTCGAAGTCTCCCAGGGCGACGAGATCACCCAGAGCTACAGCGTGGGCCGGACCGTCAGCCTGGGTGTCGACATCGACTTCTAAGACGCCCATCGAGTCTGTCAGATTTTCTTCATATTGAGTTCATTGATGTGACATCTGCGCTTCTTATCGTGAGCGGGATGGCTGGGGCCGATCGGGCCTGAGCTGGCTTCAACGCATAAGAGCTCATTCAACGAGGAAACTTTCTATGTTCTCCAATTTCAAGCGCAACGTCCTCACCGCTGCGGTGGGCACGGCCCTTCTCGGGACCGCCCACGGTTTCGTGGTCAATGAGGAATTCAGCGGTAACTACTTCGAGGAAGGCAAGGGCGGTCGCGGTGTCATCGTCGACGTCAACCCCTTCACCTCGCAGGAATTCGGTGCCGGCATCCTGCTGCAGTGGTTCACCTATCGCGATGGCGATCCGGTCTGGCTGTTTGCGCAGGGCGATGTCGACCAGAACACGAACACGGCCACCTTCGACATCCTCGAATTCGCCGGCGGCACCTTCGGTCCGGACTTTGCCGGTGATGCCACCAACACGGTCTGGGGTACGGGCTCTCTCAAGTTCAACAGCTGCAACAGCCTGACCCTCGAGTACGACGGTACCGATGGCGCGGGCACGCAGAACCTCATTCCGGCCACCCGCGGCGAAGACTGCATCATCGACGAAGCCTTTGCAGGCTGCCCCGCGTTTTCTGACGGCGAGGGCGCTATCGAAGGCACCTGCATCATCAGCGGTGACTTCGACGAAAGTGTCGTTCTGACCAACGACACGACCTGGTTGATCGAAGGCCAGGTTCGCGTCAACGACGGCGCGGCCCTGACCATCGAAGCGGGCACCGAGATCGTCGGTGGCGCCTTCGGCATCGATAATCTCGTCGTCAACCAGGGCGGCAAGATCTACGCCGAAGGAACGGCGAACAACCCGATCATCATGCGTGGCGTCAGCGCTGCCGGCCGCGGCGAATGGGGCGGTCTGGTCATCAACGGCCGCGCACCTCTGAACGTGCCGGGCGGCACGGCCGTCGGTGAGGGTGACACGGGTACCTACGGTGGTGCCGACCCGAACGACAACAGCGGCGTCCTGCGCTACGTCGTCGTCTCGAACGCGGGCTTCCAGTTCACTGAAGAAGACGAGTTCAACGGTATTGCGCTCCAGGGCGTGGGTAGTGGCACGACCGTCGAAAACATTCAGGTCCACCTGAATGCCGACGACGGCGTCGAGTTCTTCGGTGGCACGGTCAACGCCAAGAACATCGTCGTCACCGGCGCCGGCGATGACAGCATCGACTGGACCGAAGGCTGGCAGGGCAACGTCCAGTACGTCGTCGTCAAGCAGTACACGGACGAGGGCGACCAGGGTATCGAAGGCGACAACAACGGCGACAACAACGATCTCGAGCCGCGCGCCCTGCCGACCCTGGCCAACATGACCTTCATCGGTCAGTCCACCACCGACATCGGCTGGCTGATTCGCGAAGGGTCGGGTGTTGCGATCAGCAACTCGATCGTGACCGGTTTCGGCGAGGACTGCGTGGATATCGATCAGCTGTCCACCTTCGATAACTCGGCCAACCTGTCGTTTACCAACAACATCATTGGCACCTGCGGCGCACCGTTTGCCGACGCTGAAACCAACGACGGTGACTTCAACGATCCGTTCCTGGTCTCGGACTTCATCCTCGACACGGGCAACAACGTCCAGGAAGATCCGATGCTGAGCAACTACCTGCCCACGGGTGTGGCACCGATCGTGGGTTCCGTGCCCTACACCAATGGCTTCTTCGACAACGTCGACTACGCCGGTGCCATCCTGGACGCCAATAGCGACTGGACGAAGGGCTGGACCGTCGGCCTGGATCGCGACGCGCCTCTGGGCCAGTAAGTCCTGGCGATGGTCCGGTACGCGTTCTTTGCAAGAACAAGGTATCGGACAGTGACAAGGCAACGCCGCTCGCTCAGCGGGCGGCGTTTCTTTATTGGGCATGCAGAGCCCGAGCTGTCACGGAACTGACATAAAACTGACATAGAGTGCTCGCAACCGTGCTCGAGAACGAGTCGAAAAGGAGATTGAAATGTTGAAAAAAGCCGTCTATCTCTCTGCTGCCGCAGGATTATTTCTCTCCTCGGCTGCCCTGTCCCAGTCCCAGGTCGACCCCGATCTTCCGGACTATGAGCCCGTGTCGGGCATTTCCGGCAATCTGTCGTCGATCGGCTCCGACTCGCTCAACAACCTGATGACGCTCTGGGCCGAGCTGTTCCAGAACTACTACCCGAACGTCAATATCCAGATTCAGGGCGCCGGTTCATCGACCGCGCCCCCGGCCATTACCGAAGGTACGGCCAACTTCGGCCCGATGAGCCGCCTGATGCGCTCGTCGGAAATCCAGGCCTTCGAGGACCGTCACGGCTATCCGCCGACGCCGGTGGGCACCTCCATCGACCTGCTCGCCGTCTTCGTCAACAAGGACAATCCCGTCGAGTGCCTGGGCATCGAGCAGATCGACGCGATCTTCTCCGTCGGACGCCGCTGCGGCGGTGCCGAGGACATCACCCGCTGGGGTCAGCTGGGTCTGGAAGGGGCCTGGGACAACCGTGATTTCGCCCTCTACAGCCGCAACGCCGTCTCCGGCACCTACGGCTTTTTCAAGGAAAACGCCCTGTGCGGTGGCGATTTCAAGCCCTCGATCAACGAGCAGCCCGGTTCGGCCTCGGTGGTGCAGGGCGTCAACGAATCGCTCAACGGCATCGGCTACTCGGGCATCGCCTACATGACCTCGGGTGTGAAGCCGATCAGCGTCTCGGCGGTCAATAGCGATCAGTGCATCGAGCCGAACAAGGAAACCGCGGCCACCGGCGACTACCCGCTGGCGCGGCTTCTGTATGTCTACGTGAACAAGAACCCGAATCGCGAGCTGCCGCCGCTGGAGCGCGAGTTCTTCCGCATGGTTCTGTCGCGCCAGGGGCAGGAAGTCGTCGTGCGCGACGGCTACATCCCGCTGCCGGCCTCGGCGGCAAACCGGATTCGCGAGCAGCTCGAGCTATAGCTGGCTCGAGCGGCTGAGCTGATTCCGACTCTCTGATTTCAACGCCTACGGGACAAGCGTCGCCCCATGGATGACAGCGCCATCAAAACCGACTCGCGCCCGTCGCATCTGCCCAGCGCAGATGCGATGGCCCAGCGCCGGCGTCGCCGCTACCTGGCCGACGGCGCGGCGCGCTGGATGGTGCGCGCCGGCGGAGGCGGGGTCGTCATTGCCCTGACCCTGATCTTCGTCTATCTCTTCAGCGAGGTTTTTCCGCTGCTGCGCGGCGCATCGATCGAGTCGGCCACCACGCTGGAGACCGCGGCGCTGGGCGAGGGCACGGGCGTCTATCTGGGCCTGGAGCGCTACGGCGAGATCGGCATGCGCTACACGCGCGATGGCCAGCTCCAGTACTTCCGTCTTGCCGACGGCGGCCTGCTCGAATCGCTGGACCTGAATCTCGCCGATGGGGTCACCATCACCAGCGTCGGCAACGGCGAGCCCCGCGCCCGCCTCCTGGTCTTCGGCCTGAGTGACGGCCGCGCCGTGGTTATTCGCCACGAATCCGACCTGACCTTTCCCCAGGAGGGTGTGCGGGAGATCGTGCCGGCACCGGAGTTTCCCCTCGGCCAAGACCCTGTGGTCGTCGATGAGCAGGGCCGCGCACTGACCGCGGTGACCGTGCAGCAGGCGCGCGAGGACACGGGCATCGCGGCGAGAACCGCCGACGGTGCGATGACGCTCGTTCGCTACCGAGTTCGCACGGCGCTTCTGACCGGTGCGCAGGAAGTCCAGCGTCAGCAGTGGTCGCTGCCGCCGCACGAGCGCTCGATCGAGCAGCTTCAGCTCAGCGCCAATCTATGGAATCTCCTCGGTGCCGATTCGGCCGGCTACCTGGTCTACTGGGACATTGCCCAACCCAATCGGGCCGTTCTGCGTGACGTCGCCCTGGCCGTCGAGGCGAGTGAGCAGATCACCGATCTCGAATACCTCAACGGGACCTTCTCGGCGATCATCGGCACGTCCGAGGGCCGGCTTTCACAGTGGTTCCTCGTTCGCGATGAGAGTGAGGATGCCGGCGATAATATCTTCTTCCTGGCCAAGGCCCGGGAATTCCGTCAGCACCCGGGGGCCATTACCGATATTCGCCCGGAATACAACCGCAAGGGCTTTGTCGTCGTCGACGACGCGGGCTACCTGGGGATTCATCACGGCACCTCGTCGCGAACCCTGGCGCTGGAGTCGATCGCCGACGAGGCGCTGACCGCGGTCACGGTCTCGCCGGTCAACAACCAGGTCATGGCCGAAACCGCGAGTGGGCGGCTCAAGGTGCTGGAGATCTGGAACGAGCACCCCGAGGCCTCGCTCGGTGCCTTCTGGAATCGGGTCTGGTACGAGGGCCGCTCGAGTCCGGAATACGTCTGGCAGGCCTCGTCCGGCTCGGACAGCTTCGAGCCCAAGTACTCCATGGTGCCGCTGACCATCGGCACGCTGAAGGCAGCCTTCTTTGCCATGCTCTTCGCGATGCCGCTGGCGATTGCCGGCGCTATCTACACGGCCTATTTCATGGCGCCGCAGATCCGGGGCTACGTCAAGCCGACGATCGAGGTGATGGAAGCGCTGCCGACGGTCATCCTCGGCTTTCTCGCCGGCCTGTGGCTAGCGCCCTTCATCGAAAGCCACCTGCCGGTGGTCTTCACCACGCTGATCGGCCTGCCCCTGAGCTTTCTGGTCATTGCCTTTGCCTACGCGCAGCTGCCACGCAGCTTTCGCGTGCGCGTGCCGGCGGGTTGGGAGGCGGTCATCCTGATGCCGATCATCGCCCTTGTGGTCTGGGCGCTGGTGTCGATCTCACCGTTGATCGAGATCGCCTTTTTCGACGGCTCCATGCGCCAGTGGTTTACCGACGTCGGCATCACCTACGATCAGCGTAACGCCCTGGTCGTCGGCATTGCCATGGGCTTTGCCGTCATCCCCACGATCTTCTCCATTGCCGAGGACGCGGTCTTTACCGTGCCGAAGCACCTGACGCAGGGCTCCCTGGCCCTCGGCGCCACGCCCTGGCAGACGGTGACTCGCGTGGTGCTGCTGACCGCCAGCCCCGGCATCTTCTCCGCCGTGATGATCGGCTTCGGCCGGGCCGTGGGCGAGACGATGATCGTCCTGATGGCGACCGGCAACTCGCCCGTGCTCAACTTCAATATCTTCGAGGGCATGCGCACCCTGTCGGCGAATATCGCCGTGGAGCTGCCGGAAACCGCCGTTGATTCAACGCATTTCCGCATCCTCTTCATGGCCGGTCTGGTGCTTTTCGCGATGACCTTCCTGGTCAACACGATCGCCGAGATCGTTCGCCAGCGCCTGCGCGCGCGCTACAGCAGCCTGTGAGGGAGACGGCGCGATGAAGATGAAGAACTGGGTCAAGTCCGGCGATCCCTGGATCTGGATGATCGGCGGGGCGCTGGGGATTTCCCTGATCATGGTCGTGGGCCTCTTGACCCTCATCGCCGTGCGCGGCTTTGCTCACTTCTGGCCCTCGCCCCTGGTCGAGACAACGGTGGTCCTCGAGGACGGTGGAACGCGCCAGATCCTCGGCGAGGTGGTCGAGGAGGAGACCCTGCCGGCGCAGCGGATCCGCGAGGCCGGCACGGAAGTGCCCGCTGACGCGACGCTGGTCACCCGCTACCTGTTCAAGATCGGCAACCGAGAGCTGAACGCCCGCGACTTCGTCTGGCACCTCGAATCGGCGATGAGCGAGTGGACCTATCCGGAAGGCGCCACGATGCTCGAGCGCCGGAAGGGCGGTAACTTCTACGGCTACCCCCAGCGGCTCCTCTACGACGGCGAGCTCGTTGCCGAGGGGGATGCCCTGTGGGGCGAGCTCCAGGCGATGATCGAGTCCAAGTCGGCGCTGGCCGATGATATCAAGCTGATCGAGGACCAGGAGATCGGGCGGATCAACAAGGCGCTCGAGGAGCTTCGGCTGATCGAACGCGGTCTGGATTTCAATAACGTCGTTGGTCAGGCACGCGACGAGGCGATGGCCGAGATCGAGGCCAGGCGCGCCGAGCTCGATGCGGACTACGACGTGCTGCGCCAGGAGCGTAATCGCCTCCAGCAGGAAGCTCGGCGGGGCAGCCTGGTGATGCGGACCGCCGATGGCCAGGACAGCCCCATCGCGGTGGTCGATATCATCAAGGCCTCGCGCAACAACGCGATGGGCCTGGGCGGCAAGCTGGCCTTCTACGGCGTCAATATCAAGGATTTTCTGACCGGTTTCCCGCGCGAGGCCAATACCGAGGGTGGCATTTTCCCCGCCATCTTCGGAACCGTGACGATGGTGTTGATCATGTCGATCCTGGTCACCCCCTTCGGCGTCCTGGCCGCCATCTACCTGCGCGAGTACGCGACCCAGGGCCCGGTGCTCAAAGCGATTCGAGTCTCGGTCTACAATCTCGCCGGCGTGCCGTCGATCGTCTTCGGCGTCTTTGGCCTGGGCTTCTTTGTCTACCTGATGGGCGGCAGTATCGATGCGCTGTTCTTTCCCGAGCGGCTTCCGGCGCCGACCTTCGGCACGCCGGGCCTGTTCTGGGCCTCCCTGACCCTGGCGTTGCTCACCCTGCCGGTCGTGATCGTCTCAACGGAGGAAGGGCTCGCGCGCATTCCCCGAACGATTCGCGAGGGCAGTCTGGCCCTCGGGGCAACGAAATGGGAGACGCTGTGGAAAGTAGTGATCCCCCTGTCGGCGCCGGCCATGATGACCGGCCTGATCCTGGCCGTCGCACGTGCTGCGGGCGAGGTCGCGCCGTTGATGCTGGTCGGCGTGGTCAAGCTCGCACCGAGCCTGCCCGTCGACGGTGAGTTCCCCTACGTGCACCTCGAGCGCAAGATCATGCACCTGGGCTTTCACATCTACGACGTGGGCTTCCAGAGCCCGAACGTCGAGGCGGCACGCCCACTGGTCTATGCCACTGCATTGACCCTCGTGCTGCTGATTCTGATCCTGAACCTGACCGCGATTTCGATACGCAATCGATTGCGCGAAAAATATCGCTCGCAGGGCGACTAGAAGGCAAGCCATGAACGATTCGACCGAGCCCAAGGACTCCATTCCCGTCAGCGCTGGTTCGTTCCAGCACGGGCGTAATCGCCTGCGAATTCAGGACGAGGACATCTGCATCGAAACGCGCAACCTGAACTTGTTCTACGGCAAGGATCAGGCGCTCAAGGGCATCAACATGCAGATTCCGCACAACCGGGTCACGGCCTTCATCGGGCCGAGCGGCTGCGGCAAGTCAACGCTCCTGCGCTGCTTCAATCGAATGAACGACCTGATCGATATCTGCCGGATCGAGGGCGAGATCCTGATCGACGGTCAGGACATCCAGGCCCGCGAAGTCGACGTGGCCGAGCATCGGCGTCGCGTGGGCATGGTGTTCCAGAAGCCGAACCCCTTCCCGAAGTCGATCTTCGAGAACGTCGCCTACGGCCTGCGCCTCCAGGGCGTCAACGACAAGCGCAAGCTGGCCGAGGTGGTGGAGAGCTCCCTGCGCGCGGCTGCCCTCTGGGATGAGGTCAAGGATCGCCTCGACGACAATGCCTTCGGCCTTTCCGGGGGGCAGCAGCAGCGCCTGATCATTGCTCGAGCCATTGCCATCGAACCGGAGGTGGTGCTCCTCGACGAGCCCTGTTCGGCCCTGGATCCGATCTCGACGGCCAAGGTCGAGGAGCTGATCATCGAGCTCAAGGATAAATACACGATCGTGATCGTCACCCACAATATGCAGCAGGCGGCCCGCGTGTCGGATTTCACCGCCTACATGTACATGGGCGAGCTGATCGAGTTCGAGGACACGGCTCACCTTTTCACCAATCCGAAGCAACAGGCGACAGAGGACTACATCACTGGTCGCTACGGCTGAGTTCATCGCAGGACCAAAACAGTCGATGATTACCGCATCACGTGACGACCGCCCCGGAGTATATTGAGGTCATGGAACAACAATTCGATCAACATATTTCACGCCAGTTCAATCAGGAGCTGGAAATGCTGCGCCAGGACGTGATGGCCATGGGCGGGGTGGCCGAAGAGATGGTCAGGGATTCGATTGCCGCCCTGATCGAGTGTGATACGGCCAAGGCACAGCGCGTCATCGATCTCGACGACGAGGTCAACGAGATGGAAAAGGAGATCGACGAGCAGAGCACGATGATCCTGGCGCGGCGCCATCCCACCGCCAGTGACCTTCGCCTGGTGCTCGCCATCATCAAGACCGTCAACGATCTGGAGCGCATTGGTGACGAGGCCGAGAAGATCGCTCGCCTGGCCGTGCGCCTGGCGGATGTCGACCGCCCGCGCGGCAACTACCACGAGCTCGAGGCGATGGGTGAGACGGTTTGCCGGATGCTCCACGACGCCCTTGATGGCTTTGCCCGCCTCCTGCCCGAAACGGCGGTGACCCTTTTCCAGGAAGACGAGAAGGTCGACGTCGAGTACGAGAACCTCCTTCGTCAGTACTACACCTATCTAATCGAGGAGCCGCGCAATACGCGTCGCGTCCTCGACTGCATCTGGATCGCCCGCGCCCTCGAGCGGATCGGCGATCACTCGAAGAACATCGGCGAATACATCGTCTATCTCGTCGAGGGCAAGGACATGCGACACGCCACGCGCAAGGAGATGGAGGAAACGCTCTCCGACCGCGCCGAGTAGGCCCGTCGATCGACCCCGCACGATCGCCGCGCCGAGTGCCCCGGCGGCCGTGAGTGACGATGCGGTCGGCGAGGCCTGGGCGACCCATTCTCAAGATCTGAGAACTGCCGGTGATTGAATGGCTCCATCAACCCATTGATGGAGTCGTCCCATGGCGCAAGCCGTCCTGAATTCGCACAAGCCTTACCGCCGAATCCGCCAGACCTTGTCTCGGGTTCACCTGCCTGCCGTCGCCGCCGTCGCGCTGGTTGCGGCCCGTGATCTGCTGGCCCTCGTCAGCCTGGCCAGTGGCCTGGGCGCGGGCCTGGTGCTTCTGGCAGAAAGCCTGGGGCGACTGCCGGTGGCCTGACCGCCGGCGGCAGCGACTCAACGCCGGCCTGCCGCCGTCGACCGATCAGGCGGCCTGATCAATCGCTTTCACCGGGCCATTGAGGAGGGCGTCGCGCGTGGCCGCCACGATCATGTCGACCTCATCGGAAGTGATGCCGAAGGGCGGGGTGTAGCGCAGGGAGTTCTCACCACCGTGGATCACGTTGATGCCGTGCAGGCGCAGGTACTCTTCCGTCGATTCGCTGCCGTAAGCCTTGTAGCGCGCCGAGTCCAGCTCGACGGAAAACAGCAGGCCGGTGCCTTGCACCTGAGTGATCCGCCCGTCAAGTTCATCCTGTAGGGCTTTGAATTTGCGCAGGAATTCCTCGCCTCTCTCGACGATATTCTGGCGCAGCTCCGGCGTGATTGATTTCAGCACCGTGGTGCCCACATCGAGGGCGCGCGGATTGGCGGTCATGGTGTTGCCGTAGACGCCCTTGCGATAGGTCTCGGCCGCCCATTCGTTCATTGCCAGCACCGAGAGCGGGTACTGACCGGCGTTCAGGGCCTTCGAGTAGGTTTCCATATCCGGCGCGTCCAGGCCCTCGAAGCCCGGGTAATCGACGATCGACAGTACACCGTGCGTGCGCAGGCCGGCCTGGATCGAATCGACCAGCAGCATGGTGCCGTGGTCCCGCGTCAGTTTCCGAGCCAGCGCGTAGAACTCGGGCGTGATGCCGGCGCCGGGATTGCCTTCGCCCATGACCGGTTCCATGAACATCGCCTCGATGAAGATCTTCTGGCGATCGGCGTGATCGAAGATCGCCTGCAGCTGCTCGAGATTGTTCGGCTCGACGGTCAGCAGCGTGTCGTCATCGCGGAAGGAGGCGAGGTGGGCCATGTAGGCGCGGCGCGACGAGTCCGAGTAGCGCGCCGGTCGATCGGTGCGCCCGTGGAAGCCGCCGGCCAGGGACAGGCGTTTGATCGCGTAGCCGGCCTTCTCCGCGCCCGGATCGGTCTTGTGCTTGGCGTTGATGTCGGCGATACGACCGGCCACGGTGACCGACTCGGAGCCGGAGTTCATGCACAGGAAGCGGTCGAAGGGGCAGCCGTCGGCGCGCCGCAGGCCGATTTCTTCGCGCAGCGTCTCGGCGAACTTGAGGTGCGAGAAGCAGGGCGTCATGACGTTGGCCATGACGTGAGGCTGGGTCATCGCCTGTAGGATCGCGTCCGGTGCGTGGCCGAAGCCGAGCATGCCGTAGCCGCCGGAGTCGTGCAGCACGGCGCCCTTGGCCGTAACGATCCAGGGGCCGCGCCCGGACAGGGCCACGTAGGGATTCACGGCGTCGTCCGCGTAGAAATTGACGTAGGCGCTCTGAAGCGCCTCTTTCTGCTCGATTTCGTCGGCCTTGATCAGGTCAGGATAGGCGGATGACCAGCACTGGATCACCCCGAGGGCGTCATCGACGGCCTGTTCCAGGCGCGGATCGGTCTCGGCAAACTGGCGAATGGTTGCATCCGGCAGACCCTGTGTGAGGGGCTTGCCGCCGATGGAACGAAGTTGCTCGAGTTTGCTGAGTATGGACATGCGTGCGCTCCGGTCTCTTGTCTTCGTGATTTAGCGCCCTATTTTAGCAGTGCGGGCCATGGCCGGCAAAGCAGCCCGGCGGTCGCGCTGCCTTCCTCGGGACTGGCAGGATACGGCGTTGATGCAGAGCTGACGCCGTCGATCTACCGCGCGCCGCCGCGCGACCTGTCGTGCTGCGCCAGCGCCCAGTTCACGTGCTCCCTGACCAGGGCGGACTCGTCCTGGCGCCGGGCGTCGAGGGCGGCCAGCACGGCGGGCGTTGTCGGGGCGTTGCCCAGGGCCACGGCAATGTTTCGCAGCCAGCGCTCATGGCCGATGCGGCGGATCGCCGTGCCCTCCGTTCGTGCCAGAAAGGTCGCCTCATCCCAGGCGAAAAGCTCGACCAGGTCGCCCGCGTCCAGGTCCTTTCTGGGGCGGAAATCATCCACTCGGCTGTGCTGGGCGTAGCGGTTCCAGGGACAGACCATCTGGCAATCGTCGCAGCCGTAGATGCGGTTGCCCAGGGGGCGACGGAATTCTTCAGGAATCGACCCCTTGAGTTCGATCGTCAGGTAGGAAATGCAGCGCCGGGCGTCGAGCTGGTAGGGCGCGACGATGGCCTGGGTCGGGCAGATATCGATGCAGCGCCGACAGGAGCCGCAGTGATCGCCGACTGGACGATCGGCGGGCAGCGGAAGGTCGGTATAGATCTCGCCGAGAAAGAACCAGGAGCCCGCGTGGCGGTTCAGCAGGTTCGTGTGCTTGCCGATCCAGCCCAGGCCGGATTTTTCGGCCAGGGGTTTTTCCAGTACTGGGGCCGAGTCGGTAAAGACCCGGTGGCCGAAGGGTCCGACGACCGCCTCGATTCGCTGGGCGAGCTTTTTCAGTCGGCCACGCATCACCTTGTGATAGTCCCGTCCCAGGGCGTAGCGGGAGATCAGCGCCTTGTCCGGCTGGCCCAGCAGTGTTTCGGCCGGCGTGGAGTCGGCGGGCAGATAGTCCAGACGCACGGTGATGACCGACCGGGTGCCGGGCCGCAGCTGCGCCGGTCGCGACCGTTTTCGGCCGTGGGCGGCCATCCAGTCCATGTCGCCGTGGAAGCCGAGTTCCAGCCAGCGGTCGAGCTGGGCTTCATAGGCGCTCAGGTCGAGATCGGCAATGCCGACCTGGTCGAAGCCCAGGGCCTCGCCCCAGGCCCGAATCCGATCGACGAGGTCGTTCGGTAAGGTTTCGGCACTGGCCGCTGGCTGCCTATAATCTCGGTCATGGGACATGCGATCGCATTATATCGGGCTGAACAGGTCCGGGAGCTGGACCGGCGCGCCATCGACGAGCAGGGCATTCCGGGCTACACCCTGATGTGCCGAGCCGGGGCGTCCGTGTTCTGGCGCATTCGAAGCCGCTGGCCCGAGGCCCGCCGGCTGACCGTGCTCTGCGGCGGGGGGAACAATGCGGGCGATGGCTACGTGGTCGCGAGGCTTGCCCTGGACGCCGGACTCACCGTCCAGGTCATCACGCTGGTGGAGCCGGAAGGCCTCAGCGGCGATGCGCTGAAGGCAGCGCAGGACTGGCAGGCGCTGGGGCAGACGCGGACCGCGGCGGATTCGAGTTTTTCCGGCGAGCTGATCGTCGATGCGCTGCTGGGAACGGGTCTCGATCGTCCCGCCGAAGGTCGCTTCGCCGAGCTCATCGAGCGGGCCAACGACAGCGCGCTGCCGATCGTTGCCATCGACGTGCCCTCGGGTCTGGACGCCGACACGGGCCAGGCCCTGGGGCCCTGCATACGGGCTGCTCTGACCGTGAGTTTCATCGGCCGAAAGCGCGGCCTGTTCACGGCCGCGGCCGGCGACCGGGTCGGCGATCTGGCCTTCGATGCCCTGGACGTTCCGGCGGCGGTCTTCGATCAGGTCGAGCCCGACGCCAGCCTGCTCGAGGCGGACCTGGTCCAGCGCGCGCTGCCGCCGCGGGCCAAGGGTACGCACAAGGGCATGCTGGGCCGCGTCCTGGTCGTCGGCGGCGACCACGGTTTTTGCGGCGCGCCGATCCTCAGCGGCCAGGCCGCCCTGCGCGCCGGCAGTGGCCTGGTCACCCTGGCTAGCCGTCCGCGCACCGCGTCTGCAGCGGTGGCGGTCCAGCCCGAGCTGATGGCTCGAGACGTGGCCGATCCCGAGCAGCTCGACGCGCTGCTGGCCACCAGCGATGCCGTCGCCCTGGGGCCTGGTCTGGGCCGCTCGTCCTGGTCCCTGGCCCTGTGGAAGGCCGCCGTGGCTGCCGACCGGGCTTTGGTGGTCGATGCCGACGGCCTGTACTGGCTTGGCGAGCAGGCCGTCGCCCGATCGAACTGGATTCTGACGCCGCACCCGGGTGAGGCGGCGCGTCTTCTGGGGTCCACGGTGGCGGCCGTCGAGGCCGATCGGTTTGCTGCTGCTCGCGCCCTGGCCCGCCAGCATCAGGCCGTCGTGGTCCTGAAGGGCTGGGGCACGCTGATCGCGACGCCGGAAGGTCGTGTCTCGGTCTGCCCGTTCGGCGGCCCGGCCATGGCCACCGCCGGCATGGGGGATGCGCTGACCGGGATCATTTCGAGCTTTCTGGGCCAGGGCATGGCGCTGGAAGCCGCCGCGGTCAATGGCGTTGTCGCCCATGCCCTGGCCGGCGATCGTGCAGCCCGCGGGCGGCGCCAGATTCTGGCCTCGGACCTGATCGAGCAGCTGGCATCGGTCCTTCCGGCGTGAAGCGGGTCTTTCATGCCGCCAGCGAAGGCGAGATGATGCAGGTGGCGAGCGAGCTCGTGCCGGCGCTCCAGCGCGGCGGCCAGGTTCACCTGAGTGGCGATCTCGGAGCGGGCAAAACCACGCTGGTCCGCGGGCTTCTGCGAGCGCTTGGCTTCGAGGGCCGGGTCAAGAGTCCGAGCTATGGCCTCATCGAAAGCTACCCCTTGCCGGACCTGCTCGTCCACCACCTCGACCTCTATCGTCTCAGCCATGGCGAGGAGCTCGCCTTTCTGGGCATCGAGGAGCTCCTCGACGGCGAGGCGCTGGTCCTGATCGAGTGGCCGGAAAAAGCCCCGGGCTTCCTCCCGGAGCCCGACTGGCGCATCCGCATCGATGATGCGAGCGACGGCGGCCGGCGGATCGAGGTCAGCGGCGGTGGTCGCACGCCCCGGCGATAGCCAACGATCGCCTCGAATTCACCGGTAAGCCTTCTACCCAATCGCCAACGCGCCCGCCTGAGCCATTCAAGACCTCAGAGGCCGCCGGCCCGGTCGGAGAGTTCGCCCAGATAGCGCTTGATGCGGGCGGCGTTGGCGCCGATATCGCTACCGCCCACCCGCGACTTCGAGCGGATATCGACTCGGCTGCCGCCGTCGGCGGCGCGGATTCGAATCACCACGTCGTCCTTGAAGCCGAACCAGAAAGTCGTGTCCGTGGCCTCGATCCGGCCGGCCGCGGCGTCGGCCGCCACGAGTTCCCAGCCCATGGATTCGACGACGTCCACCGCTGCTGGAAAGACCGCATCCGGGCCCTTTTCCAGGGTCAGGGGGCCGATCTCGGGGTAGCCTTCTCGCTGCTGCTCGGCAACCTCGTCGCCGCCGTACTCGACCGGATTGGGGGCATCGGCGCGCAGCGGTGCGATGGCCACGAATTCCGGTGGGTTGGTCGTGTCGGTGGTGACATCGTGGATGAAGGGCAGCGTCCGCGCTTTCTGCACCTGCAGAGCGATCGGTGTGACCGTGACCAGGCCGATGGCGATGGCCAGCAGCAGCGAGGTCAGCCGCTGCCTGCGCACGCTGGGAATGAGTACCGCGAGGACGCCGAGGAGGATGCCGGCGCCGCCGAAGTAGAGCGCCCAGCGCATCAGCGTGAACCCGCTACGAAAGTCCCACAGGCCGAGCCGCGTCCCCGGGCCGGCGATCAGCAGGAGCACCAGGCCGATTAGGGCGACCACGGGCAGAAGGCGAAGTAGTTTCATTGTTATATCTCCTAACTAGATGAAATTATTGGGTTCTCGCCAGCGATTCAGGCGCGGCAGCACTGGCCGACATTGCGATCGGCTTGAAGGGCTCGGTCTCGATGCGGGTGCCGCTGACGGTGACGAAGCTGCCCGAGGGCACGCTCACCCAGTTTTCCGGGCAGTCGTCGATGGGTTCGGACAGGAGCACCGTTCCCGGCCCGGGGCTTTCCCGGTCGTCGTTCAATACCGCGCTCAGTCCACGCCCGGCCCGGTTGTGATAGAGCGTCTTCGGCCGGCCGTCGGTGGCGTAGCGAATGGCATAGAGCCTTGTCCCATCGCAGAAAGCGCAGGTCAGGCGAAAGGGCTCGCTAATGCCGGCCCGTCGCTGCTCGGCCTCGACCCGACCGACCATACGCGCCATGGCGCCCTTCGGGTCCGTCTCCAGGCCCAGCGACAGGGCCAGGTAGAAGGCCGTCTCCGTATCGGTGGTTCCGCGAATTTCAGTGAAGAGCTCCGGGGCGACGGCCATCTGCAGGGCTCGCTTGATCCGATCGAAGCCCGAGATTTCGCCGTTATGCTGAAAGGTCCAGCGCCCGTGGCGAAAGGGATGGGAGTTGCTTCGCTGGACCAGCCCGTGATACGCCGCTCGCAGATGGGCAAGGAACAGGCCGGATTTGATCTGCTCGGCCAGATTGACCAGGTTGCGATCGGACCAGGCCGGTCGCAGGTCGCGGTAGAGGCCAGGGCTTTCCCGGTCGCCGTACCAGGCGACGCCAAAGCCGTCCCCATTGGTCGGGAAGGCCCCGTCCGGCAGGCCCTGGATGTTTTCGACATAGTTCTCTCGAGCGAAGCGGCTCTGGACGAGCAGCGAACGCGAGGGCTTGATGATCAGGTCCTCGAGGTAGATTTCAGGCCCTGAATAGGCCAACCATCGGCACATGGAGCAATCTCGTTGGTGTCCGCCGGACAGGATACGCCGACGGCTATGAACGCATGAACCGATTCAGAACACCACCACGTCCAGATGGGCTGGATCGGAAATCTCGATCTCGAGCACCGGTGCCTGCCCGCAGGCCGTCAGATCGAACAGCCAGGTCGTGTGATCCTCTCCCGTCGGTGAGATCGCGTCGGTGCCGCAGCGCAGCCTGACGGTCGGCCGGCGGCTGAGGGCGAAGCCCAGATGGGTGACGGCGACGGCCCTGCCTTCCGAGGCGCCGAGCTCGATGCGTTCGAGGCGTTCGGGCTTGAAGGCCGGGACGAAGGGTGGGTAGGTGCGAAAGGTCGACAGATCGACCGCGGCCTGCGGCCGAGGCACGGAGACCACGTTGAAGACGTCGAAGGGACCCACCCGCGCGACCGGTCGGGCCAGGTCAGCGGGCACCATTGCGACGGGCAGACCCACGACCCGGGGACGATCCGGGGCGCCGCCGCCGGCGTGCAGATCGAGGGCGCCGCAATTCAGCCGCGCTTCCATGGCATAGCCATGGATCAGCGTCAGGGCATAGGGGCCGTGGACGCTCAGGCCGGGGTTTCGACAGAGCCAGCGGGCGCTCCGGCGTGAATTCAATGCAGACATGAAGGCGTGATCTCGATGGCTGTCGGCGTCCTGCTTGATGTCCATGAAGGGATAGAAGGCAAACGGCCAGTGCCCGGCCTGCTGCAGGCGAGAGGCGTGAACCGCCAGGCCAAGCTGCAACAACAGCACCGGGCCGAGAACGAGCAGTGCCGGCCGCGGCAAGCGGCGCCGCGAAGGGGCGCTATGCCAGTGATGCAGGCCGCTGGCGACCAGTGCTGCAAGGACGAAGCTCAGGGGCGTGAGCATGTAGTAGGGGTGGACGACGCGCAGGACCATCAGACCCAGCCAGCCACTGATCAGGGCGAGCCAGAGAATCAGGGTGAGGCGATCGCCGCCGAGGAGACGTCCGATCGAGCCGGCCAGTCCCAGCACCATCACAGCGACGGTGACCAGCGTGATCGTCGCGCTGATCACCGCGGGCAGGCCAAGGATGTGGTCAAGCAGGTAGTGCAGGCCGCCGCCGAGCAGCTGCTGGCCGATGGCGAGGAAGTGGTCCATGGACACGCGACCGGCCTGGCCGGACTGGAACTCCGCCAGGCCACTGAACATGGGCCAGCCCGCCTGCAGCTGATCGATGAAGAAGGGCAGGAACGGGAGCAGGGCAGCGGCGCCGGCGAGTACTGGATCGAGGAGTCGAAAGCCGTGCCGATTCACCCCCTGGAGGTAGAGGCCGACGGGCAGGGCGAGGACCAGCAGGCTGGTCGGGTGGGCGTGCATGGCGAGAGAAAAGCTGAGGCCCATCAGCACGAGCGCCCGCCGCCGGCCGGTGTCCACGAACTGAAGCCCGCACAGGGTCGTTGTCGAGAGCAGGAGCGTGGTCAGCACGGGATGGGTGATGAAAATCTGCTCGAAGCTGTGCCAGCCCGGCAGCAGCAGCAGCGTCGCCCAGAGCAGGCCCGTTTGGCCGTCGATCCAGCGTGCGCCGGCGCGATAGGTCACGAAGAATTGTGCGGATGCCAGCAGGGTGAGCACCAGCGCAATGCCTGCCACGCCCAGTCCGATCGACTGGAGCACTGCAAGGAGGTAGTACCAGACCGGCCCGAGGTTGAATACGCCGGCCAGCTGGGGACCGGCGCTGATCCACTCGCCGGTCGTGCGCATGTCGTAGACCGTCGCCAGATCGCGGGCAAGGTCTAAGTGCAGCACGGCGGCGAAGCCGAGGGCGATGAAGGCCAGGGTCAGGGCGATCAGGCCCGCCCGGTCAGCGACAGGCACAGGCGGCTGGGTGACATCGGGCGGGCGGGCCGCCGTTGCCGCGGTTGTGTTGAAGGTCCAGCGTCGGTTGAGGAGGTAGTTGCTGACCGGAATCAGGACGAAGGCGACGGCCTGGATCACCAGATAATGGATGCCCAGCAGGTCATGGCCGAGGGTCATGACCGCCGCGTTGAGTCCCAGGCCGACCAGGGTGACTGCCAGAAAGCGCGGCAGCGTGTGGCTGACGGGGTGACTGTGTTCGAAAACCCAGCGATGCTGGAGCGCAAAGGAGACCAGAAAGCTGGCGATGAAGCCCAGCGTCGAGGCCAGCACCGGGGAACGCCCGGCGCTTTCGACGAGGACGATCAGAACCAGCAGGTGCGTTAGCAGGCTGAGTCCGCCGGCCAGGCCGTAGCGGGTCAGGCGGTGCTCGATCATGCTCGCCTGGACGAGCGGGTGTCGCTTCGCACCAGATAGCGTGGCCGATGTTTGACCTCCTGGTGGATCTGGGCGATGTACTGGCCGATCAGTCCCAGCGCCGTCATCACCACGCCGCCGTGAATCAGGATCAGCAGGATGACCGTGGTAAAGCCCTCGACGGCGTCACCGGCATACCAGCGCCAGAGCGTCTGCAGGCCAAGGGCAATCGCGAATACGGTGAAGAGCAGGCCGGCCAGGGTTACCCACTGGAGCGGCGCAGCGGTGAACGCCGTGGTGTTCTTGGCCGCATAGCGCGCCAGTGCCCAGGCAGAAAACTTGCTGCGCCCGCTGGCTCGCGCTGCGGTTTCGAAGTCGACGCGAACGCTGGGATAGCCCATCCAGCTGCTCAGGCCCCGGAAGAAGAAGGCGCGTTCGGGCAGCGCGAGGAGCGCATCGACGGCCGGGCGGCTGAGCAGGCGGAAATCCGACGCCTCGTTCAGGTCCACCCCGGTCATGGATGAAAACACGCGATTGAACAGCCTCGAGGCCAGACGCGAGAGCCAGGACTGGTCGGCGCGAGCGGTCTTGATGCCCTCGACCAGGTCGGCGCCGCCTTGCCAGGCGGCGACGAAATCGGGAATTCGCTCGGGCGGGTGCTGACCGTCGCCGTCCATCACCAACACGGCGCGCCCCCGGGCCGCTTCCAGCCCAGCGAGCACCGCCGCTTCCTTGCCGAAGTTTCGCGCCAGCCGGATGCCGTGGACGGTGCGCTGATCGCGGCTGATCGCCTCGATCGTCGACCAGGTCGCGTCCTTGGAGCCGTCGTCGACGAGGATCAACTCATAACCCTCGATGGGCAGGCCGCCGACGACACGCTGGACGCGCTCGATCAGGCCCGGCAGGCCCTCGGCCTCGTTGAGAACGGGAATGACCATCGATAGATCGATCGATGGCCCTGTGTCCCGGTCGGCGGCTTCGCGCCCCTCAGTCATCGCGGTCTCGCCTGAACAACTGCTTCAGATCATAGAGCGTTTGCAGTGCTTCGCGCGGACTGAGTTCATCGGGATCGACGTGCTCCAGCGCACGCGCCAGCTCGGAGGGCTCGGGCTCCGAGGTCGTCGGTTCCGCCGCCGCTGGCGCCGAGAACAGGCCGAGCTGCGGCGATGCGGCACTAGCCGCGTCATTCTCGAGGCGATCGAGATGCTGCCGGGCGCGCCGGATCACGGGCTGGGGCACGCCGGCGAGCTTCGCGACCTGGATGCCGTAGGACTGGCTGGCCGGTCCTTCACGCACCGTATGGAGGAAGACGATCGAGTCGCGATGCTCACGCGCATCGAGATGGACGTTGGCGATGCCGTCATGGTCCTCGGCCAGGCGAGTCAGTTCGAAATAGTGGGTGGCGAACAGCGTCAGCGCGCGCAGGTTGACCGCCAGCTCCGTCGCCACGGCCCAGGCCAGGGCCAGGCCGTCGAAGGTCGAGGTGCCGCGGCCGATCTCGTCCATCAGCACGAGCGAGCGATCCGTGGCGTTGTGGAGGATGTTGGCGGTTTCGACCATCTCCACCATGAAGGTCGAACGACCGCGGGTCAGATCGTCGCCGGCGCCGATGCGCGAAAAGATCCGATCGATCGGCCCCAGACGCGCCTCGGCCGCCGGAACGAAGCTGCCCGCGTGGGCCAGGATCACGATCAGCGCCGTCTGGCGCATGAAGGTCGATTTACCGCCCATGTTCGGGCCGGTGACCACCAGCATTCGGCGTTCCGGGTCGAGGACGCAGTCGTTGGGCACGAAGCTCTCGTCCTGCACCATCTCGACGACCGGGTGGCGACCGTCCTTGATGCGCAGGCCCGGTGCTTCATCGAGGCTGGCGCGGTGGAAATCGAGGGACTCGGCGCGCTCGGCGAAGGTGCTCAGCACGTCGACCGAGGCGATCGCGCGCGCGATGTGGGCCAGTCGAGCGTGCGCTGCCGCCAGATCCTCGATCAGCTGTTCGTAGAGCATCTTTTCCCGCGCCAGGGCGCGTTCGCGCGAGGAGAGCACCTTGTCCTCGAAGCCCTTGAGCTCTTCGGTGATGTAGCGCTCGACGTTCTTCAGGGTCTGGCGACGGCTGTACTCGGTCGGGACCTGGTCACTATGGACCTTGCTGATCTCGATGTAGTAGCCGTGGACACGGTTGTAGCCGACCTTGAGCTTGTCGATGCCCGTGCGCTCGCGCTCCTGGCTTTCGTAACGCAGGAGAAAATCGCCGGCGTTCTGGCTCAGCGACCGAAGCTCGTCGAGCTCCGAATCGAAGCCCTCGGCGATGACCCCGCCGTCGCGGATGACCACGGGCGGCTGCTCGACCACCGCCCGATCGAGGAGCTCGCGAAGGTCGGGGCAGGGCGCGAGCGCCTGCCCGAGCTCATTGAGCAGCGCATCGGCCGGGCCTTCCAGGGCGTCGCTCAGCGTGGGCAAGCGGTGGAGCCCTTCGCGCAGGGTGGTCAGGTCCCGCGGTCGGGCCGATTTCAGGGCGATGCGGGTCAGGACGCGCTCCAGATCCCCCAGGCCCGTGAGTTGATCACGCAGCGTCGTCCACAAGCCATGCTGCGACAGGGTCTCGACGGCCTGATGCCGGGCGGCGAGGGCACGGCGCGAGCGCAAGGGATGGGTGATCCAGCGCTTGAGCTTGCGGCTGCCCATGGGCGTGGCCGCCGTGTCCATCAATCCGACCAGCGTGTGTTCGCTGCGGCCGTCGGGGTGAATGTCGATTTCAAGGTGCCGGCGGGTGGCGGCGTCCAGCACCAGATGGTCGTCGGCCTGGACGGCGCGCACGCCGGTCAGATGTGTCAGTTCGCCCGAGAGCATGTCGCGCGCGTAAGCCAGCAGGGCACCGGCAGCGCCCAGGCCGGGGCCGCGGCCTTCGATGCCAAAGCCCGAGAGGTCCTGCACGCCGAGCTGCCGACACAGACCCCGCTCGCCCGATTCCTGATCGAAGTGCCAGGGCGGTATCGGGCGCAGGGCGCTGCCCTGGCCGCTCAACGACAGCGGCTGGTCTTCGGGAAAGAGGATCTCGACGGGCCGGAGCCGTTCGAGCTCGGCGGCCAGCTCCGAGGGCGACTCGGGTTCGCAAAAGCGCAGGCGCCCGCCGGCCAGATCGAGCCAGGCCAGGCCAGCGCGGCCGCTCTTCGACGGCGCCGGCAGGATGGCGGCAAGGAGCCGGTCCTGGCGGTCCTCCAGCAGCGCATCCTCCGTCACCGTGCCGGGTGTCAGGATGCGAACCACCTTGCGCTCGACCGGCCCCTTGCTCGTGTCCGGGTCCCCGATCTGTTCGCAGATCGCGATCGACTCGCCCTTCTTGATCAGGCGCGCCAGGTAGCTGTCCACGGCGTGGTAGGGCACGCCGGCCATGGGAATGGCTTCACCGGCGGACTTGCCACGTGTCGTCAGGGTGATATCGAGCAGCTTTGCGGCCTGCTTTGCGTCGTCATAGAACAACTCATAGAAATCGCCCATCCGGAAGAACAAGAGGATGTCCGGATAGTCCGCCTTGATCCGCAGGTACTGCTGCATCAACGGCGTATGTTGGGTCGTGCTGGCTGCGGACATGAGCGGCAATGATGCGATCTGAGAATGAAGAGACGGGGTGGAGGAAGGCTCAAGGCTCGCCCGCGTGATGATGACCCGTAATCCGGACACCGTAAACCGTAAACCGATCCCGAATGCGTCATTATAGGGTTCATGGAAACTCGATACGACGATGAAGCAATCGCTGACCTGACCGCGGCGCTGGCCGCCGAACTCAAGGCCCATGGACGACGGATGGTGACCGCGGAATCCTGCACGGGCGGCTGGATCGCCAAGGTCTGTACCGACCTGGCCGGCAGTTCGGACTGGTTCGAGCGCGGCTATGTCAGCTATTCCAATGAATCGAAGCATGAACTCCTCGGCGTTCGACCGGCGGACATCCATCGCTTTGGGGCGGTCAGCCCGGAGGTCGCTGCGGCGATGGCCGACGGTGCGCGCCAGCGCGCTGGCGTCGACTACGCCCTTGCCGTCTCCGGCGTTGCGGGTCCGGGGGGCGGCAGTCCGGACAAGCCCGTCGGCACCGTGTGCTTCGGCTGGGCCCTGCCCGACGATGCACCGGAGACCGAGACGCTGCTGTTCGCTGGTGATCGTGACGCCATCCGTCGCCAGACCGTGGTCCATGCGCTCAAGGGCTTGCTTCGCCGCCAGGCCCGCCGCTGACGACCCGGCCGTGGCCTCGATCGACCAGGGGATCGGCACCCGCCGCCTGTTTTTCGCCCTCTGGCCGCCCGATTCGCTGCGCGAGCAGATACTGATCCAGCGCGATCTGCTCGGGCCGGTCAGTCAACGCCGGGTGCCGGTCCACAACTACCATCTCACCCTGCTGTTTCTGGGTAACCAGCCGGCAGATCGCCTCGACGAGATCCTGGCCGTGGGTGATGCCGTCGATGGCCGAGGCTTCGAGCTGACGCTCGATCACTGGGGCTATTTCGACGGTCCGGCGGTGCGCTGGCTCGGCGCGAGAGCCCCGACGGCCTGCTCTGACCTGGTCGACGCCCTGACCCGAGGAGCGCGCGATCAGGGCCTGCATTTTCAGCCTCGACCCTTCGTTCCTCACCTGACCGTGTTTCGACGCGCCCCGGGCTTGCAGTCGCCGCAGGCGATCGAGCCGATCCATTGGCCGGTCAGCGACTTTTCGCTGATTGAATCGATCCCGAATCGGCCTTATCAGGTTTTGAGAACCTGGCGCCTAGAATGAAGCCTGTAATAACGGTCGGCCGACGCCCGCCCGGCCTTCGGGCTCGGAATATTTCGCGAGCGGGCCTAGGAAAACGTCTCGATGCGGCTTTGTGCACTTGGATGCGGTCGACCGTGTGAGATACTTTCCGTCAGCGTCATCAACGAATCGAACGAGAGGACTCAAGCAGTGGATGAGAATCGCAAGCGCGCGCTGGCAGCAGCGCTAGGACAGATCGAAAAGCAGTACGGCAAGGGCGCCATCATGCGCATGGGCGACGACGCCGGGCGCAAGGACATCCCAGTGGTGTCGACCGGGTCACTGGCCCTCGACCTCGCGCTGGGCGTGGGCGGACTGCCGCGCGGTCGCGTCGTTGAAATCTACGGCCCCGAGTCTTCCGGTAAAACCACCCTGACCCTGCACGCGGTGGCGCAGGCGCAGAAGGCCGGTGGCACGGCCGCCTTCGTCGATGCCGAGCATGCCCTCGACCCGAGCTATGCGGAGAAGCTCGGTGTCAACGTCGATGACCTGCTGGTTTCCCAGCCCGACACGGGCGAGCAGGCGCTGGAGATTACCGACATGCTGGTGCGCTCCGGCGCCGTCGACATCGTCGTCGTCGACTCGGTGGCGGCACTCACCCCGAAAGCGGAAATCGAAGGCGAGATGGGCGATTCCCACGTCGGGCTTCAGGCGCGCCTGATGAGTCAGGCCCTGCGTAAGCTGACGGGCAACATCAAGCGGACCAACTGCATGGTGATCTTCATCAATCAGATCCGCATGAAGATCGGCGTGATGTTCGGCTCGCCGGAAACCACCACCGGCG
>CAZDFS010000025.1:0-34440 GCA_964504865.1 uncultured Wenzhouxiangella sp.
GGCGCGATCGGCAATGTAGTCGACGCGGGGGCCGTTGATATCGTGGAGCGGTCGGAAATCGCCCTCCGGGTCCCACCAGCGCGACGCCAGTCCGTCGAATTTTTCCGCTTCGGCCGGATCGAGATTCTGCTGATCCGGCACCGCTTGCGATTGGGTCATGATCGATTCCGTGGGTTTCAGGTCGAGGATAAGGCGGGCCGGGTCAGGCCTCCTGGAGCCGGCGCTGCCAGTCGCGCGTCTGGCGCTTCAGGCGATCAAGGTCGAGGCGGGACGGCGCACCATCGCTGAAGACCTCGTCACCGGCGATCCAGACCGATTCGACCTGTCGCGCCGAACAGGCATAGACCAGATGAGATATCACATTATGGATCGGCGATGTCTGCAACTCGTCGAGCCGGACCGCGACCAGATCCGCCTGCTTGCCGACCTCGATCGATCCGATCTCGGCGTCCAGACCCAGCGCCCTCGCCCCGTGGAGCGTGGCCATGGACAGGGCGCGAGCCGCTGGAACTGCCTCCGGATCACCGCTGGACCCCTTCGCCAACAGGGCCGCCAGGCGCATCTCAGCGAACATATCGAGGGTGTTGTTGCTCGCCGCACCGTCGGTTCCGATGGCGACATTGACGCCGCGTCGGTCGAGCTCGGCCACCGGGCAGATGCCGCTGGCCAGCTTGAGATTCGATGCGGGGCAGTGAAGCACGTGCACGCCCGCGGTGGCGATGCGATCCATGTCCGAATCGGTCAGCTGGGTCATATGCACGGCCAGCAGCCGAGGCCCGAGGAGCCCCAGGCGTGCGAGCCGGTCGATCGGGTGTTGCCCGTGCTCTTCGACGGAGCCCTCGACCTCTCCCGCCGCCTCGAGCAGATGCAGATGGATGAGCAGATCGAGCTCCTCCGCCAGTCCTCGCATGCGCTCGAAGGCCGTATCGGTCACCGTGTACGGCGCATGGGGCACGAAGGCGGTCGTCACGAGTGACTCGCCCCTGAGCGCCTCGTGGACGCCGAGGCCGCGCTCGAAGTACTCCTCTTCGCTGCGCGCCCATGCCGTCGGGAACTTGATCATCGGCAGCCCGACCACGGCGCGCATGCCGGCGTCGATGGCGCAGCGCGCCGTGACGTCCGGGAAGAAATAGTTGTCGTTGAAGCAGGTCGTTCCGCCGGCCAGCATTTCAGCGATCGCCAGCTCCGAGCCGGCACGCACGAAGTCCGGCCCAACCCAGCGTTGCTCCGCCGGCCAGATGTGATCTTCGAGCCAGCGCATCAACGGCAGGTCGTCGGCCAGGCCTCGCATCAGCGCCATGGCCGAGTGGGCATGGGCATTGATCAGCCCGGGGATCAGAGCACAGCCGGGCAGGCGCCGGATGGCGAGGTCGGGCTCCTCGCTGCCCAGGCGCTCGGCAGGCAGCACGGCGCGGATACGGCCGTCTTCGACAAGCACCGCATGGTCGGCAAGAACCTCGTTCTCGGGATGAACGGGGACCACCCAGTCCGGCTGCAGAGCAACGCGGGTGCCCACGAGCTCAGTCCTTGACTCGAGAAGCGTATTCGCCCTTGCGGGTGTCGACTCGAATCACTTCCCCTTCCTGAACGAACAAGGGCACACGGACCGTCGCGCCCGTCTCCAGGGTGGCAGGCTTGCCGCCGCTGCCGGAGGTATCGCCTTTCAATCCGGGATCAGTTTCGACGATCTTCAGCTCGACGAAATTCGGCGGCAGAACGATCAGCGGGTCCCCGTTCCAGAGCGTCACCTGACACATGTCCTCTTCCTTCAGCCACTGGGCCGAGTCCCCGATGGCGGCTTCTCCAGCGGCGAGCTGTTCGAAGGTCTCCGGGTCCATGAAGTGCCAGAACTCACCGTCGGAGTACAGGTACTGGATCTCCTTTTCGAACACGTCGGCAGCCTCCACCGTTTCTCCCGACTTGAAGGTCTTCTCGATGGTCCGGCCGGTCTTCAGGTTGCGAACCCGGACACGGCTGAATGCCTGGCCCTTCCCGGGCTTGACGAACTCGTTCTCGACGATGTTGTAGGGATCGCCATCGAGGATGATCTTCAGGCCGGATTTGAACTCGTTTGTACTGTAGGTCGCCATGCTGTCTCCAAAAACACCAATTACAATGAGGCATCGGGCCGGGCTCAAGCCCGAAGCGCGCTGTGCCAACAATCTGACTCGAATGATGCAATCCCCTATTCTAGCCCGAAGCACGACATCGCCCAAGCCGGCCGCCTGGCGCCAGGCGATGAAACAGGCCTTCCGACGGGCCTCCGATCTGCTCGAGCATCTCGCCTTGGATGCCGACGACCTGCCCTACCTCGATGACCCTGATTTCCCGATCCTGGCGCCGCGGCCCTATGTCGATCGGATCCGACGCGGCGACCCTGCCGATCCTCTGCTGCGACAGATACTTCCCGATCCTCGGGAAAGGGACTCGGCGCCTGGCTTCAGCGACGATCCCGTCGGTGATCAAGCCAGCAGCGTTGGCCGAGGCCTGCTGCACAAGTACCAGGGGCGTCTGCTGCTGGTCTCGACCGGCGCCTGCGCGATCCACTGCCGCTACTGCTTCCGTCAGGCCTACCCCTATGCCCAGGACCATTTCCAGCCCAAGCGGATCGCCCAGCTCGTCGCCTACCTCGACGCGCATCCCGATATCGAGGAAATCATCCTGTCCGGCGGGGACCCGTTGATGCTCGATACATCGAGGCTCCGTGAGCTCAGCAACGCGCTCCGGGACCGGGCCCAGATTCAGCGTCTGCGGCTGCACACCAGGCTGCCGGTCGTGCTGCCGTCTCGAATCGATGAGGGCCTCCTCGACTGGCTCGACTCGCTGCCGTGGCAGACCGTGGTGGTCATCCACGCGAACCACGCGCAGGAATTCGACGGCGAGGTCGACTCGGGGCTGGCCCGTCTCCGTGCCGCTGGCGCGACGCTCTTGAATCAGGCCGTTCTGATGGCCGAAGTCAACGACAGCGCCAGGGAATTGTCGCGATTGATGCGGCGGGGCTTCGAGGCCGGCGTCCTCCCCTACTACCTGCATCTATTGGATCGAGTCTCCGGCGCGGCGCGCTTCGAGGTGGGCCAGGCACAAGCCCTCGCCTTGATCGAGCAGCTGCGCATCGAACTGCCCGGCTACCTGGTACCGCGCCTGGTCAAGGAACAGGCCGGTGCACCCTACAAACTGCCGGTCTTGTAGTTCGAACCCGCAGCCGTGACAATGTAGCCGTTTGGGAACGTTCGAGAAATCGCAGGGAATCGACTGATTCCACCAATCTTTCGGGTATCCACTCCATGGCCAAGCCACAATCAGAAATCCGCATTCTTGTCGTCACTGATGATCCGAGCGCGCCGCGGGAACTGCTGCAGATGCTCGGCGAAGGTGCCGGCGTCCGAACTCTGTTCGCCGATACCAGCAATGCCGTCAGCCGCACCTTCGAATCCGAGGCCGTTGACCTGATCCTGATCCAGATCGACCCGAACGACCTGGGCCTGCTCGAATCCGTGGTGCGAGTGGCGCGAGAACAAAGCGAGGCGGTCCCGATCCTCGCCGTCACCAAAGCCGACGATGGTCGCGCCGCGGTGGCCGCCGGGGCTGTCGGCGTCGAGGGCCTGGTGTTTGCCACCAACAGTCGTCAGATGAAACGCCTGACCCTGTTTCTGGTGGAGTCCGTGCGAGCACGGCGCGATGCGCGCGTCGCCGTCCGCCGCCTGGAAGAGATCGAAGACCGCTACACGCTGCTCCTCGACAGCTCCAGCGAGGCCATCGCCTATCTCCACGAAGGCCTCCATATCTACGCCAATCCTGCCTACCTCGAGCTGTTCAGCTACGACAGCTTCGAGGACCTGGAGGGCCTGTCCATGCTCGACCTCCTGTCCTCGGGCGACGAGGGCGCGGATCTGAAGAAGGTCCTGAAGGCACTGGCCCGCGACGAGATTCCCGATGACGCCATGGTGCTGAATGCCCATCGCCAGGACGGCACGGACTTCGAAGCCACCGTCTCCTTCTCGCCGGCCCGTTACGGTGGCGAATACTGCGCTCAGATGCTGGTGCGCGAGCGCATCATGCACACGGACCCGGAGCTGGCCGCGGAGCTCGAAAAGCTCAAGACCTCCGATATGCTGACCGGGCTTTTGAACCGTCCCGCCTTTCTCGAACAGATCAGGCATCACGCCGAGACTCGGGAGACGACCAGCGGCCTGGCCATCCTTCTCGTCAGCCTCGACAAGCACGAACAGCTCCAGTCCAAGCTGGGCCTGGGGGCCACGGATGCCTTGATCCGCCAGTCCGCCGAACTGTTTGCGGAAGCGGCCGGCGACACGCTGGCGATGGCGCGAGTCAGCGACCACAGCTTCGGCATCCTCGCCGACACCAAGACGAAGGAAGAGGCCGAGCGCCTGGCAGCGCGCATCATCGAACACTGCTCCGGCAAGATCATCGATGTGCGAGATATCAGCCTGACGGTCTCCGCCAGCGTCGGCCTGTCAATCGCCGGCGCCGAACTGGATGACACCAACCCGCTCCTCGCCCAGGCCGATTCCGCCCTCAACGAAGCGCTGCGCGCGGGCGGAAACGCCTTCGTTCGCTATCGGCCTCGTGTCAGCGGTGACGCGGACGAGGACGACACGGCCTGGGCCGAGCGTCTTCACCACGCCCTCGACAATGACGAGTTCCGCCTGGTCACCTCCCCCATCACCAGCATGGAAGACGATGCTTTCCTGATCAACGAGGTCGAAACCCGACTCCGTTCCGAGGACAGCGACGAGGTGATGATGCCGTCGGTCTACCTGCCCGTGGCCTCGCGTCTGGATATTGCCGCCAAGCTCGACGAGGACATGCTACGGCGCATGGTCAGCCTGCTCGCCGAGAAGCAAGCCGGCGATGATCACCATTGGCTGGTGCCGCTGTGCCTGGACACGATGGGCGACGAGTCCGCACTCAACAAGATCGCCAACATGTTCAGCGCGAATCAGCTCGATCCGGACCGCATCATCTGGGGTCTGCGCGAGCCCGAAGTACGAGAAAAGCTGCGGCGGGTGCAGAGCTTCATCGAGCGCCTGAAGCCCGAAGGCTGCCGCTTCGCCTTGTGCGACGTCGCCCCGGACGCGGACTACGAACCCCTCGTGCGCCACCTGGAAATCGACTTCGTGCGCCTGGCGCCGGAGATGATTCAGAACCTCAGCGGCAACGACGAACTGCGCCAGAAGCTGGCCGAGATCGTCGCCTGTGCCGATGAACACCAGGTCCGCGTCATCGCACCGAAGGTCGAACACACCGGTGATCTGGCCACGCTCTGGCAATTCGGCATCACCCTGGTTCAGGGCGATTTCGTCCGCGAGGAAGCGACGGTCTAGGGCAGCGCAGGATCCGCCCGGCAAAGGGCGGATCAACGGACCTGCAAACCGCCGGCGGAAACCGCTTCAGTCGCCCGCTCGGGCGAGGGCCTCGATCCGCTCATCCAGCGGCGGATGGCTCATCATCAGGCGCTTCAATCCGCTGCCGAAGCGCCCGCGAATGCCAAACGCTTCCACCGACTCAGGCAGCTGGGAGGGGCCATGGGCGCTCTTCAGCCTCGCTAGCGCGGCCATCATGTTCTGACGCCCAGCCAGGGCGGCACCGCCGGCGTCGGCCCGGAATTCACGCCAGCGCGAGAAGGCCATGACGATCATGCTCGCCAGGATGCCGAGCAGCAGCTGCAGAACCATCACAGAGATGAAGTAGCCCGGCCCGTAGCCGCGCTCGGAGCGAAACACCACGCGGTCGATGACCTGACCGAGGACGCGTGACAGGAGCAGAACGAAGGTATTCAACACGCCCTGCAGCAGGCTCATGGTCACCATGTCGCCGTTGGCGACGTGGCTGACTTCGTGAGCGAGCACCGCCTCGACCTCGTTTGGGCGCATGTTGTTGAGCAGGCCCGTACTGACCGCGACCAGGGACTTGTTCTTCGATGCGCCGGTCGCGAAGGCATTCGGCTCGGGGGCATCGTAGATGGCGACATCGGGCATGCCGATCCCGGCCTGCTCGGCCTGCCGTTTGACCGTGTCGTAGATCCAGCGCTCGGTCTGCGTCCGGGGCTCGGTGATGACCTTCGCACCGGTGCTGCGCAGGGCAAGGGACTTCGACATCAGCAGTGAAACGATCGAGCCACCCATGCCGAATACGAAGGCAATGATCAACGTCGTCACCGTATTGACGTTATATCCCTGACTGATCAGCCAGGGTTCAAGGAGATTCATCACAAACCCCAGCACCATCAGAACGGCCAGGTTGGTACCGAGGAACAGGGCAATACGGCTCATGAAAGACCTCATCTTCAGCGATCAGGGAAACGATTCGAGCTGCTCCGCGGCCACCCGCCACGGGGGTCCAGCCCGCCAAAGCCGTAAAATGGGCCCGTGAAACGCATTTTGCAAGCACCATCGTCTCGCCAGGTCGTCGGCCGCTTTGCGCCGTCGCCCACCGGCGAACTCCATTTCGGATCGCTCCTTGCCGCCGTCGGCAGCTTCCTCAATGCCCGATCTCAGAACGGCGAGTGGTTGATCCGGATCGAAAATATCGATCCGCCTCGCGAGGTCGCGGGTGCGGGGCGCGATCAGATCGATACGCTGGCCCGACACGGGCTGGAAAGCGACCGCGACCCCGTCTGGCAGATCGAGTCGACAAAGCGGCACGACGAAGTCATTCAAGCCCTGCTGCAGCAAGGACTGGCCTTTCACTGTGGCTGCACGCGCGCCGACCTGCCGGACTCGGGCGTCTATCCGGGGACCTGCCGCGACGGCCTGCCCGCCGGACGGCCTGCGCGCTCGGTCCGCTTGCTCGTCGATGGGCCCGGGCCCGTCGAGTTCGTCGACGCGATCCAGGGGCCCTGTCGCCAGAATCCGGCCCGTGACTGCGGCGATTTCGTCATCCGACGCGCCGATGGTCTGATCGCCTATCAGCTCGCCGTGGTCGTCGATGATGCACTCGCGGGCGTCAGCGAGGTCATCCGCGGGAGCGATCTGATCGAATCAACGGGACGCCAGATGCTGGTCTACCGCGCCCTCGGCCTACCCCCGCCGCGCTACGGCCATCTGCCCCTGGTCGTCGATGCGGCAGGCCGCAAGCTCAGCAAATCGGCGCAGGATTCCCCCATCCGCCATGGACCGCCAGCCGAGAACCTTCGGCGCGCCC
Organism: uncultured Wenzhouxiangella sp.; assembly: GCA_964504865.1. Lineage (GTDB taxonomy): Bacteria > Pseudomonadota > Gammaproteobacteria > Xanthomonadales > Wenzhouxiangellaceae > Wenzhouxiangella. The sequence continues at coordinate 7,165 of CAZDFS010000025.1, forward strand.
TGGCCTGCCTTGGCCATCCGCCGCCCGCCGATCTCGATGACGTCACGGCGCTCCTCGACTGGGGCATCGAGCACTGGCGGATCGAGAATGTACCGCGCGGCCCCTGTGCCATCCCCGATCGAGCCGCAGCACACTGACGCCCGACGCGAAATCAAATCGACTTTGATCGTGAGTTACGTTAATGTCTTCGAGCTAACCACAGACCAATCCACAACGACCTTCCAAGAATTACGACGAATGGACCCCAACTACCTCGACTTCGAACAGCCGATCGCCGATCTCGAATCCAAGATCCGAGAGCTTCGGCACGTGGGTTCCGATAACGCCCTGAATCTCGATGAAGAAATCAAACGCCTGGAGGAGAAATGCCGGGCCTGCACCCAGGCGATCTTCGCCGAGCTGAGCGACTGGCAGATTTCCCAGCTGGCACGTCACCCGCGGCGGCCCTACACGCTGGATTACATTCCGATGATCTTCGATCGCTTCGAAGAGCTCCACGGTGACCGCCAGTTCGCCGACGATCGGGCCATCGTTGGCGGCCTGGCTTCCCTCGACGGCCAGGGCATGATCGTCATCGGGCATCAGAAGGGTCGCGACACGAAGGAAAAGGTCCAGCGGAACTTCGGCATGCCCCGTCCCGAAGGCTACCGAAAGGCCCTGCGGCTGATGCAAATGGCCGAGCGCTTCGGTCTGCCGGTAATCACCTTCATCGACACGCCCGGCGCCTACCCCGGCGTCGGCGCCGAGGAACGCGGCCAGTCCGAAGCCATCGCGCGCAACCTGGCCGTGATGGCACGCCTATCGGTGCCGGTGATCTGCAACGTCATCGGCGAAGGCGGTTCCGGTGGGGCGCTCGCGATCGGCGTGGGTGATCGAGCCAACATGCTGCAGTACAGCGTCTATTCGGTCATTTCGCCGGAGGGCTGTGCATCGATCCTGTGGAAGGATGCCGCGAAGGCCGAAACCGCAGCTGGCGCCCTCGGGCTGACGGCCACGCGGCTGAAGGCGCTCAAGCTCATCGACAAGATCATCAAGGAGCCCGCCGGGGGTGCCCATCGCTCACCCGCCCACGTTGCCGTGCGACTGAAAGAAACCATCGTCGCCCAGCTCGAAACCCTGAAAGGAATGTCGGCGACGGAACGACTGGAGCTGCGCTACGAGCGCCTGATGGGGTTCTCTGCCTTCGAGCGCGCGTGAGCGCCACAGGGCGCCGGTCACCCGAGCTGGATCCCCACCCCGGCGCGCTGCCCGGTAACGGACGCCTGGTGATCGCCTTCAGCGGCGGCGCCGACTCGACGGCCCTGGCTCATCTGATCAAGATCGAGCAGCCCGATCGCGACGTTTGTTGTGTCCACATCGATCATCGCCTTGATGAGGGCAGCGCCGACCGCGCCGACCGCGCGCGCGACATCGCATCGCGCCTGTCGCTGCCGTTCAGCCTCGAGACCGTTCACGTCGATCGCGGCCGAAACGAAGAGGCGGCGGCGCGCCACGCCCGCTATGCAGCCCTGCGCCGCCACGTCGCCGACGGCGACTGCCTGCTCACGGCTCACCACGCCGATGATCAGGTCGAAACCATCCTCCTGCGGGTGTTTCGTGGTGCCGGGCCCGGCGGCCTTGCGGGAATTCCACGACAGCGACGCTTCGCCGCGGGCTGGCTCGTCCGCCCGCTCCTCGCCTGGACCCGCGCCGAGCTCCAGGCCTACTGCCGCCGTCAGGGGCTGTCGTGGATCGAGGACCCGACCAACGCGAGCCTCAGCGCTGACCGAAACTTCCTTCGCCATCGCATCCTTCCCGAGCTGAAGAGCCGCTGGCCCGGCGTGGATCAGAGCATTCTGAGAGCGGGTGCGCTCTCCGGTCGGATGAGCGACTCGATGACCCGGCGCCTGCGGACGGTGCTGCGCGACGGTCTTGAGGCCCCGAACTGCCTGGCCGCTGATGCGTTCCTCGAGCTCAGCGATCTCGAGCGCGGCGAGCTCATCCGCCGCTGGACGCATGACCAGCTGAAAGCGACCCCTCCGGGTAAACCCCTCGATGAATTTCTGCGTCAGATCCGGCAGGCCAGCGGCGACCAGACGCCGGCGTTGCGCTGGGATTCCGGCCGAATTCGCTTCTGGAATCGCCGCCTCTGGCTCGATCGCGGCGGCGCCCCGCGGCCCTATGCGCTCGAATGGCTGAGCACCTCCCCCCTGGCCCTGCCCGACGGGCTCGGAACCCTGCTGCTTGCTGGCCCATCGGGCTCGCCGGCGCGACGGCTGCGGGTTCGGTCTGGCCGTTCAGGGGATCGCATGAGACACGCCAGGGAGGGCTCGACGAAGCGGGTCAAGGAGCTCCTTCGCGTCCACGGCGTCCCGCCCTGGCAGCGCAGCCGATGGCCGCGCGTCTGCGATGGGGAGCGCCTGCTGGCTCTCGGCGCCCGCTGGATCGATCCTGACTTCACCGCCTGGCTCGACGATCACTGCCTCGAGCTGCAGTGGCTTGGGTTAGACTCCGCGCCAGATTCGATGCACGGACACGAACGCGATGAGCAAGAAAACGACGAGCGATGAGCTGGCGCAGCTCGACTTCGAGGGTGCCCTGAATGAACTCGAGGCCCTGGTCGAAAAGCTGGAAAGCGGCGACCTGGGCCTGTCCGAATCCCTGCAGCATTTCGAAAAAGGCGTTGGCCTGTCGCGGCGCTGCCACGCGCTCCTCGACGATGCGCGCCAGAAGGTCACCCTCCTCAGCAATCCCGACGACGAAGCCTCGGAAACCGACTTCAGCGAATCCGACGAAAGGTCAGATTGATTCGGGGGCCATCGACGCGGCGCGATTTCGGCAGTTCATGCAGCCAGTGATGCTGCAGGTCCCCTGACATCACCAGCAGGGAGCCGTGGCCCAGGCTCAGGGAGCGCGCCTCGCCCTGCCCCCGGGGCTTCAAGCGAAATCGGCGCACCGCACCCAGGCTGACCGACGCGATCACGGGATTGCTGCCGAGCGCCGGTTCGTTGTCCGCGTGCCATCCCATGCTGTCCTGGCCGTCACGGTAGAGATTGCAGAGGACGCTATTGAAGTCCTCGTCGAGCGACTCCCGGAGCTCTTCGGCCAGCGCACGCAGCTCTCCATCCCACGCGCGCGCCTTAAGCGTCTTGCCCGAGTAGCGATAGGCAATGCCCGCCTCGCCGTAAAAACAGGTCAGACGAGGCTGCATGATCTCCCGTCCGAACAGCATGATCGGGCGCTGCCGCCAGTCCAGGGCGGACATCCATTCCTCGAAGAGTCGATCGGCGCGCACGGGTTCGATCCAACCGTCGTGATAGGCCAGGCGGCCGTTCGGCGGGAGGTGGATCTCATCGCCGGATGGGTATCGGAGTAAATTAGGCGTGACTGATTTGTTCATGGCACTTACGCTGGCTGGTGGTATGATTCGCGCTGCACTGAGGAGAGTGCTTCTGCACGATGTCGAAGGACATCAGGCTATTCGCATTGAGGAGAGTTTTATGAAAACAGTCAATCGTCGTGGATTATTCAAGCTGCTCGGCGCTGGTTCCCTCGCACTGATGCTGCCGACCTTCAGTCGCATCAGCGGCGGCCAGGCCTGGGCACAGGATAACGTGCTCGATCCCGAAGGCCCGCAGGCCAAGGCCCTGGGCTATGTCCATAACCACGAGGAAGTGGATCAGGCGACCTACCCGAACTACCAGCCGAATCAGGCCTGCAACAACTGCCAGCTGGCCCAGGGCGACCTGAGCGCCGACTGGTTCGGTTGCGGCATCTTCCCCGGCAAGCAGGTGGCCAACCAGGGATGGTGCACGGCCTGGGTTCAGCGCCAGGGCTGAGGTCAGCCTCCAGCAATCCCCCAGCAATCCCTAGCAAAAGCCGGCGTCTTCGCCGGCTTTTTTAATCCCTGGCCATCGAGCAGTTTGGTCCTCCCGCCGCCGGATGCCTGCGGCTAGCGGGCCCGCGCAATGAGGCCCAGTCCGACGAAGGCGAGCAGACTCGGCGGCACGAGCGCCACGGCGATCACCGGCCAGTTCAGCAGCAGACCGAGGTAGGTCCCCGTTTCCGTCAGCATCTGAAAGCCCAGCCCCAGCACCAGCGCGCCAACGAGGCGCACGCTGACGGCTCGGCTCTTCAGGGGAACGGCCGCCGTGGCGACCGCGATCAGGACCATGACCAGACAGGTCAAGGGAAGCGCCAGGCGCCGCCAGAGCACCATTTCGAATTCGGCCACTTCCTGCCCCCGTGCCTTCAGCCCGGCGACGTATTGCCAGAGATCGCTCAAGGGAAGCGAGGCAGGCGGGCTGAGCAACAGCTCCAGCTGTCGACCCGTGAGGAAGGAGGGCCAGGTCATGGACGGAAGCTCGCGATAGTAGCTGCTGTCATCGGCCCGGGCGTAGTCCCGCACGCTGACACCCTCGAGCAGCCATTCGCCGTCGGCCTGAACGATGGCCTGATCGGATCGAATCAATTGCCTCAAGGCGCCATCCTCGGCGAATCGATAGATCTCGATACCCGTGGGAATGCGTCCGAGGCGAAGGGTCTCCACGTTGAGAAACTCGTCATCATCACGGATCCAAAGGCCATGGGCCGGATCCCAGAGCCCGCTCTCACCCAGCGAGGCGCCGATCAGACTCTCGGGCTGCTGGCGCAGCTCCGGTACCACCCACTGCAGTGCAGTCAGCGCCAGCAGGGAGACGCAGAGGCCCGGCACCATGGCGAGCGCCGCCAGACGCCAGATCGACGTCCCGGCCACGCGCATGATCGTCAGCTCACTGCGAGTCTGCAGGCCGCCGAGAGCCGCAGCCGTGGCGAGCACGGTGATGACGGGCAGGAGATCGATCAGCCCCTCTGGCAAACGGCTGAACGCCGAAAACGCGGCCACGAGCAAATCACCGGCGCCGCCGATGCCCTGCTCCAGGATATCGAGCATCTGCAGCAGCCACAGGAGGGAGGCAATTGACAGCCCGGCGATCAGATAGGCCCGGCCAAGGCTGGACCAGAGATAGCGCGCCAGCAGACTCACAGAACGTAACCCGGCCCGCGCTGGAACAGCAGGGCGCGCAGGGCCAGGCCCAGCATGAGCATCAGGGGCAGGAGGAACAGGCCCGGCCAGGCCGGAAGCGTCGCCTGCTCCAACCAGTTCGTGAGCACGCCGAGCAGGCTGAAATACAGGGTGCCCGCCAGGCTCGCCGACAGGACGCGAGCAGACTGGCCCTGACGCGGATTGATCCGGCTGATCGATATCGCCAGCAGGGCCAGTGCCAGCACGGAGACCGGCCCGAGAAAACGCCACTGCAGCTCCGCCCGTTCGATCGGCGTTTGCTCACCGATCAGCTCGAGGGTTGGAATGGCGCGTCGCAGCTGTTCGCGCTCCGGCGGCGGTCGGGTCTCGAACTCGACTTCGAGGCGATCGAATTCCCCGATCAGATCATCCCGACCCCCAGGCTCGATGCGGTAACTTCTGACGTCACCCTGAAAGATCAGCTTCATGCGGTCCTCGCCGACCGCGGCCTGATCCAGCCGTCGCGCTCGCAGAACCCCGTCGAAGCCCGGCTGGCGCTGGTGCACAAGCACCCGATCCAGGCCACCGTTCGACGCCCCCTCCGCATAGATCAGCCACTGATCGTCGCCCACCTGAAAGCGGCCCGTCTCGATGCGGGTCAGATCGAGCTCCGCGGCGAGTTCGCGCTCCAGCGCATATAACGTCGAATAGGCCCAGGGTCGGAAGATCGTGGTCAGACCGGCGACGATCACGGCCAGGGCCAGCAGCCAGGGCACCAGTGACGAGAGAATCTGCCGTCGACCAGTGCCGCCGGCGGCCATGGCAATGATCTCGTAGCCGGCCTGGAGCCGGCCGAGGCCGATCACCATGCCGAGAAGGACCGAGGCGGGGATCAGCACGTCGAGGTAAAGACCGAGGCGAAGCACGGCCATGGTCAGAACCGTCTCGACGGGCAGGCTCTCGGCGGCAGCACGCGCCAGCAGCTGGCTGGCGTAGAAAACGAGAACGACGGCAAGGAGGAAGACGAGGACCGACAGGGCCGGCCGCAGGATCTCGCGAGCCAGATAGTAGCGAATCAGGCGCACGCGCTTTCCCGCTCGCGAAGAATCGATTCGACCAGCGCCAGATCCGCGAGAGAATCGACGTCTACCGCGCTCAAGGGGTCGTCGATCAGGCGGTAGTCGATGCGCAGCCCGACGCGCCTGGACAGCGCGTCGAAGGCCTGGGCCGCGCTCAGGCGGCCGGCGGCAAAGCGCAGCAGATTACCCGCACCGAGGAGCGACACCACCCGCCAGGGCTTCTTGCGCTCCTGCTCGACGCGTCGCCAGAATGCCAGCACGGCATCAGCCGCCGGCGTCCTGAACTGGAACAGATTGGTGCCCCCGAGTTCTCGGTCCTGAAACCGGTAACGCGTGCGCCGAGACTCCGGGAATCTGGCGCGCACACGGGCGTGATCGACGAGCCCTACGCGCAGGTCCTCCTCCCCGTTCGCGCACAGGGTGTCGAGCCAGTCGGGCGCAAGCAGCGGATGATCCGCGGTCACCAGCGACACGGGCCGATCGCTGGCAAACTCGGCCAGTGCCGCAGCGACGCTGGCGCTTGGCGAGGGCGCCGGCGCGATCGCCGTGAGAGGCCTGGCGCAGGCGGCCCCCTCGATGGCGGCATCGAAGGCCGCCTGTCGCGGCGCCACGACGACGATGCGCCCGGTTCCAGACCAGCCCGACAGCGTCGCCAGAACTCGAGTCAGCATCGGCACCCCAGCGATCGGTGCCAGGGTCTTGCCGGCCACGCCGGCCTGTCTTGCGATCGGATCATCGGGCCCCCGGTCGCCGGCCAGGACAATGATGTTCACGGTGCCTCGCCCCGCGCCTCGAACAAGGGCCGTTGATACAGGCGGTAGCGCTTGTAGAGATCGCCGCCCATCGCCTCGATCATGGAATTCATGCCCTGATTCGATTCCAGAATCCAGGACATCTCCACCTGCTTGATCCCCGCGGCGTGGAGCGGATGACGGATCGCATCGATCATGGCGAAGCTGATCGCCGCACCCATCGGCCCGCGCTGGAAGGCACGGCGCACGCCCATCAGCGGCACCCGAGCGGTGCTCGCCTGGCGACGAGCGATGCGCCAGAGCAGCCGGGCCCAGCCGAGGGGCAGGAGGCGACCGTTGAGATCGCGGATCAGCTCGTTGACGTTGGGCAGACCGATAATGAAGCCCGCAGCCTCGCCGTTGATATCGGCAATGCAGGTGTATTCGGGCCGAACGACCTGCTTCAGGGCCTTGCCCATAGCGCGGAACTCCGCGGGCGTGAGCGGAACGAACCCCCAGTTACGCGACCAGGCATCGTTGAAGATGTCGCGCAGCAGGTCCAGCTCGTCGCCGTAACGGGAAAAATCCAACCTGCGCAGGGTCAAGCGATCGCCCATCCGGTCGACCAGGCGCTGCATGGCGCGGGGGGGATCGAATTTCGGTGGAATGAGGTAGGCGTAAAGGTCCATGACCTTGTCGAAGCCCAGGGCCTCCAGTCGTTCGCCGTAGTAGGCCGGCGCATGATTCATCATCACCATCGGCGGGGTTCCCTGACCCTCGACCAGCAAGCCGCAGGCCTGGTTGACGCCGAGATCAAAGGGGCCCTGAAGGCGCTTACAGCCCTGCTGCCCGAGCCATTTCGAGGCCCGGCGACAGAGGGCCTCGAAGACCGACGGATCGTCGATGGCTTCGAGCTGTCCGAACCAGCCAACGCGCTCACCGCCCTCCTGCGCCCGCAGGGAATCGACCTGAGCGCTGATCACGCCGACGGGCGTCCCCCGCCGCCGCGCGATGAAGGCACGGGCCCGGGCATGCTCGAAGAAGGGGTTCTTTTTCGACCACTGAGCCCGCCGGTCCATGCGCAGGGGCTCGATCCACTGAGGATCCCCGCCCTGGCAGAGCCGCGCCATGGCGAAGAAGCTTCGCCAGTCCGATCGCGTCTCCACGGGCTGAACGTCGATGGGTGCTGAATTCACATTCCGCCTTTAGTGTTCAAGTGATACTCGCGCGCTTTTCCGGCGTTGACGGGATCGCGCCAGTTGCCCTGCCCCGTGGGGCCATGACGATGGCGAAAACACAGCAAGGACGGGTTGCCGAAGCGCAGGTTTTCATCAGACTGTCGTCGACATATAATAGAGGGTTAATGCTCGCCTATAATAAGAATCCCAGCCGGGACGCTACAACAAGCCTAGGGAAATAAAAATTTACATGCAGCATCCTACGTCGACCAATCATGCGTTGCCCCTCAAAACTTCTGGTTTCACCAGCCTCGCCGAGGCGCTGGACTATGCGGCGACGGGCACCACGGGCTGCAATTTCTACAACGGCAGGGGTGAACTCTCGGCGGTACTGACCTACGCCGAGCTCCGTGAGCAGGCGCTGGAACTGGCGCATCGACTGCACGGCCTGGGCCTGGCGCGCGGCAGCCGGCTGGCGCTGGTCGCAGACACCCATTCCCATTTCCACGTCTTCTTTTTCGCCTGCCAGTACGCAGGGCTGGTCCCGGTGCCGCTCCCTGCCGCCGTCCATCTCGGCGGACGTGAAGCCTTCGTGTCGCATCTTCGTGCCATGCTCGTCGATTCCCAGGCCAAGCTGGCCTTCGCGCCGGAAAGCTTCGCCGGTTTTCTGAAGGAAGCCTCCGAAGGACTGGGCCTTCTCGTCAGCGGTACGCTCGACGACTACGCTGGCCTCGAGGCGGCGGACGAACTCCCGCCACCCCCTGAGCCTCGGGAGTTGGCCTACCTCCAGTACACCTCGGGAAGCACGCGCTTCCCGCGCGGAACGATGATCACTCAGCAAGCGGTGCTGGCCAACCTCGCCGGCATCCTGCAGTACGGCGTTCAGATCCGACGCGGCGACCGATTCACCTCCTGGCTGCCCTACTACCACGACATGGGCCTCGTCGGATTGATTCTCGGGCCCGTGGTCTCCCAGCTTTCGGTGGACTACCTCGGCACCCGCGACTTCGCGATGCGCCCGCGTCTCTGGCTCAAACTCATGTCGGCCAATCGCTCGACGATCTCCTTCAGTCCGCCCTTTGGCTACGCGCTCTGCGCTCGGCGCATTCGCCCCAGCGACCTCGAACGCTTCGACCTTTCGGCCTGGCGAGTGGCCGGAGTCGGTGCGGAAATGATCCGGGCCCAATGGCTCCAGCGTTTCGCCGCTGAGCTGGCGCCCGCCGGATTTTCGGACGCCGCCTTCCTGCCCTGCTACGGCATGGCGGAATGCTCCCTGGCGGTCAGCTTTGCGCCGCTCGGACAGGGGCTGGAGGTCGATCAGCTCGACGCCGACATCCTCGCCCATGACCGCCGTGCCCAGGCCGTCGATCCGCAACAGGCACCCGGCCGAGTCACCGATTTCGTCAACTGCGGCCGTCCGCTGCCGGACTACGAGGTCGAGATCCGCGATGAGCAAGGTCGGCTGGTCGCCGAACGCGAATGCGGCGTCGTGTACCTGCGCGGCCCCAGCGTCATGACCGGCTATGCCAACAACAAGGAAGCCACCGAGGCCGCCCTGAGCGCTGACGGCTGGTTGAACACCGGCGATGTCGGCTACCGAGCAGGCGACTCCCTGTTCATCACCGGCCGCGCCAAGGACCTGCTGATCATCAACGGCCGCAACATCTGGCCCCAGGATCTCGAGGAGGTGGCTGAACAGCAGCCCGAAGTTCGCGCCGAGGATGCATCGGCCTTTTCGATTCCCGGCGAAGACGGCACCGAAGTCGCCGTACTCGTCGTTCAGTGCCGCGAGCGCGACGCCTTTCGTCAGGCCAGCCTGATCGAGCGCCTGAAGGAGCGCATCCAGTCCGAGTTCGGCATCGCCTGCCTGATCGAGCTGGTGCCCTTGCAGACCCTGCCTCGGACCTCCTCCGGCAAGCTGTCGCGCAGCGGAACCCGGCTGGATTTCATTCGGCGCAACGGGCTCGGGGATGAGCCGGTGCTTTCCCAGGAGCTGGTCGATCGCACGCCCCACACCGAAGCGCTCGAGGACGCTCAGCGCTGACGCCCGCGTCGGTCCGACATGCTCTCCGGGGGAAACGCCCCGGGCCGGCGAAGGTACCTATCAGCCCTGTCCTGACACCATGAGCACCGTCGCTGTGACCGGCGCCAGCGGCTTCGTCGGCGGCCATGTCCTGGCCAAGCTGTGCGAAGGCGGGTACCGCGTCCGCGCCCTGCTTCGGCACCCGACTCAGATCGACCTCACCGCGAACCTGACGCCGGTGGTCGGCCGCCTCGACCATCCCGACGCCCTCGACGAACTGCTCCGAGGCGCCGATCACCTGGTCCATCTGGCCGGCGCCACGGGCGGCGTCGACTACGCCGACTTCGCCCGCGTCAACGTCGCAGGCACCCGCCATCTCCTCGACGCCTGCGCGCGCGCCCAGCGGCCAATTCGCTTTCTTCACCTCTCCAGCCTGGCGGCACGAGCCCCGGCGCTCTCGGACTACGCCGCCAGCAAGCGCGCCGGCGAGAAATGCGTTGCCGCGTCGACCCTAGACTGGGTCATCCTGCGGCCACCCGCCGTCTATGGCCCGGACGACCCGGCCCTGGCGCCCCTGTGGCAGGCGCTGGCTCGCGGTTGGCTGATACAAACCGGCCCGCCGGACGCGCGCTTCTCCCTGATCCACGTGCACGATCTTGCCGCAGCGATCCTTGCCCTGGTCCAGGCGCCGGCAGCAGCCAGTGGCCAGATCATCGAGATCGACGACGGTCAGGGGGGCTACGGCTGGGACGACCTGAAGAGGATCGCGGAAGCCCAACGGAAAAAACGCGTTCGGATCGTCGCCGTTCCGCCGACGGCACTCAAGGTCCTGGGCGCGGCCAACCTGACAATGGCACGTCTCGCTCGCCGCCGACCGCCACCGCTCGTACCGGGCAAAGTGCGTGAACTGGTTCATCACGACTGGGTCTGTGATAATACGGGACTTCCGGGTTGCCCCGACTGGCGGCCAAACCTCACACTGGAAAGTGCCCTGAGCCAACTGCCGGGCTGGAGTAAGACGGGATGATCAGTACACGAGAACGAGTCGATGCCGCCATTGGCCAGGGGCTGATCAATGCCCTGCCCGAACTCGACGACCCCAATCGGGACGCCGTGCTGACCAGTGACATCGGCCTGGACTCGGTCCAGATCATGAACCTGGTGATGGAAATCGAAGATGAGCTCGACATCTCCATCCCCGTCGACGTCCTGTCCGAAACTCGCACCCTGAACCAGCTGGCCGAGCGCTTGACCCGCATGATCGATGGGAGCACGCCATGAGTATCTTCGACAAGTTCGAGGCAGCAGCCCAGGCCCGCGCTGCCCTCCTCGGCGACGGGCCATCGGCCATCGCCACGCCCATCGATGAAGTGTGCTCTGCAACGCGCGGCATCATCGACGGCAAGGAGGTGCTCCTTGCCGGCACCAACAACTACATGGGCCTGACCTTCGACCCGGACGTCATTCAGGCCAGCCAGGACGCCCTGGCCCGCCTCGGCAGCGGAACCACCGGCTCGCGGATGGCCAACGGCAGCTACGATGGCCACGCTGCCCTCGAACGCGAACTGGCCGACGCCTTCGGCTGGCCTTCTGCCATCGTCTTCTCCACCGGCTATCAGGCCAACCTGGGCACGCTCTCGGGCCTGGCCGCCGACGGCGAGTACCTGCTCGTCGACGCCGACAGCCACGCGAGCATCTACGATGGCTGTCGCCTCAGCCGGGCGCAGACCGTCGTATTCCGGCACAACGACCCCGACAACCTCGATCGTCGCCTGGCGCGCCTCGGCGATGACGCCCATCGCGCCGTGGTCGTCGTCGAAGGCCTCTACTCCATGCTCGGCGATCAGCCGCCCCTCGAGGAATTCGTCGAGGTCAAGAAAAAGCACGGCGCCTGGCTGGTGGTCGACGAGGCCCATTCCTTCGGCGTGTTCGGTGAACGCGGTCTCGGCTTGAGCGAGCAGACTGGCGTCCTCGATGACGTCGACTTCGTGGTCGGCACCTTCTCCAAGAGTCTGGCCGGCATCGGCGGATTCTGCGTCAGCCGACACGAGGAGCTGGAACTGCTGCGCCTGGCCAGCCGCCCCTACATCTTTACCGCATCGCCATCGCCGGCGGTGATTGCAGGCACCCGCGTCGCCCTGCAGAAAATCGTCAGCGGGCAGGCGCGTCGCGCCCAGCTCCAGCGCAACATCGAGCGCCTCTATGCGGGTGCCCGGGACCTCGGGTATCGCCTCGGCAGCGACACGCCGGGTCCCGTCGCCGCCATCATCCTGCCGGACCGCGCCACGGCCCTCGCCCACTGGAAGGGTCTGCTGGCCTCCGGCGTCTACGCCAATCTCATGATCCCACCGGCAACACCGGCCGGCCTCAATCTCCTTCGCATCAGCATGAGTGCTGCCCATACGGACGACGACGTCGACCGAATCCTGGCGGGCCTGACGGCCCTCGCCGCTGACCTCGGCGCACCCGGACTGGCGCGAACCGGCTGAAGGCGCGGAATTTAACGAAGCCCCGGGCCGCGGATTCGCTACACTATCGGCTTCTATCACCAAGCGAGAGTCCAATGGCGTTTCCGCAACCCTTCTATCGATGGCGTCCGCACCCGTGGCACGGGCTCGAGACCGGCCCGAACCCCCCGCTGACGGTCCACGCCTACATCGAAATCACGCCGTTCGACACCGTCAAGTACGAGATCGACAAGAAGACAGGCTATCTGCTCGTCGATCGCCCCCAGCGCACCTCGTCGCAGCCGCCCACGCTCTACGGCTTCATCCCGCGGACCTTCTGCGGCGAACGCACGGCCAAGCTGATGCCCGGCGCTGTTCGAGGCGATCACGACCCCCTCGATATCTGCGTGTTCAGCGAGCGCCCGATCTCGCGCAGCGAAGTCGTGCTCAACGCGCGGGTCATCGGCGGCCTGCAGATGCTCGATCACGGCGAGGCCGACGACAAGATCGTGGCCGTCCTGCGCAACGACAGCCTCTGGGGCGAGGCCGAGGACATAACCGACCTGCCCAAGTCCCTGGCCGAGCGCCTGCGCCACTACTTCCTGACCTACAAGCTGCTGCCGGGCGAGGAAGGCGAAGTCAAGATCGACAGCATCTACGGCCGCGACCACGCCGCCAAGGTCGTTGAAGCCTCGATCCTCGACTACCAGGAAGAATTCGGCGATTAACCCGATAGAAATCGGCCGTCCTGCTTGACGACCCTGCACCACAGCGGGATAATACTCGGCTTCGATTCCCCGGTAGCTCAGCTGGTTAGAGCGGGTGACTGTTAATCACTAGGTCGTTGGTTCGAATCCGACCCGGGGAGCCAAATTATTCAAGGCCTTGCGAGTGTTCCGGCACCGCAGGGCCTTTTCTTTTTGGGTCGCGCACCCACTATGTACCCACTCGAAGTGACTATTCGAGTCAACCTTCTCCTGTCTCGCATTTCATCAGCATGTCGACCTTGAGAGAGTCAGGCACGCAACTTCAGCTACTCGTTGGGTATTACCCCCATCTCTCACCGTTCTCCGGCCTTCCGACGATCGTCACTTTTTCAAGTCAACGACTACTCAGAAGAGCCTTTGCGCGGTGACCCACGCCTTTGATCAACTAGCGTCAGCCAATGAATCTGCGGTACAGTTTGCCTGGCGATTGGGCTCGGCGGAGAGTCTTTTTTGGTACTGGATAGTCGTTGAGACTATTCGGACCTAGGTACCTGCATGTCCATGTAGTCGTTCGGTCTTTGTCTATCAGACCGATCTGGCCTGGCATATGGTCTAGCGAACCAGCTTTGAGGGAAGAGAGTCAGATTCTATGAGTGACCAGTTTTTCGCCCAGCCAATCCTGAATTCCCCCTATGACTACCCGGCCCGCCACTGGGAGCTGAACGACTCCGGCCAGCCCACCCAGAAGATCGTTGAGACCCGCCGCCGGGCAGATTTCATCACGCCGATCCCGAAGGCGAAGAAGCAGAACGGCGGCAAGCAGTCCGAGCTGGCGATCGACGAGGCGATTTCCGGCGAGGACGATCGCTACGCGAACGCCACGATCATCAATGCCCTACGCGACGAGGTCGACCGCTGGCGGCAGATTCCGAACCCGTCAAACTGGCGCGTCACGCCGGAGACCCAGCGCCTGCTCCAGCACTGGCGCCACCACGATTTCAACGGCATTCGCCCGTTCTTCTGCCAGGTCGAGGCCGTCGAGACGGCGATCTGGCTGACCGAAGTGGCCCCGAAGATGGGTAAGACCGGCGAGCGCTTCCTGAAGCACATCGGTCAAGCCAACGAAGGCGCGAACCCGGGCCTCAGCCGTCTCGCGCTCAAGCTGGCGACAGGCGCCGGTAAGACCACGGTCATGGCCATGCTGATCGCCTGGCAGACCCTTAACAAGGTCCGCAAACCCAACAGCAGAAACTTCACTCGGGGTTTCCTGATCGTCGCGCCGGGCATCACCATCCGCGACCGTCTACGCGTTCTGCAGCCCAACGACCCGGACAGCTACTACCAGAGCCGCGAACTGGTGCCCAGCGACATGCTCGAGGACCTGAACAAGGCCCGAATCGTCATCACCAACTACCACGCCTTCAAACTACGCGAGCGTGTCCAGCTGTCGAAGGGTGGCCGCCAGCTGCTCCAGGGCCGGCGCGGAGACGAACTCCGCACCCTCGAATCCGAGGGGCAGATGCTGCAACGCGTCATGCCGGAACTGATGGGCATGAAGAACATCATGGCCATCAACGACGAGGCCCACCACTGCTACCGCGAGAAGCCCGACGGCGACGAAGAGCCTCAGCTCAAGGGCGACGAGCGCAAGGAAGCTGAAAAGAACAAGGAAGCCGCCCGTCTCTGGATCAATGGTCTGGAGGCCGTAAACCGGCAGCTGGGCCTGTCCCGGGTCATGGATCTCTCAGCCACGCCGTTCTTCCTCAGCGGGTCCGGCTACGTCGAGGGCACGCTGTTTCCCTGGACGATGAGCGACTTCTCACTGATGGACGCCATCGAATGCGGCATCGTCAAGCTTCCGCGCGTGCCGGTCGCCGACAACCTGCCGGGCGAGGACATACCCAAGTTCCGCAACCTCTGGGAGCACATCCGCACCAAGATGCCGAAGAAGGGCCGGGGCAAGGGCAAGACGCTCGATCCCCAGAACCTGCCCGTCGAGCTGCAGACCGCCATGGAGGCCCTCTACGGGCACTACGCCCGGACCTACGAGCTCTGGGACAAGGAGGGAGTCAAGGTCCCGCCCTGCTTCATCATCGTCTGCAACAACACGGCGACCTCGAAGCTGGTCTACGACTTCATCTCGGGCTACCTCGTCGAGAACGAGGACGGGACGGAACGTGTGCAGAACGGCCGCTTCGAACTGTTCCGGAACTACGACGAGTACGACCAGCCGATTGCACGTCCTCGCACCCTGCTGATCGACAGCGAACAGCTTGAATCCGGTGATGCGCTGGACGCCAATTTCCGCAAGATGGCCGCCGACGAGGTCGAGAGATTTCGGCAGGAGATCATAGAGCGCACCGGCGATCGCCACGCCGCCGACAACCTTACCGACGCCGACCTGCTGCGGGAGGTCATGAACACCGTCGGCAAGCAGGGCCGCCTGGGCGAATCCATCCGCTGCGTGGTGTCCGTATCCATGCTCACCGAAGGCTGGGACGCCAACACCGTCACCCATGTACTCGGTGTGCGCGCCTTCGGCACCCAGCTGCTCTGCGAACAGGTCATCGGCCGTGCACTGCGCCGCCAGTCCTACGAGGTCAACGAGGAGGGCCTGTTCAACGTCGAGTACGCCGACGTCCTCGGCATCCCGTTCGATTTCACCGCCCGGCCCGTCATCGCCCCGCCCCAGCCGCCGCGCGAGACAATCAACGTCCGCGCGGTTCGGCCGGAACGCGATGCACTGGAGATCCGCTTTCCGCGGGTCGAAGGCTACCGGGTCGAGCTCCCGCAGCACCGTCTCGAGGCGGAATTCAACGAGGACTCGATCATGGAACTGACGCCCGCCCTCGTCGGCCCCTCAAAGACGCGCAACGAGGGCATCATCGGAGAAGGCATCGATCTCGACCTCGAGCATCTGGGTGACCTGCGCCAATCCACGCTCATCTATCACCTGACCACCCGCCTGCTGGTCACCAAATGGCGTGACCCGGGCGACAACCCGGAATGGCACCTGTTCGGCCAGCTCAAGCGCATCACCCGCCGCTGGCTCGACGAATGCCTGCAGTGCAAGGGCGGCACCTACCCGGCCCAGCTGATGTACCAGACCCTCGCCGATCAGGCCTGCGAGCGCATCACCGCCGCGATCAGCCGACACGAGATCCGCAAGGAAGGGAGCCGAACCAAGGTCGTCCTCGACCCCTACAACCCGGAGGGTTCGACGGCCAGCGTCAATTTCAATACCTCGAAGACCGAACGCTGGGAAACCGACTCCCGCCGCTGCCACCTCAATTTCGCCATCCTCGATTCCGACTGGGAAGGCGAATTCTGCCGGGTCGTCGAGGCACACCCACGCGTGCTGCGCTACGTCAAGAACCACAATCTGGGACTGGAAGTGCCATACCGCTACGGCTCGGAAAGCCGGTCCTACCGCCCGGACTACATCGTCGACATCGACGACGGCCACGGCGAGGACGATCCGCTCCACTTAGTCGTCGAGATCAAGGGCTACCGCGGCGAGGACGCCAAGGAAAAAGCCTCGACTATGGAAAACTACTGGGTGCCGGGCGTCAACAACCTCGAGCGCTTCGGCCGCTGGGCCTTCGCCGAATTCGGCGACGTCTGGGAAATGCAGGACGATTTCGCTGACAAGATTCAGCAAGAAGTCGACAGCATGATTGACGCAAGATTGCAGGAGATCACGACATGATCGAGGCAATTTGCGGCCTTAGTCACCGCCAAGAATCTCAACCAACAGGGGTTGACGGTCAACACGTTTCGTGTAAACTGCCTGTTGAATCCGCCCCTTGGCAGTACGCCCGCTCACCCATCCTGAGCGTGTGCCGAACCCCTGGGGCTTTTCTTTTTCTTGGGGGTGCGCCATGCGGATGAGGCGCATCGCGATCCTGATCGACGGCGGCTATTTCGTCAAGCGCCTGCCCAAGTTGGTTGAATCCCATTTCTGCACCACGCCTCGGCAGATCGCCGACTCCGCCCGCTATCTCTGCAAGCGCCACGTCCAGCGCCTCGTCGGCCTCGCCACCGATGATGACGAGGACGGCCGCTGGCTTGACCACGTCTATCGCCTGTTCTATTACGACGCAACACCCTTCGATGGTAAGCGCCATCATCCGATCGAGAACCGTCCGATTGACTTCGGAAAATCAGATGTCGCCGAAGCCCGGCGAGAACTCTTCGCGGAACTCCGGCGGAAGCGAAAATTCGCGCTTCGGTTAGGTCACGTCGCCCGTGAAACCGACTGGCAAATCACGCCGAAAAGGACCAAGGATCTGCTGAAGATCCGTAGATTCGCCGATTACCTTCAAAGCGTACTGGATAAACCCGATCAACCTGCTGAGCTGAGTCAACAAGAGCAGCAGGAATTTTCGAGCCTAGTGGAGCGCTGGCGAACACTCAGCGAACGTGACGTCCGCATCGGGCTACGCCAGAAAGGCGTCGACATGCGTATTGGCCTCGATATCGCATCCATCACGCTGAAAAAGCAAGCCGACACCATGATCCTCGTGACTGGCGACAGTGATTTCGTACCGGCCGCCAAGCTGGCTCGACGGGAAGGGGTCGAGTTCCTGCTCGATCCGCTCTGGCAGAAGGTCAGCGACCAGCTCTACGAGCACGTTGACGGCATCATTTCCATCTATCCACAGCCGGAAGCGAAGCAGTCCGGCCCGAAAAGGTAGTCGACGCACCATGGCCCGAAAGAAAAAAGCCAAGTCAAAGAAATCCGTCGAGACGATCCGCCATGAAGACGCCAACCGCGTCAACATCCCGACGGCCGAATACCAGTCGGTGATGGCTGACGAAGACCGAACGCCGATCCAGATTGCCTACGAGCGCCGCAACAAGTACCTGGATCCGCAACTGGTCTGGCGGGGCAAGGACCAGCAGAACTGGTCGGACCTGATCGTCCAGGCTCCGCCGCTCTACATCCAGGAAAAGGTCCATCCCAAGGTGATGATCGACGATCTGATGCGTCGCAGCCAGAAAAAGGAAACGGAGGAGTCGGATCAGGCCGAGCTGTTCGCCGATTTCAACGTCCTAGAGGCGGACGCCGACCGCACCGAGTTCTACCAACACGAAGGCCGCTGGCAGAATCGGGTGATCCTCGGCGACTCGTTGCAGGTCATGGCCTCACTGGCCGAGCGCGAAGGGCTGCGAGGCAAGGTGCAGTGCATCTACATCGATCCGCCTTACGGAATCAAGTTCAACTCTAACTTCCAGTGGTCGACGACCAGCCGGGACGTCAGGGACGGCAAACCAGACCACATCACGCGGGAACCGGAACAGGTCAAGGCCTTCCGAGATACCTGGAGAGATGGCATTCATTCCTATCTGACCTACCTACGAGATCGGTTGACGGTCGCAAGGGATCTCCTGACAGTATCAGGGTCCATTTTTGTGCAAATTGGCGATGAGAATATCCATCGGGTGAGGTCTCTGATGGATGAGGTATTTGGGGACCAAAATTTCGTCAGTGAACTGATCGTTCAGAAAACTTATGGTTTCGCCAGCACTTCTGTTTCGAACGTCGCGGATTTTATCGTCTGGTATGCAAAGGATCGAGACCAACTCAAAGCACGGCCGCTGTTCAGCTCGAAACCGTATGAACTTGGGAGTGGCAATGCTACGTGGTTAATGGAGTCGGACTTTAGCTATAGAGGAGTGAGCGCGTCAGAACGTCGCGGCGAAGATGCGATTCCCGTTGAAGGTAAACCATACAATCCTGATAACTTGATTTCTCAAGGACGAGCCTCAGAGCCTCAACCATTTTCCCTCCGAGGGGTTAATCAAGACCCGCATAAGAAAAACTCTCACTGGAAAGCCAACTACCCCGCAGGCATGGAGCGCCTGGTTAAGGCGGAGCGGGTACACGTGGCCTCGAATAGCCTCCGATATCGCCGCTTTCACGATGACTTCGGTGTTCTTCCTGTGGCAAACATATGGACGGATACTGGCACCGGCAATTTTACCGATGACAAGCTCTATGTCGTCCAGACAGGTTCTAAGATTGTCGAGAGATGTCTGTTGCTCTCTACCGATCCCGGCGACCTAGTAATCGATCCGACGTGCGGCTCCGGAACGACGGCATACGTGGCGGAGCAGTATGGTCGACGCTGGATCACCATCGACACATCTCGCGTCGCTCTCGCTCTTGCGCGCGCCCGCATCATGGGCGCCCGGTATTCCTCCTATCTGCTTGCAGACTCTCCGGAAGGCCAGCAAAAGGAAGCCGAAGTCAGCCGAACGGCGCCGTCCACACGCCCGACCCGCGGTCGGATCAGCCACGGTTTCGTCTACCAGCGCGTGCCGCACATCACCCTGAAGTCGATCGCCAACAACACCGAGATCGACGTGATCTGGGAGCGGTTCGAGGAGGATCTGAAGCCGCTTCGAAACGAACTGTCGGAACTGCTTCCGTCAGGCTGGCTGGATAACTATCGCGAGAAACAGAACTACACCGCCGAAGTGCCGTCGGAAATCCAGGAATGGGAAATCCCACGCGATTTTCCGGAAGACTGGCCGAAGGAGGCCCCCGACCTGCACGCCCGGTTTTGGGAGTTGCGCATCGAGCGCCAGAACGAAATCGATGCCTCGATCGCTGCCCGCGCCGATCAGGAATACCTCTACGACAAGCCTTACGAGGACAAGAGCAAAGTCCGCGTCGCCGGCCCGTTCACCGTCGAGAGCCTGTCGCCGCACCGGGTGCTGGGCGTCGATGAAAACGACGAATTGATCGATTCCCTCGAAGACGACAAGGGCGAATACAGCGAAGAGCACGATTTCGTCCAGATGATCCTCGAGAATCTCAAAACAGCCGGCGTCCAGCAGGCACACAAGGAAGACCGGATTTCCTTCAATGCACTCAAGCCCTGGCCCGGAGATTACGTCTGCGCGGAGGGCCACTATTCCGAAGGCGACGATGACGGACCGGAAAAGCGTGCCGCCATCTTCATCGGCCCAGAATTCGGCACCGTCTCCCGCCCCGATCTGGTCGCCGCCGCGCGCGAAGCAGCCGACGGCGGATTCGATGTGCTCATCGCCTGTGCCTTCAACTACGCCGCCCACGCCTCAGAATTCGACAAACTCGGCCGTATCCCGGTCCTGAAGGCCCGCATGAACGCCGACCTCCACATGGCCGACGACCTCAAGAACACCGGCAAAGGCAACCTGTTCGTCATCTTCGGCGAGCCCGACATCGAGATCCTGGAGGCCGACGATAACCAGATCCAGGTCAAAGTCAACGGCGTCGACGTCTTCCACCCCAGCACCGGCGAAGTCCGGTCCGACGGCCCGGAAGGCATCGCCTGCTGGTTCATCGACACCGACTACAACGAAGAGAGCTTCTTCGTCCGCCAGGCCTACTTCCTCGGCGCAAACGACCCTTACAAGGCCCTGAGGACCACCCTTAAAGCCGAAATCGACCAGGATGCCTGGGAATCGCTACACAGCGACACCTCCCGTCCCTTTAGCAGACCAGAATCCGGACGCATCGCCGTCAAGGTCATCAACCACCTCGGCGATGAAGTCATGAAAGTGTTCGGAGTGACCTAACATGCTAGCCAAACTTCCAATTGCCAAAGAGTTCGGAAGACGGATCGCGCACGCTGCAGATCGTGCGCGGATCGCGCTCGGAGATGGCCGAGCCGAACAAGAGCCGGCTGTAACAGATCGCATGATTGCGTCAATCGAAGCCGAGTTCGATACTCCAGAGAGAAATCGATTCTATTGGAGCGCAAAAACTCTGACAGATAGGGGCCGCGGATCGCAGGAGAGCAAGTATGGTGCGGATTTCCTTGGAGTCCTGCGAATAAACATCGATGGTTTTCGCATCACTAAGGGGTTTTTAGCGCAGGCGAAACTCGCTTACAGGAATTCAAGTGCTGACCAACAAGCTTTGGCTAGCCAGTGCAGGAAAATGCTAACGCTGAGCCCGACATCGTTCGTATTTGTTTATTCCGAGGACGATTTCCGGGTCATTCCTGCCATTTCGGTGTTAGCTGGATCAGGCAGCATCCAAGGCCATTACACCCGAGGTATACGAAGGTTTTTTGAAGAACATATTGAGTGCTTCATCGGTGACTCGAACATCAGCGCAGCCACACCAGTAGGCCTGGAAGATCTGGCCAGAAGAGCCGACACAAGGGCAGCATTCTACGTCACGATAGCAGACGAACCAGAACTCGAATAATCACTAACAATGCACTTCAGAATTTCCGATACGTTTACGGATAGTTTGGCTCGACTTCGAGGCGACGAGCAAAAGGCGGTCAAGACGACGGCGTTCGATCTCCAATTAAACCCGGCGAATCCAGGGATGAAGTTTCACAAGCTGGACCGTGCACGAGACCAGAATTTCTGGTCCGTTCGGGCCAGTCGCGATCTCAGGCTTATCGTCCATCGCAGTAGCCACAGTCTTCTTCTTTGCTATGTCGGCCACCACGACGATGCCTATCGATGGGCCGAACGAAGGAAGCTTGAGCGCCACCCCAAGACCGGTGCGGCACAATTGGTCGAAGTTCGTGAAACCGTCGAAGACATTCGAGTCCCGCGCTACGTCGATACTCCTGAGCCTACGCCCGCACCGAAACAGCCTCTGGCTCATATCGACTCTGATCTGCTACTCAGCTACGGCGTTCCCTCCGAATGGGCCAAAGATCTGCTCCAGGCAGACGAAGATGGCGTGCTCGAACTGGCTGCGCATCTACCAGCCGAGGCAGCTGAAGCAGTCTTGGCACTTGCCAGTGGCGAACGACCACCTGTCCCCCAGCCTGTTTCTCCCGATGCTGATCCGTTCGAACATCCAGATGCTCGAAGACGCTTCCGGTCGATAGAAGACTCGGAAGAGTTACGACAGGCGCTGGAATACCCGTGGGAGAAATGGTCGATATTTCTTCATCCAGCACAGCGTGACCTGGTCGAGCAATCTTTCAGCGGACCAGCCCGGGTGGCTGGCTCTGCGGGGACTGGAAAAACCGTCGTTGCGCTTCACCGCGCCGCCTACCTTGCTCGCAGATATCCGGAGCACCGAATCCTCCTGACGACATTCTCTGACGCTCTCGCCGGCATGCTGAAGACCAAATTGCGCCGACTCGCCGGCCACCAGCCAGGAGTCCTTGAAAGGATCGAAGTCCATTCGATGGATGCCACAGCGGCTCGTCTCCACAATTCGCTGTTCGGTCCGCCTAAGATAGCCACCGAGCATCAGACTAATGAGATTATTGGAGTAGAGTTCGGCCGAGCCACGAACCTGAGATTTCCGCTTAGTTTTGTGTCAGCCGAATGGTCAAATGTCATCGACGCATGGCAGATCAGGACGTGGGAGCAGTACCAGACTTTTTCACGACGAGGCCAAAAGACTCGGCTGACGGAGGGTCATCGAGAATCTCTTTGGGCGGTATTCGAAAATGTTCGAGCCGCACTACAGTCCAAAGGCCTGATCACTGAGGCCGAACTGTACAGCAAACTTGCAGTCCACTACGAGAACACAGAGCACTCACCGTACGACCACATCGTTATTGACGAAGCGCAAGATCTCAGCGTTCCACAACTACGTTTCCTGGCCACAGTCGCGCAAGACGCTGAAAATGGTCTATTCTTCGCTGGAGATCAAGGCCAGAGGATCTTTCAGTCACCATTTTCCTGGAAATCGATCGGTGTCGACATCCGTGGTCGCTCACGTATTCTAAAAGTCAACTATAGAACCTCTCACCAGATCAGAAGCCAAGCCGATCGGCTGCTCGCCCCCGAGAGTTGTGATATTGACGGGAACATCGAAAATCGAGCCGGAACCGTTTCCGTTTTCAATGGACCTGTTCCCTTGCTTGAGTCTTTCGACTCCGAGAGTTCCGAAATAGTAGCGGTGTCCGAATGGCTCAAACTGCAGATTACAACGGGCATCAAGCCTGAAGAAGTCGCAATATTCGTCCGATCTTCAGCTGAGTTAAGTCGTGCGATCGAATGCGCCCAGGGGGCAGCGATCCCGCATCGCATCATTGATGAAACCCTAAAATCCGAACGCGGACACCTGACGATTAGCACAATGCACCTCGCAAAAGGTCTCGAATATCGCGCTGTTGCGATCGTTGCTGCCGACGATGAAGTCATTCCTTCCCAGGCTCGGATCGATAATGCGGCGGACGAACGAGAGCTTGAAGACATCTACAATACCGAACGTCATCTTTTATATGTTGCCTGCACAAGGGCGAGAGAGAACCTCTGGATATCGGGAGTTGAGCCGTTGTCAGAGTTCGTGGACGACCTATTGACCTGATCCCACGGCAGCCGTCACCATGCTCAATTTTTTGATCGCTGCCTCCGGTGAATTCAGGAAACTCTCCGCGAACCTCTGCTTGTCCTCAGGACAATTCCCAGAAGTATCCTTCTTTCTTTTTGGCATGATCCACCCGTAAACGCACGAATCGACACAAGGCTGACTGCGGGGCCAATTCGTTCAGACTGACTTTCAACCGACGCTTGCGATGCTCGCCAGAGGGTCTACATTTCCTCGCCCCCTGCGCGCGAAGGAGCCACCAACTCCATCAACCGATCTACAAGATACTCGCTCGTTTCCGGCCCGAAGCGATTTCGAGCACCCGGCTCCCTACGCAGGTCTCGCACTGCAGAGCCGATGTCCTTCCATTCCAACCGCTCCTTTCGCGGCCCCTGGGTCCGATTTCGCCCGGTCACGTATTTTCTGAGCTGCTCGATAGATGTCGTCGTCAGGCCGATCGCATGCCGGGTGTAGAGAAACTGCCCGGCATCCTGAAACGTCACCTCGAGTCTGTCTTCGTTCTCGGTCCGTAAATCACTGAGTCTGAGCGGTTTCGGCATGGGTTTCGGCTGATGTTCGAGGAAGTCATTCCAGTGAGAGCAGAGGAAATGGCTCTCCTTCTTGTACA
Source organism: uncultured Wenzhouxiangella sp. (assembly GCA_964504865.1). Classification (GTDB taxonomy): domain Bacteria; phylum Pseudomonadota; class Gammaproteobacteria; order Xanthomonadales; family Wenzhouxiangellaceae; genus Wenzhouxiangella. Next base: position 31,230 of record CAZDFS010000025.1, read on the forward strand.
CCTCTGCCGCAAGATACGTCGAAATCCGCTTCGACCACGACAGGATCAGGTTCTGCTTGGCGCGGGTCATGGTCACGTACAGCCGCGCCAGGTCCCGATACTGCTCGTCTTCCGGAATTCGCTCGTCCGGTAGGATTCCTTGGCGGCAGTTGACGATGCAGACAGTATCGAATTCAAAGCCCTTGCTCTGCTCGAGGTCCGAGAGGTAGATTTCCTCGTCGGAGAAGCTGGTGTCAGGACGCAGGAACGGCAGATCGACCTCGGGACGCTGCGCATACCGGCCGACCTCGAAGTTCGTCAGCCCGGCAATGGCGACCAGCGCCTTTCGACCCTCCTTGCCTTCATGGAGCTCCTTGATGTAAGCGATGGCGTTGGCGATTTCCTGCTCGAGACTCTCGGCTTCGAGAATCAGAGGTGTCGGGCCGGAAAAGTCGGCGTAGGCCGGGTCGAGCACTTCGAAGTCGGTGTTGTCGAGAAACGCATCCTCCAGGTTCTCGTAAAGCAGTCCAAACGCCGCCTTGAGGATGTCGCGACTGTTTCGATAGTTCAGCTTCAGATCGCGGTTGCGGGTCACATGTGTCGCGATACCGGCGGCCTGAACGGACTGGAACTTTGAGGAAACCTGCTGAGCGGCGTCGCCGCAGAGAAAGATGTCATCCGAATCCCTCGGCGCAAGCCTTCGCACGATGCTGAGCTCCGTAGTGCCAAAATCCTGACATTCATCGACGATCACGCAGCGATAGCGGGGCTCCAGGTCCGGAACATAGCGATATGCGGCGGTCGCGACCCCGAGGTAATCCGTCACGCCAACGGCCCACAGCTTGCGCTCCCAGCCGGCGAGCCCCACCAGAACCAGTTCACGAAACCGCTTGCTCAGAGGGTGAGTCCGCCCCTTTCGGTCCGCTGTGAGATATTCGTCTCGACGATCGGGTGGGAAGGCACTCCGGATCCAATCGAACTCCTGGCGAATATACTTCTCCGCCTCGATACCACGAGAGATCAGTGAATCATGGACGGGCAGCAGGCAGGCCGCATCATGATTGTTCAGCTCGCAGCGGTAGTACTCGCGCCAGATTTCATCGACATGCTCGTTGGCCTTCCAGGTGACCTCATTATAATGCTTTGTGTTCTGCGGCTCGTTCTCGCGCAGGATTTCCTGACAGATGCTGAATAAAGGGTCGACGCGGATCCGCTCCAGTGCCTCCTCACCACCCGCTTCCTGGACGAGATCACGGATCAGGCTGGCGAGCGGGGGATTGAGCGTAAGCACCAGGATCTTCTCGTCGGGATAACGCGCCGACAGTTCCAGTGCGCGTCGGACGACCACGCAGGTCTTCCCGGAACCCGACACACCCAGCAGCTTGGCCGGGCCGTCGAAATGCTCGCAGGCCACGTGTTCCTGCGCCGGGTGCATGAACAGCATCCATGACTTGTAGTTCTCGGCCTCGAGGAGCCGCTGGAAGGTATCCTTGTACGCAGGGTCATCTCGTCGGATGATCGAGAACCGGTCCGAGCTGAAGAGACACTCGACCTCATCAAGCTCCTGGAATTCGCCGAGGTAATCACGGATACGGTCATTCGCGCCGATTACATCCTCGCTCAAAAGACAGCTGAAGACCGCGACGATCGCCTCGGACTGATCGCTTGGTTCAAGGTCTTGCTGCAGTTCCGCCAGATCCTCGTGGTCGCCTGCTTTCAGCCCCTCGAGATACTTTCTGACCAACTTAGTCTGACCTTCTACCAGACTATTGTAGAGTTCCTGGTCGAGATGTTCGAAAAGCCGCCCGGACAGACCATAGCCTGCGCGCTCCTGACGCTCGGCGATATCGAAGGCCGGGTTTCTGGAGACCGTCACATACCCATTGGAATCAGCCTTGAATCGCGCTCCCTGATTTCGAGCGATCCACCGGTCGACATCATCGTGACTTCCCGCGAAGAGCAGGATACAGGTCTTGTCATTCTGTACTGTGACCAACCGTGAGCGTCCGGTGATATCGTACTTGACGCACTTCGGAATCCGGCTCTCGCCATGGTGCGTAACCTGCCAGCCAGAAAGTGGGCTATCGACTCCAGTGTAGATCTCACCGATTAGCGTATTCACTCGGTCAGCGGCCGTCTTGAACGGGCCGCCTTTTTTCTTCAACGCTCGAATACTTTCAAGAAGCTCTTTTGATTTGATAAATTCCATCGCTGCCCGCCTCTACTCCATAGTGCTCTGTTATTGCACAAAATTAGCTCAGTCGTCTGCTTAACGGATTTACTCAGGTCCCCCTCGCGGAACCGACCACCTGCCTGCGATTCTCTAAGATCTTGTCGTATGTCCAGCGTCACCCTCGACACGAATCGGCCCTTCAGGCGATGCAAGCTGTACAGGGGCAATGCCGTGCAAAATTTCGCTGAATTCTTGAGAATATCCCGCCAGTGGCAGCCCTCTGGCACTGTGAACCGGTGGACTTCCGGGAATTCCGCCGGATCGACGTCGCCGTACAGCTCGGTTGCCTCGGCGGTTTCCTCGTCCCAGACATCGCTTATGCGCTTGAAGAACAGCAGCGGGAGGATATAGGCCTTCCAGTCGGTTCGGTCGACTGCAGACCCACGAAGCGTGTCTGCGGCGTCCCAGAGGGCGGATTTGAGCTGATTTGCTTGAAGCACGCTTTCCCCTAGTCGCGGGTTATCTTGGTATTCGGAGCGGCCCCGCCCCTGGCGGTGCAACCGCTTGTCAAAACCTCGGTACGCAGACAAAAGCCCCTACATGACCGGCTCGCCAGCCGGAGATCAGCATCTCCCGGAAATTCGACGCCTACAAGAATAAGCGATTATTGCGGTTTCGCTGAAACTGCCTGAAATCGTGCGATTTCAGGCCTCGAATGTCAAGAAACCCGGAACGGGGCTTTAACCAGCCCCGAAGATTGCCCTATTCTCTGGACTCCCATGCCTGTACGAAACTGCCACCTTGAGCCAACTCTCGATCCATCCGGCTATCGATTCGATCCAACGGGGAGAGGCCGCCAAGACACGGCTCAAACTCTCGCACAAGTTCGCGATCTGGCTTGGCCTTACAGCCGCAGAATCGGCCAAGACCGGCCTCGTAACGGATGCGGCGGGCGAAACCATCGACATTTCGGCGGCGATAGAACGGGCCGTTGACCAGAAGGAAAGCATCGCTCCACATGAGCCAGTCGAGCTGCCTTCTGCGCCGAGATTTCGGGAA
>CAZDFS010000025.1:34450-34847 GCA_964504865.1 uncultured Wenzhouxiangella sp.
ATCCGACAGCTGCAGCCGCACCCTTTCCTGGCGCGGATCACCCAGAACCAGCAAATCGCCCCCCTGCTGCACCCCATTCCCCTGATTGACATAGAGCCGCAGAATGATGGCGTCGAACGGTGCGACGATTTGGGTATCAGCCAGTTGCGCTCGCAGGTTTTGGCGGAGGCGTCGAGCCCGGAGGCGGTTTCCTGAATGGCTCATTGGCGCAGGAGGAAACCCTGTGCCGGTCCAGTGCGCTACACGCGACCCTCGAGGGCGACCCGATGTACGAAGCGCATAGGAAGCTGGAGATTCCCATGGCATCGTCGAACTGGATCATCCGGTCGCCCTCGGTGCCGGTGTTCCGGGAAGACGACGGCTCGCCCGAGGACGCACCCTGGAATCTGACGTTTCT
>CAZDFS010000025.1:34857-41529 GCA_964504865.1 uncultured Wenzhouxiangella sp.
CAGCACCCTTTGCGCCACACGTCGGGCAGCCCAGGTCGCACGAGCTTCTGGATACGCGAATTCAGCGAATTCTGGAGGTCGCGGCTTCGCGAGGGCACACTTCGCTGGTCCTGGGTGCTTGGGGCTGCGGAGCGTTCCAGAACGACCCTGAGGTGGTGGCCGGGCTGTTCCGGAAGCACCTAGAGGACTTTGCGGGCCACTTTCGAGAAATCGTCTTCGCCGTGACCGACTGGAGCGAAGAGCGGCGGACGTTCGGCCCGTTCGCTCGAGCCCTGGCCATATCAGACTGAAACACTGCAGGCTTTTCGTCAGCCAAAATCTACCCAGAATCCATCCCCGGTCGCGCCTTCCGGGCGCACGATGTGCCGGCCGTCCGGTAGGCTCAGTTTCTGTTGGACGAATTCGATCAGGTATTTTTTTGCCGCCTTCCGCCGCTCTGCGTCACGTTCGGCGGCGATCTTCGAGGCCCACGGGCCTACCTTTCGAAGTTTGCGCAGCGCGTCGACATCGGTCGGCTCGACGCGCATCCGAGACAAAACTTCAGCGATCGGATCCGCAAAATGCGGGCCTGCCCCTCGATCGCGTCCGGGGCAGCGAACCTGGGCCGAAGTAGGAGGAGGTTCAGGGCCTCCAAGAGCTTCAGCCGACTCGCCGGAGTCATCGCGAGCGGCTTGACCTTGCTGCGACCCCTCCTCAGCGCCCACTGAATACTCCGCCCAGGCGTCCCTCAGATCTGGTCGGTCGATCTTCCCGAGATCGACTTCGTATTCACTAACCAACGCATCAAGAAAACCAAGGCCGAGATCACGATCAAAATCGAAAACCCGACCAACTGCGACGAGGTAGTCGCTGGGTTCGATCTGCCAAATTCCATCGCTCTGTCCAATCTGGAGCAGATCCGCCAGATCCAACCCACTCTGGATAATCCTGAACTGGGGGTCGGCCATGCAGCCTTCTTCTCCCGAAGTCCAAGGGTGGACTTCAGCGGCAACCGTATCATCCACCCGATAGATGCTGAGATTCCATCCGAATGAACTGCCTTCCATGTCGAAGGTGTCGTAGTAGTAGATCTCGACTCGTTCCTGACCACTATCGGCGTTCCTGCGTATCTGCTGGTCTTGCTTGAGCCGGTCAATCCAGCTGCTCCTTAGAATCGCCAGCACGGACCGGGCGAGCTCAATATAGAGATCCAAAAGTGGATGGTGAATGCCCGCCCAATAAAGCAGCGCGAGCTGTCGAGCGTTCTTCTGATCAGCGACGGCCTTTAGGAACTCGACCGCGGGTTCTGGACGCCTACCTAGCTCTTGCCTTGCCCGATCGAGCTCGTCCAGCAGCTCTTGGAACTGATCAAAACCGAGGTCAGGGTCGGCCGCGGACAACGTAAACTCAACCGGATCAAGCGTTTCACGCTCGAGCTGGCCGAGCCACGCGTCTAGGGCTTCAAAGACGTTTCGGGGGCAACCCAGCGGCCGGAGTCGCGCGGGGAGCAGGTTTCGAATGTAGACCACCTCTCTCAGGAGGCGCGCGCGACTGGAGCTGCAGGCCTGAATCTCCGGTTGCGCCAGAGCGTCGTGCCGGAAGTCTTTGTTTGCAGACGGGGTATTCACGCCCCACCCTCCGAAACCTTGGGCTGCACTACGAAGCGCGACTCGAAAAGGACGGGCTCGGAGCGATGGCGATAGGCGACGAGCCGATCTCCCTTTCCGATCGAGTAATCGAGACAGCCAGCGTTCGACTGCTGCGGCTTTACCTCACCGCTACGCCAGTAGTGACCGAAGAACACCGGATGTGCATCTTCGGGGTAGGCTGGATGCTCAGGATTCTCATAGGGCGCAGTGACGTCCACTCCCACCGGATCGCTCTGAAGCAGAAGCGCTGCATCCAGATCCAACGGTTCCGGTTCCCACCAAGCGATCCGAGCGTGCTCACGCCACTGGCCACCCTTGTCGTAGAAGCCGGAACCCTCGGGCAGTTTGTACTCGGGTCCCTTGAGCAGGGTCTCGACGGCGTGATACTCCCGAGTTCCATTCTTTGCTGAATCAACCCACCGGTCTTCAGGCAGGTACCAAGCGTCTCCGCGACGCTCCAAGCTATCTAGGTGCTCTGGATGCCAACAAGCGTGGACGCATCGCCAGGTTTCGCCCTCCAGCGCCAATGGCAGGGTCCGGAACCAGGCCAGCATGTCCTTCCAGTCCCCGTGGCGGTGCTCGATCTCATCGAGAACCTCCTGGTGCTGCTTCACATTTTTCCCGGTGTGTGGGCGGAGGAAGCGGCCATGGTTCTCCGGATCCTCGGTGTGGAATTGGACCGCGTTGTATTCGTGATTGCCCATCACGCATCGAGCCTCACCGCGCTCGACGAGGTCGCGGACGATCTCGACAGTACGCAGGTTCTGTGGCCCGCGGTCGATCAGATCGCCGACGAAGACGAGCCGCTGCCCTCCGGGGTTAATGAGGCGTCCGTCGCGCTGCTTCCAGCCCAGCTGGTCGAGCAGCGCCCGCAGGGTCGGCGCGTGGCCATGGACGTCGCCGATGAAGACATGCTCAAAATCAGATGCGATCACGTGGCCTACCTCAATTCTTTCCCTATTTCATTGGCGCTTAGTTGCACCGGGTCTTCGGCCAAAACCAGCTGAGGATGCTCGACACTCTTGCTTTCAAGGGTTGAAGCAACCACTTTCAGGAACGCCAAGGGTGAGCCCGTGAAGTTGATTCCTACTAGGTCTTCTTCGCCCGGCCTACGTGGCCGTCGACCAATCTGCGAACCGCGGCCTCGTGATCGTCCATCAGCTGCTTCTCCAACTGAAATCCATAGGCGGAGTCGGCTTTGCTCGGTACGGCCTGATTTTCCTCAGCCTTAGCGCTTGGAGAGTCGTGCGCAGAAACAGTAGATCTGCAGGACGGAAGCGGGGGAAGTTCGCCGAGGATCTTCGCTGCGTCGGGCGCAGGAACCTTGCGGCTGGACAGCAGTGCATCGTTGAACGACGGTATTTTGCGCCAGTCGTTGGCGTCCTCGTCAAATATCCAAGCGACTCCTGCATCTTCGTCAAGCGCGACGAAGTCAAGATCCCAGAGTGCGAGCCGTACTGACATCTAGTTGTCTCCTTCTGACGACTCTATTGTCTCAGAAACTTACGAACACTAGGTCCTTGATTTGAATCCTAACCTGGGAGTTATATTGTTCCGAGGGTCCAGATCGCTAATTAATGACAAACCGCTTATATTCGAAAAATTTATTGGAAGGCAAAGTTGACAAAATGGCCTCGAAGAGAATCGAACTCGCCCTCCAGGGCGGCGGTGCCCACGGGGCGATGACCTGGGGGATTCTCGATCGCCTGCTCGAAGACGACGGCATCGAGATCACGGCGATCAGCGGGACCAGTGCGGGCGCGATGAACGCGGCGGTGCTCGCCGACGGCCTGGACCGTGGCGGGCCGGCAGGCGCACGCCAGGCGCTCGAGGAATTCTGGCGCGCCGTCAGTCAGGCGGCGGCGTTCAGTCCGATCCAGCGGGGCCTGTGGTCGCGTCTGCTGGGTGACTGGAGCCTGGATCGTTCGGCGGGCTATCTCTTCTTCGATCAGCTCAGCCGGGTGCTCTCGCCGTATCAGCTCAACCCGCTCAACATCAATCCGCTGCGCGATCTGGTCGCCAGGACCATCGACTTCGACCGCGTCAATCGCTGTGGCTCGGTGAAGCTGTTCGTCACTGCCACCAACGTGCGCACCGGCCGCCCCAGGGTGTTCCGCCAGGGCGAGCTGAGCGCGGATGCACTGATGGCCTCGGCCGCCCTGCCCTTTCTCTTCCATGCGGTGGAGATCGACGGCGAGGCGTACTGGGACGGCGGCTACGTCGGCAACCCCAGCCTCTATCCGCTGGTCGACGAATGCCCCTGCCGCGACCTGGTGCTGGTGCAGATCAATCCCTTCCTTCGCGACGAGGTGCCGCACAGCGCTCGCGAAATCATCAACCGCGTCAATGAAATCACCTTCAACAACAGCCTGCTGAAGGAGCTTCATGCCATCCAGCTCCTCGATGAAGGTCTGCGCGCCGGCGGCGCGACGGACCAGCGATTCCGCCAGATGCGGCTGCATCGGATTCATGCCGGCGAGGATCTGCAGACCCTGAGCGCGTCGAGCAAGCTCAACGCCGAATGGCGCTATCTGTCGCGTCTGCGCGACCTGGGACGCGCCCACGCCGAGCGCTGGCTCGACGCTCACCGCGCCGATATCGGCCAGCGCTCGACCTTCGACCCCTCGACCCTGATGGGCGAGCATCTGATGACCGCCGACGAGTGCCGCCCCGCCGACTGATGCCTGCGGGCGGTCAAGGCCGAGGGGCCTGGATCAAAGCCGATCCAGGTGGGCGGTGAAGGCGCCGGTCGTGCCCGAGAAGCCCGACACGATCAGGCGATAGTCGCCTACCGGGAGTGCGTGGCTGATGCGGCAGTTCTGATCATCGCCGTCGTCGTTCTGATCCATCAGGCCACCGTCCTGAGCGCGAAGCTCGCAGACCGTGTCCGTGTCACCGCTCGTACTCAGCGCGTAGCGGCCCGAGTCGGTGATCGACAGATCGAATTCCACCTGCCCGCCCGCCGCGTCGATGCGCGCACTGACCGGCGCGTCAACGCTCAGGGGAAAGGACTTGATCTGATTCGGCGAAACGATGAACGTGGCGCTGCCGCTCTGGTCGCCGAAGGTGGTCACGACGACCGTGTAGGCGCCGGGCGTGAGACGCTGAGCCAGGCCGCAGTTCATGCCGTCGCCCGAGTCATCGTCCCGGCCGACCTCCTCGCCCTCGGCATTGAGCAAGGTGCAGACCGTATCCAGCTGGCCCGAGGTGCTTATCAGATAACCGCCCTCGTCCTCAACCTCGAAGCCCACGGCGGTCCCGGCACTGCCGTCGATGGCGATCGAGACGGCCTCATCGATGGCCACGGAATCGCCGCCAAGGGACTGGTAGGCAATCTGGGCCCGGCCCTTGTCCCCCGTACCGAAGCCCACGACCTCGACCTGATAGGCGCCCTCGGCGAGCATCGTCGTCATGGAACAGTTCATGCCCTCGCCGCCATCGTCGTCCATGGCGATTTCGGCACCCGACGGGTCGAAGAGGCGACAGACCACGTCGATGTCGCCCTCGCTGAAGATCGTGTACATCCCGCGACGATCGATGTCGAGATCGATCCGCGTTTCGGTCGCGCTGACGCCGACGGGGCGGCGCTCCCCCTCGGCCCAGCGATCGGTGCTGGCCGAGCTCCAGGCCGTGGGGACGGCCAGGGCAATCGCGACGATGACGCGCAAGAACAATGAAATCTGCATGGTTTTCGAACCTCCAAATGGTATTGAACAGGCAGCGGATCCCCGCTCTCGGGGAGCGGAACGCCCGCCTTCTACCTGTTCAATGCCGGGAGGCGTCGGAACCGAACATGGCGCGCCAGGACCAGCGTACCCAGATCAACCACATGGCCAGGGCCAGGCCGGCGGCCAGGACATGGCTTTCGTACTGCTCGCCGTAGCGATTCACCGCCACCATGGACAGGACGATGCCGAAGCCGCTGACCACCGACACCATGACCGGGTGCGGATCGCGCGGCGAGACCAGCGCCCAGCGCCGAAGGCCGGCAACGAAGATCAGCGGAGCCAGTGCGGCGAGCATCGTGCCGCCGATGGCCATGCCCGGGGCTTCCGCGCGGATACTGAGAGCGGCCCAGGCCAGCACGGCAAGCCAGACCGTCGCGCCGAGGATACTCAGGCCACGGCTCACTGCTGGTGCAGTTCGGTCAAGCGCTCGACTTCTTCGCGAGAGCCCAGAATCACCGGAATGCGCTGATGGATCTCGCGGGGCTCGACGTCGAGAATGCGCTGTGTGCCGGTGGTGGCCAGCCCCCCGGCCTGCTCGATGATCATGGCCATCGGATTGGCTTCATACATCAATCGCAGCTTGCCGTCCTTCCCCTGCCGCTCGAGTTTGGCGTCACCGGGGTACATGAAGATACCCCCGCGCGTCAGGATGCGATGGACTTCGGCAACCATGGAGGCGACCCAGCGCATGTTGAAGTCCTTGCCGCGCGGGCCGTCCTTGCCGCCCTGGCATTCCTCGATGTAGCGCTGCACCGGCTGTGTCCAGTGGCGCTGGTTGGACATGTTGATGGCGTATTCGCTTGTCTGCGACGGCACCTGGACGTGCTCACGGGTGAGCAGGAATTCACCGAAATCGCGGTTCAGGGTGAACATGCTCACCCCCTCGCCCGTGGTCAGCACCAGGATCGTCGCCGGCCCGTAGAGGCAGTAGCCCGCCGCCACCTGCTCGGTTCCCGGCTTGAGGAAATCCGACTCCCGGGGATGATCGACGCCCGGCGGCGCCTTCAGCACCGAGAAGATCGTCCCGACCGACACGTTGATGTCGATATTCGATGACCCGTCGAGGGGGTCGCAGAGAATCAGATACCTGCCCCGCGGACTGGCGTCCGGCAGCTGGTAGACCTCATCCATTTCCTCCGACGCCAGGGCCGCGATGTGGCCGTTGTGCTGGAGCGCTTCGATCATCAGATCGTTGCTGATGATGTCGAGCTTCTTCTGCTGCTCACCCTGCACGTTCTCCGTGTCGCTGGCACCGAGAACACCGACCAGATCACCCTTGTTGACGAGGTCGGCGATGCGCTTGCAGGCCACGGCGA
>CAZDFS010000026.1:0-41347 GCA_964504865.1 uncultured Wenzhouxiangella sp.
TGCCGACCTTCTTCATCATCTTCTGCATCTGCTTGTGCTGCTTGATCAGGCGATTCACGTCCTGGATCTGCAGGCCGGCGCCGGCCGCGATCCGGCGCTTGCGCGAACCCCGGATGATGTCCGGATAGCGCCGCTCCTTTGGCGTCATGGAATTGACGATGGCGATCATTCGGCGGGTCTGGCGATCGTCCATCTGGGCCTTCGCAGCCTCCGGGATCTTGTTCATGCCGGGGAGCTTGTCCATCATCGACCCGATCCCACCCATGTTCTGCATCTGCACCAGCTGGTCGCGAAGGTCGTCCATGCCGAAGCGCCTCGACCCCTTGCCGATCTTGCCGGCCAGTTTCTTGGCCTGCTTCTGATCGACCTTTCGCTCGACTTCTTCGACCAGGCTGAGCACGTCCCCCATACCCAGGATGCGCGAGGCCAGACGATCGGGATAAAAGGGCTCCAGGCCGTCGAGCTTTTCGCCGGTACCGAGGAACTTGATCGGCGCGCCGGTAATCTGGCGAACCGAGAGCGCCGCACCGCCGCGCGCATCGCCATCGGTCTTGGTCAGCACGACGCCACTCAGGGGCAGGGCCTCGTTGAAGGCCCGCGCCGTGTTGGCAGCATCCTGACCGGTCATGGAGTCGACGACGAACAGCACTTCGGTCGGACTTGTTGCGGCGTGGACGCGCTTGATTTCGTCCATCATCGCTTCGTCCACCGCCAGTCGCCCGGCCGTATCGATGATCAGGACATCGGCAAAGCGGGTCTTGGCCTGCTTCAGCGCCTCCTCAGCGATGGCTCTAGCATCATCGCTACGCTCGGAGCGATAGAAATCCACCTCGACTTGAGAGGCCAGCGTCTCGAGCTGGTCGATGGCCGCGGGTCGATAGATGTCGCAGCTGGCCAGGAGGACCTTCTTCTTCTGTCGCTCCTTCAAGAGCTTCGCCAGCTTGCCGGCGGTGGTCGTCTTACCAGCGCCCTGCAGGCCGGCCAGAAGAATCACTGCGGGCGGGGCCACATCGACGCGAAGCTCGGCCTGGTCGCCACCGAGAACCCGTTTGAGTTCCTCGTGGACCACCTTGACCAGGGCCTGCCCCGGCTTGAGGCTGCCAACCACTTCCTGCCCGATGGCCCGATCGGTGGCTTGCTTGATGAAGTCCTTGACCACCGGCAGGGCAACATCGGCCTCCAGCAGCGCGACGCGTACCTCGCGCATGGCCTCGCGGATATTGTCTTCGGTGAGTTTCCCTCGGCTCCGCAGGCGCTCGAGGGATCCGGTCAATCGCTGGCTCAGTTGGTCAAACATGGCTCTCTAAACAATCCACATCAAATGTTGGGCTGGATCAGACGAAACATTATACTGGCCGAGTCTTCAGGACCAAAGCGGTGAAGCGCTTTACATGCCAGTTCAGCTTCTTTTCGAAGTTTCGACCATCCTCGCCTACCTTGGGGCGGGCCTGTGTCTGGGCCTTGGGTTTCTCCGGGCCCGGGCCCGGCTTCGGCAGGCCGGGATCGTTCTCGCCGGGCTGGCGCTGATCGGCCATGCGGTGGTCCTGTTCTCGACGATCCGAGTCAGCGGGGGCTGGAATCTGCACGTCGTCAACACCCTGTCCCTGTCGGCCTGGATCGTTGCCCTGGTCCTGCTGCTGACGGGCCTGCGGCGCGGCCTGCTCGAGGCCGGTGTGCTCGTTTTTCCCGGCGCCGCCCTCTGCGTGGCTCTCGCGCCCTGGGTACCGATGCGGTCCCTGGTCCTCGCCGACCCATCGGTCGAGCTCGAATTACACGTCTTCAGCTCCCTGCTGGCCTACTGTCTGCTCAGCCTGGCAGCGCTCAATGCGATTGTCCTGACCGTCCAGGACGCGCTTCTCCGCCGCCCGAGCGCGATCCGACAGCTGGAGATGCTGCCGCCGCTGCGCGTTCTGGAAAAGCTCATGTTCCGCCTGGTCGCGGCGGGTCTGGCGGTGCTTACGGTCAGCCTGATCACGGGATTTCTCTTTGTCGATAACCTGCTCGCCCAGCACCTTGCCCACAAGACCATCCTGTCGCTGATCTCCTGGGTCCTCTTCGCCCTGCTCCTGCTGGGTCGCTGGCGCTATGGTCTGCGCGGCCGTCAGGCCGTGTTCTTCACCCTGATCGCCATGTTCGTCCTCGTGCTCAGCTACTTCGGCAGCAAGCTCGTCCTCGAGATCCTGCTCGACCGCAGCTGGTCCTCACCCGAGGCAAGCGCATCGATCCTGAGCGCGGCCATGAGCTGGCTCCCTTCATGACCGAACTGCCCCTGTCAGGGCTTTTCAGCCTCCTTGGCTTGCTGATCGTGCTGTCGGCCTGTTTCTCCAGCTCGGAAACCGGCCTGGTCGCTCTGAATCGCTACCGTCTGCGACACCAGGCCGACCGCGGGCATCGCGGCGCGCGCCTGGCCCAGGCGCTGCTCGGCCAGCCCGACCGGATGTTCGGCCTGATCCTGCTCGGCAACAACCTGGTCAACATCCTGGCGGCGTCGATCAGTACGGTCATCGCGATCCGTCTGTTCGGCGAAGCCGGCATCTGGATCTCCACCCTGGTGCTGACGGCCGTCGTCCTGATCTTTGCCGAACTGGCACCCAAGACCCTTGCGGCAATGTTCCCCGAACGCATCGCCTATCCGGCCTCCTTCGTTCTGACGCCCCTGTTGAAGCTGCTCTACCCGATCGTCTGGCTGATCAACCTCGCTGCCTCCCTGGTTCTACGGCCCTTCGGCATCAAGAAAGCGACGAGTGCCTCGGACGCCCTCAGTCGCGAGGAGCTGCGCACCCTGGTCAAAGAGGGTGGCCGCCATATCTCACTCGATCATCAGCAGATGCTGATCAATATTCTCGATCTGGAGCACGGCCGGGTCGATGACGTAATGGTGCCGCGCCAAGCCATCGTTGGTCTGGATCTTGATGCGGACTGGGACGACATCGTCCAGACCCTGACCCAGAGCCTGTTCACCCGCCTGCCGGTCTGGCGCGGCGATCTGGACAACATGGTCGGCCTCCTGCACATCCGGACCGTGGTCACCCAGCTGGCGCGCAACGAGCTCGATCGAGAGGGCCTGATGCGCGCCATCCGCAAGCCCTATTTCGTGCCGGAGGGCACGGCGCTGACCCAGCAGCTCCTGGAGTTCCAGAGCCGCGAGCGCCGCATGGGGCTGGTCGTGGATGAATACGGCGATATTCAGGGCCTGGTCACCCTCGACGACATTCTCGAAGAGATCGTCGGTGAGTACACGAGCGAGGGGGGAAGCCGCCAGCGCCGGCTCCGCCAGCAGGCCGACGGCTCCTGGATCATCGACGGCGCCGCGACCGTGCGCATGCTCAACCGCCGGCTGGACTGGGACCTGCCGACAACGGGTCCCAACACGATCAACGGCCTGCTGCTGGAAACGCTCGAATCGATCCCCGACGGCCAGACCAGCCTGCGCATCGGGGATCATCTGTTCACGATCATCGACCTTGCCGATAAGCGTATTCGAAAGGTGAAGGTCCGATCGATGTCGGCCGGGCGAATCGACTGAAACGCCCGCCGCCTCGCGCTGATCATTGGCGGCTGAGGCGTCAGCGCGTCGCCGCGTCCAGCTGCCCGAGCAGCTGCGGCCAGTCGACCAGGCGTCGATGACCAATGATATCCAGCCGCGGCAGACCGCGCCCCTCGACGATATAGAAACCGCCGGACTCATGCTCGGCCACGCCGTCGATGTAGCAGATGTTGTTGCTAAGGCGACAGGCCAGGCCCGCGCGCCGATAGGGGAAGTCCTCGAAGACGCTCAACACCGTATTGCCGATCAGCGCCCCACCGAACCCCCCGCCCAGATTGGACAGATTGTCGACGGCGCGCTGGCTGATGCGCCGGCGCCGGGCGTCATCGTGGGTGAAGAGCCGCGTGTCCATGGCCACCGGTCGCCAGTTCAGCAAGCGAAGATCACGCATCCACCCCGAAAGCTGGCCCTCCATCCGGCCGAAGTTGAAGGCACCGGTCAGCTCGAGTAGATCGAGGCGGTCGATCTCGACCTGGGCCGCCAGCGCCGGGAGGGAGCCCAGGGGGCGCTCGATAACGAGTTCCGACAGACGGATCTGACCGGAGAAGGCGTTGACGTCGATCCCGCCGGTGACGTCGAGACGATCATCACGAAACGCGATCCCCGGAAAGTCGCCGGAGAGCTGCCCGCCGAACTGCGGCCACCCGAGGGTCCGCGTCAACTGTTCGAGGGACAGGGGCTCGATGCGCGCATCGAGGTTGAAGGCACGATCATCCTGGGCCGGGTCGATCATCAAACGATCAACGACCACAGCGCCTTCGAGGAGGGGCAATCTCAGGGGCTGGCGAAGCACCCAGTCGCCGTCGATCTCGTCCAGACGCAGCCGGCTCGCGCCGAAGGGCAAGCCGTAGACCTCGAGACCGCTGAGATCCATGGCCACCCGGATGCCCGCATCCGCTCTGGTCACCTCGACGTTCGTGGGCGCCAGATCGAATCGGCCTTTCGGGTCGCTCAACTCGAGGCCACGAACGACAAGGTCGAGCGCATCGAACTCATCCCCGCGCCCCCTCGTGCTGGCAGACAGCTGGCCGGCCGCCTCCAGACCGGCAAAGCCGGCCGAGGCCGCCAGACCCTCGACCCAGCGCGGCCAGGCCCGATCGAGGTCCGCCGTGAGGCTCGCAAGATCGAAGGCCACGGCGCGCCAGCCCTCGTCTCCCCGGCGCAGCTCGCCAGATCCCTCGAAATGGACGACGTCCGGGTGGTCGTAGCGAAGACGCTTGATTTCGACGCGCTCGGGCTCGCTGCGCTCGAGCGCAAGATCGATCTGGATCGGACGCTCGGGCGTGGGCAGGTACAAGGGTCCCAGGAGCAGCTCTCCCTGGCGCTGCACCAGGGTCAGCGCGAGCGCCAGGCCTGGCTCGCCCAGCTGACCGGAAACCGAACCGTCGAGATCGAGCCCATCACCTGCGATCTGCCCCGCCCTGCCGTCGAAGCCAGCGCCCTCGAGACGCCACTGCCCCGCCAGGGCATCATCTTCCCAGGTCAGCTGTGCACTGAGCTGACCATAGAGAACATCCAGCTCGGCTCGATCGGGAACCAGGGGTCGAAGCAGGCTCAAATCCAAGGATTCGAGGCTCAATTCGACGCGCTCGAGGGCGCTCGCCTGCCGAGACCATCGACCGGCGGCCTGGACGGCATCAGCCGAGAACTCGAAGCGAAGATCGTCTTCTTCAAGCATGAACGAGAGACCGGCGCGTCCCTCAAGCCCTGCCGGCGTCATCCAGGTCACCGTGCCCCGAGGACAGCGCAGCAGCGAGACCTTCGCCGGCCCAGCAGCACCGATCTCCCCGGAGGCGGACGGGCATTCGATCGTCAGACGAGACAGCGCATCGACCGGCGCATCGCCCGACCGCAGGCGAACACCAGCAAGATCGGCCCGCCAACCGGATCGCCCCTCGTCGCCGGGACGGTAGCGAAGCTCCGCGGACTCCCAGGTCACCACGCCGGCCCGGCCAGGGCCGCTGTCGACGAGAAGCTCGGCATCCTCGGCGCCTGGCGCGTCAGACAGGCCGGCCAGCAGCAGCGTCGAGCAGATCAGGCTATAGTGTCTATATGGCAGCATTATCGACAGACCGTGCTCATGGCCCACTCCGCGTCCTTGTCGTTGACGATAATTCGATTAATCGCACCTTCCTTCGTTCGGCCCTGCCGGGAAACCGCTTCCAGGTCGACGAAGCCGATTCAGGCGACGCGGCCATCGAAGGATGCCGTCGCGTCGAGTATGACCTGATCCTCTTGGATCTGCACATGCCCGGCAGGGATGGCCTGGCGACCGCCAACGCCATTCGACAGCTGGAGACACCGGCCGGCAGTGCCGCCGTGATCTTTCTGACCGCCGACACTCGTGGCGCGGTTCGCGACCGCCTCGAGGACTCCGGCTTTTCCTACGTGCTGAACAAGCCCCTGAGCATCGGCGCACTCTTGAAGGGACTGAATGACTGGGGGCTGGTCGATCTGGACATCGACACCTCACCCCATGACGGCAGATCTGACCGATTGATCGATCATCAGTCGGCCCTTGAAATCTGCAACGGACAGGTCGATCTCGTCGCTCGAATGCAGACCATGCTGCGCGACGAACTCAAGCTTCGCCTCGAGCGACTAGATCGTAAAATGAATGAGGGTGCCTGGTCCGACGCCGCCGCCCTGCTGCATCAGTGGATGGGTGCGTCGGCCTATGCAGGCGCCAGCCAGCTGGCCGACCGATCTGCCCTGCTGCACTCGACCCTGACCCGGTCAGAGACTGATGACGCCGGCGACGAGGCGCTGGCTGATGCGTACTTGAAATTCCTGCGCTGTGCGCACGCGACGATCGCCGCCCTCGCAGCCTCGGGGCCAGCAGAGGCTGATTCGTCGTAGAGCAGAGCAGATCAAGCGCCCGCCCCTCCGATCATGGCAGGGCGTTCCGGGCCTCGGTCATCAAACGCTTCATCTCCCCGACGGCCTCGGGCAGACCGGTCATCACAGCTCGAGAGACAATGGAGTGGCCGATGTTGAGCTCGGCGATACCGCCAAGCCCGGCGACGGCCTGAACGTTGTGGTAATTCAATCCGTGACCGGCATTGACGATCAGCCCCAGCGCCCTGCCCTGGTCAACGGCGCGGGCAATGCGGTCCAGCTCACGCTGCTGCTCGTCACCTGCCGTATCTGCATAACGACCCGTGTGCAGCTCCACCACCGGAGCACCGCAGGCCACTGCCGCCTCGAGCTGCTCTGCTTCGGGGTCGATGAACAGGCTCACCCGGATGCCGACGGATGCCAGGCGCTGGCATGCATCCGTCACGCGTTCCTTGGCCGACGCCACGTCGAGCCCGCCTTCGGTCGTGAGCTCCTCGCGACGCTCGGGCACCAGGCAGACATCGCTGGGCCCGATCGACTCGGCGAAGGCCAGCATGTCGTCGGTGACGGCCAGTTCGAGATTCATGCGGGTGGTGATCAGCTCCGCGAGCAGCTCGACATCGCGATCCTGAATATGCCGTCGGTCCTCCCGCAGGTGAATGGTGATGGCGTCTGCTCCGGCCTGCTCGGCCAGGGCCGCGGCCTGAGTCACCGAGGGCGACTGGCCAAGGCGGGCCTGGCGAAGGGTGGCCACGTGATCGATATTGACGCCGAGAAGTAGTCGATTCATAAGCTCAGAAATGGACGATTGAGTCAGGCTCGGCGCTCATGGGACTTGCCGAGCAGTTCCCTTGTTTTCAGTGGTCGACCCGCCAGCTGATGATCGATCAGACGTCGAGTCAAGCTGCGCGCCTCGCGCCGGGTCTTCGGATCAGCATCGATGCCCTCGATGCCCGCGAGGTAGAGCGCGGTCCGGCCGTCGATGACCCCGGACTGGGGTGATGCAACGGCGATCAAGCCCGCCTCCGGTCTGACATGATACAACCCGCCCGCCACGACGGGCTCATCGCCCTCGGCACATCGGGTCAGATCAGGCATGACGCCGAGGACCGAGAGCATGGCCATCTCCGCGCGGCGCAGCACCTCGGCCTGCTGCGCTGGGTCGCCGAGGGAAGGCAGCGTCGCCGAATAGACGTCGAACAGCTCGGGCACCGGGTCATCGCGCCCGAACAGGGTCATGATCAGTTCATTGAGGTACAGACCACACCAGAGCGCCCGGCCGCGCAGGGTCACGCCGGCAGCCGCCATCTCGAGGTCGATCAGGGTGCCCAGGTCTCCGCGTCGGGTCCAGCTGCAGGACAGCGGGATGAAGGGCTCGGTCAGCCCGCGCGACCTGGAACGCGAACGGCGCGCGCCCTTGGCGACCAGCCCCAAGCGTCCGTGATCACGACTGAGAACCTCGATGAGCAGACTGGACTCGCGCCAGGGCCGGCGATGAAGTATCCAGCAGGGCTGGAGGTCAACGCGCATAGCCCAGATCGTCAAGGGAGCTCTCATCGTCCACCCAGCCCTTGCGCGTCTTGACGTGGAGATTCAGATGAACTCGCTCCTCCAGCAGCTCGGCGATGCGTGCTCGAGCGCGAGTGCCGACGCGCTTGAGGACCTGCCCCTGGCGCCCGATCACCATGCCCTTGTGCCGGTCCTCGGTGACCACGATCAGGGCGTCGATCTCGATCCGCCGATCGGTTCGTTCGAAGCGCTCGATGAGCACGGTCAGTCCGTAGGGAATCTCCTGATGCAGCATCAACATCAGCTGCTCGCGAATCATTTCAGCAGCCAGGAAGCGCTCAGAGCGATCCGTGAAATGATCCGCATCGTAGAGCGGCTCCCCCTCCGGCAGCAGGGCGAACACGTCACCCAGGAGATCGTCGATCCCATCGTCCTTGAGCGCCGAGACGTAGACCACCGCATCGAAATCGACGCGCGCCGACCACGCCTGCGTCATGTCCAGCAGCGCCGAGCGATCCTTCAGAAGATCGATCTTGTTGATCACCAGCAGACGCGGGCCTTCATGCCGGATGACCTGCGCCAGCGCGAGCTCGTCCTCGTCATTCTGGTGGGTGGCATCGAGCACCAGTGCCAGCACATCGACCCCCTGACTCGATTCAGCAGCGATACGGTTCAAGCGTCGATTCAGCGCGTGATCTCGACGGCGATGCAAGCCGGGGGTATCGACGAAGACCGCCTGACCGCGGGCGTCCGAGTGGATTCCGAGAATGCGATGACGGGTCGTCTGAGGCTTGTGCGTGACGATTGCGACGGGCGCATCGACGATGCGGTTGAGCAGCGTGGATTTACCCACATTGGGCCGGCCGAGGAGCGCCACGACGCCAGAACGCTGCGTCATTTCGGCTCTCGCTCGCCGGCACGGTCGCTTGCCGCTGGCACCGGCGCCTCCAGCGTGGTCCGAGACGGACCCTCGAACTGCGCCAGCAGCTGCTGGTGCATGATTCTGGCGGCGGCCTGTTCAGCCTTGCGGCGGCTGCCGGCCTCGGCCTGGACCGGGTCAGCCAGATCACCGACCCGGCACTCGACTTCGAAGCGCTTGATGTGGTCTGCCCCACTTTCGGCCAGGATTTCGTAGCTGGGCAGCTCATGGCCGCGCCCCTGGAGCAGCTCCTGAAGGCGGGTCTTCGGATCCTTGAGGTCGTCCGGGTCCGGGAGCGATCGTTCGAGCTCGTCCATCAGGTCGCGGATGACATGCCGGGCAGCCGCGTACCCGCCGTCGAGAAGGATGGCACCGAAGATCGCCTCGACGGCATCGGCAAGGATCGATTCGCGCAGAAAGCCGCCGCTTTTCCGCTCGCCCAGACCAAGTCGCAGATACTGCCCCAGTTCGAGCTCGCGGGCCAGCTCGGCAAGGGTGCGGTCGCGAACCAGACGCGAGCGCAGTCGGCTCAGATCGCCCTCGGGCGCATCGGGTCGACGCTCGAACAACAGCTCGGCCACGACGAAATTCAGCAGGCCATCGCCGAGAAATTCGAGCCGCTCGTAGTGGCTGGCCCCGAAGCTCCGGTGGGTCAGCGCCTGGCGCAGCAGGCTCGTATCAGAAAACCGATAATCGATACCCGCAATTCGGTCGATTGAGCTCACCTGATCAATCAAGCCAGGAACGAAGGCACAGCAGAACAGGAAAATTCATTGCGGATTCTCATTCAATAGTAGCCCTGACCAGCAAAAGGCCCAAACCAACCTGGGCTCAGAGCGCTATCAATTCGGCCTTAGAGGCTCTTCCGCCTTGAATGACAACACGGCATCAATATTAGCGATCAGATGCGTCTCCACTTGATACTCTACGACAAGTGACCGCTCTCGACCGCCCTGTTGAACTGAAATATGGCTAGGCTCCACGTAGTCCACGTAGCTTACCTGCAGCCGAGTCATCAGATCCCTTCTCAAAGTATTTGGTGGCGTATTCGCTGACGCTGGGACCTGTGCCAACGCTTTAACTTCGCTCGCAACCGACATGTGATTGAGGTAAATGGGTACAAGCTTGATGCCGATGTAGACGAAGAACAGAACGAAGGCGAGAACGAAGATGAAACCGATCAACGTCATCCCGCGCTGACGAGTGACTTGGCCTGGAGCAAAACGATCCATGTGAGGTCATGCCTCCCTGTAAAAAGACGTCAGAAAGGGCTCGACCGCAGAGCATCGGGCCCGAATCACTGAATCTTATCACCGATTCGTTCGAACACCACACAGCCGCGGCTGCAGTCCCAGTGCATCCAGATTCGGGAGGCGCGGCCGACCAGATTCTCTTCGGGGACAAAACCCCAGCTGCGCGAGTCCTGCGACATATCGCGGTTGTCGCCCATGACGAAGTAGTGGCCCTCGGGGACGATCCAGTTCTGCGATCGTCGCTGGGGGCTGGTGGCGTTGATCAGGATGCTGTGCTCGGTATCGCCGAGGCTCTCCGTGCGCCGAAGCATGCGCGTGCCCGGACGATTGCGGTTGATTCCCTCGCCGGACCAGATGCCATCGCTCTCCTGAACCATGGGCTCGCCGTTGACGTAGAGCACCTTGCCCCGGTAGGTGATCGCATCCCCGGGCAGGCCCACAACCCGTTTGATGTAGTTGGTCCGACCATCCACTGGATAACGGAAAACGGCCACGTCCCCACGCTCCGGGTCGCCGACGTCGATAAAGCGATGATTGACCACCGGCAACCGCAGACCATAGGCAAACTTGTTGACGACGATGAAATCGCCGATCAACAGGGTCGGCACCATCGACGAGGAAGGGATCTTGAACGGCTCGAAGAGAAAGGAGCGGAAAACGAGCACCAGCAGCAGGATCGGAAAGAACGAGCCGATGGTCTCGATCGGCTTCGCCGCGCCGGTTGGCGGCTCGTCCTTGCCGCGCCCACGCCGGAGCACGAAGCGGTTCAGGCCCCAGAGCAGGCCGGTGGCCAGGGTGAGAACGGTCAGTATGAGGGCGTAATCCATGATTTAAATCCGATTCTCGAACTTGTTGTTCGTGTTCTTATTTATCGCTATCGGTCCGGAGGACGGCTAGGAAGGCTTCCTGCGGAATCTCGACCCGGCCGACGTGTTTCATCCGGCGTTTTCCCGCCTTCTGCTTTTCCAGCAGCTTGCGCTTTCGCGTGACGTCGCCGCCGTAGCATTTAGCGGTCACGTTCTTGCGGTACGCCTTGACGGTCGAGCGCGCAATGACGTGCGAGCCGATCGCGGCCTGGATCGCGATATCGAACATCTGGCGCGGAATCAGCTCGCGCATCCGCTCGGCCAGTTCGCGGCCGCGGCGGTCGGCGAACTCGCGGTGAACGATCACACTGAGGGCATCGACGCGTTCGCCGTTGATCAGCAGGTCGAGGCGGACGAATGGACCGGCCTGGTAGCGGTCGAAATCATACTCGAAGGAGGCAAAGCCACGACTGCAGGACTTGAGGCGATCAAAGAAATCCATGACGACTTCCGACATCGGCAGCTCGTAGGTGAGCTGAACCTGCCCGCCCAGGAAGCGCATGTCCTTCTGGGCGCCGCGCTTTTCTTCGCACAGCCCGATCACTGCCCCGACGTAATCCTGCGGGACGAGGATATTGGCAACGATGATCGGCTCCCGGATTTCACCGATCTTGTTGATCGGGGGCATGCCGGCCGGGTTATCGAGGGCTACCACTTCACCATCGG
Organism: uncultured Wenzhouxiangella sp.; assembly: GCA_964504865.1. GTDB lineage: Bacteria > Pseudomonadota > Gammaproteobacteria > Xanthomonadales > Wenzhouxiangellaceae > Wenzhouxiangella. The sequence continues at coordinate 11,599 of CAZDFS010000026.1, forward strand.
TCATTTCCAGCTCATAGACCACGGTGGGAGCGGTGGTGATCAGATCAAGATCGTATTCGCGCTCCAGGCGTTCCTGGACGATTTCCATGTGCAGCATCCCGAGGAACCCGCAGCGGAAGCCGAAGCCGAGAGCCACGGAGGTTTCCGGCTCGAACTGGAGGGCGGAATCGTTGAGCTGCAGCTTGTCGAGGGCCTCGCGCAGATCCGGATAATCACTCGAATCGACGGGAAAGATGCCGGCGAAGACTTGCGGCTGCAGGGGCTGGAAGCCCGGCAGGGGCGCGTCGGCGGGATCGCGAGCGTTGGTGATCGTGTCGCCGACCGGCGCACCGTGCACTTCCTTGATCCCCGCGGCGATAAACCCGACCTGACCGCACTCGAGCACCTGGGTCGGCGTCCGCTTCGGCGTGAAGATGCCGATCTGATCGGCGCCGTGCTCCTCGCCGCTGGACATGATCCGAATCTTGTCGCCTTTCCGCAGCTGACCCTGCTTGATGCGAACGAGTGAATTCACGCCGAGGTAGTTGTCGAACCAGGAATCCACGATCAAGGCCTTGAGCGGCGCATCGTTCTTGTCTTCCGGCGGCGGAATCCGCCTGACGAGGGCCTCGAGCACATCGCGCACGCCGGCACCGGTCTTCGCGCTGACGGCAATCGCGTCCTGGGCATCGATGCCGATGATGTCCTCGATCTGGTGCTTGACCCGATCGGGGTCGGCCGCCGGCAGATCGATCTTGTTGATGACCGGGATGACTTCCAGACCCTGTTCAACCGCCGTGTAGCAGTTGGCCACACTCTGCGCTTCAACGCCCTGAGCTGCATCGACCACCAGCAGCGCGCCCTCACAAGCGGCAAGGGAGCGCGAGACCTCGTAGGAAAAATCAACGTGTCCCGGCGTGTCGATGAAGTTCAGTTGATAGGTCTGCCCGTCGTCAGCCGTGTAGTTCAGTGTGACGCTCTGCGCCTTGATCGTGATGCCACGCTCCCGCTCGATGTCCATCGAATCCAGCACCTGCTCGGCCATTTCCCGAGCGCTCAGTCCACCGCAGACCTGGATGAAGCGATCGGCCAGGGTCGACTTGCCGTGATCGACGTGCGCGATGATCGAGAAATTACGAATGAGGCGGGGATCAGACATCGACTGGGACGCTCAAGTAGGGGATGTGAGGAATAATCGCCTCGGGGGCAGCGCCAGCCAGGCGGCGCCGAAATACGACGCCCTGATTATACTGGCTCGAGGCGCCGCTGTCGGTCCAAAAAGGGCCATCGTGTGGCCTCGCGCCTGGAGATCTTCAGCCCGGCGGCGCGCGCCGCCGGGCTTCGACACCCCACGCCCGTTGGCGCAGGCTCAGTCCTCGAAGGACTCGGGCCGATAGGCGACAAAGGTAGTGTTGCCGTTCGGAAGATGGAGAAGCAAGGCCACGGTGCGCGATTCATCCAGGGCGCCGACGACATCCTCGAAGTCGTCAACCGAGTCGATCGCCTGATTGTTGATCATCAGTATGACCTGTCCACGCCGGATGCCCGCACGGTAGGCGTTGTCGCTCTCGACCTGAGAGATCAATACGCCGCCATCCGGGTTTCCGATCCGGCGACGCAGCTCATCATCGAGCGGTTCGACGGCAATTCCCAGATCATTCGATGGCGGGGCCGAATCCTCATTGCGCCCGTCATTGGCCATGGCACCCTCCTCACGTTCTTCGACCTCGACGCTCAGGGTGATTTCCTCGCCCCAGCGCGACAGATCCACATCGACTTCCGTGCCCGGGCGAACCATGCCGACGAGGGGCGGCAGGTCGGTGTGGACTTCCAGCGTCTCGCCGTTGAATCGCAGGATGACGTCCCCGACCTCGATGCCCGCTCGGTCCGCGGGGCTATCCGGCTCGACCCGGGTGACCAGCGCACCTGCCGGCCGCTCGAGCTCGAAGGCTTCGGCCTGATCGCGCGAAACACTCTGGATATTGACGCCGAGGAAACCTCTGGAGACGCGCCCGAACTCGAGTAGCTGCTCGATCGACGAGGCAGCCACTTCGATGGGTATCGAGAAGGACAGGCCGATATTGCCGCCGTTCGAGCTCAGGATCCAGGAGTTGATTCCGACCACGGTGCCGTCGGTTCGAATCAACGGCCCGCCCGAATTACCGCGATTGATCGCCACATCGGACTGGATGAAGGGCACGTACTGCTGGGTAAACTGCGAGCGCCCCTTGGCGCTGACGATGCCAGCCGTGACCGACTGTTCGTACTGGAACGGCGACCCGATGGCGATCACCCACTCGCCCGGCTTCAGGCTCTCCGTATCGCCGAATTCAAGCGTCGGCAGATCTCCGTCGGCGTCGATACGAAGTACTGCAATATCCGTTTCCTCGTCCGAGCCGATGAGTTCGGCGACAAACTCGCGCCGGTCGGCCAGGCGAACGGTGATTTCGTCAGCCTCGTCAATCACGTGGTGGTTGGTCACCACAAGCCCGTCCTCGGACATGATGAACCCAGAGCCACCGCCCTGGCGATCGGGCTGTCCCCGCCGCTGCCCGGGATTGCGAAACAGCTCGTCAAAGATTTCCGGCAGCCCCTCCGGCATCTGACCGCGCTGGGGCGTGGGCGCCTGACTGTCCGTGCGGGTCCCGTAGCGGACGGTCTGGATATTGACCACGGCCGGAATGGACTGCTCCACCACATCGGTAAAGTCCGTCGGCGCCGCCGCGATGGCGACAGGCGCGGCCGTCAGGCTGAGCAGGCTTAAGGCAAACAGAGCTCGAAACATACGTTTTAACTCCTGAAAACATGACAACGCCTCTGGGATCGAGGCAATCTGGTTGAGCGAGTCGCCCGGTCAGGGGCGCTTCGCGTATGCATCACAAGACACTGCTTCGACCGCCGGGTTCCCCAGATCATGCCTGTATCGCCATGAAATTAGTGTGGTCAGGGCCGCAAGCCCAAGGCCGCCGACCAAGGCAGACAGATCCAGCCCCAGTGCGCTGGTGGCGACGATTCGTTCAGCCACGAGGTGGCCCGTTGCCGCGCCAATCAGAAATCCAGCCAGGGGAAAGCCGTAGAGCAGCAGCGCACCGCGCACGACCCGAGCGGGCATCACCCCCACCCTGACGCGCTGGCCCACGGCCCAGGGTCGATGCGTCGGGATCTCGAGCACGGAATGACGGCGAGCGAAAAGCTGGGAAAACACGCCGGCACCACAGCCCTCGCCGCGCAGACAGCGCTGGCACTGGTCCAGTCGATCGAACTGCAGGCGCACTCGACCCGGCGTCGAGGACACCACCGTGGCCGGTTGCCAAAGGCGGTCCATCAGCGGTTGTTTCGGGCCTCGGCGTCGCGCTGCAGCCACTGCCCGACCAGGCGGACCGTCGCCATCGGGACTTCTCCGACGATCGTGACCTGGCGATCATCGAAACGACCACTCAGTACATGAACCGTGCCCAGCGACTCGATCCTGCCGCTGCCGTGATCGGCGTCATCCTCCTCGATGTAGACGGAAAAACTGGCGAGTCCGTCGCTGTAGAGGAGATGTCTGAACTCAGCGCCGTTCTGCGTTTCACCCTGACCCTGGCGAGCCAGCTGGAAGTGAGCCGGCACGGTGGGCGGAAGCCACTGGGAGCCGCCCGCCGCTGCCGCATCGAACGCCGTCAGGTTTTCAAAGGTCGGCGCGCTTGGCGCCAGGCGACTTTCGACAACGGCTTCCGGCTCGATCTGTGGCTCGAGCTCGTAGTCATTGATACGAGCACCGAGCTCGATCTCGACGAAGGTCATCTGCTGGATGGCCTCACCGGCTTGATCGAGCAAGGCGGAGCGCAACAACATGCCGGTGGTCTGCTCCAGCCAGAACCGGTAGCCATAGCGAAACTCGTCCTGCGGCAGAATCTCGATGACTCGGGCCTGATGGCCCGCGATCCGCTCCTGATCGCGAACATGCATGGCATAGGCCTGGGCCGCCAGATTCAGGCGGCGCAGGGGTAGATTCGGCAGCAAGCGGGCCGTGAGCTGGCTCTGGACAATGACTTCGCCCTGGCCGGCGAGCAACGTTCGCACCTGATTGCCGTCGCGGAGGACCTCGCGGGGCTGGCCGCTCAAGGAATACAAGCGCTCTCGGACGCCACTGTCATCCGCCCGATGGATGATCTTGAGCGTGTCAAAGCGCTCGCCCTGCCAGTAGACCAGCGTGCCGCGGTAATCCAGGGATTCGACGGCGTGCGCCATGCGATCCAGCCAGCGCTCGACATCGGCTCGATCATCGGCGAGGCAAACGCCGGCGAGCGCCAGCGATGCGGTCAGAATCAAGCTGCGGTGAAAACAGCTTGCCACTGCCATGGATCAGCGCTCCTGGGACTCGAGATCGCGCCTGGCGCTGTCGGCCCCTGGGGCCTGACGTTCGGCCTCGGCGTCTGCGGCCTGGCGCTGCTGCGCGCCGGCGCTCGAGACGATCGGAATGTAGGAAACGAAACCACTGCCACCGGCGGCCTGGTTATGGCGCAGCACGTAGGAATTCAGGCGCTGCCGCTGGGACTGATCCATGTCGGAAAAGCTGACCGGTGTCGCTTGCCGTGCGAAGGGCTGGTTCAGGGCCGTGGTCGGAGGGGCGACAAAGCCGGGCTCGAGATCGGCGGCCGGGCCCGATCGCTCGAGCAAGCTTGAATTGATCGCCACGATAGCGAACAGCGCCGCACTTGCCGCGATCGCTCCGCCAGCGATCGGCCGCAGCCAGCGAGGCGTTCGCGAGCTTGCCGCACCGCTCTCCTCGTAGGGCTGTTCTTCGCCGATCGCTGCGGCCACTCGGTCCGCGATGCAGTCGGCCTGAACCATCTCCTTGTGCAGGCAGGCCCGCACCAGATGAAAGCGACGCCAGGTCTGGGTCATGGCCTGATCATGGGCCAGGCGGCGCAGGAGAAACAGCTGATTGTCAGCGTCAAGCTCGCCATCCATTAGGGAGGAAAGGTTCTGGTTCGAGTCGCTCATGGGGTCATCACGTTCCAAGGTCAGTGGGATTCGATTGCCTATTGCGGATCCAGCAGGGGCCGAAGTCGTTGGTCGATCGCTTCGCGCGCTCTGAAGATTCGAGACCGCACCGTGCCGATGGGACAATCCATGGTCGTGGCGATCTCTTCATAGCTCATCCCTTCCATTTCCCGCAGCGTGATCGCCACGCGCAGATCATCGGGAAGGTCGGAAATGGCTTGATGGATCGTATCTTCAATCTCTTCTCGCAGGAGTTCATGTTCGGGCGAGCCACGATCTTTAAGACGCGTATCGACCGCATATTGTTCCGCGTCGCTGGCATCGACGTCGGACTGGGGCGGGCGACGGCTGAGAGCCACCAGGTGGTTCTTTGCCGTGTTGATCGCGATGCGATACAGCCAGGTGTAGAACGCGCTGTCGCCCCGGAATCGAGGGAGCGCCCGGTAAGCCTTGATGAATGCCTCCTGAGCGACATCCATGGCCTCCGAGTGGTCGGACACGTAGCGCGAGATCAGGCTGATGATCTTGTGCTGGTATTTGCCGACCAGCACGTCGAATGCCTTCTTATCGCCCTTCTGTACCCGCTCAACCAGCAGTTGGTCTACTTCACGTTCGCCCATCCGGGCCGTCCTTTCTCCGTCGTTGACGACCCAGGCCTGCCCCAATGGACAGCGCCGGAATCGGATAGTTTCATTCAGCTCCCGTTCAGATGACCCGATGCCCGGGAGCTTGCGCCCGGAAACCTGAACAGCCGGCAAGAATAGCACGCGCCCCTCTGACCTCGCCGCCCATCGGTGCAATAATGGTGAGCTTTACGACATTGAACGGGAGTTGACTGACACCATGACCAACGTTGCAAGCATTCTCAATCAGCTGGGACTCAAGGAAATCAATCCGGGCGCGTGTTTCGGACCAGGCCACTGGGCCGATGTCCATCAGGACACGCTCGTGGATTCGATCAACCCCAGCAACGGCCAGATCATCGCCCAGGTCAGCGGTGCCAGCGACGCGGACTACGAAAAAGTCATCAAGACCGCCCAGGACGCGGCCGAGGCCTGGAAGATGGTGCCGGCACCGGTCCGTGGCGAGGCCGTCCGGCTCGTCACCCAGGCGCTCCGGGATTACAAGGACCCGCTCGGATCTCTGGTCTCCCTCGAGATGGGCAAGATCAAAGCCGAGGGCGACGGTGAAGTTCAGGAAATGATCGATATCGGCGATTTCGCCGTGGGTCAGTCGCGCATGCTCTACGGTAAGACGATGCACTCGGAGCGTCCCGGTCATCGCATGTACGAGCAGTGGCACCCGCTCGGCGTCGTCGGCGTGGTCACGGCCTTCAATTTCCCCGTCGCCGTCTGGGCTTGGAACGCCCTGCTCTCTGCGGTCTGCGGTAACGCGACGATCTGGAAACCCTCGCCGAAGGGCGTCCTGTGCTGCGCAGCAGTGCAGAACATCGCCAACGAAGCCCTGGCAGGCAGCGACGTGCCGCCCATCTTCACCTCCTTCATGGAGCCCGGCCATGAACTTGCCCAGCGCTTCGTGGCCGACGAGCGCGTCAATCTGATGTCGTTTACCGGCTCATCGCAGATCGGCCGCGACGTCGGCGAACGCGTCGCCGGCCGCATGGGCAAGAGCCTGCTCGAGCTCGGCGGCAACAACGCCATCATCATCGACGAGACCGCCGACATGAAGCTGGCAATTCCGGCCGTGGTTTTCGGCGCGGTCGGAACCGCCGGCCAGCGCTGCACCTCGACGCGCCGGCTCTTTGTACATCAATCGATCGCGGATTCGGTCATCGAAACCCTGGTCAAGGCCCATGGACAGGTGCGCATCGGCGATCCGCTCGAGGAATCCACGCTGATGGGACCGCTGACCGACGAGCACGCCGTCAAGCGCTTCGAGGAGGCCGTGGCCCGCGCTAGAGCGGCCGGCGGCGAGGTCCTGGCCGGCGGCGAGCGCATCGACGGCGACGGCTACTACGTCCAGCCGACGATCATCCGAGCCGAGAATCACTGGGACATCGTCCAGGAAGAGACCTTCGCGCCGATCCTCTATGTGATGACCTATGAGACCCTGGAGGATGCCATGCGAATGCACAACGACGTGCGCCAGGGCCTGTCGTCGGCCATCTTCACCACCGACATGCGCAACGCCGAGTTCTTCCTCTCCCATCGCGGTTCGGACTGCGGCATCGCCAACGTCAACATCGGCACCTCGGGCGCGGAAATCGGTGGCGCTTTTGGCGGCGAGAAGGACACCGGCGGCGGCCGCGAATCGGGTTCGGACGCCTGGCAGGCCTACATGCGTCGCCAGACCAACACCATCAACTGGTCGACGGAACTGCCGCTGGCCCAGGGCATCAAGTTCGACCTGTAACTGGCGAGATTTCAGGTTTCAGGGCTCAGGTTTCAGGAACACCGGCCCTGACTCCCTGAATCCTGAAATCGTCATCCACCAAGGGAAACCAGACCCGAGCATCCGATGTACTCCTGGCTCAAAAAAGGGCTGTTCCTGCTCCCGCCCGAATTCGCGCACGATGTCGCCCTGGGCGCGCTGACGAGGGGACGATGGATCGGCCTGCCGAAGGCGCTCGGCGCCTGCGCGGCCGCCGCGCCCGTCGACTGCATGGGCCTGCAATTTCCGAACCCGGTCGGTCTGGCCGCGGGTCTGGACAAGAACGGCGACTACATCGATGCCCTCGGCGATCTGGGCTTCGGCTTCATCGAAGTCGGCACGGTCACACCCAGGCCGCAGCCGGGCAATCCGAAGCCGCGCATGTTCCGCCTGACCGAACACGAAGGGCTGATCAACCGCCTGGGCTTCAACAACAAGGGCGTCGATTACCTAGTCGAACGCCTGCAGTCACGGCGCTTCGACGGGATCGTCGGCGCCAATATCGGCAAGCAGAAGGACACGCCCGTCGAGCGTGCCGCCGACGACTATCGGCGCTGCCTGGAAAAGGTCTATCCGCACTGCGACTACGTCACGGTCAATATTTCCTCGCCGAACACCGCAAACCTGCGCGCCCTGCAGGACACGGGCCCGCTGCGCGAATTGCTCACCGAACTGACCGATCTGCGTGACCGGCTCGCAGAAGAGCACCAGCTCACCCGCCCGGTGCTGATCAAGATTGCGCCCGCTCCTGGCGTCGCTGGAAGTGATCGGCAAGTCTGGCATTGACGGTCTGATCGCGACCAACACGACGCTCGATCGGGGGCCCGTCGCCGGTCACCGCCACGCCGACGAGAGCGGCGGGCTCAGCGGCGCTCCGGTCCGCGACCGCGCTGATCACACGCTGAAAACTGCGCGTGAGGTGCTCGGCCCGTCGTTTCCGATCATCGGCCTCGGCGGCATCACCTGCGGCAAGGACGCGGCTCGAAAGCGCGCCCTGGGCGCCGATCTGGTCCAGATCTACACCGGCTTCATTTACCACGGGCCAGGCCTGATTCGGGATTGCATCCGGGCGTGGCCGACTGTTGATGGCTGAGCTCACGAGGCTCCGAGCCGCGCCGCTCCAACGCCTGTCGACGTTCCGGATGCCGGCGCGCGCCGATGAGATCCTCATCATCGAACGCCCGGAACAACTCGAAGGGCTCGGGCCTGCGGTCGGCCAGGAGCTGATCCTCGGCGGCGGATCCAACACGGTGTTTCTCGGTGACTTTCATGGCCGCATCCTGCTCTCGCGCCTGCGCGGCCTGCGCTTCGAGGATGCGGGCCAGGACGATCAGGTGCGCGTGCGCGCCGCCGCCGGGGAGTCCTGGCACGGCCTGGTCCGGCGCTGCCTCGACCTCGGCCTCCACGGCATCGAAAACCTCGCGCTCATCCCCGGCAGCGTCGGCGCGGCACCGATTCAGAACATTGGCGCCTACGGCGTCGAGCTTGACCAGGTCTTCGAGACCCTGACGGCGTGGGACCGCCACCGCAGACGTTGGACCACGCTGACCCGCGATGACTGCGCCTTCAGCTATCGCGACAGTCGCTTCAAGTCAGTCGAACCCGATCGCTACTTCATCACCGAAGTCTGCCTTCGCCTCAGCCGCCGATTCCAACCCAGCCTGGACTACGACAGCCTGCGCCAGGTGCTGATCGCTCGGGGTGTCGAGCAACCCACCCCGCGCCAGCTCGTCGCCGCGATCATGCGCCTGCGACGCCATCGCCTGCCGGACCCCGCCCGCCTGGCCAACGCCGGGAGCTTCTTCAAAAATCCCATCGTCAATCGCGACGACGCGGAACGAGCGTTGAAGTCCTGGCCGGCCCTGCCCCACTGGCCCCTCGAGGACGGCCGGATCAAGCTGGCGGCCGGCGCCATGATCGATCGCCTCGGCCTGAAAGGCCACCGCGACGGTGGCGTCGGTGTCTACGACCATCATGCGCTGGTGCTGGTTCATTTCGGTGGCAGTCGCGGCGACCGGCTGCAAGCGCTGATAAGCCGCATTCAAGGTGCCGTTCTGGAAGCCTTCGGCGTCTGGCTCGAACCCGAACCGCGACTCGTCGGCGAGGTTCTCGACAAGCCCTGAACCATTCCCTGCCCGTTCTGCGCTTTACTGGTTGACGCTTTTATTCGGGAAGACCACCGTGCAGATCAACCGCAGATCATCATCATGCCGCCGCCCGCGCCTGGTTCGCTCCCTGGCCGCTCTGACCTTCGTCGGGCTGGCTGTCACGGGCGCGAATGCGGCAGACCTGGAAGACGACATCTTCGCTCACCGCTTCGCCGAGATCATCGAACCGCTGCTGCCCCGGGTTCAGGGCGAATTCCAGCTCCCCGCCTTCGCCCTGAGCAGTCAGCTCGCATGGCTTCTATCTGAGCTTGATGCGAACGAGAACACCACCGCAGCCGAGGTCGAAGCCCGCTTCGTCAGCGCCTACGACCCGGTCAACATGAGCAATTTCATCAACAGCCTTCGGACCACCCAACCCAACGCTCGCATCGTTGACCTCATCGGCATCAGCCCGGTGCGCGCCACCTTCGTTATCGAGGGCGATAATCCCGACTCGTCCCTTGGTTTTGTTACCTTCGGCGTCCGCTACACGGCACCGGGGCTGATCAATCTGTTCGGTGTCCAGCCCTTCGGCGGCACCGTTCAGTTTCCCGACGACCAGACCCGCACCCTGAGCGAAGCCGCCGATCATTTCCAGACCCTCGGTGCGTCGAACAGCCTGTTTATCGGGCGCATCAACAGCAACAACCAGTGCGAGGGCGTCGTCGAGCGCCTGCCCGACACGCCCCGAGCGCTGGGATCGATCTTCAAAAAGTGGGTGCTGGCTGCGGTCGGCGAGCGTCTGAACCAGGGCCAGAGTCAGCCCGAGGATCCGATCACCCTGGTGGCCGCCGAGCGCGCCTCCGGCGGCATCATCAACAACGAACCCCTGGGCACGGAATTCACCGTCCGGGACATGGCCATCATGATGATGGCCGACAGCGACAACACGAGCACGGATCACCTGCACGAGCTGGTCGGACGTGAGGCGGTGGCCGACATCCTGACCGCCTACGGCATCGTCGAAACCGATCAACTGCTACCTTTCCTCAACATTTCGGAGCAATTCCACGTCTTTCGCAGCTTCGACCTCGCGACGGCGCTGAGCTACGTCAATGGCGACCTGCCGTTTCGGACGCAGTTCCTGGACGATCAGATCCTGCCGCTGGGGCCCTCCTTCCAGGCCAGCAATCCCTTCTTCCACGAATCCCTGCTCTCGACAGGCACCTGGAGTGCATCGGCGCGCGACATCTGTCGCACGCTCGCCGGCATGCACGCCCTGCCTCGCGCCAGCGCGGGCTTTCAAGTCGTCAACCAGGCGCTGGGCTACCAGGCCGCCCTTCCGGGCGTGCGCGCCGACTGGGGGCGTGTCTGGTACAAGGGCGGCAGCCTGAGTTCCGGCGCCACCGGCCTCCACGTCCTGACGGGCGCCTGGTTACTGCAGAAGGAGGGGGAGAGCAAACCCTGGGTGGTGGTGGGGCTGACCAACGACAGCGCGGGTGGCATCGATATCTTTCAGGTCAACTCGGTCCTGTCCCGAATCATCGAGTTGATCGGCGACGTGCCCTGAATCGTATAAAGAAACGAAAAAAGCCGGCAGGGGCTGCCGGCTTTTCGCTGCGCTTGGCTGCTCGAACTCAGGCCTCGAAGCGTGCCTTGAGCTTTTTCAGCGCCGCCGCCTCGAGCTGACGGATTCGTTCGGCAGAGACGCCGTACTTGTCCGCCAGTTCCTGCAGCGTGGCTTTCGGGTCGAGCAGCCAGCGACTCTGGATGATGTCCCGCGACCGGTCGTCGAGGCTATCGACCCCGTCGAACAGCAGGTTGTGGTGATGCTCTTCCCAATCCTGGGCCTCGATCGCCTCGGCCGGTGCCACTGTCAAGCCCTCGAGGTAGGCGGCCGGCGCCACGTAGTTGCTGTCATCGTCATCATTCGTGAGGTCGAACCCGATGTCCTGGCCGGAGAGACGCGATTCCATCTCGGTCACGACCTCGGGCTTGACGCCGAGATCCTCGGCAACGCGATTGACCTCGGCCTGATTGAGCCAGCCCAGACGCTTTTTCTTCTTGCGCAGGTTGAAGAATAGCTTGCGCTGCGCCTTGGTCGTGGCGACCTTGACGATCCGCCAGTTGCGCAGGATGAATTCATGAATTTCCGCGCGAATCCAGTGAACGGCGAAGGACACCAGGCGAACGCCCTGATCCGGGTCGAAGCGCTTCACGGCCTTCATCAGCCCGATATTGCCTTCCTGAACCAGATCGCTGAGCTGCAGCCCGTAGCCCGCGTAGCCGCGCGCCACATGAACGACAAAACGCAGATGCGACATCACCATCATGCGCGCCGCGTCCAGATCGTCTTCGTCGCGGTAGCGTCGGGCGAGGCTTTGCTCTTCCTCGACGGTCAGGACGGAAATCTTGTTGACTTCCTGGATATAGGCGTCCAGCGACCCTGTCCCGGCCGGCGCCAGCAGATGACTTGGAACCAGCTGATTGCTCATGCGTTGCTCCTCTAAAACCTTCCATATTTTAGCAGCTCGGATCGGAGCTCGACCAGATGGATCGGCGGCTCCGCACTGCCTGACTGCTCGTTAAGACTCTGGCCACCGATATTGGTTCCCGGTCCGTGAAAGTCGCGGCAAAAGCGGCGGCGCCGAGCCTGACGCCTCAGGCATCGCCCGGGCGATCGGCCAGGCGCTCGTGCAGGTAGGCGTAGATCAGCGCCTGCAGATAGGCCGTCTGGTTCAGGTTGGCCGCCCCGCCATGGCCGCCCTCGATGTTTTCGTAATACAGGACCTCGTGGCCCTGGGCGAGCATGCGCGCGACCATCTTCCGGGCGTGGCCGGGATGGACGCGATCATCACGGGTCGAGGTGGTCACGAAGGCCACGGGGTAGTCGGCGTCGGGCGACAGGTTCTGATAGGGCGAATATTTCGAGAGGTAATCCCACTCTTCAGGGCGGTCGGGATTACCGTATTCGGCCATCCAGCTCGCGCCGGCAAGCAGCTTGTGATAGCGCTTCATATCCAGCAGTGGGACCTGGCAAACCACCGCATTGAACAGATCGGGGCGCTGCACCATGACGGCGCCGACCAGCAGGCCGCCATTGCTGCCGCCCTGGATGCCGAGATGCTCGGGCGAGGTGATGTCACGCTCGATCAGGTCCTCGGCCACGGCGATGAGATCATCGAAGGCGCGCTGACGATTCTCCTTCAGCGCCGCCTGGTGCCAGCGCGGGCCGAACTCACCGCCGCCGCGGATGTTGGCCAGGACGAAGACACCGCCCCGGGCCAGCCAGCTGTTGCCGATGATGCTCGAATAGAACGGCGTGCGAGCCACCTCGAAGCCGCCGTAGGCCGACAGCAGCGTGGGGTTGTCGCCGTCGGCCTCGAAGCCTGGTGGCGTCACCACGAAATACGGGATTCGCTCCCCGTCGGCAGATAGGGCCTCGTACTGGGCCACGTCCATGCCCTCGGCGTCGAACCACACCGGCTCGGACCGGATGGGCTGATGAGTATCGGCCAGTGCGTCTGCCTCGTACAGGCGCGACGGCGTCAGGAAGCCGGTGTAGTTGTAGTAGAAGCGGTCGGATCGATCATCGGCGCTGACCACCGTGAGCGTGCCCATCTCGGGGACATCCAACGCGGCTCGCGTCCAGCCATCGTCTGAATGGGTGAAGCGAAGCAACTGGCCATTGACGTTGTCGAGCAACTGAATCAGGACGGCGTTCTCGGTCGACGTCACGCTGTTGACGGCCTGGCGATCGCTGGGCTGGAAAAGCAGCTCGAACTCGGCCTGACCCTCCATCATGGCGTCGATGGACGTCGCAATCACCGCCCCTTGACGCCAGACCCGCCCGTCGCGCTGCCAGTCCGATTTGAGCTCGATCAGCAGCTGTCCGTCGACGATCCCGGAAAGCTCGGCATCCGCCGGCACGTCGATCTTCTGCGCCACGCCGTCCACCAGCAAGTGGTACTCGCGGGTAAAGAAAGTCGGCAGGCGCAGCACCAGGTCGTAGGGCGTTTCCCCATCCCAGACCCGCATGCCGGTGACCAGCACATCATCGGCTTGACCCTCGAAGACCAGCCTGGCCTCGGCGCGATCGGTGCCGCGCTCCCAGATGTAGACCTGGCGCGGGTATTCGGAAGTCGTCATCTGGTCAGCCTCGAAGGCCGGGCCGTAGAAGACACTGTCGCGGTCGCGGAAGGACAGGTAGCTCTTGGATTCGGGCAGTTCGAAACCATCGTCGACGAAGCTTCGGCTCGCCATATCGAACTCGCGGCGCACGGCCGCATCGGCACCGCCCCGCGACAGGCCGATGAGGCAGCGTTCGTAGCTGGGATAGACGCAGGAGGCACCGGCCCAGACCCAGTTTTCGGCCTCGGCTTCGGCGAGGGCGTCGACATCGAGCACCAGGTCCCAGTCAGGCTCATCGTGCCGAAAACCCTCGACCGAGGTCCGACGCCAGATGCCGCGCACGTGAGTCGCATCACGCCAGAAGTTGTAGATCTTGCCGCCCATCAGCGACGGGTAGGCAATCCGATCCTCGGAGGTCAGCGTCTCGAGGTTGCGGTCGAGCAGGTCCTGAAACAGGGGCTGCGAGGTCAAGCGCGACTCGGAACGCTCGTTCTGCTCGCGCGCCCAGTCCAGGGAGGCCGTCGACTCGATCTCCTCAAGCCAGAGGAACGGATCATCGGCGCTGTCGCTGGAATCAGCCATCGCTGCACCGCAAAGGAGAATGCCGGACGCCAGGCCCGGCCAGAACCGTCGATTCATGTTCGGTCATCCTGAAAGAAATTTTCGAAGTCCGCAGAGTCTGACAGACCGCCGTCAAGTCGGCCTGTGTGGGAAGTCATGAGCTGAAAGGTTTCCGGTTTCCGGTTTACGCAGATGATGGCGGATTTCGCTCTACCATGAAACCTGAAACCTTGACCTTGAAACCTTGTCGTCTCGCCTTGCGCCCTGTGCCTTTTCCGTCAATCGAACCGCAGGTGCTTGACCGAGCGGCCTTCGTCGCGGATTTCCTTGAGCGCGTCGATACCGATGCTGATCTGGGCATCGACGTACTGCTGGGTGATCACCCGATCCGACGCGTCGGTCTTGACGCCGTCGGGGATCATCGGCTGATCGGAGACCAGCAGCAGGGCGCCCGTCGGGATGCTGTTGGCGAAGCCGGTGACGAAGATCGTCGCGGTCTCCATGTCGATCGCCATGCAGCGCGTCCGGCGGAGGTATTTCTTGAAACTCTTGTCGTGCTCCCAGACCCGGCGGTTGGTGGTGTAGACGGTGCCGGTCCAGTAATCCAGGTCGTGGTCGCGAATCGTCGATGAGACTGCTCGCTGCAGGGTGAAGGACGGCAGGGACGGTACTTCCGGCGGAAAATAGTCGTTGGAGGTCCCCTCGCCACGGATCGCGGCGATCGGCAGGATCATATCGCCGAGGCGATTCTTCTTCTTCAGTCCACCACACTTGCCGAGAAAAAGGACGGCCTTGGGCTGGATGGCGCTGAGCAGGTCCATGATCGTCGCGGCGTTTGCGCTGCCCATGCCGAAGTTGATCATACTGATGCCGTCATAGGTGGCATTGCGCATGGCCTTGTCCCGACCCTGCACCTCGACACCCATGCGATCGGCAAACTTTTCGACGTAATTATCGAAATTGGTGAGCAGGATGTACTTGCCAAAGTCGTCCAGATCGGTGCCCGTGTAGCGGGGCAACCAGTTGCTGACGATATCTTTCTTGCTTTCCATGCAAAGACTCCTCCGGTGTGTTGTTGTTATCGAGAGTTCTTGTTGTTCTGATTGCGCATCTTGCGCGCCGCTCGCCCTGCCCCGCTCATGTCATCCACAAGCCGACGAAGGATCAGCGACATCCTTTATGATAGCGCCCCCGAGTGACGAAAACGCGCCACCGGCCCTTCAACCGGACCTTCTCGACCCGCTGCGATTCTCCTAGCCATTCGTCAATAAAGTGATACCGCCTATCTCTCCCGACTCAAGCGCTCGTCGACTGGCGCCGGGCCTGGTCGTCGTCCTCGGCGTCGCCGTGGCGGCGACGCTGGCGGTGGACGCGGCCCGCGCTCTGCCAGGCTGGCTGGGCCAGCTTCCGCTGAGCGCCATGCTGCTGGCCGTGGTGGCCGGCCTGCTGCTCGCGCCGATGGCGGCACACCGCCCCCACTGGGCGCCGGGCCTTGATCTGGCGCGCGGCCCCCTGCTGAAGGCTGCCGTCGCCCTCATCGGCCTTCGCCTCAGCCTGTCCGACCTCGCACGCCTTGGCCTGGATGCCCTGCCCCTGGTCCTGGTCGCCGTCGCCCTCGGGTTGGTCGTGACCGGGCTGCTCGCGCGACTGAGTGGCGCCCACTGGCGCCTGTCAGCGCTGTTAGCCGTCGGTACCGCGATCTGTGGCGCCTCGGCCATCGCCGCTGCCGCGCCGGGACTCAAAGCCCGGCGAGAAGAGACCTGCTACGCCGTCGCCTGCATCGCCCTCATCGGCCTGGCCGCAACGGTGGTCTATCCGCCCCTGCTTCACGGCTGGCAGATCGAGGCGGAGAGCATCGGACTGATACTGGGCGCCGCCATCCACGACACAGCACAGGTCACCGCCGCTGCCTCGCTCTACGAGCAGGGCTGGGGCGTGACGGGCGCGCTGGACGCGGCCACGGTCACCAAGCTGCTGCGCAACAGTCTGATGCTGGTCGTCATCCCGGCGCTGATCTGGATCGGGACCCGGCACACGGAGGCTGGCGACACGCGGGTGCCCTTTCCTATGTTCATCGTGGCCTTCCTTGCCCTGTGCGGCCTGCGCACGCTCGGCGACCTCGTGTTCGGGACGGATCACGCAGGGTGGAATACGGTGATCCTTGTGGCCAGTCAGGTCAGCGTGTTTGCCTTCGCCATGGCCATGGCGGCCCTGGCGCTGACGATTCGCTACGCCGATCTCCGCCTGCTCGGCTGGCGGCCGGCGGCCGCCGCCGTGGTCTCCGCCGTGGCGGTCTTCCTGGTCGTTGTTCAGCTGGTTGACTGAAACTGTTGGCACCGGGCTGCCACGGCAGGCCAGAAGTCGCTACCATCTGAGCTTTGAACACGACACGATTCGATGGCTTTGATCGCACATAAATTCGGCGGCTCGTCCCTGGCCGACGCTCGCTGCATCGCCCACGTGGCCGACCTGTTGACGGCCCGCGACGACGAAGCCCAGGTCGTTGTCGTCTCCGCCATGGCCGGGGTCACCAACGAGCTGATTGCACTCGCTCACGATGCGGCTCAGCAGACCGAGGGCTGGCGCCAGCGATTGAGCACGCTGCACGAGCGTCACCTCGATACCGCCCGCGTCCTTTGCGGGGAGCACCACTGCCTCGTCGCGCTCGAGGCCTCGCTGAATCAGCGCTTCGGCCTGCTGGAGCAGCTCTTCGACAGCCTCGGCCTGATGCGCTCGGCGCCAACCGAGGCCGTCGAGCTGATCGCCGGCCTCGGCGAGGTCTGCTGCGCCGAACTGCTCAGCGGCCGACTCCATGCCCTCGATCAGCCCGGCGAGTTTCTCGATGCCCGCGACGTCCTGCGGGTTCGGCCGACCGCCCTGATGGTGGCCGTCGACTGGGCTGCCAGCCAGCCGCGCGTCGACTCCTTTCGTGCCGCCCACCCCAGCGCCCGCTACGTCGTGACCGGCTTCGTCTGCCGGCGCAACGACGGCCGTATCTCGACGCTCGGGCGCAATGGCTCGGACTATTCGGCGACCATCTTCGGCCGCCTCTTCGGCGCTGACGAGATCCATATCTGGACCAACGTCGACGGCCTGCTCTCCGCCGACCCCAATCAGGTGCCCGACGCCTTTCTCCTCGATCAGCTGTCCTATCGCGAGGCCTTCGAGCTGGCCTATTTCGGCGCCCGCGTGATTCATCCGCAGGCTCTGTCACCGGCGCTGGAGTCGAACCTGCCGGTTTACGTGCGCAATACCTTCAACCCGGACTGCCCGGGCACTCGGATCGACCAGACCGGCCACCCCGAACCGCCGGTCAAGGGCCTGTCGGGCATGGCCGACATGACCCTGATCACCATCGAAGGCGCCGGTATGATCGGCGTACCCGGAACCGCCGAGCGCGTCTTCTCGGCGCTCCACGCCGAAGGCATTTCCGTCGCGATGATCTCCCAGGGCTCCTCCGAGCATTCAATCTGCCTGGCAGTGCCGGGCAACCAGGCCGGCGCCGCCTGCCGCGAGCTCGACGACGTCTTCGAGCGGGAAATCCGTCACGGCCAGATCCAGCGCATCTACACCCTGCCGAACATCCGCCTGCTGGCGATCGTCGGCGACGGCATGACCGGTCGCCCGGGCGTGGCTGCGCGCTTGTTCAACTCCCTGGCGCGCGCCAACGTCAACGTCCGCGCCATCGCCCAGGGCGCCTCCGAGCGGAACATCACCGTCGCCGTCGACGAAGCGCAGGCCGAACGCGCCCTGCGCGCCGTGCACGCCGGCTTCTACCTGTCGGAGCAGACCATTGCCTTAGGCGTGATCGGTCCGGGCCAGGTCGGCCGCGAGCTGCTCGCCCAGCTGGCCGAATCCGCCGAGCGCCTGAAGGCCGATACCCAGCTCGATCTGAGACTGTTCGCCGTGGCCGGCTCGCGCCGAATGCGCCTGTTTCCCGCAAGTGCCACGACCCAGACGATCGACCTGCCCTTGACGACAGACGACGAGGCCATGGACCTCGACGCCCTCGTCGAGCACCTGGAAACACAGCACCTGCCCCACGCGGCGATCATCGACTGCACGGCGAGTGACGCCGTGGCCGATCGCTATGCGGACTGGCTGGCGCGCGGCATCCACGTCATCACGCCGAACAAGCACGCGGGAAGCGGCCCGGCCGAACGCCATCAGGCCATTCGCGCCGCTTCCCGGAACGGCCTGACCGCCTGGCGCTACGAGGCCACCGTCGGCGCGGGCCTGCCCGTCGTCCAGACCCTGCGTGATCTCATCGACACGGGCGACCGGGTCCGGCGCATCGAAGGCATCTTCTCCGGCACCCTCGCCTACCTGTTCAACCGCTACGAGGCCGGTATGTCCTTCGCCGAGCTGGTGCGCGAAGCGCGCGAAGCCGGCTATACGGAGCCCGACCCGCGCGATGACCTGTCGGGCATGGACGTGGCTCGGAAACTCGTGATCCTGGGCCGCGAGATGGGACTGGCCATCGGCCTGGACCAGATCAGCATCGAGTCTCTAGCGCCGGACAGCCTCGACGGCGCCGACGTTGAAGGATTTCTTGATGGATTGAAAGCCCATGACGACGCCATGGCCCGGCGCCTGTCCGAGGCTCAGGCCCGCGGCGAGGTCCTGCGCTTCGTCGCCCGCCTGGATGCCGACGGGCAGGCCGAAGTGGCGCTGAAATCCCTGCCGGGCGATCATCCCTTTGCCCATCTGGCACTCACCGATAACGTCGTCGCCTTCACCACCGAGCGCTACTGCGACAACCCCCTGATCGTCCAGGGGCCCGGTGCCGGTCCAGCAGTCACCGCTGCCGGCGTATTCGCCGACCTCCTGCGCGTCGCCTCGAACCTGGGTGCCCGTCTGTGAGCGCGAGCGAGCGAGCGCAAGCCACCGCCTTCGCCCCGGCCAGCGTCGGCAACGTCGGCGTCGGCTTCGATCTGCTGGGGCATGTAATCGACGGCCCGGGCGATACGGTAACCGCCCGCCGCATCGAACAAGCGGGCGTGCTCATCGAGTCCATCGAAGGCGTGATCACCGACTTGCCGACAGCCCCGGACCGCAACACCGCCGGACGTGCCGTGATTGCACTCCTCGGCTACCTCGAGGCCGACTTCGGTGTCGCACTCACGATCCAGAAGGGCATTCCCCTGGGGTCAGGCCTGGGCGGTTCCGCGGCCTCGGCCACCGCCGCGCTCGTGGCGACCAACGCGCTCCTCGAGCAACCGCTGGACATCAAGGCACTCTACCCCTTCGCCCTGGCCGGCGAGTCGGTGGCCAGCGGCTCCATGCACGGTGACAACGTCGGCCCGCAGCTCCTCGGCGGCCTGGTACTGGCCACCCTCGAGCGTCTCATCCCGATTCCCGTGCCGACCGGTCTCTGGTCCGCCGTCGTCCACCCGGACCATATCGTCGAGACGCGCCGCGCGAGGGAAAGCCTGGCCGCGCCCTTCGACATCGCCACCATCGTCAAGCAGAACAGCCTGCTCGCCCAGTTCCTCACCGGCTGCCAGACCGGCGACCTCGACCTGGTCCGCGCCGGCCTCGCCGACGTGCTCGTCGAGCCGCGGCGCGCGCCGCTGATCCCCGGCTTCGACCAGGTCAAGCAGGCGGCCCTCGACCACGGCGCCCTCGGCGCATCGATCTCCGGTGCCGGACCCAGCGTGTTCGGGTGGTTTACGGATCGTGATCAGGCCGAAGCGGCACGGAAGGCCATGATCGAAGCTTTTGCCCACGCCGAACTTCCCGCCGAGGGCTGGGTCAGCAAGGTCAATGCTGAAGGCGCTCGGCTGTTGGGCGTCTAAACCGCAGCAGGCTGAGTGCCAGGTTGCTAGGGCGCTCCGTGCTACGCCTCCCTGCGGCGGCCTATCACTGATCCTGCGGCAACAGAATTCGCCTTCGCGTTCCTCTGATCTGGTCGTCTGCATTCGAGTCACGACCTGCCGTCAAGCCATCGCGGCGCGCCAGGTACCGACCGGGATCCACGTCGGTGACAAGGCCTTCGACCAAAAGCGCGTAGCTGACTCGGTCAGTGACTCGATCGACCCGGGCGCGAGCGACTTCCGACTCCAACCGACCCAGGCTTTCACCTGAATAAGGATCGAACAACTCCTCGCCGAGTTCGAAGATCTGCAGCATCATACCGGCTTGCAGCTGAGATCCCCCCTGATTAAGGACGACCTGATCTCCGACCCGCTCGATCAAACGAAGCGGATAAATGGCGCTGATCGCACGTTCGGAAATCCGGTCAGCAACCGTCGACCAGACAGACTGCCGAAACGCTGCGCGCCCCGTCCCGGCCGAGGGTGCCGAAAAGATCTCTTCGGCTGGAATGATCATGGTGTTGGCCCAGTGCACCTGCCTTGTTGCGGGGGAAAGGATCCGAAGTTCGACAACCACTGATCCCTCGGTGGCCAGACTCGATTCACCAGTCAACTGGCTTACTCGGTTGAACGCATCGATATCCATCCCGTCGATACGGCCAATGACCACATAGTCTGAGCCAAGCGTCGCGCCAAGCCGAGCTTTCTCACTGGCTGGCACGGAGGGGTCGCCCAGCAGTCGGCGCTCATCCAGAATGGCCTCGGTTCGCTCTCGTTCCAGTACTGCAAATCGTCGGGCCTGGGTCATCGACGCGACCACCGCCCTGGTCAATTGATCCGCAGCATCTCTTGCACTGATCAGTTCACCGAAAAGACGAAGATCCGAGCCGGCCTCGAACGGATAGACGGCCAAACGACGACGCGTTTCATGCGTCCGCATTCCCGGCCCTTTGTACACCGGAAGATCCACTAGCAGGCGCACGGCAAGCCCAGGGTTTCGATCGGCTGTCGACAGGATTCGGTAGCCGCTGATGTAACCCTGACTGTCGGCAGTCACTCGCCCGGCCTGATCGGCGCTCAGCGTCAGCGAGTTTCTGCTGCCATCCTCACCGATGAAAGCAAGTTCTTGGCTAGAACTGCTGACATCGCGACGTGCAATGATATCGACGCCGTGCACCTGGCGGACCGCCTCAGCCAGTGCTTCAAAAGTCGCCTCCTGCTGATTCGAGCCATAGCCAAGCACTTCAACCTGAACTGTCTCGATGCTGGACGCCGCGGCCTGCGGAATGGAAAGCAGCATAAACAGAGCGCTTGCGCCAAGAAACTTCATCGAATGTGCAATCACCAGTCTTCCTCACCGAATTCCGGGCTGCTGCGAGTTTCAACCCCGGTTTCATCCCCTTCCTCTTCGGCAAGCGCCCCCTCCGCCGATTCGATAAAAGGACGCCCGCTGAAAGCCGCCTGCGTCGTCGGCGACCACATCTTGACGGCACCGATGTGCAAATGCCCGGTGTCAGGATGGTTCGCGCGCCAGGTTCGGACGGTCGTGATTCCGGTCAGCTGAATCTGGCTGCGCTGACGAATGGCAGAATTCAGCGCCGCATAGAACGTAGCCCCTTCCGACTGACCCTGACGACCGTCGCTATACAACTCGCCGATGGTTTCGACCGCAACGCCATTGAGGTCCTGGTCATCGACTTCGACGTAGGAGTCCAGGAACTCGGCAAGCGCCCCATCGGCACGCAGATTTGCCCGTCGCTGGGCGGCTGAAACCGCCATGTTCAGCGCCTGTCGGCTGTCCGCACGAGTCACCGGCGGAGAAGCCTGACCGAAGGCGACAAGAACAGGATTGCCGTCAGCATCGCGCAGCATACGCGTGCCATGCATGAAGATGAGCTGATCATCCTTTAGGCTTCCATTGAGCTGATCAAGCGCGTCGGATGAATTACCCGAGCCGATGGCTTCCATGTCGCCAGAAAGAATCCGACGCGCCATGGCTTGGAGATTCGGGCTGTAGATCACCAGTGCGCCAACCGCGCCCTCCTCTTCGAAGGTGTGCATGAGCCGAATGCCCTGAAAGTATTCGCGCGCACTGCGCACCAGCTCGGTCTGTACCGAATCCATCGCCAGCTGGACTTTCTGAACAAACTCAAGCTCCTGATGCTTGCCTGGAGGCACGCCGAGCTCGCGCAGGGCATTATCGAGCTGCGCGGCCGTCAAGTCCCTTAGCCGATCGGCCACGGCGGTGATGAACTGCTGCTGGTTAGGCTGCTGCAGCTCCTCAAGCGCGTTAGGGTCCTGAACAATCTCCCGGACTCGCGCGAGGGCGGCGTTCGTTCCCCGAGAAAGCGCGAACTGACCGACAGCCTCGGCTACAGCTGCGTCGACCGCCGCGATTCGGGCGTTGCCATAATTTCTATCCTCGGGCGCGACCGCGATCGTCGCCGAGCCCCATCCGACGAAGCCCCCACTGGGGTTGTTCTGGTGGATTCCGAGCACCCATCCGCGTTCGTTCAGGTAACGATCGCGGGCTGATTCGATCTCGGAACCATCGAGATCATCAGCACTTGGATAAATATGCTCTGGATTCGATGTCGCCTCTTCCGCGCTTTCCTCAGCGCTCAGGGAGCCGAAGGCTACAATCAATGCACATGTCATCAAAAGGCGTATTGATGCTTTATCAAAATTCATATTTCCCCCTTTATTACCAACCGACGCTACGATTCGATCCACGCTTAATGATCGGGACTTCTTCCTCCCAGATCGCGAGGCCCGTCGTCAGATCGGTCAAAGCGAGCTGGAAGTAGTAGTCGATCTGCTGCGTGCGGCGATCGATGCTGTGATTGCGCTGCATGATCTTGCCGGACAAGGACAGATCTGGCGCCTGCAGTGTGCCTTGACGCTGCACGCCAGACTGATCGAATTCCGCGCTATCGCGAAGCTCTCTGACTCGCATGCTCATCTCATCTTCGGGTCCATCGATCCCTACCGCCGTGGTCGTTACCACCCGCCCGGAGTTGAGCAATTCAACCCGGATCTTTCGGGTCAGCTGATCGGTGTCGATCCGCTGCATGGTGTCGTTGACGACCCTGGATATCACCATGACGTAGCGTCCACCGTTCGGATTGTCAGCTGCACCTGATCTCAACAGTGAATCTACGGCCTCGCCAGCGGCCGTCTCGAAATCGCGGTAATCCAGCGTCATCGTGACCGGGCCGCGATCGTCGTTCGGATCGACGTAGGAGGTGGTCGTTGCACAACCCGTCAGCACCAGCAAGGAGCCAACGGCCATCGAGTAAAGAAGCTTTCTGTTCAACATATTCATGCCTGCTGTTTCTATGAATGGATGGATGACGTGATGGTGTGATTCAGCGCGAACGCGACGACCGGAGATGAATACTTGCGCGCACTGCATCGTCGACCGGCGAGGTGGCCTCGAGCTGAAACGGCACGCCGGGTACGACCGTGAAGCGCCGGAAACGGTCGCTCAGGCCTGGAACGGTCCGTCCCGAATCATCGATAAAAGTAATCGACCATTCGATCGAACGGCGCTGCATCGCACCCAGGCCTCGAACGGTCACGAAGTCGATTCCGCCGAATGAATTTCTTCTCGCCTCGAGGACAAGATCGGTCATCAGACCGCGAACATCAGCCTCGGGATGCCAGGTCACCGTCGCCGGCACTGACGAGGGCGTTGCTGCACAGGCAACGAGGATCATGGCTGCGAGAACCATGAGAGCGATCCGAGTCATGGGGCAGCCACGAGTTCGTCAGGCACCCCCTGGCCGATCCCCAGCGCAGGATTGCGGCCCTGCAAATCGATGACTTTCACGGCCGGCGAAGCGAATCGTGTGGGTTGTTTGACATAGACCAGGGTGTAGGGCCAGTCCGGAACGGTGAGATTGACCAGCGGTCCCGAGTCATCACCCAGTAGCGTGATCTTGCCGTTGACGGGTCGTTCGAAGCGTGCGACCTGCCAGTGGTCGGGTAGCGCGCGCCAGATCCTGAGATCTGCCTTGTTTGTCTGCTGGGTCAGTACGGTCGAGGCGAAGGCACCCAGCAGCCCGGCTCTGGATGTCGCTTCCGACTGAATGAGCAGATCGACGACCGTCGAGGTGATCGCCCGGCCAAGAATGCCGTCGAAGTTGTGCTGGAACTCCGTGTTCAGCACACGCTGCATGTCTGCCAGCGTATGCGATTGGGCAACCGGCTCCAATCCAGAGGGACCCACGGCGTGAATCGACAGATTCTGATGGGCCGCACGCCCTCGTTCGACTTTCGGCAAAGCGATGCCTGCAAGCGTCGGCTGTCCGGCTCGTCCCTGAGTCACCAGAAAAAGCGGAATATCGAAACGCGATTCGGTCAGTGTGGGGCCGATCCCGTTCTCGTAGATCACCCAGACCTGGCTTGGCAAGGCGCTACGTGACAGCGCGCCCGAGGCCAGCGCGTTGGCAAGCTCGAGATCCGCGGCCACCACCGGGTTTTCGGTCATGCCGTGAACGCGGTCGAGCGATTCAACGGCTCGCTCGATATCACCTCGCTGCTCGCTCTGGCTGAGGAAATAGAGGCCGTGCAGATAGGTCACGAAGGGATTGACGAAATCCGGATACACGGCCCACTCGGACGGATTGCCATAGGCCTCGTAAAGCGCTTGCTTTGATTCTTCGGACGCCATGGTGGCGGCAACCGATTGCTGCTGATCGGAGGGCGGCTCCTCCTGTTTGTCCGCAGTCGTGTGCTTTTCCTCGTCGACCTGCTGCTGTTCCTCGATCTCATCGGCGAAGAACTCGACTGCGCGCCGGGTTCGGTCATCCGCCCGGTTGAACTCCACCCGCGCCAATGAGTTATCCGCCGTCGACAGAAAGGTCATCGCTTTGTAGGTGTTCACCAGGACGGCTTCGTAGAGATGTCCCCGATAGGCTCGAACCGACTCACCGGCCAGGATCGCGCCCATCTGTCCCAGGGAGCGTCCGGCGACGTTTTCTTCGTCGAAACGTTTGAATACCTCTTCGGTCCGATCAAAGGCCTCGATCGCCAGCTCCTGATCACCGGACAGCCTCGCCGCCTCGGCGAAATGAAGCAGCTCGAAAAGATCCATCGACTCGATGGTTTCAGGATCGAAAGTCCGTTGCTCGCTGTCCTGCTGGCCATAGGCGGCAGAAGTAAAGTCGCCCACCTCCCAGGAGGCGGAAAACGCATTCATCTGTTCCCGATGCTGGGTCGCGGCGCATCCCGACAGGATGGCGAACACGAGCAGCCCCAGGCCTGTGTGTACCGAAGAGCGAAAAAAAGCACGCCGATGTAGACCAGCCATGGCATTCCCCCTTGAGAAGTGAATTGAGTCGTTCCCCTTCGCAATCGCAACGCTCAGACGGCCCTCTGCCATCCATTCAGGATGCGGATTTACGAAGTTGTCAGGGGGTCTAGCGGAATGGGGAAGAATTTCGGCTCATCGAGGGTCTCCGACACCCGAGATCGGCGCGCCGAAAAAGGCGCCGAAGGCGTCCCGGCGGGGGAATATGAAACCCGAAGGAGGCGTCTGTTGGATCAGCGCGTCACAGTCGCTGATGGAGCAGTGACTACTGATCGAGCAGATAGACCACGAACACCGTCGCCTCGGCGGTCAGGGCCTCGGGCTCGAAGATCGGGGGTGCGGCCTCCATTCGCGTTGCACTGGTGTAGATGCCGTCACCGCCCTGTCCGAGCGCGGATTCGGAGAATCGCCGCGCCGGGGTCAGCAGCGGGCGCTCGACGCGCCGAAGATCGAATTCGGTCATCGAGTGGATTTCACCCAGGGACGCTCCGGCGCGCTCGGCGAGGCGCTCGGCGCGAGCCCGGGCGTCGTCGACGGCAGCCAGCTGCGCCGCGTCGGTGGCGGCCTCCGGATCACGCACGGAAAAACGCGCGCTGAGCGAGGCGAGCGCACCGGACCGAATGATCTCGGCGTAGTCGAGGTGGTAGCGATCCATCTTCGACAGGCGAATCTCGACCTCGCGTCGAACGCGATAGCCGACCAGCAGGTTCCTGCCGTCCTGGTATTCGAAGACCTGCTCGACCACCGGCATCGAGGCGCGCACATCGTCGCGTTCGACCTCGAGTGATTCCATCAGGCCAATAAGGGCCGCCGACTGATCCTCCACCTGCTGCGAGGCCACGGTGACCTGGCGATCCTCGCCAACGATCTGCCCGGAGAGGATCAGCAGCTCCGGCTCCAGCGCCGTACTGGCTTTTCCCTGCACGTAGATGTGCGGCGCGTCCGGCAGATTCGATTCAGCACCGGAAAGCAGGGGAAATCCAGCCAACATCAATATCAGCAGCGCTCGCGTCATACATGCTCTCCAAAGCCAAAAGGTCCACGCAACGATGGCGTGATTGCGCCCGCAGGTCAACCGGGTCATCGAACTTTCAGAGCGCAGGGCGTGCAGCAGCCTCGCGTCAGTTCCCGCCGTCTTCTTCAGCGGGGGACGGACACTCGTCGCCCTCGTCACCACAGTCGATATCGACGATGCGCACGACGGCCTTGCGGTCGCCGCGGCCCTTCAGCGTGTCGATTTCGCGCAGCAGCTCGAGGGTCGCGGCAGAGAATTGACTGCTCTGGTTGACCGGCTCGAGATTTCGGTCCAGCGTCGTCAGCCCGGCCATGCTCCGCCAGTCCGCGCGACTGCGCGTGCCGCCGGACAGGTCGGCAATGTGCCAATCGTAGAGGTCAAAGGCAATGCGGCGGGTGGCCTCGAAGCCCTCGGAGAACGGTGCGCGCAGGAATTCGCGAAGGTGCCCCCTCAGCGCCTCCTCGTCATCGAAAAGCGCCGAGCCCCAGGCGTACATCGTGGAAACCCTGAGCGTGTCGCCGCGCGGCAGCGTTCCGCGATTGGAGTTGATGAATTCGCGCGCATTTGCCCGGAGCTGCGACCAGACGCGATCGCCTTCGTAGGCCTCAATGCGCAGGCTCGGGCCGCCGATCGCACCCTGCCAGAGGCCGTAGAGAACGAGCGGATCGTCCCAGAGCGGGATCAGGATCTTCGTCTCGATGTCTCGCAGCGAAATGGCCTGGCCCGCGACAACGAGGGTCGCCCTGCTCCACTCATCGTCACCGGTCTCGCCAGGCGCGTTCCGCAACGGCCGTGCGGTTTCCAGCAGCGTGTCGCGGGCAACCAGCAGCTCCATGACCCGGGCATTGTAAAGATTGAGCCAGTAGGCCAGCTGCTCGTCCCTGTTCAGCGTCGCCAGGGGCTGACGCGCCGGCAGCGACATCAGACCCGCGCGATAGCGGCGGACGAAATCGACGTGCGCGTCGGTGAACAGGTCGACGGTGACCCTGTTGCCCTCCAGTCGCGTCGCTGCCGTATTGCCATAGGAAATGCGGGTACCGGTCCAGCTCAGACCCTCCCCGCGGCTCAGGCGCGACCTCGAAACACCCAGATCCATCGTGGTCTTGCGAAGAAAGTCGGTCCACTCCGAGTAGTCGATGCTCAGATCGGAGCCCGGATCATGGTCCGCGTAGGCTCGCGTCACAGGATCGGAAGCGCCGACCGCCTCAGAGCGGCTGTCGTGCGCTGCGAGACCGACTGCAAATACTGCGAGAAACATGGCCATTGCCAACCCGGACAATCGACGAGTCATACGCCCTCCTGATCAGGTTATCATCAGCACGAAGGGCTATCTTAAAGCCGCTTGATTTATATTTCTATCGCTTTTGATGTCTATCTTTGAACCGGACCTCTGCCGCCGATCACTCGAAGTGGCTCGAAGGCACACCAGGTCAGCGAGTCGCGCGCCCCTCGAGCGTCGAAATCAGCCCGCCATGGCAACACCCAGATAGTAGGGCCAGAGAACGATGGCCAGGGCGCCCTTCATCCAGCCCAGATCGAGGTAACCGAGCGTAAACAACCAGGCGGCGAACCAGGCCCCGCCCCACAAGGAGCTGTGTTCTACCTTGATCTTTTCCATGCACCGCCTCTTAATCTTCTCAAGAACGCTGATTGTACCGCCGCCTGCGGACCCCGGCCTTGGGGACGCCGCAGAGCTCGAGAAAACGGACCCGCCTTGCCGGAACCAGCTCTTGAGGCCCGGGTCGCCCTAGTGTCGCCGGTCGCTCAGACCTCACCTCGGGTCCGTGTCGGGCGACTCGGTCATCTCGCCCGAATGCATCCGGGCGAATCGCTCGTCTTTCGCCCGCCACAAGGCATTGAGCCAATCCTGGAAGCGGCGGCGGAAACCGGGGTCGTTCTCGTAATCGCCCCGGACCAGATCGGGCGGCACCTGGACTCGACGCACGTGGACCTCGACGCGTTCGACGCGGTTGCTGAGGAAACGGCCAAAGCTGGGCGGGCCGACTGGGAAGCGCATCGTCACGTCGATCAGGCCTTCCACCTGGTCGCCGAGGGCTGCGAGCACCAGCGCCGTGCCGCCGGCACGCGGGCGCAGCAGGTGACGAAATCCGGCCTGCTGCGCCCGATGGCGTTCGGCGGTGAACAAGGCGCCTTCGGGAAAATTGACGACGGTACTCGGCACACCGCGCAGTCGGGCGCAAGCCTGGCGCGCGGTTCTCAGATTCTCACCGCGCCGCGCCGGGTAGCGCTCGAGGGTTTCGGGCGAAGGAAAGCGAACGAAGGGATACTCGAGGGCCCAGAATGCCGGCCCCAGCAGCGGCATCCAGATCAATCCATGCTTGAGGAAGAAGCGCCAGAAAGGCAGCCGCCCGTGGAAAACGTGGAGGAGTATCGGCACGTCGACCCAGGACTGGTGGTTGCAGAGCAGCACATAGCTCTTCGAAGTATCCGCATCGACCTCTCCGGTCACCACCACCCGGGTATCCAGACAGCGCCGCAGCATGGCGACCAGCACGTCGAGCCAGCGTTCGGCGAGCCAGACCACGATTCGTCGGCAGGCCGTGCGCACTCGCTCGATCGGCACCAGCCACTTCACCAGCGCGGCGATCATCATCGGCACCAGCAGCACCAGCGTCACCGGCACGGTGACGATCGGAATCAGCAGCCACCGCCAGGATCGAAACATCAGGCCCCGGAACGACCGCGCTCAGCGAACAGAGCGCTGATTACTCGCCTTGGGAGGGCGATGGGCCCGACACTCAGTCTTCATCCAGTGCGGCAAGAAGCGCCCTGCTAAAGGCGGGCAGATCGTCGGGGATTCGACTGCTGATCAGATGGCCATCGACCACCACGTCTTCGTCGACCCAGTCTGCGCCAGCGTTGACCATATCGTCGCGTATCGACGGGAAGGAGGTCACGCGCCGACCCCTGACGATATCGGCCGAGATCGGCACCCAACCGGCGTGACAGATCCAGGCGACGGGCTTACCGGCACCGCTCAGCTGACGCACCAGTTCGACCATCGCCTTGTTCCGACGCATCCTGTCGGGCGCCATGCCCCCGGGGATCACCACCGCATCGAACTCGCCAGCACTCACCTCCGAGGCATCGGCATCCACCTTGACCGCGTAGCCCTTCTCGCTGCGATACGACTCCTTGCCCGCCCCCAGAACGGACACGCGCGCACCGGCCTCCATCAGCCGCAGCCGCGGATAGTGGAGTTCGAGTTCCTGATAGTTGTCCTCGGCGAGGATCGCGATGTGCTTATCTTGCACTGCCATGTCTTCCTCCATCCTTTTCCAATCGGCCGTACCGTATCGCATCCGTATCAAGAGAGTTTCAAGTCAAACCCACCAGATCGAAGATCGGAAGCTTCGAACGCGCTGTATTAGTGAACCTTTGAACAATTTGGCTCGGAGCGCGTTTCAGTCGGAAAAGCCGCAGATCGTGTGGTGCCGCTGGTCAT
>CAZDFS010000027.1:0-13265 GCA_964504865.1 uncultured Wenzhouxiangella sp.
CGATCAATGAGCAAGCACTAACACTGCAGTGGCCAAAGAACGGGGGCATTCCAACTGGGCCGATGACGAGGCTGTCGAGCGAGGCTGCAGGCAAGGCTCGGATCGGGCAGCTAAGGAGAAAGTCGGAACGGCGATAAGCAGGCCATCGCTCGCGTCCGCAAAAGCGCAGGTGAGAAGGCGGGTGCGGTTTGCGCCGCAAGCGCTGGAAGCACCCGACTGAAGCCGTCGCGCGTGCAACTTAGCGGCGCTGGCCAGACGTCAGGTCGCGAGGATGAGCCGGCAACTGCTGACGGTAGTGCATTACCGTTACGACCTCCACGTTCTCATCGCGTTTGCGATAAATGATTCGATAAGGCCGGGATAGCAACTCGCGCAAACCTGTGTCTGGATACTCAGGTACTTCGCGACCGCTTCGTGCGGCAATCTTAAGCTGATCCACTCAATCGACCAAACGCCGTATCAATGCGGCGGCATTTTGCTGGGAGTCCTGGGCGACGTGCTCTTTGATTGCGGCAAGTTGGGCCTGGGCTTCGGCCGACCAGATGACGATCATTCGGCCAGGCCAAGGGATTCCAGAAGCGCCTCGCTCGTGTAGGTGCGGCCAGCGTCCAGGTCGGCCAGGCCGCGTTCGATCGACCGGCGAACGGCGATCTCATAAGCCACGTCGTCCCAAGTCACATCCTCCGGCAACTGATCGATCAGTTCTCGGGCTTTGGCCTTGATATTCTCTGGTTTGACTGCCATGCACGCCAGTCTAATCGATTTTTCGCTGGGCTTGGTCTCATGTTCTCCATCCGCCTTTCGGCCCAGCGCATCAAGCACATCCTTGGTCGTGGGTTCCGGATCGCCTGGATCCGTCGCTGCGCCCTACCCGCGCTCACGCTTAGCGGTCCCGTCCGGCAGCTTGGCGGGATGGATCGCTTCATGGATGAATTTCAGCTTGGATGCAAAAGCGGTCCCTACCGGCCTTGCCCGACCGATCGCAGCAGCAAGCGACATGCCTGACCCCCGAGTCTCGACGACATCAGGGCGCTGCTCTAGTGCAGCCTCTCTTCTCAGCCACGTCGCTACAAGCCCGATTGAGTGCGCAGGGGACGGCGTTCGCTCCTAACTCTGCCCCGCCACCGTCATCCGGTCGATCAGGAGCGAGCCGGTCTGGATATTGTTGCGCGTGTCGATGTCGTCGCCCGCGGCGCTTAAGCCGAGGAACATCTGGCGCAGGTTGCCGGCGATGGTGATTTCTTCGACGGGCCAGGCGATGGCGCCGTTCTCGATCCAGAAGCCGGCGGCACCCCGGGAATAGTCGCCGTTGACCAGGTTGACGCCCTGGCCCATGACTTCGGTGACGAGGAGGCCCGTGCCGACGCGCTCGAGGAGCTCGTCATGGGGTGTCAGGGGGCCGTCGATGCGCAGGTTGCGGATGCCGCCGGCGTTGGCGGTGGTCTCCGTGCCGAGGCGGCGGGCTGAATAGGCGCTGAGCACGTAGCGCGCCAGGGTGCCGCGATCGACGAGGGCCTGCTCGCGGGTGGCGATGCCGTCAGCATCGAAATGCGCCGATCCGGGACCGCCGGGCAGGCGCGGTGATTCGATCAGGCTGAACTGCTCAGGCAGGACCGCTTCGCCAAGCGAGTCAAGGAGAAAGCTGGCGCGACGGTAAAGGCTGCTTCCCGAAGCGGCGCTGACCAGATGACCGAGAAGGCCCTTGGCCACCGAAGGGTCGAAGAGTACGGGTACCGGGCCCGTGGGCACGCGGCGCGCACCAAGGCGGCGCGCCGTCCGCTCGGCAGCCTGCGCACCGGTCTGCTCCGGGGCGCACAGGTCGGCGAAGCGCCGGGCACTGTCCCAGTCGTAGTCGCGCTGCATGCCCTGCTCGTCCTGGGCGATCAGTACGCAGCTCTGGGAAAAGGAGGTGGATCGGCGGTGGCCCATGAAGCCCAGGCTGTTGCCCTGGACCGACAGGCTGGCCTCGAAGGAGACGCTGGCCCCCTCGGAGTTGGCGACGCGGGCATCGCCCTGCAGCCCGGCCTGCTCCATGGCCATGGCGCGCTCGGCCAGGGCGTCGAGGGCGATGTCTTCCGGATGCCAGAGATCAAGATCCGGCAGGCCACCCTCGTTCAGTTCCCGAACCGATGCGGCCACCAGCTCGGCGTCGGCGAGGCCGGCGGCGCGATCGCGCTGGGTGTGGCGGGCGATGTCCAGGGCGCGCTGCACGCACTGGTCGATGACCTCCGGGCGCAGGTCGCCCGTCGAGGCGGTGCCGCTGCACTGGCCGGCGTAGACGGTCACGCGCAGGCCCCGGTCGCGGGCTTCTTCGAGGTGTTCGATCTCGCCCAGGCGCACGCCCGACTCGCGCGCCAGGCTGGAGGACACGCTGACCTCGGCCTGATCGGCCCCGCCGCTGCTGGCCTGGTCCAGGGCGCGGCGAGCGATGGCCGTCAGCGTGTCGGTTTCGCGCTCCGGGTTGTCGAGCCACTCGGCGACAGTCAGGCTGCCCTTCGAGGCCATCAGTGCGTACCTCCGACGGTCAGCCCGTCGATGCGCAGCGTCGGCTGGCCGACGCCGACGGGCACGCTCTGGCCCTCCTTGCCGCAGACGCCGACGCCGCTGTCCAGGGCCAGGTCGTTACCGACCATGCCGACGCGGGTGAGTACGTCGGGACCGTTGCCGATGAGCGTGGCGCCCTTGATCGGCGCGCCGACCTTGCCGTTCTTGACGCGGTAGGCCTCGGACGCGGCGAAGACGAACTTGCCGGAGGTGATGTCAACCTGGCCGCCGTTGAAGTTCACCGCGTAGATGCCGTCGTCAACGGAGGCGAGGATCTCGCCGGGGTCGTGCTGGCCCGGCAGCATGTAGGTGTTGGTCATGCGCGGCATGGGGAGATGGGCGAAGGATTCGCGCCGGCCGTTGCCCGTGGGTTCGACGCCCATCAGGCGCGCATTGAGCTTGTCCTGCATGTAGCCGACGAGGCGGCCGTTTTCGATCAGAGTGGTACTGCCGGCCGGCGTGCCCTCGTCATCGATGGCCAGGGAGCCGCGGCGATCGGCGAGCGTGCCGTCGTCAACAATGGTGCACTCGGCGCTGGCGACCTGCTCGCCGATGCGGTTGGAAAAGGCCGAGATGCCCTTGCGGTTGAAGTCGCCCTCGAGGCCATGGCCGATCGCCTCGTGCAGGAGCACGCCGGGCCAGCCGGGCCCGAGGACCACGGTCATGTGGCCGGCAGGCGCGTCCTCGGCGCGCAGGTTGACCTCGGCCTGGCGCACGGCCTCGCGCGCCTGGCGCTGCCAGAAGTCGGGTGCCATCAGCTCGGCCAGGCGATAGCGCCCGCCGCCGCCGGCAAAGCCCTGCTCGCGCCGGTCGCCCTCTTCCATCAGCACCCGGATGTCGAGGCGCACGAGCGGCCGGACGTCGCCGGCCAGGGTGCCGTCGCTGGCCGCCACGAGAATGGCTTCGTGGCTGCCGGCGATGTTGACGCTGACCTGGCTGACGCGCGGGTCGAGGGAGCGGACGTAGGCGTCGATGGTTCGCAGCAGCTCGACGCGATCCGCCGACTGGCCCTCGCGCGTCGGGTCGGCCGTCAAATAACGCTCCGGCGTCTGGATCGCCGGCGCCAGCCGGACCTGGCCTCGACTGGCCTGGCGGCTGATGGCCCGGGCGCTGTCGGCGGCGTCGATCAGGGCCGGCAGGGTGATGGCGTCCGCATAAGCAAAGCCCGTCCCGGCGCCGGCGATGGCGCGCACGCCCACGCCCTGATCGACGTCCCAGCTACCGGTCTTGACGGTCCCGTCCTCCAGGCTCCAGGCCTCGCGCACGCGCCGCTGGAAATACAGCTCGCCGAAATCGATGGCGCCACCCGCCAGGCGGCTGATCGTCGATTCGATGTCGGATTGATCCAATCCGGTCGGGTCCAGTAACTGGGAACGGGCAAGCTCGAACATGACGTCAGGGCATCCTTAGAGGGGAGAGAGTCGAGGCGTCGACACGAGACGGTCGACTGTGGACAAGATATTCGGTCGATGGACCGGGCTTTCAATCGTTGAAACCGCACTTGAGTCCGCACTGGGCATTCGCTCAAGGAGCCGGGCCCTGGTCGCCGGCGGGCGAGTCGTGCAGCGGGTTGTCCGGCCCAGCGCTGTCGGCCTCGCCGGCCTCGTCGGAATTGGCGTCACTGGCGCGGGCCCCGACGAGCTCCATCTGCGGATCGCTCCAGGGGCCGGTGACCGTGTAGCGTGCTTCGGCCAGGCCGCGCATCGGTCGCTCGAGGATCGACTGGAGCACCAGCCCGGCGGCGGCGCCGACGGGCCCACCGGCGAGGACGCCGATGACCGGCAGGGTGCCGCCCAGGCCGGGCTCGACGCGCACGACCTGGTCGTACTGGCGATTGGCCATGTCCGTGTCGCCGGAGATCGTGATGCGAACGGCGGGCGAATAGACGGTCAGCGCATCGGTGCGCGCAAAGCCGGCGGCGAGGTCGAAGCGGCCCTCGATCTGGTCGAATTTCAGGCCCGATTCGAACACGTCGCGAAAATCGAGGGCGAGGCGACGCGGCAGCGCGGCCAGACTGCCCAGGCCGAGCAGCCGGCCGGCCCCCGGGCGGGCTTCGGGTATCAGACCATCGGCGATCTGCAAATCGAGGACGCCGCTGAGCCGGGCCAGGGCGAAATCGGCGGGCGCGCCCGGCCAGCGCAGATCGACCTCGAGCTGGCTCCGGGCGGCCTGGAGCGGCGCCTGGTAGCCCCCCGACTCGAGGAGGGGGCCGACCGAGTCGGTCGTCAGACGACCGGAAAACTGCGACTCGGGTCGCCCGTCGCGCCAGACCCAGCGCCCGGTGCCGTTGAGTCGCAGGTCCGGTCCGGACACGTCGATCAGCTCGACCTCGATCCCGTCGGCAGAGGGGTGCGATTCGAGCCGCGCCCGTCCCAGATCGAGGGCGCCCCAGCGCAGGTCCTCAACGAGCAGATGCAGGGGTGGCCGGCCGACGGGATTCTCCGTCGATGTCTTGCGGGCCATCTCCAGCGCTGCCAGATCCGGTGGGTCCTGGTCCGGGGCGATCGGGTCGAAGCGAAGCCGCTCCAGGTCGGCGACCACGACCCGACCGGAATCGAGGGGGATCGGTACGACCACCTCACCGGCCACGTCCGGCCCGTCGAAGCGCGCCCGCCAGGCACTGGCATCGCGCCCCAGCACGACGGCGACGTCCTCGAGGCGCACGCCCGCCAGGATCAGATCAGCAACGGACAGCTCGATGTCGGCATCGATCTGATCCGCGCCGGCGGTGCCGACCTCGGCCATCGGATCGGCCAGGAGCTGGCGCCACTCGTCCAGGTTGAGCAGCGCCAGGTCACCGCGAGCCCGCAGGCCACTGGCAGGCAGGGCCACGGGGCGGTCGTCGAGACTCACGCCCGCGCGCCAGGCGATGGCATCGCGATCGTAGGCAAGTTCGAAGACATCCTCGACCACCAGGCTCGCCGCCGACACGGGCGCGTCCAGGCGCAGATCGAGGCGGGTGGGCCAGCTCGACGCCGCCGGCTTTGCCAGGGGCGCCGGCAGGTCCAGACCGAGGCCGAGGAGATCCGAATTCAATTCCACGGCAATGCCGCCCTGGTCGTGCGCGGCGACACGCGCCGACAGCGACGTCGAGCCGGTCACCCGACCGCGCAGGGGGCCGGGATCGTCGAGGATGTCGAGGGGATTGAGCTCGCCGGTCAGCTCCAGCCAGCCCGGCTCCGTAAAGGACGCGATCAGTTCAACTCGGCCTCGTGCCCGATCACCGGTCGAACCGTTCTCGCCGCCGCCAGTCAGAGTGAGGGTAGCCGGGCCCAGGGCCCGTCGATCGAAGCCGACCGTGCCGGAGAGCGCGTCGAAGCGCAGACCGGCGTCGGGCAGGCGCAGGGTGGTGTCTGACAGGGTGGCCTCGCCCTCCATCCACCAGTCGGGCATGCGCTTGATCGGCAGGCGCAGACGGGTGGTGATGTCGACCGGACCGCGCCACGCCATCGGCGCAAGGCTGCGCTGCCAGACCTCGGCGGGCAGACGCGTCAGGAGGGCCTGGACGTCGGCCGCCTCGCTCGGGCCCGAGGCCAGGGTCAGGCTCAGCACCGGGTCGACGAGATCCGGAATGGCGAGATCGGCGGCGGCGAGGGGCAGATCGCCGAGGCGGCCCGAATCGACCGAGGCGTAGATTTCGCGGCCGACAAACGTGGCCTCGCCGCTCAGATCGACGCCCGCGGGCCAGTCGGGGTTGTAGACGATATCGGCGCCCTCCACGGCGATCTCGGAGATCACATGGCCGCGCCGGATCTGCGGCGTCTTGAGGCCGGCCTGCATGCTGAGCAGGACAAAGCCCGATGCCGACTCGACGCGCGTCAGGGCGCGATTCAGCCACTCCAGGGTTTTCGGCGGGATGAAGCGCTGCGGCATGTAGCGCCGCGGATCGAGGGGGCCGAGTTCCTCGACCTCGATCATCAGGTCCATGAAGGGTTTGCGCTGCTCGAAGTACAGCCAGCCGTCGGTCGTGCCGCGGGCAAAACCCGTGTCGATCAGCAGGCCCTGCAGCTCGATCGCCCGCCAGGACAGAATGGCGCGGCCCGCGGTGGCGATCAGATCGATCGGTTCCTTGAAGACCGAGTCCCAGACCACGCGCGGCTGGCCCCTCGGCGTCAGCACCGGCCGGTCACCGCTCAATCCGAGGGTCAGGTCGAGCTGAGAAATGCTCGGGAAGCGCGCCGGCAGCTGCCAGCTCAGGTCGCGGAGATCGCCGCTCAGGCGGGTCAGGCCGGCTGGCAGTCGCCAGCCCGCCTCGATCGATGCCACCTGGCCCGATAGCGCCGAGGGCCACCAGACCCGATCGTTGAACCACGGTGACAGCAGCGCATGCAGGGGCGCCAGCGCCAGCTCATCCAGCGCCAGGGCCCAGGCGTCACCCTGCCGTGCCACGGCCAGACCCTCGATCAGGGTCAGCGCATCGGGGCCCGGGCGGCGCAGTTCGACGAGCTCGATCTGGGTCGCGCGATCCTGCCGACTGATGAGCACTTCGGCCTCGAGGCCGTCGTCGTTCCCCGCCAGCCCATCGACGGCGAGGTCCATATCGATGCGACCACCCCTCGCCTCGCTCCAGTCGGTCCAGGCATCCAGTGACACGGTCGCTCCAGCCGGCAGCCCCGGTGCGCTGAGCCAGTCGCCAAGCTCCAGGGCGTCTGCGCCGATCCAGGCCTGGCCGCTGATCCAGCGGCCCGCCTCGGCCTGCAGGCGGAAGGAGAATTCCAGGGGATTGCCGCTGCCGCCGAGCGGCTCCATCCGGCCGCGGACCGCGGTCTCGCTGCCGCGACGCTGCACTTCGCCCTCGGCCAGGCGCGCGGCCAGCTCCAGGCCGGTCTGCGTGCGGACCGTCAAGCGCGCGTCGCGGACGATGAGGTCACCGAGCAGCCTCGGGTCGCCGTCGCGCTCGCGCTGACCGATCCGTGCCCCGTCCTCGACGCGCACGCCCCATTGCCCGGCCTCGTCCTCTTCCAGAATCAGGGACAGGCCGAGGACGATCAGTTCAACAAGATTCCTGTCGCCATCGATCAGATTGGCCAGACGCACTTCGATCCGCGCCTGATCGACCTCGAGCAGGGGGTTGCCCGCCGGCCCGACGCGGACATCCAGCAGGCGAAGCTGAGGTGTGAGGCGCGGCCACTGGGCCTCGAGCTGACCGATCTGCACCGGTTCGCCCAGCTCTTCGCTCAGGCGGTCGGTCAGCCACGGTCGCAGCGAGTCCGCGTAGGGAATGAGCGCCCGACCGAGGCCGACGAGCACCGCCGTGGTGATGATCAACACGGCCAGCAGCGCCAGCAGCCAGGCGCGAAGCTGGCGCAGCCCGCGGCGCAGCGAGGACGGTGGGCTGGGGGTCGCGGTCAAGATCGAGCTTGCCTTAGAGCAGGACCACGTCGAACTGCTCCTGACCGTACTGTTCTTCCGGCTGGAACTGGATGGACGTTCCCAGCTGCTCGGTCAGTTCCGCGATGGCACCCCGGTGATCCTCCATCATCCGGTTGACCACCGCCGGGGTGGCCATCACCCGCAGCTGGCCCGTCTCGAACTGGCGCACGGCGCGCATGACTTCACGAAAGATCTCGGCACAGACCGTGTCCACGCTCTTGACGCGGCCCAGGCCGTCGCAGGCCGAGCAGGGTTCGCACAGGCGGTGCTCCAGGCTTTCGGTCGTGCGCTTGCGGGTCATTTCCACCAGGCCCAGGGGCGAGATCTCGGAGACGGTCGAGCGGGCGTGATCGCGCGCCAGGGCGCGCTGCAGGGTTCTGAGCACTTGGCGCTTGTGTTCGGCGTCGGACATGTCGATGAAGTCAATGATGATGATGCCGCCCAGGTTGCGGAGGCGAAGCTGCCGGGCAATGGCCTGGGCCGCCTCGAGATTGGTCTTGTAGACCGTTTCTTCAAGGTTCTTGAATCCGACGTAGGCCCCGGTGTTGACGTCCACGGTCGTCATCGCCTCGGTCTGGTCGATGGTCAGGTGGCCGCCTGATTTCAGCGGCGTCGTCCGACTGAGCGCCCGCTCGATCTCGTCTTCCACGCCATAGAGGTCGAAGAGGGGACTGTCGGCCCGGTAGTGCTCGATCCGACTTTCCCACTCCGGAAAGAACTCCTTGGCGAAGCGCCTGGCGCGACGCTGCGTGTCGTCATCATCGATGCGCACCTTCTCGATGCCCCCGTGCATGTGGTCGCGCAGCGACCGATACGGCAGGGACAGGTCCTCGTAGATGCAGTGCCCGGGCTGGATCGTCTCGGCAGCTTTTTCGATGCGTGACCAGAGCCGTCGCAGGTAGTCGACATCCCGACCCAGTGCCTCCTCGCCGATGCCCTCGGCGTTGGTTCTCAGAATGTAGCCGGCCGTGTCGTCGTCGCCAACGAGTGACTGGACCAGCTCCTTGAGTCGCTGACGCTCCTCCTCGGCTTCGATGCGAACGGACACACCGATGCTCTTCACGCCCGGCAGGAGCACGAGATAACGTGAGGGAACGCTGAGCTGGGTCGTCAGGCGTGCGCCCTTGCTGCCCAGGGGGTCCTTGATGACCTGCACCATGATCGTCTGGCCCTGCGAGATCAGCTCATTGATGGCGGGCGCCTGGACCGGCTCGCCGTTTTCGTCGAGCTCGGGCTGGCGAGGCAGGATATCGCTGGCGTGGAGGAAAGCGGTGCGGTCGAGGCCGATGTTCACGAAGGCGGCCTGCATGCCCGGCAGGACGCGCTCGATCCGGCCCATGTAGATATTGCCGACGTAGCTGACGTCATCGTCCCGCTCGAGGTAGAGCTCCTGGAGCAGCCCGTTCTCGACCACCGCGACCCGGGTCTCGGTCAGCGTCACATTGATCAGGATTTCATCACTCACTCAGGGCAATCCACGAAAACGGTTGAACGGCGGCGCGGGAGTGCGAGGAGCAAGGCGCCGGTGCAAGAACGATCTGGCGCAAGGATAGCATCGGCGGGGGCTCAGGCCGGCATCAGCAGACCGGCCGCTTCGAGCAGCCGCGCCGTGTCGAAGAGCGGCAGGCCGACGACGCCGCTGTAGCTGCCGCGGATGCGGCGGATCTTCAGTCCGGCTGCATTCTGGATGCCGTAGGCACCGGCCTTGTCCACGGGATCACCGGAGTCGATGTAGGCCTCGATCCACGCCCGGCTTAGGGCGGCAAACTCGACCTCGGTGCAGGACAGGCGGCACTGCGTATCACTGCCGCGCCGCACCAGGGCCACGGCGGTCATCACCTGGTGGCAGCGACCGGACAGGGACTCGAGCATCGCTTGTGCCGCCTGCGCGCTGTCGGGTTTACCGAGGATCACCTCGTCGAGAACCACCGAGGTGTCGGCACCGAGGACCGCCGACTCGGGAAAGCGTCGAGCCACCGCCTGCGCTTTCTCGCGGGCCATCCGGGCCACGTAGTGCGCCGCCGCCTCGCCGGTGCGCGGCGTCTCATCGATCGCGGCCGGCACGACCTCGAAGGCCAGGCCCGTCTGGGCCAGAAGCTCCCGCCGCCGCGGCGAGGCGGAGGCCAGGATCAGGCCGGGGAGTGGCGCGGGCTCAGCCGCCACGATGATAGGGATGGCCGCTGAGGATCGTCGAGGCTCGGTAGAGCTGCTCGGCCACGAGGATTCGCACCAGCATGTGCGGAAACACCGCCGGACCCAGCGCCCAGCGCGACCGACAGGTCGACAGCAGCTCGGGTTCCAGACCCTCGGCGCCGCCGATCAGGAAGCAGATCGGATCGCCGTCGTGCTGCCAATCGGCCAGGTGTTGCGCCAGCACCTCCGTCGACCAGGGCTTCCCGGCCCCGTGGAGGGCGACGCGGCGCGCTCGATCGGGAATGCGATCGGCCAGCGAGCGGGCTTCGGCCTCGCGCTCGCGACCGGCGGCCTTGCGACCGGCGGGCGGGACTTCGATCAGGCTCAGGGGAAGATGCGGTGGCATCCGGCGAGCGTATTCACTCCAGCCCTCGCCGACCCATCCCGGCATGCGAAGGCCGACGGATACGACCACCAGGTCCACCGGGTCAGCCCCCTGCCCTGCGGCGCCGCTGTGCCAAGGTTCAGACCCGGGCAGATTGGCTCGCGGGGGGCGCCGACCAGAGTTTTTCGAGGTTGTAGAAGGCGCGGGTCTGCGGGGTCATCAGATGGACGACCACGTCGGCCAGATCGACGAGCACCCACTCGGCCTCGCGATCACCTTCGACGCCCAGAGGCGTCACGCCCATGGCCTTGGCCCGCTGGACAAGCCGGTCTGCCATGGCCTTGACCTGCCGAGTGGAATTGCCGGTCGCGATGATCATGAAATCGGCAAAGCTGGAACGATCGCGAAGATCGATGTCTTGAATGTCTTCGCCTTTGGCGTCGTCGAGGACCGACAGGGCCATGTCGCGAAGCGCGTTGACGTCAGGAATAGTTTGTGCGCTCAATGAATCTCTTGGGTCTAATGGGGCAGAAGGCTTCAGTTTACTCGCTTTGGCGCCGCTTTTCACACCCGCCCTGCGCGCGATCCTCAAGGCCCGACGCC
The DNA here is from genome assembly GCA_964504865.1 of uncultured Wenzhouxiangella sp. Lineage (GTDB taxonomy): Bacteria > Pseudomonadota > Gammaproteobacteria > Xanthomonadales > Wenzhouxiangellaceae > Wenzhouxiangella. The sequence goes on from CAZDFS010000027.1 coordinate 11,039, forward strand.
TCAGGTATAGAGCTGGTGCTTGCGGATGTAGGCCAGGACCGCCGTCGGCAGGAGAAAACGCGGGTCACGGCCCGAGGCCAGCTGACGGCGGATATCCGTCGATGAGATCGCCAGCTGGGTGATCTCGACCTGCCTGACCAGACCACAGGGACTCTTCATCAGGTCGCGCGTGCGCTTGACGCGGCGCTGCTCGAACATCTCGCCGAGGTCCTGCGGATAGCGCGGCTGACTCAGGGGCCGCGCCATGATCACCAGATGGGCCAGCCCGAAGAGATCCCGCCAGCGGTGCCAGCGGTTGAGCTGGTTGGCCGCATCCTGACCGACACAGAGCAGGACCGGCGCATCACCGGCCTCCTCGCGCAGGCTGGCCAGCGTATCGACCATGAAGGAGGGTCCCGATCGCATGACCTCGCGATCGTCGACGGTGAGGTCCGGGTAGGGGGCCAGCGCCAGCTCGAGCATGGCCAGGCGGTGATGCGAATCGGCCCAGGTGCCTTCACGATGCGGGGGTTGCCCGGCGGGGAGCAGCCGGAAGTCGCTGACCTTGAGCTGCTCGGCGACCTCGGCGGCCGCGCGCAGGTGGCCGTAGTGCACCGGGTCGAAGGTGCCGCCGAAGACCGCGACGGCTCGATTTCTGGCACGCCGCTTGGTCATGCCACCCGCCGCCGGGAACCATCCGACGCCAGCGCCACGCAGAGGCGCTCCAGATTCAGCCAGAAGGCGGCCTTGTCGTTCGACTTCGACTGGATATCGAGATCCGACAGGCGAACCAGCGCCTGTCGGACGAGGCCCGTGGGGAGCCGCGAAGCAGCCTGCGACACGGCGGCCTGGCGGGTTTTCCAGACCCTGAGCTCTGCCAGGGCCTGATTCACGGACATCGCCGAGCTCAGGGCTTGCACGGCCTGGATCACCTGCAGTTCACGGGCCAGGGCAAAGACCACCATCGGCATCGGCGTATCGGTTTCCTTCAGGCCGCGAATGCAGCGGACCGCGGCACCGGCCTGAGCCGTCAGCACCAGCTCCGTGAGCCGGAAGGCATCAAAGCGGGCGCTGTCGGCCACGGCCGCTCGCAGCCGGTCGACGTCAAGGGTCGTACCGCGCTCGTAGTACAGCGCGAGGCGCTCGATCTCCTGGGCGGCGGCCAGCAGATTGCCCTCGAGGCGATCGGCCAGAAACCGGCTCGCCGACTCGTCGGCGTTCAGGCCGCGCGCTGCCAGGCGCCGTTGAATCCACTGCGGCAGCTGGTGCGGCTTGACGCTCCAGCAGGGCACGTAGACACCGTGCTTATCCAGGGCCTTGAACCAGGCCGCTTTCTCCGATTGGAACTCCCAGGCCTGACACTTGAGCAGCAGCACGTCATCGTGATCGGCGTCGGCCCACTCGCGCAGGGCGGCGCCGCCCTCGCGTCCGGGCTTACCCGTCGGGAGCCGGACCTCGATCAGGCGCCGGGTGGCGAAGAGCGACAGGGACTCCCCGGCGGAATTGAGCTCATGCCACTGGAACCGACCGTCGGCCTCGAGCACGACACGCTCGGCAATTTCCGCCTGACGGGCGGCGCGGCGAATGGCATCGCAGGACTCTTCGACCAGAAGCAGCTCCGGCCCGGCGACGACGTAGATCGGGGCCAGACCACGCTCGAGCGTGCCCTCGAGCCGATCGGGAAAACACTTCATGAGGGACCCATTCCTTCAAGACGGCGCAGCACCCGCGCGGCCATCGACTGGCGCAGATCGGCGCGCAGGAATTCTTCTTCCCGCGTGGCCGCCAGGATTTCCTGCTCATCGAAGCTGTAGTCGCGAGTCAGGCGCAGGGTCTCTTCGGCGAGCAGCACCTGGTCCTCGGCATCGACCACGCTCAGGGTCACTTCGAAGATCAGCACGAACTCCCGGACCCGGGCATCGCCGGCGATGGTCAGGGCCTCACGCCGCATCTGTTCCCGTGTGATTCGAAGCCGTGCCGCCGCGTCGCTGCCGCCATCGACGAGACGAACACCGTTCGCCGTCAACAGCCGCTCCAGCTCACGCACGAAGGCGCTGCTGTCGTCCACGGCGATCAGCTCGGTCTGATCCATGGCCGCCGGCAATCGGGCCTCGCCCCTGAGCTGAAAGCCACAGCCAGAGATCGTCAGCGCCAGCACGAGGGCGCCCAGCACGCTGTATCGCTCGCGCGCCGCCAGGATCAGGCCCGAGATGGCGAAGGCGACCGTCCCCAGGACGTCGATCGCAAA
>CAZDFS010000027.1:13275-16536 GCA_964504865.1 uncultured Wenzhouxiangella sp.
AGCCACAGGCAGTGATCGTCAGCGCCAGCACGAGGGCGCCCAGGCTCGAGGCAAGCCGTTTGACTGCGCGGCCACCCATCAGTTGGCCACGATGCTGACCAGCTTGTCGGGCACGACGATGACCTTGCGCACGGTCTGATCGGCGAGGAAGCGCTCGACGTTCTGCTCGGCCAGCGCCGCGGCCTGAACCGTCTCGCGATCACTGCCCGGCGCGACGTCGATACGCCCCCGCACCTTGCCGTTGACCTGCACCACCATCGTGATCTGATCGCGGACCAGGGCCTGCTCGTCGACCTGGGGCCAGCCGGCCTCGAAGACCGAGTCCGAGTGACCCAGCTTGGCCCAGAGGGCTTCGGCGATATGAGGCGTGACCGGGGCGATGAGGCGAACCACGCCCTCCCAGGCCTCCTGGACCAGGGCGCGGTCCTCATCGCTCGAGGCGGGGAATCGCTGCAGGTGGTTGCAGAACTCCATGATGGCCGCGATCGCGGTGTTGAAGGTATAGCGGCGACCGAAGTCATCGCCGGTCTTGGCGATGGTCTCGTGCAGCAGGCGGCGAAGGTCCTTGGCGCTGAGCTGGGAGCCGCCGCCCCTGTTGTCGTCCGCGCCTTGGCCATCGAGATGGGCGTGGACCCCGGCCCAGAGGCGGCGCAGGAAGCGCCAGGCCCCTTCGACGCCGGCATCGGACCATTCGAGGGATTGTTCGGGCGGGGCAGCAAACATGGAAAACAGGCGCACCGTATCGGCGCCGTAATGATCGACGAGGGCCTGAGGATCGACGCCGTTGTTCTTCGACTTGGCCATCTTTTCGATGCCACCGGGGATGACCGGCTCGCCGTCGCTGGCCAGGGTGGCGCGCCCGATACCGCCCTTCTCGTCGCGCTCGATATCGACATCGGCGGGATTGAACCACTGGCGGCGGCCCGCATCGTCCTCGCGGTAGTAGGTCTCGGCCAGCACCATGCCCTGAGTCAGGAGGTGACTGAAGGGCTCGGCGACGTCGACGAGGCCCTCGTCGCGCATCAGTCGGGTCCAGAAGCGGGCGTAGAGCAGGTGCAGGATGGCGTGCTCGATGCCGCCGATGTACTGATCGACGGGCATCCAGGCACGGGTCTGCTCATCGACCATGGCCCGATCGTTATCCGGACAGGTGTAGCGCAGGAAATACCAGGACGAATCGACGAAGGTGTCCATCGTATCGGTTTCGCGCCGCGCCGCGCCGCCGCACGATGGGCAGGTGGTGTTGACGAAGGCCTCGCAGCGATTGAGCGGGTTGCCCGCGCCGTCGGGCACCAGATCTTCCGGCAGGCGTACGGGCAGGTCCGCCTCGGGGACCGGGACGGCACCGCAGGCCTCGCAGTGGATGATCGGAATCGGACAGCCCCAGTAGCGCTGGCGGGAAATGCCCCAGTCGCGAAGGCGGAACTGAATCCGCGCCTGACCGGCCTCGCGCGCCTCGAGGGCCGCGACGATGGCCTGATGGCCGTCGGCGCAGCTCCGACCCGTGAACTCACCGGAATTGACCAGGACGCCATCCTTGGCCGCATAGGCGTCGTGCCAGTTCCGATCATCCCAGTCGACCCCCTCGGGCAGGCTGACGACCTGGCGGATCGGCAGATCGTACTTGTTGGCAAATTCGAAATCGCGCTCGTCGTGGGCCGGTACGGCCATGACCGCGCCCTCGCCGTAGCCCATCAGGACGTAGTTGGCGACCCAGACCGGCAGCTCCTCACCGGTGAGCGGGTGGATGGCCTTGACCCCCGTATCACGACCGCGCTTTTCCTGGGTGGCGATGTCGGCCTCGGAGACGCCGCCCTTCTGGCATTCGGCGATAAAGTCGGCCAGGGCCGGGTCCGACGCGGCGGCGCGCGCAGCGATGGGGTGCTCTGGCGCCACGGCCATGTAGGTTGCGCCGAGGAGCGTGTCGGGCCGGGTCGTGAAGACCTTGATCGGATTCTCGCCGCAGTCGAAGACGATCTCGGCCCCTTCGCTGCGGCCGATCCAGTTGGCCTGCATCGTGCGGACTCGCTCGGGCCAGCCGGGTAGCTCGTCGAGGCCGGCGAGGAGTTCGTCGGCGTAGTCGGTGATGCGCAGGTAGTACATGGGAATGTCGCGTTTCTCGACCAGCGCACCGGTTCGCCAGCCGCGGCCGTCAACGACCTGCTCGTTGGCCAGCACGGTCTGGTCGACGGGGTCCCAGTTGACCGTTCCGGTCTTGAGGTAGGCGACGCCGCGCTCGAGGAGCTTGAGAAAGAACCACTGGTTCCAGCGGTAATAGGCCGGGTCACAGGTCGCCAGCTCGCGCTCCCAGTCCAGGGCGAAGCCCAGCGCCTTGAGCTGGCCCCGCATGTGGGCGATGTTGTCGCGGGTCCATTTCGCCGGCGGCACGCCATGGGCCATGGCGGCGTTTTCGGCCGGCAGACCGAAGGCATCCCAGCCCATCGGCTGCAGAACCCGTTTGCCGTTCATGCGATGAAAGCGCGAGATCACATCGCTGATGGTGTAGTTGCGCATGTGGCCCATGTGAAGCTTGCCCGATGGGTAGGGGAACATGCTCAGGCAGTAGAAGCGCTCGCCATCGCCCTGCTCGGCACGATGGGCAGAACGGGCATCCCAGCGCTGCTGGATAGCGGATTCAAGGGCCGCGGGGTTGTAGATTTCAGACACGTTCAGAACTCTTGATACAGATCGAAAAAAGTCAATGCGTCAGCCGCAGGATCGGCCGGCTTGTTCGGCACGCCACGGCGCTGCTGGACGCTCGGGGTCATGGCTGACTGCCACCGATCAGTCCCTCGACCCGGGCCATCATCTCCCGGGCCTCTGCCCTCGCAGCCAGGGTCGCTTCGCGCAGCTGCGTCCAGGTCGAATCGTCATTATCGATGACATCGTCCCAGGCGCGGTCAGCCTTGTCCATAGCCCGCCGGGCCGCGGCGTGAGCCTGGTCGATGGCGCCCGGGTCGTTGCCCTCGATCGCCGCGAGCGTCGCGGCGGCCAGATCGCGGGCCTGTTCGCTTTCGGCCAGAGCGGCTTCCCAGGCGCGAGCCGTCCGCGACTGCGCCTGACTGCGAGCCACCAGGGCCTCGCGACTCATCGCCTGGGCGCTCGTCATCGGCGCCGCTCCTGGCATCGAATCAACATCCCGTCTGCCTTCGAACCCGGTCGCCGCCCGCATCGTGCCGGCGGACGCGTCGCGTTCCTCAGGCCGCGTCGGTTCCGCGGCCAGAGCCGCCGGACGCTCGGCCGATTCATTGGCCGATTCAT
>CAZDFS010000027.1:16636-39070 GCA_964504865.1 uncultured Wenzhouxiangella sp.
TGACAGGCCGCCAGGCTGATCATCGCGGCCATCGCCACGATCCTCACGATCGCCGGAGACCGTTCAGCCGACCCTGGCCGGCGCTTGTCATTCATCTGGTCCACTCGTCGCAGTTGCAGGCCGACCGTCGGCATCGACCCGAGGATCGATCGCTGATCGGAGCATTGAAACCATGGAGTATGCCGCAAACGCCGCGCTACCGCAGCGCGCTGGCCCGAGCTTCGACAAAAGGCCGGCGCGAAAGCCGCCGAACCCCCTTGAAGACCGCTCAACGCCCGCTAGGACGCGTCGTCAAGGAAGCGTCCCGCGGTGGGCAGATCCTCGGGGCGGAACGGGTCGGACCGAAGCCGCTCTTTGAAGGCGCCGGCCAGGCGCTTGCCCTCCTCGACGCCCCATTGATCGAAGGGATTGATACCCCAAAGCACCGACAGGGCGAACACGGCGTGCTCGAAGCTCGCGAGAAGATAACCCAGCGCGTGGGGCGTCAGCGCCTCGCACATCAATACGCTGACGGGGCGACCGCCCGGAAGCTCCTGGCAGGCTCGTTCGGCGCGGACGCCGCGCGCGAAGGCCTCGGCCTGGCCTAGCAAATGCGACAGCTGAGCTCGCTGCCAGTCCGCGATGGCCGATGGATCCGATGCGACGCCGACCAGAATCAGCGGATGCGGATCGGTGCCCTGATGAAAGGCCTGGAACATGGCGTGCTGGGCATCGGTGCCACGCCCGGAAAACACCAGCGGGGCAGTCGGCTGCTCGACCGCGGCATCGTCCAGGTCAACGTGCTTGCCGAGACTCTCCATGATCAGCTGCTGCAGATAGTCGCCGAGGAGGGCCAGCCTGGGGTCATAGGCCACGATGCCCAGGGTGGCCAGATCCATCTGGCGACGCAGGCCGTGAATCAACTCGGCCAGGCGGTGGGCGAGCTGGTCATGGCGTCCGAGACGACTGGCGCGGAGGAAATCGTCATCGGCCCTCGCCGCACCGCTCAGGAGCGCTTCGAAGCGGCGCCGTCCCATCCCGGCCGCCGCCGCCGTACCCACCGATGACCACATCGAGAAGCGCCCGCCGGTCCAGGCAGGAAAGGCCAGGATCGAGTCGGGATGAAAACCGAATTCAATGGCCCGATCAGCACGGGCTGTCGCGGCCCAGGCATGGGCAGGAAATCGATCACCGAACCAGTCGGCGACCGCGCGCGCGTGAAGCAGAGTTTCTTCCGTGGAGAAGGATTTCGAGGCGACGATCACGCCGGTGCGCGCCGGATCGAGGGTGCGACGCAGTACCTCGAAGGCGCGCGAGTCCAGCGTCGAGAGGCAGTGGACACGAACCCCGCCGTCAGGGTCCCCCAGGGCGTCGAGCAGCAGCCGCGGCCCGAGATCGGAGCCGCCGATACCGATATGGATGAGATCGGAAAAACCGCGCGAGCCCGAATGAAGCTCCTCGGCCAGCGATAGAAAACGCCGCCGCTGGTCGGTCAGCCCCGCGTCGATGCCGGCCGCAGGCCAGCTGTCCGGGTCGGCGGCACGCAGCGCCATGTGGAGCGCGGGCTGATCCTCGCTGGGGTTGACGATGGCGCCGCCATAGAGGCGGTCGACCGCCGAGGCCAGATCGCCGCCACGGCCCCGGGGAAAGTCGTCGAAGCACCCCTGCAAGGCGGGCTGGATGCGACTCGTGTCGAGCACCCAGGCCGAGGGCCGGTCCTCGCTCGACGGGTCGACGTCAGCGCGGGTCACGACCGACGCGTCCCAGATTGTTGTTTTTTTGCAACACTCGCCGTCAGGCCGCCTGGACGGGGATTGCCGTTCCGATGCGCTCGATCTGATTGCTGTCGTTCGGGTACACGAGGCGCGGCTGGAATCGATCGGCTTCAGCCTGGTCCATCGAGGCATAGGCCGCAATGATGACCAGATCGCCAACGGTGGCCTTGTGGGCCGCGGCGCCATTGACGCTGATCACTCCGCTATCGCGCTCGGCGCGGATGGCGTAGGTCACGAAACGCTCGCCGCTGTTGATGTTGTAGATATGAATCTGCTCGTATTCCCTGATACCAGCGGCTTCCAGAAGCGCTTCATCGATGGCGCAGGAGCCCTCGTAGTGCAGTTCGACCTGGGTGACCGTGGCTCGGTGAATCTTGGCTTTCAAGAGATTGATTTGCATAGGTAGACCTGTCGGGTCGTCAACGATTCGAGTGGGCAGGCAGCCCGCAATTTTAGCCCAAAAAAAACCCCTCCCGGTGTCGGGAGGGGCAATCTATCGGAGTGATGTACCTCGCTTCGCGCCCTGCGCCTCGACGTCAACGTTGTAATGACGCCAAGGTTGGTGGTAAGTCTACCACAACGTTATGCAATCTGCCAATAGCTCTTGCCGTCTGGTTCTAAGCGGTGTGACGAAAGCACGACTTGCGCACTGCTTAGGAAAGCCGGGACACGCCAAAGTTCCCCGAAATCGGCCTGATGCCGATCCATTCACGGTCAATTCACCGCGGAAACCCATACTTGATCTCGCGTTCGGAGCGGTCCCTCCAAGGCCCTGACTCCCTCCACCGTTTCGGACGTGTACCACGGCCCCTGACCACGGCTCCCGGTCAGGGGCTTTTTATTTTCAGCAGCGCGATCATGACGCCGGGAGTCGGAATCGACGAACCCGAGCAGGGTGAACGACAGGAGTGATATGAGCGAACAGGTCGGCGCGTTCGAACCCAGAAGATCGATTGTCGAGGGTCTCGGCTGGGGTGGCATCCTGCCGTTTCTCATCCTGCCCCTGGCCTCGGGCTTCGGTCTCGGCAGCGCGCTGGAAACGCTTCTGGTGACCTATGGTCTCTTGATCCTGGCTTTCCTGTGCGGAACCATGTGGATGGAGCAACTCCTCGGACCTGCGCCCAGCAACGGACGAATCATCGCCAGCAATGTCATCCTGCTTGCGGCCTGGCCGGCCGTTGTTCTGCCCCTGAGCGGGGCGACCTCGCTCCTCGCCGTGGCTTTTCTCGCACACCTGCTGCTCGACAGGCCCTGGGCGAAGGCCAGTCTGCCGCCCTGGTACGGGCTTCTCCGTCTGCGCCTGAGTCTTGTCGTGATCACCGTGCTGGTCGCCACGCTCCTTGTTCAGGTCGCCGATGTCTTCTAGGGGCCTGCTGCGCCTCGACGGCGTCTGCCGGCATTTCCAGTCCGGCCAGGACACGGTTCAGGTCCTCGACGGGGTCGATCTGGCGCTCGACGCCGGCCAGCGCCTTGCGATCAAGGGGGCCTCGGGGTCCGGGAAAAGCACCCTGCTGCATCTGGCTGCCGGCATGGATCGGCCCGACGCGGGCTCCATCATGCTCGACGATCAGGACCTTGGCGATCTTCAGGAACCCGCCCTGACCCGATTCCGGGCGCAGCGCATCGGCCTCGTTTTCCAGGATTTCAACCTCATCGAGAGCCTCACGGTGCACGACAACATCGCGCTCGTGCCCTGGCTCGTGGGCCGGCGACCGGACGCCAGGGCCATCAAGGGCCTCGGCGAGACGCTCGGTATCTCGCCGCTGATGAATCGCTTCCCGGCGGAGCTGTCGGGTGGGGAAAAACAGCGAGCGGCAATCGCCCGCGCCCTGATCCATGAACCCTCGCTGATCCTCGCCGATGAGCCCACGGGCAGCCTCGACCCGGACAGTGCCGCCACGGTCCTCGACCTCTTCGACCAAAGCGTTCGCGCCCTGGACTGCGCGGTGCTGATGGTGACCCACAATCAGGCTGCCGCCGACCGGATGGACCGGACCCTGCGCCTGAACCACGGGCGCCTCGACGACGCACCATGACACTGCTGCTCAAGGCCTCGCAGCAGTTCTTTCTGCGTCATCCTGCGCAGCTGAGCCTGGCGCTGGTCGGTGTCGCGGCCGGCGTTGCCGTCGTCACCGGTGTTGCGCTCATGCGCGACACCATGATCGACTCCCTCGATGCTGCGGCGCGGGCACTGGCCGGCGACAACAGCCTGAGAATCGAAGCACCGCCCGGCGAGGATCTCGACGATGCTGAATTCACGCGCCTCGTTCGAACGCCCGGCAGCCCGCCGCTGATTCCCTTCCTCGCCGCACGCCTGCGGTCGAATGGAACGATTCTCGAACTGCTGGGCACCGACCCGATCAGCGCCAGTGCGGGACAAACCCTGGCAAGGCACCGCGGCGCCGCCACCGGGCTGCTGGCGAACCCGGAGGCCGTCATCATCAACCAGACCACGGCGGCACGGCTTGGCGTGACCGTCGACGATGCCCTGCCGGTCACCATCGATGGACGCTCCGAATCGCTACGCGTACTCGCCGTGCTGATGGGGGAGCCCTGGCTGGACAACCGCCTCCTCGTCGACCTGGGTACGGCTCAGCGACTGCTCAACAGCGTCGGGAAACTGTCCTGGATCAGCGCGCCGGCAGCGGCCCGGGCCTGGCTGGCGAAACAGGTCAACGACCCCGCGAGCGCTGACCTGGTCGTGGTCGAAGCAGAGGAGCGGCGCGCCAGCGTCGAACGCCTGACCGCCGGTCTGCGCGTCAACCTGACGGCCCTCAGCCTGCTGGCCCTGGCGGTGGGTCTGTTCGTGGTCCACTCGGTCCTGTCCTTCCTGCTGGTCCAGCGCCAGCGTCAGATCGGCCTGCTGCGTGCCCTCGGCGTGACTCCCGGGAGGCTGCGGGTCTGGCTCCTGGCCGAGGTCATGGTCCTGTGCCTGATCGGTGCGCTGCTGGGCCTCGCCCTCGGCACCGAGCTGGCGCGCGCCCTGCTGGTCCTCATTCAGAACCCCAGCGCCGAGCTCTACGGCATGGTCACGGGACAGCAGATCCTGCCGAGTCGGGTCCTCTATCTGGGCATTCTCGCCCTGACCCTGGGGCTGGCTGCGGTCAGCGTCTCCGGCCTGATCACCGCTGCGCTTGCGATCCCACCCGGGCAGCTCAGCCGTGGTGCGAGCCGGTCGAGCTCTCCCGCACGCCTGTACGGCAGCGCCGCCGGCCTCGCCCTCGCCGGCCTGCTCGTCCTGTGGACCACCAGCCATCTGATCGCCGCCCTGATCAGCCTTTTCCTGTGGCTGACCGCCTGCGCCATCGTCGTGCCGCGCCTCGCCATGGCCCTCGTCGACGGCCTGCGCCGGGCCACCCCCTCCAGCGCCTTCGGCCGCGCCATGGGCATGCTCAAGGCATCGCGCCAGCGCCTCGGCCCGAGCATGGCGGCGCTCAGCCTGGCCCTGGGCCTGAGCGCCGGGATGGCGCTGATGGTCGACGGCTTTCGCGCCGCCGTCGACGACTGGGTCACCCGCCTGCTGCGCGCCGACGTGTACCTGAGTATTCAGGGTGATTCGATCACGCCAGCCCAGTTCGACTCGGTCCGGGCCGATGAGTCGACGTTCGAGGCGGTGTCGTCGGTGCGCCAGCTTCGCCGCGCGGATGGAACCACGCTGGTCGCCTACGACCTGCCGCCCAGGGCCCGAGAGGGCTTCGAGTTTCTGGCCGGTGGCCAAGGCGAGGACTGGGCCCTTTTCGATCAGGGACGAGGCGTACTGGTCTCCGAGCCGCTGGCAAGGCAGATGGCCCTGTCCCTCGGCGACCCCATCGACCTGGACACGCCCGCTGGCCAGAAAAGCCTGCCGGTCGTCGGCATCTATCGCGACTATGCCAGCGACCGCGGCCAGGTCGCCGTCGCCGGGCCCGTATTCAGAGGCTGGTTCAACGACAGCGCCCGCGACAGCCTCGGCCTGTATCTGGCACCCGGCCGCGAGCTGCCCGACGTGACCGCGCTCGCAGACCGTCTCGGCCTGGCGCCCTCGCGGCTCGATCTCACGCTGCGCGCTGACGTGCGCCGCATCACCCTGGACGTTTTCGACCGAACTTTCCGCATCACCCAGGCCCTGTCGCTGCTCGTGGGCCTGATCGCCGTCGTGTCGCTGATCAGTGCGCTGATGGCCCTGGGTCTGGAGCGCCGGCGAGAGTATGCAACGCTGCGCGCCCTGGGCCTGACCCGCCGCGGGCTTGCCCGCTGGGTTCTGAGCCAGACCGTGGGCCTGTCCCTGATCGCCGCCGTTCTGGCCGTTCCCATCAGCGCCCTGATCCACGCGGTGCTGTCCCTGGCCGTGCAGCCGCGCGCCTTCGGCTGGACCATCCCCCTGGAGTTCAGCACCGGGCCCTGGCTTCAGCTGCTGCCGATTGCCCTGATCGCCGGCCTCCTGGCCGGCGCCCTGCCCGCCTGGACCATCGGCCAGCGCCCGGCGGCGCAGCAGCTCAAAGGACAGCGATGATGCGGCTGGCAACGGTCATCCTCCTCCTCGGAGCCAGCGTTCTGGTCGTCTGGCTCGAACGCCAGACCCATGAGCCACCGCGCCGCGCCGCGCCGATTGCCCTGTCAGACGTTCTTGGCGGCGACTCGGCCGAGGTCGAGCGCGTGACCGGCCCCGTGCCCCTCGACTTTCCTGCTGATCATGGTCGCCACGACGCCTATCGAAACGAATGGTGGTACTTCACCGGCAACCTGATGGCCGAGGACGGTCGCCGCTTCGGGTTTCAGTACACCCTGTTCCGGTTCCGCCTGGCCAACCCGGCGCCCACCGGGACCGCCTGGGACAGCGAGCATCTCTGGATGGCCCACTTCGCCGTCAGCGATGCGGCCAACGAGCGCTTCCACAGCGAGGAGCGCTTCGCCCGCGACGCCCTGGGGCTGGCGGGTGCAACGAGCGAGCGCTGGTGGCTGGGATCCTGGCAGGTTGAAGCGCAGGACCCGGGCTGGCAGCTCGAGGCCATGACCGACGCGATGGGCCTTCGCCTCGATCTCGTCCCCGACCGGAGCAAGGTCCTTCAGGGTGAGGCGGGCTACAGCCGCAAGGGACCGGCACCAGGCCAGGCCTCGCGCTACTACTCCTATACGAGGCTGCGGGCCAGCGGAGAGCTGCGCATCGGCGATTGGTCGGGGCAGGTCAGCGGGCTGGCGTGGCTGGACCGGGAATGGGGCTCCGGCCAGCTCGACGATAGCCTGGCGGGCTGGGACTGGTTCGCCCTGCAGCTCGATGATGGGCGCGACTTGATGGTCTATCGCCTGCGCCGGAACGACGGCACCGCTTCGGAATTTTCCGCCGGCAGCCTGGTCTGGCCCGACGGCCGCCATGAAATCCTCGAGGCTTCGGATTTCACGACCGAGCCGGGCCGTCGCTGGCGCGACCGCGAGGGCGTGAACTGGCCGTTGAGCTGGCGCATTCGCATTCCCGCGCACGATCTCGATCTGACCGTCGACGCCGTCTTCGACGACCAGCGCTGGCGGGCATCCGTGCCCTACTGGGAGGGGATGGTCGAGGTCCAGGACCGCGATCGTCGGCGGCGCCTCGGCCGCGGCTATATGGAACTGAGCGGCTACGCCGATCAGGCGTCGTCGCTCCGAGGCCAGCGTTAAGCGCCGTTCAGATCAGAGGCTTGAGGCTGATCGGACCGCCGCCGGCCTTGACGAGGCCTCGGACGATGGGCGGCGATTGCTGCTTTCGACACCCAGCAAGCGTTCCACGTCGCTCATGGCAACGCCGCGCTGGAGCAGATGGGCCGCAAAGCTGTTTCTGAGCGTGTTCTCGGACACGGCCGACTCGATCTCGGCGATCCGCGCGGCCTGCTCGATCGCCTGGCGGAGCTCGGCCGCCGGGGTATGGGAGCGAAGCGCCGAGGCCTGTCCGCCGTCGGCATCACGCATATAGGGCCCCGGGAACAGGAACTGCCAGGCCCATGATCGCCCGGCCGACGCCGGAATCCCCGCATTCGGCGGCAACCTGACGCCGCCGAAGCCATCGGCCAGCTCACGGATATGGCGAATCTTGAGCGCCTCCATGTGCGCGCGCATGGGATCACGCACCCGTTCGGGCAGGACGGTTTCGCGGCAAGCTCGACCGCTCGAGTCGCAGACAACGATGCGCTGTTCCTTGATGTCGCGCACGCGCAGGCGCACGCACTCGATGAGCCGCAATCCCGACCCGTAGGACAGCGAGGCCATCAGCCACGACACGCCTTCGAGCTGATCAAGCAAGCGCTGAACTTCAGCCGGCGCCAGGATCACCGGCCGCGAGGCGACCCGCGCCGCCTGCCAGAGCATCGTCAGCTCCGGCGACTCCAGCCCCAGGACCTCCCGCAGCAGAAACACGCAGGCCCGGGTCATCTGGTTCTGGACGGCCGCACTCACCTGACGCTCGAGGGCCAGAGCCTCGACGTGGCGACGAACCTGGGATGCCTCGAGGCAGCGCGGATCGAGGCCTGAATGTGCCAGGAGAAATTCCCGCGCCCAATAGAGCCAGGCTTTTTCAACCTTTTCCGGCAGCTCCATCGGCGCGAGCCGAGCACGCATCGACGCCAGATGTCGTCGAAGATCCCTATTGGAAAGTGCCATCGCCAGCCCCTGTTTTTATGAACCGCGTCACATTACCGCTTCGACGATGTGAAAGTCAATCGCGTCTAGGGCGGCTCCACCGGCCAAGGGTCAAACAGGGGGAGGTGGATCGCATCGCCGCCCCAGGCAGCGGAGGATCGTGTCAAACCATCCAGCCGGCGATCAGGATCAGACTCATCGCCACCAGCCAGAGGATCAGCATGCGCCAGACCAGGCGATGGGCCGAGTTCAGGGCGTCGATCGTCGAAGACTCGGCCTCGAGGGTGGCGCTGGCCACCTGATCCAGGAGCAGGGGCGACACGCCCCAGAGGGGAGAATCTGCTGCCTGCTGACGCCAGGCATTGACGACGCGATCGAGGTCGCTGCACAGGCCTGCCGACAGCACCATGAGCGCAACCACCGGCCAATCGAGCACAAGACGCAGGCGAGCCAGCCACTCGATCGCGGCATCGTCGAAGCTGTCCTGCAGACCGGCGCGGGTCAGGCGATAGATCAGCGCACCCGGAATGCCCAGGACGACGAACCAGAAGAGCAGTCCGAACCAGCGCGACAGTGCGGCGTGATGCACGGCGGCGGCGGCACTGGGGGCGTCGGCGACGGGGGTCAATCGCATCGAGGCGAGTGCCTCAGCCACCGCTGGGTCACTGGCCTGCAGGCCGCGCTCGTTGAGCAGCTGCACGTCCTTGTCGAGGTCCCGGGGCCCGAGGCAGTAGATGAAGACGAACAGCGCCAGGACAAACCAGCCGAAGGTACCGGCCAGGCCGATGAGGAACCATTCGGCAACGGCCGAAGCGAGCAGGCTGGAGAGGATCAGGGTCAGCATCACCAGCCAGGCCGGCTGCGGTGAGAGGCGATGAACCCAGTGAGCCGGCGCCAGGGCTGGCGCAAAGCGCCTGAAGTGGCGCACGCCCGTGGCAAAGTGGCTGATCAGCAGCCCGACGAGGATGGCCAGAATGGACATGGGGTCAGGCCGAGCGTCGGCGCTGGCCGCGGCTGAGACGACTCGACGAACAGGCCATTCCCGCAGGCCTCCTTGCGGCGATGTCGATCAGGCCAGCCCGAAGGACGAACCGCAGCCGCAGGTGGTGGCAGCGTTCGGGTTGCGAATGACGAATCGAGCGCCCTGAAGGCTCTCGCTGTAGTCCACCTCGGCACCCTCCAGGTACTGGAAGCTGAGCGGGTCGACGACGAGGGTCACGGCGTTGCGCTCGACGGTCACATCGCCTTCCTCGATGGTCTCATCGAAGGTAAAGCCATACTGGAAGCCGGAGCAGCCGCCGCCGGTGATGTAGACCCGCAGCTTCAGCGCCGGGTTTGCTTCCTCGAGGATCAGCTCACGGACCTTGGCCGCCGCGGCATCGGTGAAAATCATTTGCGGGGAATCAGACATCGACCTCTCCAATCACGTGACGCAACGTCGAGAGTATAAATCATCGCCGCCCCGCAACCGTTTCGCAGCGAAGAACAAAAAAAAGCGGTCCGACGGACCGCTTCAACGATTGCCCCAAACCGGAAAATCAGACGCACTTGTTATTCGTATTGACGTGGCGCCTTTTAACCGAGTGCGAACGATTTCTTGACGGAAACGAAATCCCCGGCGCCGACGGTTATACTCGCAGCCGCGTCGATTCGTCAAGCAAGCGCCGACGCCGGAACGTTTGTGTCCCCCGCCCAACTGGGCCAGAATAGAGACCGCCCTGCCACGCAAGTCGACGCGCCAATGCTCTGGCTGAAAGCCTTCCATCTGATCTTCATCGTGACCTGGTTTGCGGGTCTGTTCTATCTGCCTCGCCTGTTCGTCTATGCCTCCGAAGGGCCGTCGACGGACACGATGGCGCTGTTCAAGATCATGCAGCATCGACTGCTGATGATCACCCATATCGGCGGCGCGCTGGCCATCGGCTTCGGCCTGGCCAGCCTGATCGCTGCGCCCGGGTGGCTGAGCCAGGGCTGGATGCACGCCAAGCTGGCGCTTGTCGCCGGCCTGGTGGCGTACCATCTCTACTGCATCCGAATCGTCGGGCAGTTCGCGGCCGACGCCAATACGCGCTCGTCGCGCTTCTATCGCTGGTTCAATGAAGTCCCCGCCCTGTTTCTGATCCTGATCGTTCTCCTCGCCGTACTGAAGCCTTTTTAAATGAAATACCGGATTCCAATCATCACCGCTCTGCTGCTGTGCCTCCCCGGCTCCGTCCATTCCGACATCACGGGCCTGGTGATCGACTCGGACAGCGGGCTCCCCGTCGAGGGCGCGCGCGTGAGGGTGCAGACCACCACGGGCGAGCCTGTTCTGACCGGCGCCGACGGCCGCTTCACGCTCACCGATACGCCGGCAGGCTCGTCGGTGATCACGGCCGTCACCACCTACGATCCAGCCCGAGCGACCAACTACATCACCGGGGCCGCCAACGCCGTTGACGGCGATGATGTCCTGATTACCCTCACGCCCCTGCCGACCGAGGACCTTCCGACGCTCTACGAGCCCGGCTCGTCATTCAACTGCGTCGCCTGCCACGCCGATCAGCATACGGAATGGCAGCAGTCCACCCATTCGAACGCCGGCGTCAACGAGTGGGTGCTCGATCTGTTCTCGGGCACGGGAACGCCCGGCGGCAGCAACGGTTACGTCTTCCGCGACCTCCACGACGAGGACGACACGGGCTTCTGCGCGACCTGTCATACACCCCTGGCCGATATGCAGGACCCGGGCAATGTCTTCCTCGACGAAGTCGGACTGATCGGCGGTCTGGACGGCGTCACCTGTCTGGCCTGTCACCAGATGGCCGACGTCAATGAAAACGTCTCGGCCCTGCACCATCTCGGTAACACGCAGTATCGCTATCCCGACGATTTCTCGACCCAGTTCTGGGTCTGGGGGCCGCTCGACGATGTGAGCTTTTCGACCATGCGATCCTCCTACCAGCCCCGATTCACCGAATCGCGCTTCTGCGCGTCCTGCCACGAATACAACAATCCCGACACGGGCGCGCCGGGACAGAACACTTACAGCGAGTGGCTGGCATCGCCCTTTGCCGTCGAGGGAGCAGGCTTCAAATCGTGCCAGGACTGTCATATGCCGCCCGCCGACAGCGACGGTCCGATTTCATCGCTGGGCGGACAGCCCATTCGTGAGGCAAATCAGCGCCGCAGTCACAGCTTCAAGGGTTCAACGCCCACGAGCCTGAGCGAGTCGATCGATCTGGCGATCGAGGCCGAGCAGGTCGGCGATGAGCTGCAGGTCACCGCAGCCGTGACCAATGCCGGGGCGGGCCATGCCTTTCCGACGGGCATTTCCATTCGCAATGCCCTGCTCGTTGTCGAAGCGCGCATCGACGGCACCCCCCTGCCCCAGGCGAGCGGCGAGACGATTCCCTTCTATGGCAGCGCTCAGGGTGGCACCGGCCCCGATGACCTGGCCGGCCAGCCCGGCAAGGGATTTGCTCGAGTGCTCGAGGGCCGGATCAACGGCGAGGGCCCGGTCGTGCGGCCCGTCCTGTTCATCGACGCCGAGGGCGTGACCAGCGATACGCGTATCCCCTCGGGCGAGACCGATGTCTCCTCCTATCGCTTCGATCTCGCCGGCCTGGCCGTCGATGCCAATGCCGAGATTTCCGTGCGCCTGCTCTATCGTCGAGCCTGGCGTGACACGCAGGTCGCGAAGGGCTGGACGACGACGCCGACGGGTGGACCGGTGGAGATCGAAGTTGCCGCGGAGGCGCTCAGCCTGCCGGTCAGCGGCGTGCCGCCGCAGCCGACGATTCCCGTACCAAGCCTGAATACCATCGCGGTGCTGGCCCTGATGCTGGGACTGCTGCTGATGACCGTCAGCCTGGGACGGCGCCACCCTGCCAAGCGCTAGAAGCCGTCCCCGGGACGGTCCCGGGACTCAGCGGTCGAGGCGGGAAAGATCGCGCGCCATGTAGAGGGCAGCGATCGTCCGGCCCTCGGTGCAATCATCGCGCTGAACCAGCTCGGCCAATCGGTCGAGGGGCCAGCGGATGACGTCCAGGGTCTCCGGCTCGTCACCGGGCAGCCGGGATGGATAGAGATCGCGGGCGAGGACCACGTGGGTGGTGTGGGTCATGTAGCCCGGGGCCAGCGTCAGGTGCCCGATCTCGCGCAGGTCCCGCGCGGCGTAGCCGCACTCTTCCTGCAGCTCCCGGTTCGCGCCGGCGAGGCGGTCCTCGCCCGCTTCGAGACGGCCCTTGGGCAGGCCCAGCTCATAGCCGTGGACGCCGCAGGCGTACTCGCGAATCAGAAGGACATGGTCGTCATCGGGCATGGCCGCAATGATGACCGCGCCAAGTCCGCGGCTCTTCAGGCGCTCGTAGGTTCGCCGCTCGCCGTTGGAAAATTCCAGATCGAGCTGCTCGACCCGGAACAGATCCGCCGGTCGCCGCTCGCGGCGCTCGTGGATGATCGGCAGCGTTTTGGGCTTGAGATCAGTCATGACGCGAGGATAACAACAGGGCATGAAGTCTCGGACTTGCAGCGAGGATGGAGGTCGTGTCCAGATCGATGGCGTTGCCCGCCAGGTCCGTGATGACGGCGCCGGCTTCGCGCACCAGCACGGTCAGCGCGGCAATGTCGAGGATATTGACGTCACTTTCGATCACGCCGTCCTGTCCGCCGTCGGCCAGGCGGTGATAGGAATAGAAATCACCGTAGGCGCGACAGCGCGCGGCCCTCGCGAACAGCTGGCCCGCCCAGGCCCAGCCGGGCCCCCGAGCGAGGCTGCGGAGGTTGCCGAAGCTCAGATCCGCGGCGTCGATCGATTCGCAGTCCTGGCAGCTCACCCGTGCGCCGTTGAGCCAGGCGCCTCGGCCGGCGACCGCCCAGGCCTGCTCGCCGAAGGCCGGCGCGGAGGACACGCCCAGAACCAGCTCGCCCTCGACCATCAGGGCAATCTGCACCGACCAGAAGGGCAGTCCGCGAATGAAGCTGCGCGTGCCGTCGATGGGATCGACGAGCCAGAGCAGATCGCCCTGCCCGCGCTGACCGTACTCCTCGCCAAAGATGGCGTGGTCGGGAAAGGCGTCGAGGAGCGTCGAGCGGATGGCGCGCTCGCAGGCGCGATCCGCCTCGGTGACCGGGCTGGCATCGGACTTCCGCTCGACCTCGAGCTCGCCGTTGAAATAGCCCATGGCGATTTCATCGGCCCGCCTTGCTGCCTGCCTGGCGACCGCCAGGGCTTGATCCAGATCGATGCTCATTCCCTTCCCTCGCTTCGATGCGTGTTCAATGTCGGACTCCAATCCCCGCCGTTGGTCAGTCCAGACCGAGGCGGCCCTGAAGCTGCAGCCGCACGCGGCCGTCGGCCTGACGCTCACCCAGTGCGCCCAGCTGCCCGGCCAGTTCGGGCCGCTCGGGGCTGGCCTGCAGCCAGAGATCGACGCGGTAGGCGTCGGCCTCGAACTCGATGGAGCCGTCGACGAGCACGGCGGCCGGCGTCAGGCTTTCGACGCGAGCGCGCTGAGCGCTCGTGGACTCGGCGGACTCGGCGGGTTCGAAGCGAAGCCGGATACGGCCCAGGTCTTCCTGAACGACGCCGGCCAGCCGCGCTTCGGCCCAGACCGCCTCGCCACGAACCCTCGGCGGCCGACCCGGCAGCAGGCGCGCCGCGTCGAGATCGAGTTCGATCACCCCCTGCGGCGGACTCAGGGGCAGCCAGGCGGCCAGGTCGAGTCGTTCGACCGCCAGGCGCCCCTGGATGCGGGTCAGATCGATACCGTCGGAGGGTTGCCAGAGCCCCGTGACCTGACTGACCCCGTCACTGGCCTCCCACTGCCAGCGCCAGGGCCAGGTCCAGCGCCACTGCAGGGCCATCGGCGCCTGCCCGGCCTGGCGCCAGCGCGCCTGGCCCGACCAGATCGTGCCGCCGTACTGGCCCAGGGCCGCTGGCGGATCGAAGCGCGGGATGACCAGGCCAGCGGGCAGCGTCGCGATCACCAGAAGGGGAAGCACCGCCAGGGCAATCAGAAGGAGCCTACGCATCCTCGCTCAGGGTGACGCGCACGTTCACCCGGCCCTCGGCGGCGGCGCGGTCGACGGTCATTTGATTGACGTCGATGGGATGGCGGCTCGACAGCTGCTGGAGCCAGCCCATCGTGCTCAGAAAATCGGCATTGTCGAGCCAGACGCGAACCTGCGCCTGGCCCGCGGGCTCGATCCGCGTAAGCGAGGAGGCCAGGCCCGCCGCCCGCGCCGATTGATCGGCGAGGACGAGGAGCGACTGCTCATTGTCGCGGCGCTGGGCAATGCGCTGCTGCTGAAGCTGCTGTGCCATCGGCGTCACGGCCACGAGCCAGTCGAGCAGCGCCTGCTGCTGCGCGATCCGCGCTCGCTCCTGGTCACTGGCCTGCTGCAGAGGCTCCCAGACCTGGACGAACAGAACCAGCGCGAGGAGTATCACCGCGGCCCCGATCAGGACCAGACGCTGGCGCGCTTCGAGCTGCTGGAACCAGGCCTTCATGCGCCGCCGGCCTGGACCAGAAGCAGGCGGCCGGTGACCGCGCCCTCTTCCCGGCGCAGGGACTGAAGATCGGCCTCGAGGCTGAGCGCGCGCAGGCGGCGGGCCACGTCCTCCAGTGCCAGGCCGTCGGGCGCGCGCAGGACGAACTCCAGCCGCCCGTCGCGAAAACTCAAGGCCTCGGTCTCGAGATCCGCCTGGGCGGCGATGACCGGCGCCGCGCGGTTCATCAGGTCGAGCAGGCCGGCGGCCTGTCCGAAGCGCAGGCCCGAGAGCTGGCGCTGGGCCTGTTCCAGGTGGCGACCTGCCGGCGTCACGCCGGGAAAGGCGGCCGCAAACTGGGCGTCGAGCTCGGTGGCCAGCGTCGCCGAACGGCTCTGCAGCAGCTTCAGTTCAAGATAGGCGCTGCCCAGGGCCAGGACGCCGACCAGGGCCGCGGCGATGCCGGCATAGCGCCAGTGGGATCGGACCGCCTGGCTGCTGTCCGAGGCGTAGTCACCGGTCAGGAGATCGATCGGGGCCTGCGCCAGATCGCGCGTCAGCGCCTCGAACGTGTCGCTGCCGCCACGCTCGATGGGCAAGGCACTGAGCACCTCGGGCAGGTCACCGCCATACCAATCGAAGCGGGAATCGCCGGGCAGGGAGTGAAGCAGTTCGTCGATCAGTTCCGCTTCGAAGCTACCGAAATCCCAGTCGCCCCAGCGCGCCAGGACGCGCCCGTCGAGGCCAGCCAGGGACACGCGACCGGGCTCGAAGGGCAGGCAAAGGGCATCCGGAACGACCTGCTCGACGGGCTGTTCGCCGAGGGCCTCGAGGAGCTGGCGCATGGCGGCCTGGCCGACCACGACGGCGCAGAGGCGATCGTCTGCGTCGCGCGGCCCGGCCACGACGTGTTCATCCTCGGCCGAGCTCGCCAGGTGTTCTTCCGCGGCCCAGCGCAGCGCCTGGGCCTGCTTGCCGGCGCTCAGGCGCGGTAGCGCCAGTCGCAGTCCGACGCACAGAGAGGCGTCCATCAGCACCTGGACGGAGGCCGCGGCGGGCCAGCTGACCTCGCCCGGGGCTCCCTCGCCCTGGCCCTGGACACGCCCGGCTCGATCGAGGCGACGCCAGGACCAGCGAGACGCGCCCGCGTGCAATACGATCTGTTCCTTGTTCGACGCGGCCATACTCGACTCTGGGCTAGGGCACGCCCTGGCTGAACCAGCGGAAATCATAACGCGTTCCCCCGAGCTGGATCAGACCGAAGTAGTCTCGTTCGACGCCGTCGAGGGTGACGCGGGCCTGGGCCAGATAGTCCTGGCTCGTCGTCGTGATCTGACGCTGGAGCTGAACGTCGGGGATGGGCTGGCGCTGGACGATCGGGTGTCCCAGAAAACCGCGCAGATCGCGCCAGGGCCTGTCGCTGAGCACGCGCTCGGCTTCTTCGATCGACATCTCGGGCATGAGCGAGGCGAGCACCGGTGCCGAGGTGGTGTTGACGTTGATACGCACCCCCGAGTCCGGCAGGGTCGTGACGAAGGCCGACAGGCGGGCGTAGGCCTGGGGTGTCATGCTCCGCAGCCAGCGCAGCTCACTGGGGTGGGCCAGCGCCACGCCCGCCAGACGATAGGGCGGCTGAAATCCCGCATAGACGCTGTTGCCCGCGCTGCCCGGGCGAGCCACGGCGGCGCCGTCGATCCAGTCAGCGAGCTCGAGGGCGATGACCGTATCAAGGCCGAGGTGCTCGAGGAGGCGCTCGAAGGTCTGCTGCGCCTCCTGACGGCGGGCCGCGTCGGGATGGGCCAGGGCATTGAGATTGAAGCGCGCCTGCTGATCGAGGAGTCGCCCCTGAATCCGGCCGCCCGGCACGGGAAAGACCGGCGTCCAGCTGCCGTTGAGCTGGTCCGGCGGCGCGTCCTCGCGGCGGGCTCGGTCGATGAGATTACGCGCCAGGATGGCCATGCCCCGTGCGTACTGATAGGAGCGCTCGGAATCGAGCAGGGCCTGGGTCCGGGCCATCGTCGACTGGCCGCGCTCGATCACGCCAAGGGCCAGGACGCTGGCGAGCGCCGCCACGATCAGGGCAATCAGGAGCGCCGCCCCGCGCTGGCGCGTCCGGCCCGTGACCTGCAAAGTTCGCCGCATTCTCATCAATCCAGTACGAGGAGCCGCCGAAGCGCGCCGAAGCGCACCGTATCGATGCGCAGCTCGATCGCAGACGGCAGGGCCTGATCGCTGGCGCGTCGCGGCGGCCACTGGTCATACCAGGCGCCCTGGGCATCGCGATAGGCCAGGCGAAGATCGCGCACGGCCAGATCGATGGCCTCGGGTACGGGCAAGGCGGCGGGCGCAGGGTCGGTCACGGGCCAGGCCAGTCGGAGCAGCTCGCGACCATCGAACTGCCAGGCGAAGCGCTGCAGCTGACTGCGGCGTAGCTCGTTCGGGTTGGACCAGCCGGCACGGGTACCCTGGAGAGCGGTTGCCGAACCGGTCAGGGCCGGGCCGACCTGGCCGAACCCGTCGCGCACCGAGCGATGGCTGAGCTGGCGCAGATCCGCCGCCAGCCGCGTCATGGTCAGCTGCAGGCCGGCCAGCTCGGTAGCGTGATCGCGATGTGCAACCGCTGCGCGCGACAGGGCGTTCAGTGCGCCGTAGGCGCTGGCCGCCAGCACGGCAAAGACCAGAACCGCGACGAGCACTTCGACCAGGGTGTAACCGCTGGCGGAGCGACAGGCCACTCGCGCGCTCACGGCGGCAGGAAGCCGGTGTGGCTGATCACGGGCGAGTCGCGCAGGGCATCGGCATAGACGAGCACGTCGACGCGCAGCATGTCGGCGCCCGGTGCCGGCTGGATCAGGGCCTCCCAGTACCAGTCGCGATCGCCCATGCGGCTGCTGCCGGCGCGACGGTCCGCGGCCACGCTGCCCTCGAGGCGAAGCTCGGCGATGGCGTTATCGGCCACCCAGAGCGCCAGGGTCCGCGCTTCGGACTCGGCCTGAGCATCGAGGGCCTGGGCACCGACGCGCCCCAGTGCAGCGACGGCTATGGCCACGACCAGCAGCGCCACCAGCACCTCGAGGAGGGTAAACCCGGCATTCCTCGCGCACTGCATCAGCGGGCCTCCTCCGGCAGGATCAGGCGGCCACTGGCCTCGCCCTCGAGGACCCAGTCCTGGCCGTCGGCCGAGGTCAGGATCAGGCGGAACGGCGTCAGCTCACCGAGCGGTTGGCACACGACCTGAGGCGCGATCGCTGGCGATGCGGATCCCTCCGGCTCAGGCTCGACCGCGGCGAGATCGACGGGGTAGCCGCCGAGCTCCAGCATCACCGCCGTTGACGGGGGAATCGACAGCGCCGCATCGGCGCCGCGATCGGCCAGGGCCTGCCAGCCCTCGGGGCCGCCCTGCCAGGCGTCAACGGTGGAGGGGCTGAAGCGCAGACCGCGCGGTCGTGACTGGAACAGGGCCTGTTCGCACTGATGGCCGATGCGGGCGGCGATCCGCTCGAGCAGGCGCTGCGGATCCTGCGGGTCCTGCCAGGCGCCGAGGCGAAGAATCACCAGGGTCGTCAGCGTCGCGGCGATCGCCAGCACCACCAGGACTTCGATGAGCGTAAAGCCGCTGGCCGGGCGCGATCGCCCGCATGGCTCCGCCGAATCACGCGCGCCGTCCATCCGAATTCAGTGGCTCGCTAATCCTGCCAATTGCCGATCTCGGCGTTGATGCCTTCCCCACCGGGCATCCCGTTGGCGCCGAAGGACCAGACATCGATCTCGCCCTTCAACCCCGGATTGAGGTACTGATACGGCCGGCCCCAGGGGTCCGTCGGCAGGCGATCGATGTAGCCACCGGCTTTCCAGTTGGGGGCTTCGGGCTGACCGGAGGGTCGGCGCACGAGGGCGTCCAGGCCCTGCTCCGTGGACGGGTACTGGTAGTTGTCGAGCTTGTACATGTTCAGCCCCGTGACCAGGGCCTGCACGTCCTGCGCCGCCTTGGTCACGCGCGCGCGATCCGGTTCGTCCATGACCCGGGGCACGACAACGGCGGCCAGGATGCCGATGATGACCACGACCACCAGAATCTCGATCAGGGAAAAGCCCGCTTCGCGGCTGCGTAAAATCCTCATTCTCTGCTACCTTGTCCGGTCCGTCCGACCAGAACGTTCATTGGATGACACATCAGTACCTCATGATACGCCGACCCGCGGGAACTGACACGCTCGACGCCCCGCCAGTCGCCGATCGCCAACGGGACACCGCCCCGGGGAGCGGCCATGAGTAATCAGGCCTGGCGCGAGCGCGATCTGGCGCGGGTCTGGCACCCGTGCTCGCAGATGAAGGACCACGAGTGGCTGCCGATGGTTCCGATCCGGCGTGGCCAGGGCGTCTGGCTGGAAGACCACGACGGCAATCGCTATCTCGACGCGATCAGCTCCTGGTGGGTCAATCTGTTCGGCCACGCCAACGAAACGATCGCCGGGCGCATCGCCGATCAGGCGCGCGAACTCGAACACGTCATCCTCGCCGGCTTCAGCCACGCGCCAGCCGTGGAGCTGGCCGAGCGTCTCTGCCAGCTTGCCCCACCGGGCTTGAGCCGCGTCTTCTACGCCGACTCGGGCTCGGCAGCCGTCGAGATCGCTCTGAAGATGTCCTTCCACTACTGGCTCAACCAGGGTCAGGCAGGTAAAACCCGTTTCGTCTGCCTGTCCGGCAGCTACCACGGCGAAACGCTGGGCGCCCTCGCCGTCGGTGACGTGGGCCTGTACCGCGACACCTACGCGCCGCTGCTACTCGAGCCCATCGTCACTGAGTCGCCGGATTGCTTCGGCCGCGAAGCCGGCACGAGCTGGGCCGACCACAGCGCCGAGAAATTCCGGCAGATGGAGGCGCTTCTGGCCGAGCGCCACGAGGAGATTGCCGCCGTCATCGTCGAACCCCTGGTCCAGTGCGCCGGCGGCATGCGCATGTACCATCCGATCTACCTCGAGAAGCTGCGCGCCGCCTGCGATCGCTATGGCGTTCATCTGATCGCCGATGAGATCGCCGTGGGCTTCGGTCGCACCGGCACCCTGTTCGCCTGCGAGCAGGCCGGGATCCGGCCCGATTTCATGTGCCTGTCCAAGGGCCTGACGGGCGGCTTCCTGCCCCTGTCGGCGGTCCTCACGAGCGAGACCGTCTACGCCGCCTTCTACCACGACTACGATCTGACGCGCGGTTTCATGCACTCGCACAGCTACACGGGCAACGCCCTGTGCTGCGCGGCGGCCCTGGCCACCCTGGATCTCTTCGAAGAGCGCGATGTGCTCGCTGACAATCGCATCAAGGCCGCACGCATGCGCGAGCGCGTCAGTGAACTGGAGGACCACCCCAACATCCTCGAGATTCGTCAGCATGGAATGATTCTGGCAATGGAAATGGGCCAGGCCAACGGCCACCCCTACCCCTGGGAGGAGCGCCGGGGCATTCAGGTCTATCAGGAGGCGCTCAAACGCGAGATGCTCCTGCGCCCCCTCGGCAATGTGGTCTATTTCATGCCGCCCTATGTCATCAGCGATGACGAGATCGATCAGCTTGCCCGCGCGGCGATCGACGCCATCGACCTCGTCACCCGCCGCTGATGCGCCGCATCCGCCTCCACAGCGATCAGCCCCTCGGGACCGATGCCCTGATCGAACTGCAGGGGCCGGCGGCTCATCACCTGCTCCGAGTGCTCCGGCGTCGCAGCGGCGATGAAGTCACCCTGTTCAACGGCGACGGCCGGGAACACGACGGACGGATCACCGAGATCGCGGGACGGGATCGCTGCCTGATCCAGCTGACTTCAAGCCGCGAGCCCGCCACCGAGTCGCCGCTTGACCTGACCCTGATTCAGGCCGTCGGACGCGGCGACCGCATGGACTGGGCACTGCAGAAATCGGTGGAGCTGGGCGTGACCCGGATCCAGCCGGTCCTGAGCGAGCGCACGGAGGTTCGCCTGTCCGGGCAGCGTGCCAACAAGCGGATGGCCCACTGGCACAGCGTGGTGGTCTCGGCCTGCGAACAGAGCGGGCGCGTCCGAATCCCGGCCCTGGAGCCCCTCTGCGCCCTGACCGACGTACCCGCCATGGACGGATTGAATCTGTTTCTCGACCCCGATGCCGAGGAAACGATCGACCGGCTCAGCGCCCCCGGGGATCGCCCGCTCCGCCTGGCCATCGGCCCGGAGGGTGGTTTCAGCGATCGCGACATCAAGGGCCTCCGCCAGCTCGGCTTCAAGGGTCTGAGCCTGGGGCCGCGCGTCCTTCGGACCGAGACCGCGGGGCCCGCGGTGATCGCAATCCTGCAGGCGCGCTGGGGCGACATGCACTCGGAGCGCCGCGGATGAGTGCGGATGCCACGACCTGGTATGTGGCCCGGCTGGTGCTGGATCCGGACCAGGTCGAAGCGGCCGAAGACGCCCTCTTCGAGACCGGTGCCCAGGCCGTCACCCTCCTCGATGCCGAGGACCATCCGGTCCACGAACCCGGTCCGGGCGAGCGCCTGCTCTGGCCTCAGGTCCTCGCCGAGGCCTTGTTCGACGTGCATCCCGATGCGGTGAACCTGGCGTCTCACCTCTCCCGGCACGGCGTGCTGATCGATGCTGCCGCGCTGCAGATCGCCACCCTGGCCGATCGCGACTGGGTCCGCGCCTGGATGGATGCCTACGCGCCGATGCAGTTTGGCCAGGGACTGTGGATCTGCCCCAGCCACGTCGATCCCGACCCGAGCTGGCCGCGAGTCATTCGCCTCGACCCGGGACTGGCCTTCGGCAGCGGCACCCATCCCACCACGGCCCTGTGTCTCGAATGGCTCGACGGGCAGGACCTGAGCGGCAGCACGGTGGTCGATTACGGCTGCGGGTCGGGAATCCTCGCCATCGCGGCGGCGCTCCAGGGTGCCGAGAAGATCATCGGCGTCGATCACGATCCCCAGGCCCTGGAGGCGACCCGCGACAACGCCCGGCGGAACGGCGTCGAAGAACAGGTCGAGGTCATGCTGCCCGAGGATTTCGAGCCCCGGGAGGTCGACCTGATGCTGGCCAATATCCTCGCCGGGCCCCTGATCGAGCTGGCGCCGCGCCTCTCGGCCTGCCTCAGGCCCCGGGCCCAGCTGGTCCTTTCCGGTGTCCTGGAGTCACAGACCGACGCCGTCGCCGCGGCCTATGCCGATCGCCTCGGCCCTCCGGACCTGGCGATCCGGGACGATTGGGCCAGGCTGATTTTCACTCGCAACGCGGGATGCTGAAACGCCCCCGCGAGCGGCGACGGCAGAGATTTGAAGAGCCGAGCCGAGCGCCGCCGAAGGATCTCAGGCCGGCGCCGGGCCGTAGCGGTCGGGGTCCTGCTCCCACAGACCCTCGATCAGGGTTCGATAGAGATCGACTTCCATTGAGGCCGGAAGCCGATCGAGATGCGCCAGAGCCTGTTTCGGGTGCTGGTCGCCGTAGATGACCCGGATCGCCTCGAGGAACAGCTGGCCGAACAGCGGCGTGTAGGCGATCTGCGATCGTGCTTCGGCCAGGCGACGGCGCTCGGCCTCCCGGCGAGGAGCGCTGAGGTCCTTGCCGACGATCATCTGCAGCCAGGGCGAATCATCGAAGACCACCAG
>CAZDFS010000027.1:39111-41038 GCA_964504865.1 uncultured Wenzhouxiangella sp.
CCGATTCCAGAACTCGACCTCATACATCCACCGATACCAGCCGACGGGATCGGCCAGGTTCCAGGTTTCGACGTAGGCCAGGCCGCCGGGCTTCAGCACGCGGGCCAGCTCGCGCAGGTAGAGAAACAGATCCTCCTTGTCCATGTGGCACAGCACGGCGACCGAATAGGCCTTGTCCAGGCTACGGTCCTCGATCATCGTCAGGCTGGTCCGCTCGAGCACTTCGAGGCGCACGTTGTCGTGGCCGTCGAGGCGCCGACCCGCCACGCGGATCATGTTCGGCGAGATGTCCACGCCGGTCCAGTGGCCACAGCGCTCGACCAGCTCGCGCCCGATACGAGCCGCGCCACAGCCCAGCTCGAGCACCGCATCGTCAGGGCCGAGATCAAGCGCTGATGCGACGAGCGCCGCCGTGTGGGCGCCGGTGGCGCGGGCGACGCTCTCGCTGCCGCTGTTGTCGACCGCTTCCAGTGCGGCCAGGTCGTCGGCGGACCGACGGTCCCAGACCTGGCGATAGTGGGTATCGGACATAGGACGAAGTTCAGGGGTTCGGACAGGCGCGCAGTATACTGCCGAGCGCCCCTCGGGTTCAGTTCGGCGCCGCCGCAGCCGATACAATGCGCCGTCACGTTCATCCTTCATCCAAACCAGCGTTTCTGCCGTGGCCCTGATCACCGATCAATTCTCCGCATCGCCGACGCCGATCTGCGAATTCACCATCGACGAGCCGATCCTGTTCGATCTCGACGCCGAGCTTCTGGTCGAGGAGCCCGACGGCCGACGTGAACAGCTGTTTCTGCGCCAGACCGGTCTCGATATTTCCTGGCTGCCGCGCGGCCGCTACCGCCTCGAGACCCCCCAGTCCAGCGATTGGGCGCCGGGCAGCGAACTGACCCTGATGCTGCGAGATGAGGCCAACGGCGGCGGCAGGGAGCGCGGTCGACTCACCACCCGGCTCGGGTCCCGGCCGGCCTGGTCGAGTGCCGCCTGGCGACTGTCCTCGGGCCCGGAGACCCCGAAGATCGAGCGCCTGAGCTGGGCCCGTCAGGACCAGAACTGGTTCTTTCGCCACTTCGACCACGCCGCGCGAACGATCATCCACCTGTTCTTTCAGCGCGACGAGCGACTTCGCGGGCGGATCCTCGACGTGGGCTGCGGCGATGGCATCACGGACCTCGGTATCGCCCTGCGCATGCAGCCCGAGCAACTCATCGGCATCGATCCCTTTCGCGGCTACGAGCGTCTTGAATCGATCTGCCGCGAGCATCACCTGCCCGAGTCCCTGATGCGTCCACCCGGCCTGTCCTTTCGGCCGGACGACGCCAATGCCCTCGACTTCGACGACGACGCCTTCGACGTGGTGCTCTCCTGGGGATCACTCGAACACATCGCCGGCGGCTACGACCGGGCGCTCGCGGAAATCCGCCGGGTTCTGCGCCCCGGCGGCCTGTTCTTCGCCCACCCGGGCCTGTTCTACGGCAGCGTCGGCAATCACCTCGGGGAGTTCTTCGACGACCCCTGGATCCACCTGAAGATCGATCGCGACGAGCTCAGGCAACGCGTCCTGGCCGGCCGCCCGCGCTACATGGACCGGGCCGGCGAGGAGTCCTCCTGCGAGGACTACTGGCGCTGGTACACGGAGCTGAATCCGATCACCGTTGACGGCTTCGAGCGCGAGCTGCGCGCCATGGCCATGGAACCGAAGCGCTTCGCTCTACGCACCGATCCGGTGGTCGACTACAGCCCGGAACTCCAGAGCCATTCGATGACGACCCTCGGCCTGGCCGAACTCTACGTGGTGTGTGAAAACAAGAAGGGCGGCTGAGTCGCAGCGGGTCGCCGATCGCTGCGCCGCGCAAGAGGCGTCGGTGCGCAGTCTCGGCAGCTTGTCCTCATCTAGGGAAGCTCTGAACAATTATGCTCGGAG
>CAZDFS010000028.1:0-40959 GCA_964504865.1 uncultured Wenzhouxiangella sp.
TCTCGCACGCGCTCTACGAGGAGAACGTCGAAGAAATCAAGGCTGCCGGCGCCGATCAGACCCACCTGACCATGCGCGAAGCCGGTTACAGCCTGGCCGGTCACGCGGTCAACGCCCTGCGTGAGGACGAGGGGTCCCGCGACTGGAACTAGGGAAGAAAAGAAGAACCTTCTACAACGCTAAGCGCGCTACGACGCCAAGGAACAACCATAAAGACTCTTTTTGGCATTCTCGGCGTATTTAGCGTCAAAGATCTTTTTGCTTTTTCTTTTCCTTTACTGCTTCGCTGCTTAGCTCAGTTTGGAGTCCGGCAGCGGTTTGCCCTGGGCAAGGAGCTGCTGGACGGAGAACGTCCGAGCGTGATTTAAAGGTTGTCGTCTTTCAGGCTGTGCTCATCAAGCCGATGCGCCAGATCGTCGTGCACTGGCACCGGTGGCGCGATCGCGCACGTCGCCGACCCAGTTCCGCAGGCTGTCGAGCAGCACGTAGACGTAGGGCACGACGACCAGGCTGATGACGGTGGAGAAGGCCAGGCCGCCGATGATGGCGCGGGCCATGGGGAAGTACGGCGGTCCACCGCCGCCGATGCGCGTGTCGCCCATGGCCAGGGGAATCATTGCCAGAATGGTCGTGGCTGCGGTCATCAGAATGGGGCGCAGGCGGTCGCGCCCGGCCTGGATGACGGCGGCATCGCGCGCCATTCCCTGGCGCCGCAGGTTGTTGACGTGGTCGATCAACACGATGCCGTTGTTGACCACGATTCCCATCAGCACGAGCATGCCGATGAGGGCCATCAGGGACATCTCCGTGCCCGTGATGAAGAAGAACCAGTAGACCCCGATAAAGGAAAAAAGAATCGAGGTGACGATCGAGGCCGGGAACAGGGTCGATTCGAACAGGGCCGCCATCACGATGAAGACCAGGGCGATGGCCAGCAGCATGTTGAAGACCATCTGCTGCATCGCCTCGTCTTCCTGCTGGAAGGCCTCCCCGAAGCTCCAGCTGTAGCCGGGCGGGAAGGCGATCTGATCCATCACCGCCTCGAGTCGCTCGCGGGCTTCGCTGATGGTCAGCTCATCGAGGTTGGCGCTGACGCTGACCGCCGTGCGTCGATCCTGGCGAGAGATCGACCCGGGGCCGCGAACGATCTCGAAGCGAGCGACCGTCGACAGACGCACGCGCTCACCGTCCGAGTTGATCAGCGGCAGAGCCTCGAGCTGGGCCAGGCTCTGGCGATCCGCGCCCTGAAACTCCAGGCGCATGTCGAGTTCGCCGGTCGGCGTGCGGAACTCGTTGAGCGTCTGACCTCGCATGGCCAGGGCGATGGCGCTGGCGATGTCCTGAACCGACAGGCCGTTGCGCTGGGCCGCCTCGCGCTGGACGATCACCCGCACCTCCTCCTCGCCGTTGGCGGCGTCCGACCGCACGTCGACCAGGCCCTCCAGGCGGCCGAGGACGCGGACCACGTCCTCGGCGATCTCGAACAGACGTTGGCTGGATTCGCCGTAGAGGTTGACGGCCAGGTTCTCCGCACCGCCGTTGCGCTGGCCGTCGAAGGAGGGTTTGCCGATGGCAATTGCAGGCAGCACGTCGCGGACGCGCTGATGAACTTCTTCCGTGGCGATCTGGCGCGCCTGATCGAGAATCAGGGTGGTCTCGGCCCGGTCCGCCCTGTAGTAGGAGTACAGCGACTCGAAGCCGATGGCGTCCTGATTGGCGCGCAGGGCATCCTCGATTTCATCGACGGCTTCGCGCACCTTCTCCAGCGTGTAGCTGCCCTCGACGTTGTAGCGCAACATCACTCGGTCACCGTCGGACTCGTCGAACATGTTGCTCTTGACCTGGCTGATCGGAACCACCACCGAGACCAGCAGCAGCGCGACGAGCGCGGCGGCGGTCCAGCGATAGTTCAGCGCCGCAGCCAGCACCCGGACGTAGAAGCCGGACAGGCGCCTCAGCCAGCCGGCCTCTGTCTGCTGCGGTGAAACCTTGACGCGCAGCGCCAGCAGGGGGATCAGTGTCTGGGCGATCAGCAGCGAGGCCAGCAGGGCGATGGTAATGGCATAGGCCACGTGCGAAAGAAACAGGGTGATCTGATTCTGCGCACCGAAGATATTGGGCAGGAAGACGATGATGGTGGTCAACGTCCCGGCGCTGATCGCCAGCGCCACCTCGCGCACGCCGAGGAGCGTGGCCTTGCCCGGCGAGCCCGGCAGCTGCTGCTTCTTGCGGTAGATGCTCTCGGTCACCACCACGCTGTTGTCGACGAGCATGCCGATGGCGAGCATCAGGCCCATCATGGTGAGGATATTCAGGCTCAGGCCCAGGAAGTACATGCCCGCCAGGGTCATCAGCACCGCCGCGGGCACGGACAGCATGACGATCAGCGTGGCCGTCCATTGACGCAGGAAGAGATAGAGCACGACCATCGACATCAGGGCGCCCATGAGGCCGGCCATGGCCAGGTCCTTCAGGCTGGTGACCACGCCCTCGGCCTGGCTGAAGAGCACATAGAGATTGATACCGGCCATGTCGTCGAGCTCGCCGATGGCCTCGACCTCGTCGAGGACCCGATCGCTGACCTCGACGAGGTTGGCGCCGCTTTCCAGGAAGATATCCAGGCCGATGGCAAACTCCCCGTCAAGCAGGCGCTCGTAGTCGCGCGGCGGCGATTCGAGCCTGACCTCGGCGATGTCGCCCAGGCGCAGCCCCTCGGCGTTGATCGGCAGGGACCGGATGTCGTCGAGGGCTCGGAATTCGCCCAGGGGACGAACGCGAATGCGCTGACCCGCCTCGACGTCATCGAGGTAACCGGCAGAGACGGAGAAATTCGCCGCCTGGAGCCGTGCGCTGAGCGCGTTGAGATCGACCTGATGGGCGGCGATGCGGTCGGCGATCAGCTGGATTCGAACCGTGCGCGGCTCGATGCCGTCAAGGGAGACGCGGGCCACGCCGTCGATGCGCTCGATGCGGCGCCGGACGTTCCGGTCCAGAAGTTCATAGGCGTTGCTCAGGTCCAGTTCCGAGCCAATGCGCAGGCCCAGGGCAGGTTCGTTCTCGTTCGAGAACCGGCGCACGATGATTCGCTCCAGGTCCGCGGGCAGGCGGTGGCGGATGCCGTCGATCTTGTCGCGCGCCTCGACGCCGCGCGCCGACATGTCCGCATCCCAGCCGAAGAACATGAAGATGGTGGCGCCGTTCTCGTCGGAGCGGGAATTCATCCGCTGAATGCCGCCCATGGTGGCCAGGGCTTCTTCGACGGGGCGGGTGATCAGGCGCTCGACTTCTTCCGGCGTGCTGCCCGGATAGGGCAGCTCGATCAACATGCCGGGAAAGTCCACGTCGGGAAAGAACTCCAGCGGCAGCAGGCGCAGCGCCACCAGCCCCATCAGCATCACGCTGGCCGCCACCATCACCGTGGTGACGGGTCGACGAACCGCCTGGCCGGCCGCCGTCCTCATGCCGAGGCCGCCTGCGATACGGACGTCGAGGAGTCGTCTGCCGGCGCTGGCGCGTCTGCCGCCGTGCGCCGACGATCAAGCAGGCTGTAGACCACGGGGATGACGACCAGGGTCAGCAGGGTGGAGACCAGCAGGCCGCCGATGACCGTGATCGCCATCGGCGAGCGCAGCTCCGAGCCCTCGCCCAGGCCGACGGCCAGGGGAATCAGGCCCAGCGTCGTCGTCAGGGTGGTCATGACGATCGGGCGCAGGCGGGCGCGACCGGCCTCGATGATCGCCGGCGTGCGCGCCAGCCCCGCCTCGCGCAGCTGGTTGATGCGAGTGACCAGCACGATGGCGTTGTTGACGACGATGCCTGCCAGCATGATCAGACCGATGAACACCACCACGGACAGGCTGGCGCCGGTGACCCAGAGCGCCAGGATCGCGCCGGTCAGGGCCAGGGGAATCGAGAGCAGAATGACCATCGGGTGCAGGAGGGACTCGAACTGCGAGGCCATGACCAGATAGACGAGAAACACGGCCAGGCCCAAGGCGATCAACAGTGATCGAAAGGCGCGCTGCATTTCTTCCGACTGCCCGGCCACGCGCAGGCTGACGCCCTCGGGCAGCGCCAGACCGGCCAGCAGGGCCTCGGCCTCTTCAGCGGCGCTGCCCAGATCGCCGAAGGCGGGCGTGGCGGTAATGACGGCAACACGCTGCTGACCGACGCGGCGAATGTCTGCCGGGCCGACGACCTGGGACAGATCGGCCACCGTTTCCAGCGTCACCGGTCGATCCGAATCGGGATTGACGACGAGCTGCCCCAGCCGCTCGACGGAGTCGCGCTGGTCGTCCTGGGCCCGCACCAGCACGTCGATGCGGCGCTCGCGCCAGGTGTAGCGCGTGGCGACTTCGCCGCGAACCTGACGGACGACGCGATCGGCGATCTGATCGGCGCGCAGGCCCAGGCGCGCGGCGCGATCATGGTCGAAGCGGATCTGGATTTCGGGGTGACCCTGATCGAGGCTGGTCTGGATGTCGTCGAGGCGCTCCGAGGCTTCGAGGCGGGCGACGGCGCGCTCGCTGACCAGGCGCAGGAGATCGAGATCGTAACCGGCGATTTCCACCTCCAGGGGCGTCGAAAAAGTGAACAGCTCGGGCCGGCGCAGGGTGAAGTTCACGCCGGCCTGGCGAGACAGGTAGTCGCGGATGGCGCCCATGACCGCCGCTTCGTCGGCGCCGGCGTCCAGCACCACGTTCAGCGTGCCCGTGTGCTCTCCGGCTTCCTCCGGGTTGCTGTCCAGGCGACGGCCCGTTCCGGCCACGCTGTCGGCGCGGGCCACGCCGGGTTGCTCGCGGGTGATTCGATCCAGCTCGAGCATGAAGCGATCGGTGTCGGCCAGCGGCGTGCCGGCCGCCAGCTGCACATCGACCTGGAATTCGCCCTGCGCCAGGCTGGGCACCAGCTCCATGCCCAGGCGGGGAAGGAGCAGCAGCGACCCGGCGAACAGGCCAAGGGCCACGCTCACGGTCAGGGCCCGATGCGCCAGGGCCCAGCCCAGCACCGGCGGGTAGCGCCGGGCCAGGACGTTGTAGACCCCGTTGAACACCAGGACCAGGGGGCGAATCAGGAGGCCGATCAGCTGGCTGACACGCGCGATGATCCAGGCCACGACGGCCACCAGGATTGTCGCCAGGCCGGTCAGCAGTCGGGCCAGCGAGGCACGGAATCGTCCCAGCACTCCGCTCGGCAATGCGGGCGACGACGAGTCGTCGACATGGACCCTCGCCCGCCTCGAATCACCGAGCGAGGCAAGCATGGGAATCAGGGTGAGGGCAACGGCCAGGGAGACCAGCAGGGCGTAGGTCA
This sequence comes from uncultured Wenzhouxiangella sp., assembly GCA_964504865.1. Classification (GTDB taxonomy): domain Bacteria; phylum Pseudomonadota; class Gammaproteobacteria; order Xanthomonadales; family Wenzhouxiangellaceae; genus Wenzhouxiangella. The sequence goes on from CAZDFS010000028.1 coordinate 5,314, forward strand.
CGGTCAGGGCCTGATCGCGGAACAGCTGACCGGCAATGCCCTCGACGAAGACCAGGGGGAAAAACACGGCGATGGTCGTGAGCGTGGCAGCAATGACGGCGCCGGAGACTTCGCCAGCGCCTTCACGGGCCGCCTCGAGCCAGCCGGCACCCTCCTCGCGCTTCGCGGCGATGTTCTCGAGGACGACGATGGCGTTGTCGACGAGCAGGCCGATCGCCAGCGCGATGCCGCCCAGGGACATGATGTTCAGGGTCAGACCGCTCGAATACATGGCCGCAAAGGTGGCGATCACCGACACGGGAATGGCGATACCGACGACCAGGGTCGAACGAAAGTTCTTCAGGAAGAGGTACAGGACAGCAACGGCCAGCAGCCCCCCGACGACGGCGGCCTGGATGACTTCCGCGATGGCGCTGCGGATAAACACCGACTGATCATAGGTTCGGGTCAGGGCCAGATCCGACGGCAGACCCGACTCGATGCGCGCCAGGGCCTGATCGACCTCACGCGCGACGGCGACGACGTTCGTGTCGCCCTCGCGGTAGATCGCCAGCTCGACCATTTCGGCACCGTTGACCCGGGTGATCGCTTCGCGCTCGCGCCAGCCCTGGGTGACCTCGGCGACATCGTTCAAGAAGATCGGACCGCTGTCGCGGGTGGCGACGATGACATCGCCGATATCATCGACCTCGGCGAATTCATTGAGGGTACGGACCAGAAACTGGCGACTGCCCTCCTCCAGACGGCCGCCGGAGAGATTGACGTTCTCGGCCCGCAGCCGATTGGCCACGAGTTCGGCACTCAGATCGAGCTGCGCAAGGCGGTACTGATCCAGCGACACCTGGATCTCGTCCTCGAGGCCGCCGGACACGGTCACGGCGGCCACGCCGGCCACCGATTCGAAATCCTGCTTGAGGCGCTCATCGACGAAGCGACGCAGGAGGCGCAGCTCCGTCGTCGCCTCACTGGCACCGGCGGGCGGGAGCAGCGCGCCGTCGCCGAAGGCGGCCTCGGGATCGCGCGCCAGGGCAAAGCGGAGGACGGGCTCGGAGGCCGGGTCGAAGCGCAGCAGCAGCGGGCGATCGGCCTGGAGCGGCAGCATCAGTGTTTCCAGGCGCTCGCGCACGTCGAGGGCGGCGTAGTCCATGTCCGTGCCCCAGAGAAACTCGAGGGTGACATCGGACTGCCCCGCCCGGGAGATCGAGCGAACGAGGCGAACACCGCGAACCACGCCCACGACCTCTTCAATGGGTCGGGTGACGAGGGCCTCGATCTCCGCCGGCGCGGCGCCGGCAAAGTCCGTCCGGATCGTCAGCGTGGGATAGGACAGATCCGGCAGCAGGCTCAGATCGAGGCGCGACAGGGACACCAGGCCGAACAGCATCACGGCCAGGGTCACCATGGCGATGGTGACGCGGCGTCGGGTGGCCAGGCGAATCAGTTTCACGCGTCGTCTCCGATCACGGTCCCGGTTGTCGCCAGGCGGGCCCCGCCGTCATAGCCGACGGGCTCATTGAGGACCAGCACCGGCGAACCGCTCCGCAGGCTGGCCTGGCCGGTGGTGACGACCAGTTCGCCCGCGGCCAGACCCTCGACGATCTCGAAATGACCATTGTTGCGGTAGCCGGGCACGACCAGGCGCCGCTCGGCCTGGCCGTTGGCGATGACAAAGACCGACGAGCGACCGTCTTCGCTCAGCACCGCATCCACGGGCACGAGGACGACCTCATCGCGCTCGTCGTAGATGATCGAGAAGCGGCCGAACATGCCCGGACGCAGGCGCGCCTGCTCGCCGCTCAGCTCGACGGTGACGCGGAACGTCCCCGAATCAGGGTCGATCACGGGACTGATGCGCGCCACCTCGCCAAGGAATTCCTCGCCAGGCAGGGCATCGGCGTGCAGCACGGCGGGTTGGCCGGGCTGGAGGCGACTGAGTTCTCGCTCAGGCACGTCAAGAACGGCCTGCAGGGGATCGAGGGCGGTGATCTCGAAGACCGGATCGGCGGTATTGACCTGATTGCCGACGCGCAGATCCCGCATCGAAATGACGCCCGAGATCGGGGCCCGGATATCGCTGTAGGACAGCTCGAGCTGGGCCAGCTCATACTGGGCGGTCTGGGCCTCGAACTCGAATTTCAGGCGATCGAAGGTCTCGGTGCTGATCATGTCGCGCTCATGCATCTCGCGATGACGATCGAAGTCCTGCTGCAGGCGGCGCATATTGGCTTCGGCCTGAGCCAGCTGCAGGCGCAGGCGATCCGCATCGAGGCGCGCCAGCACCTGGCCGGCCTCGACCGCGTCGCCCTCCTCCACCAGCAGTTCCGTGACCTGACCGCCGAGACGGGGAACCACCTGAGCGCGGCCGTCGGCTTCCAGCGAGGCCGTCGCCGAATAGAAGGCCGAGACCGAACCGAGCTTGGCCTCGCCGACCTCGACCGGAATCTTTTCAACGGTTTCGGCGTCTTCGGCAAGCGCCTCATCGGTTTCAGGCGCCTGACCGCATGCGGTCAGAATCGTCAGGGCCAGCGCGCCTGCAACAACCATCAGCCTGTTCATCGGGGGACTCCAGTTCGTTCAATAAGGTGTGTTGGTGAACTATAACAGTAGAGGGGTGGATTTCGGATGTGCCGAAGGTCATGGGGGCGCAGGGCTCAGGGTTCCGGTTTCCGGTTTCCGGTTTCCGGTTTCCGGTTTCCGGTTTCCGGTTTCCGGGTTCCGGGTTCCGGGTTACGGGTTACGGGATGGGGCGTTGGCGGGGGAGCGGCGGTTTGGTGGTTCGATTTGCTACAGTCTGACGAGTCATTTCAGGAGCGCACGTGTGGACGAGTGGATGGTTCAGATGGGGACGCTGGTGGCAGCCGGAGTGCTGGCACTTCCGGCGGCAATCAACCGCGAACTCTACAGCCGGATCATGGGCTTGCGCACCTTTCCCCTGGTTTCCGTCGGGGCCTGTGCCTACATGCTGATCGGTCTCGCTTTCATCGAACCCGGCCAGACAGATGCACTGGCCAGGATCATGCAGGGCATTCTGGGCGGACTGGGCTTCATTGGCGGTGGCGCCATTTTGAAGAACGAGGATCGCGTCCGCGGCACTGCGACAGCGGGTTGTATCTAGATGCTGGGGGCAATCGGAGTGGCTTGCGCCATGCAGCAATGGGTTATTGCTGTTGTCCTCAGCGCCTTGACCTGGCTGGCCCTCACCGCGCTGTTCGCGGCAAAGCAGGAGCTGGACGGTGACAACAATCAGCAGGAGGACGGGGACAACGAGTCGGATCGGGATCGATCGTGAAGCGGGGGCGTGCGGCTACTCTTTCGGCTCAAGGAGAGTCTGGCGCTTGCGTTTGACTTTGAGCTGGAACACGTCGGGCCGGGAGTAGTGGCCGCTGGGATCGAAGTGGCGGCGGGCCCGACGGACGGCGGCGTGATCGATGTCGGCGTGGAAGATACCCTCCTCGTCGTTGACCGGCTCGATGATCCACTCCCCGTCCGGCCCACACAGGCACGACCCGCCGCGGGCCCAGGGCAGGTCGTCGGCGGCGGCCTTCAGTCGATCATCGAAGTCCAGTTCATCCGACCAGTCCTGGGGCCGCATCAGGCCGGAGGCAGACAGCACGAAGCTGCGGCCTTCGATGGCCATGAAGCGGCTGATGTCGCGGGTGTTGCGCTCGTTGCCGGGCCACAGCGCCACGTGCAGGTCCTCGCCCTGGGCATGGAGGGCCACGCGCGCCAGGGGCATCCAGTTCTCCCAGCAGTTGAGCGCGCCCAGGGTGAAATCGCCGAGGCGGTGAACGCGCAGCCCGTGGCCGTCGCCGATGGCCCAGACCAGCCGCTCCTCGTGGGTTGGCATCAGCTTTCTCTGGACCGACGCGATCGAGCCGTCGGGGAGGATCGTGACGGCAGCGGCGTAGACGCTCTCACCGCGATTGGCCGGGCGCTCGAGAATGCCGAGCACCAGGCACATCGCGTTCCGGCGCGCGGCCTCGCAGATCGCGTCAAGGTGCCCATCCTCGATGCAGACGGCCTGATCCACGTAGCGGGCGAAGAGCGCGTCGTGGAGCTTGCTGTCGAAGCGCGCACCGTCGGTGCGCTCGACCCAGAAGGGATAGCCCGGCATCAGACACTCGCCGAAGGCGAGCAGCTCGATACCGCTGACGGCGGCCTGATCGACGGTCTCGATGATGCGCGCTTCCGTGGCCTCGCGATTGAGCCAGGCCGGCGCGATCTGGGCGGCAGCCACGCGCATCAGTCGCCCTCCCCCGCTTGGCCGGCGTCAAAGCGGCAGACCATGACCAGCGCGTCCTCGCGCTCGCCCTCGGCAGGGTAATAGCCCGGACGGCGACCGATCAGCCGAAAGCCGCTGCTGCGATAGAGCTTGACCGCGCCCGGATTCGACGGCCTGACCTCGAGGAAAAGCCGTCGGGCCCCGGTCAGGCGGGTCTCGTTCTTGATCTGCTCGAGAAGCAGGCGAGCCAGGCCCTGGCGGCGGTGGTCTGCGCTCACGCAGAGATTCAGCAGATGGGCCTCGTCCACGGCCTGGGTCACGATGGCGTAAGCAGCAATGCAGGCATCGAGGGTCAGCACCCGGCAGTCATAGCCGACCTTCAGACAGTCGACGAGGATGCCGCGCGTCCAGGGAAAGGGATAGCTCGCCTTTTCAATCGCATAGACCGCCGACACATCCGAGCGGCGCATGGACCGAATCTCGATCCTGGGCTGAACCACCGCCGACATGGATCAGGACCCGATCATGCCTGCCAGGCGATGCCACAGGTCGCGGCGCGCCTCGGCGCGATCGACAAGCTCATCCAGGCTGGGGCCCTGAATCAGGATGGGCCAGTCGATGAGCTCCGGCGGCGCGCCGAAGGACAGCGCGTGCCTGACGCCACGCGCCTGCAGTTCCGCCGGCCCGACGCCCGCTGATCCGGCCTCGGCCCACTGACCGAAGCGACAGCGGTCCGGCCCGATCGTGGCCTGAATATCGGCCATCAGGTCGGCGTGGTCACCGCGCCAGGCCTGGCTCTGCACTAGGACCCAGTCGCCGCTGCCCGACAGCAGGCGAATCCTCAAGCTATCCGCGTCGCTGGCCAGGTCATCGGCGGTCGGCAGGCCGGTTCGGCGCTGCCAGAGGTCGATGCCCATCGCGGACAGGCGATGGCGAGAGGCCGCCGAAACCTCAGACATCCTTCGACTCCCTGCGCCGGCGGCGGCGCTGCTGATAGCGACCGCGCAGGGTCAGGAGCAGGCCGGAGGAGACATAGACGATCCCGATGGTAAACAGCACCGCCGGCGGGTCGACGGCCAGCATGACCAGCACCACCAGGAGAAGAAAGATCCAGGCGAAGGGCACCCGGTCGGACAGGGGCCAGGCCTTGAAGCTGAAATAGCGGATCCGCGAGACCATCAGGGTGCCGAGGAGGATCGTCAGGACCAGCATGCCCCAGGCGACGAGCTCCGGCGAGATCGCCCGGCTCTCGAAGAACCAGATCGTCGACACCATCGTGCCGGCCGCCGCCGGGCTTGCCAGGCCCTGAAAATAGGCCTTGTCGGCAACGCCGGCCTGCGTATTGAACCGGGCCAGGCGGAGGGCGGCGCAGGCGGAGTAGAAGAAGGCACCGAGCCAACCCAGCTTGGCCGCAACCGTGTCGGGACTGCCCAGGCCCTGCAGCGCCCAGGTGAACACGAGAAGGGCCGGGGCCAGGCCGAATGAAATGAGGTCCGAGAGGCTGTCGTACTGAACGCCGAACTCCGATTGGGTATTGGTCAGGCGGGCGACGCGGCCATCGACGCCGTCGAGCAGCCCGGCCACGACCACGGCAATGCAGGCGGTCACCGCCTGACCATTGATCGCTGCGATGATGGCGTAGAAACCTGCCATCAGGGCGCCCGTGGTCAGGGCATTGGGCAGCAGGAAGGCGCCGCGGGTCCGGCCCTTGCGGATCTCTGAGTCGTTCACGTGACGAGTTCGGATTTCATGGCTTGAGGAGGATAGCATCGCGGCTGTTTACTTGCGCACGCAGGCGGATTAGGGCAGAGTCTAGCTTTGGACCGACCGCGTGCACTTGTCAGCCGGAGACTGGCGTTTTATGAGCTTGCAGAAATTCTTGATGGTGATCACGACAACGATGCTAGCCGCAGGGCTCTGCCTTGGATCGGCGTCAGCACAGGCCCAGGAGGAAATCTACAAATGGGTCGACGAGGACGGCGTGACGCACTTCTCCGCTCGGCCGCCGGAAGGCGTCGAATACGACCGCATCACGACCCGCAACAATGTGGTCAGCCGGATTGCGCCGCAGACCGTGGGCGAAACCGAAGACCTGGAGCAGGAGCCCGACGCCAACAACATGCTGCCCGAGCTTGCAGAGGTCGACGTGCAGCAGCCCGACCCCGAGCTCGTCGCCCAGCGCTGTGAAGAGGCGCGCAGCAACCTCTCCTGGATGACCCAGCGCGTCCAGATCAATCGCGAGAACGAAGACGGCGAGATCGAACGACTCACGGAAGACGAGCGCCAGCAGATGATTCAGGAGACGCAGGCCTTCATCGACGAGTGGTGCTGAACACCGCCCCCGCCTGACCAACCAGGGCGCCGATCCCCCTCGCGGCTGCTAGAATTTCGACTCCTTCCGCCAGACCGCCCCGCGGGGCCGATACTCATGAAAACCAGCCAGTTCCACCTCGTCACCCAGCGTGAAGTGCCCTCCGATGCGGAAATTGCTTCCCATCAGCTGATGCTGCGCACCGGCATGATTCGAAAACTGACCTCGGGCATCTACAGCTGGACACCCCTGGGCCTGAAGGTACTGCGCAAGGTCGAGCGGGTGGTGCGCGAAGAGATGGATGCGGCCGGCGCCCTGGAAATGCTGATGCCGGCGGTGCAGCCGGCCGAGCTGTGGCGGGAAACTCAGCGCTGGGACCAGTTCGGCGCACAGCTGCTGAAGATCACCGACCGGGCCGGGCGCGAGTTCGCCTTCGGCCCGACCCACGAGGAGGTGATCACGGAATTCGCTCGTGGCGAAGTCCGCTCCTACAAGCAGCTGCCGATCTGTTTCTATCAGATCCAGACCAAGTTCCGCGACGAGATCCGGCCGCGCTTCGGCGTCATGCGCTCGCGCGAATTCCTGATGAAGGATGGCTACTCCTTTCATATGGACGCCGATAGCCTGAACGCGTATTACCAGGTCATGCACGCGACCTACACCCGTATCTTCGAGCGTCTGGGCCTGAAGTTCAAAGCCGTCGAGGCCGACAGCGGCGCCATCGGCGGCGCCGTATCCCATGAATTCCACGTCCTGGCCGACTCCGGCGAGGACGAGATCGCCCACGTCCCCGGCAGTGCCTACGCCGCCAACGTCGAGCAGGCCGAAGCCCTGTCGCCCGGCGAGCGCGCGACCCCGGCCCGGGTGATGGAGAAGATCGCCACGCCCGAGGCCCGTACGATCGCTGACCTGGTCGAGCAGTTCGACCAGCCGATCGAGAAAACGGTCAAGACCCTGATCGTCGAAGCCAGCGAGGACAGCGGCGAAAAGCTGATCGCTCTGATGGTGCGCGGCGACCACGAACTCAACGCCGTCAAGGCCGAAAAACTCGATCAGGTCAAGGCGCCGCTGCGCATGGCCGAGGAAGAAGAGATTCGCGCCGCGCTCGGGGCCGGCCCCGGCAGCCTGGGTCCCATCAACCTACCGATCCCGCTGGTCATCGACCGGAGTGTCGCGGCGATGAGCGATTTCAGCGCAGGCGCCAACGAGGACGGCTTCCACTACCTCGGCATCAACTGGGAGCGCGATCTCCCGCTGCCCGAGATCGCCGACCTGCGCAAGGTTCAGGCCGGAGACCCCGCCGCTGACGGCTCCGGCGTTCTGGAACTGCTTCGCGGCATCGAAGTGGGCCACATCTTCCAGCTCGGCGATAAGTATTCCCGCGCCATGAATGCGGTGGTGATGGACGAGAACGGGCGCGGCCAGCATCCGCTCATGGGCTGCTACGGCATCGGCATTTCACGCATCGTCGCCGCCGCCATCGAGCAGAACCACGACGACAAAGGCATCATCTGGCCCGAGCCGATCGCTCCCTTCGACATCATGATTCTGCCCCTGAATCATCAGAAATCGCATCGGGTTCGCGAGACGGCCGAATCGCTCTACGCCCAGCTGACCGACGCAGGCAAGACGGTGCTGTTCGACGACCGCCCCCTGCGGCCGGGCGTGATGTTTGCCGACGCGGAGCTCCTCGGGATTCCCCACGCGCTGGTGGTGGGCGATCGTGGCCTCGACAGCGGCGTCGTGGAGTACCGGCGTCGAGGCGGGGACAACGGCGAAATCGCGATTGACCAGGTCGTGTCCGAACTAGCCTGAGGTTTGCCGCGGCGACTGTCGCGGCGTCAATTCCGACACACCGTTCAAGGCGCGGCTCTCAAGTGTTCTTTCTCAGAACAATGATGCGCGCGAAACGCCGTGTCGTCGCGGTGACGTTTCGCGGGTGATCGTCTCTCGGCGTGGTCAGGCGTCGGGCTCCCGGCGCATCCAGACATCGCGCTGCGGAAAGGGAATTTCGATGCCGGCCTTCGCGAAGCCCTTGTAGATCTTCATGTAGAGCTCGTGGCTGACCAGGCCGCGCTCGGAGGGGTGATTGACCCAGCACAGCAGTTCGAAATCCAGGCTGGAATCACCGAAACCGCGCATCCGCACCCGTGGCGTCGGCGAGGCGCAGACCCGCTCGTGATCGGTCGCGATCGCCTCGAGCAGCTCGACGACCTGATCCACGTCCGTGCCGTAGGCGACGCCGACCTTGATCCGAATCCGGAACTTGGTCCACTTGCCGCCGGATTCGTTGTAGACCATGGCGTTGGCCATGGCCGAGTTCGGCACGGTGATCTCGACGTCGTCGCGGGTCAGCATCCGCGTCGATCGAATGCCGACCTTGGTAATCTCGCCGCGTTCTCCGGACTCGAGGACGATGTAGTCGCCGAGCTTGTAGGGCGCATCGGCAATGATGAAAAACCCGGCGAACAGATTGGCCAGCGTGTCGCGCGCCGCGAAGCCCACGGCGATGCCGACGACACCGGCTGAAGCCAGCCAGGCCGTGGGGTTGATATTCCACACCATGAGCAGGGCGTAGGACGCCAGACCGACAATGCCGATGGTGCCGATCAGGTCGAACAGCGGCAGGGTGCGCTCCTCGACGATCTTGAAGCGATCGCGCAGGGTGCCGAGGAGGCTCAAGGCAATCCGGCAGGCGCGCAGGCCCGAGACCATCAGGCGGAGAATGAGCAGACTCATCAGGATTCGCAGCAGGATCTGCTCGACGCGATCGGAAAAGCCGACCACCTGAATCGCCACTGCCACCGAGGCATAGGCCAGAAGCAGTGCGGCAACGTTGGCACCGATACGCAGAAGCTGCTCGTCGAGGTCGCTGCGCGTGCGCGCGGTCAGCTTGCCGCCCCAGTGCAGCACGCCGGCGCGACCGATCACCGCCAGCGTGAGACCGACGAGCAGGATCACCGCTGCCAGCGCCAGCGGATAGGCGGACAAGAGCTCCCAGACGCCGTCCAGCGCCGCGGGCAGCCAGACCGGCGGCTCGATGGTGCCGGCCGACGGGTCGAAGACGAGGCGCGTCATGATTTCGTCTCCTCGAGCTGCGGGCCGAGGTGCTGCTCGCCGCGGGCCCGCGCCAGCGCCATCTGCCGGACGCGTTCGCGAAGCCCGGCCAGCCGGGACGGGTCGAAGCGCTCCGGACACAGGCCGCAGCCGCCCTGCTCATCGATTGGCGGCATCCCATCGTCGCCGAGACCCTCCACGGGCCGTCGGCAGCCGGCGCAGACGGGTCGGCCCGTTGGCTGGAGCGCGTGGTCGACGCTGACGCGATCGTCGAAGACGAAGCACTCGCCCCGCCACAGGGACTCGGTGGCCGGGATGGACTCGAGGTAGTTCAGGATGCCACCCTCGAGCTGAAAGACCTGCCGATAGCCGTGCTGGAGCAGCCACGCGCTGGCCTTTTCACAGCGCACCCCACCGGTGCAGAACATCGCGACGGGGCGGTCCGGCGAGAGATTTTTCAAGGCCCAGTCGCCGAAGTCGGTAAAGCGCTCGGTGGCCGGGTCGCGTGCCCCTTCGAAGGTGCCGAGCTCGAATTCATACTGGTTTCTCGTATCGACAAGCTGGAGCTGATTCGGACCCTGGCGGTCGGCTTCGATCATCCGATGCCATGCCTCCGGCGACAGGGCCTGACCCGTCGGGGCATCGCCGGGAACCAGGGTGGCCTCGAAGGTGATGATCTCTGGCCGCACACGAACCTTGAGACGCAGGAAGGGCACGACGTCCACGACCTGCCAGTTGACGACCGGCGCATCGACGCCCAGGCGCGCCTCGCTCCATTCCAGCCAGGCCGCCAGGGACTCGCGCGATCCGCCGAGGCTGAAGTTGATGCCCTCGGCGGCGATCAGCACCGTGCCCCTCAGGCCCAGGTCGCGGGCGCGGGCAAGGATTCGCTCGCGCTGAAGGGGCAGCTGGTCCAGGGGGGTGAATTGATAGGCGCTGAGCAGGTAAGGCATGAGGATCGTTGCGGTCGAGCCAGCTGGAATTATAAGTAACCCGCCACCGCCGCGCGGCCGGACGCAGGCCGCGCCGTCGGGACGGGCCCCGGAGATGACCGGGGTATTCCATTCAGATCGGCCCTGCTGCTATAATCGACGGGCTTTGTCGATCGAGTTCGTCAAGAACTTGAGCGGCTGAGCAAATACACACGCTCATCGACACGGGCCGCGGGGTTGCCGCGATACCGATCGGCGCTGCTCGGAATCGAGCTTCGACGGATCGGGATCAAGGTTCGCAGGACCGGGATGAGCGGAGGCCCAAACCCCGGACATTTTGATTGCATCGGACGCCCTTTGCGCAGCGGGTTGAGCTGCCGGGCAGCGATCTGTGTCCAGCAGATTCATAAAGGATCACGACATGCCAAACGTCACCATGCGCCAGCTCCTCGAAGCCGGTGTGCATTTCGGTCACCAGACCCGCTACTGGAATCCGAAGATGGAACCCTACATCTTCGGCGCCCGGGGCAAAATCCATATCATCAACCTCGAAGAAACCCTGCCGCTGCTCAAGGAGTCGCTGGACTTCATGAGCCGCCTGGCCAGCCGCCGCGGAAACATCATGTTCGTCGGTACCAAGCGGGCCGCCGGGCAGGCGATCGCCGAAGAAGCGCAGCGCTGCAACAGCCCCTATGTCTCGCACCGCTGGCTCGGCGGTATGCTGACGAACTTCCGCACGGTCCGCCAGTCGATCAATCGCCTGAAGGAACTCGAGCAGATGGAAACGGACGGCTCCTTCGAGCGTCTGGTCAAGAAGGAAGTCCTGCAGCTGACCCGCGAGCGCGACAAGCTCGAGCGCAGCCTGGGCGGCATCAAGGACATGAACGGCCTGCCCGACGCCATGTTCGTGGTCGATGTCGGTCACGAGTCCATCGCCGTCGCCGAAGCCCGCAAGCTGGGCATTCCGGTCATCGCCGTCGTTGACACCAACCATTCACCGGAAAACATCGATTACGTGATTCCGGGCAACGATGACGCGATCCGCGCCGTGCGCCTCTACGCGCAGCTGGCAGCAGACGCCATCCTCGAGGGTCGCGCCTCAGCACCGGTGCCGAAGGGCGACGACGACGAATTCGTCGAGCTGGATGCCGACGGCAATCCCGTCGAGCAACCTGAAAAATCCGCATCGACCAAGAAGACGGCGAAGAAGACCGCTGCCAAGGTCACCAAGAAAACGGCCAAGAAGAAGACCGCCGCCAAGGCCAGCGACGCCGAAGCGGCGAGCGCCGAAGAGGCTGCCCCGACTGAAGAGGCTGCCCCGGCTGAAGAGGCTGCGCCGGCTGAGGAAGCGGCGCCGGCGAAGGAAGCGTCTTCAGCCGACGACGCGGAGAAGGACGCCGCGCCGGAGGCCGAAGCCAGCGAGGCGCAGGCCGAGCCAGCGCCGAAGAAGGTCACGAAAAAGAAGGCCTCGAAGAAGAAAAAGGCGGCTGCCAAGCCGGCCGCTGAAAGCGACGACTGAGCCGTCAGGCCCGCAGGAGAATGCCTTCTGCGGCCGTCGCGACTTCGGCCGCAGTGATCACCCTCGGGGATCGCTGCGGCCCGAACCGATCATCGGCACGCCCCCGCTCGTTGGAGGGCTGCCCCGAAACGAACTGACTACAGGTGGTTGAAACCGTCATGAGCATCACAGCAACACAAGTCAAGGAACTCCGCGAGCGCACCGGCGCTGGAATGATGGAATGCAAGAAGGCGCTGGTCGAGACCGGCGGCGACATGGAGGGTGCGATCGAGCACCTGCGCAAGTCCGGCCTGGCCAAGGCCGACAAGAAAGCGTCCCGCGTTGCCGCAGAAGGTGCCATCGTCGATGCCTCCTCAGGCAAGTTGAGCGTTCTCGTCGAAGTCAACAGCGAAACCGACTTCGTCGCCAAGGACGACAACTTCCGCAACTTTGCCGAGGAAGTCGCCCAGCTGGCGCTCGATGCCGGCGACATCGAAGCCCTGGCCGCCAAGACCATGGCCAGCGGCAGCACCGTCGAGGACGCGCGCCAGCAGCTGGTCTCGAAGGTCGGCGAGAATGTTCAGCTCCGCCGCCTGGCGCACATGACGGCCGACGACGGCGCCGTCGGCACCTACATCCACGGTGGCCGCATCGGCGTGATGGTCAGCATCACCGGCGGTGACGAGGAGCTGGCACGCGATATCGCCATGCACGTGGCCGCCCTGAACCCTGAATTCCGCGACGCCGCCGATGTGCCGGCCGATTTTCTGGAAAAAGAGAAGGAAATCCTGGTCTCCCAGGCGGCCGACAGCGGCAAGCCAGCCGACATCATCGAAAAGATGGTACAAGGACGCTTGAACAAGCGCCTGGCTGAAATCACGCTCACCGGTCAGCCCTTCGTCAAGGACGGGGACGTGACGGTGGCCCAGCTGCTCAAGAGCAAGGGCGCCAGCGTGACTGAATTCGTCCGCCTCGAAGTCGGCGAAGGCATCGAGAAGGAAGAGACGGATTTCGCCGCCGAGGTCATGCAGCAGGCCCGCGGTAGCTGATACCAACGACAAGCGAGGGAGGGTCGAGCCATGAACCAGACAGGAATTCGAAGAATTCTGTTGAAAGTCAGCGGCGAAGCCCTTCTGGGCGAGCTCGATTACGGCATCGACCCGAAAGTGTCCTCCCGGATCGCCCGGGAGGTCGCCAACGTCGTCAATGCCGGCGTTCAGATCGGCATCGTGATCGGCGGTGGCAACATCTTTCGCGGGAAGGGTCTGGCCGCCTCGGGCATCGATCGCATCACCGGTGACCACATGGGCATGCTGGCAACGGTCATGAATGCCCTCGGCCTCCAGGACGCCCTGGAACGCGCCGGCGTCAACACGCGGGTCATGTCGGCAATTTCCGTGCGGGAGGTGTGCGAGGACTACATTCGTCGTCGCGCCGTGCGCCACCTCGAAAAGAATCGTGCCGTGATCTTCGCCGCCGGTACGGGCAATCCCTTTTTCACGACCGACACGGCAGCCAGCCTGCGAGCCGTCGAGATCGGCGCCGATCTCATGATCAAGGCGACGAAGGTCGACGGCATCTACTCGGCGGACCCGGCGCTCGATCCGACCGCCGAGCGCTACGACGAACTCAGCTACGACGAGGTCATCGAGCGCAAGCTGGCGGTGATGGATGCCAATGCCTTCGTGCTGTGTCGCGATCAGTCGATGCCCATCCGCATCATCAATCTCAACCAGGGCGGCAGCCTCGATCGACTGATCCGGGGGGAAAACGTCGGCACCCTGGTGCACTGATCGGAACGCTTGAGTCGGCCAGCCCGACGTGCACGTCGACATGCACGTCGGAGCGGGGCTCGCTACAATTGCGCGTTATTTCCAGATTTTCCTACGTTTTGAGGTGAGCCATGCTCAACGACATCAAGAAGGATGCTCAGGCCAGGATGGGCAAAAGCATCACCGCACTGGCCGGTGAACTGGCAAAAATCCGCACGGGCCGTGCGCATCCCAGCCTGCTGGAACATATCAATGTCGACTACTACGGCTCCGAAGTGCCGTTGAACCAGGCGGCCAACATCAATGCCGAAGACGCTCGCACCCTGAGCGTGGTGCCCTTCGACAAGTCCATGGTGGGCAAGATCGAGAAGGCCATCATGACCTCGGACCTGGGCCTGAACCCGGCCACCTCCGGCGCCAACATCCGCGTGCCCCTGCCCGCGCTGACCGAAGAGCGCCGCGCTGATCTGGTCAAGGTCGTGCATGCCGAGGGCGAGCAGGCCAAGGTCGCCATCCGCAATATTCGTCGCGACGCCAACTCCCAGCTCAAGGACTTTCTCAAGGAAAAGGAGCTGACCGAGGACGACGTTCGCCGCGGCGAAACGATGGTGCAGCAGCTCACGGACGAACACGTCGGGCAGGTCGACGAGCTGGTGGCCAAGAAAGAGCGTGAACTGATGGAAATCTGACCACCGTGACCGCGCCTATCCCCCTTCCGCAGCACGTGGCCATCGTCATGGACGGCAATGGTCGCTGGGCGTCCCAGCAGGGCAAGCCCCGATCACTCGGCCACCGCGCCGGGAGTGATGCACTGCGGCGCGCGGTCGAAGCGGTCGCCCGGCGACAGATCCCCTACATGACGGTCTACGCCTTTTCCAGCGAAAACTGGCGTCGCCCGCCGATGGAAGTCAAGCAGCTCCTCGAGCTGTTCATGCGTGCGCTCACCAAAGAAATTCGAGAGCTCGACGAAAACGACGTCTGCATTCGCTTCGTCGGCGACCGAAGCGCCTTCAACCCGGCGCTCCGGGACGGCATGCGACGGGCGGAGAAGCGCACGGAAAACAATCGGCGGCTGATCCTCAACGTTGCCGTCAACTATGGGGGGCGCGCCGACATCGTGGCCGCCGCCCGGCAGCTGGCTCACGCCGTTCGCGATCAGGGCCTGTCGCCCGAGGCGATCAGCGAAGACCATATGCATCGCTACCTTGCCCTGAACGATGTGCCCGCGCCCGATCTCCTGATCCGCACGGGCGGCGAACGGCGCCTGTCGAACTTTCTCCTGTGGCAACTGGCCTACACGGAGCTCTTTTTCTCTGACGTACTCTGGCCCGACTTCAGCGCCGACCATCTCGAAGAAGCGCTGCTCGACTTCGCCGGACGCGACCGCCGCTTCGGAGGCCTGGGCAAAGTCCAGAATGCTTAAGGTCCGGATCATCACCGCGGTGATGATCGCGGCGATCGTCCTGCCCCTGCTCTTTGCCGCGCCGGCACCGCTGTTCGCGGTGATTGCCGGGATCGTCGTCCTCGCCGTCGGCGGCTGGGAGGCCGCTCAGCTCGGGGGCCTGACTCGACCGGCCGCGCGCTGGTCTTTCGCGGGGCTGCTCCTGGCCGTCGGGCTCACGATGGGAGCCAGCCTGGGCTTGTATCCCTGGGGTGGCTCACTGCTGCCCGACGTCAGCTCGAGCTGGCCCGAGCTCCTCATCGTGCCCGTCCTGCTCTGGCCGATACTCATGGCCTGGCTCCTTCGACCCGGCCTGGGTGGCGGGCCAAGCCCGGCCTGGCGGGCGGTCAAGCTCCTTGCCCTGGCCATCATCCTTCTGGCCGCCTGGCTGGCGCTGAGCTGGCTGCAGCGAGCGTCGGCCTGGCTGGTCGTCATGCTGATTCTCATCATCGCCGCCGCCGATATCGGCGCCTACTTCACGGGACGGCATGTCGGTGGGCCGAAGCTGGCCCCCCGGATCAGCCCGGGAAAGACCTGGTCGGGCGTGGCCGGCGGCATGGTGGCAACGATGATCATCAGCGCGCTGGCCGGCCAGCTGCTGCCGGACAGCCCCTTTTCCTGGTACGAGGGCGCGGTGATCGGCCTGGTGCTCGCCAGCATCTCCGTCGGTGGCGACCTCTTCGAGAGCCTGCTCAAGCGCCAGCAGGGCATCAAGGACAGCTCACAGCTGCTGCCGGGCCACGGCGGCATTCTCGACCGGATCGACAGCCTCGGCGCCGCCCTGCCCTTTTTTGCCCTGGCGGTGGCCGTGCTGTCCGGCCCACACTGACCGTCCCGATCCGAACCATGAATCGCGGGCGAACCCCCGCTTTGTCAACGGGTCCAACGGGAGTCGATACAATGCACGCTGGCGTTGGGCTGAGCACCGGCCCCGCGCCTGCCAAACTTGAGAATGAGCGAGCGTAATTCCCGATGGACATAATCGGACCCATCTTCTGGTTGATCGTTGCCCTGGGGCTCCTGGTCACCTTCCATGAATATGGCCACTTCTGGGTGGCCAGGCGCTGCGGCGTCCGGGTGCTTCGATTTTCCGTCGGCTTCGGTAGCGCCCTGTGGTCGCGAACCGCGCGCGACGGCACGGAATACCGTCTGGCCGCCATCCCGCTCGGCGGCTACGTCAAGATGCTCGATGAGCGCGAAGGCCCCGTCGCGCCCGAGCAGCGTGACGCCGCCTTCAACCGCAAGCCCGTCGGTCAGCGCATTGCGATCGTCGCCGCCGGTCCGATCTTCAACCTGATCTTCGCCGTCGCCGCCTTCTGGCTGATGTTCGTCATCGGCATCTCCGAGACCCGCCCGGTGCTCAACCCACCCACGGGCATGGCCGCCGAGGCCGGCCTGCAGGAAGACGACCTGATCCTGGAAGTCGATGGCGAGCCGGTCCAGACCTGGACGCATACGCTGCTCCGCCTGATTCCGCCCTCCCTCGATCGCCGCTCGATCGAGCTGACCGTGGCCGACCTCGACGGCAACCAGCGCCAGATCGAGCTGCCGCTGGCCCAGCTTGGTGCAGACTTCGACGAGGAAAATACCCTCGAGTCGCTCGGCCTGGTGCCCTGGCGGCCGGACTTCGATCCGGTGATCGGTGAGGTGTCGGCCGCCTCCCCCGCGTCCCGCGCCGGCTTGAGCCAGGGCGACCGCATTACCGCCATCGACGGCATCGCCGTCGCGGGCTGGCGCGATATCATCCGCGAAATCGGCGCGCGCGCGGTCAACGCCGACGGCAGCACGAACAGCGTCACGCTGGCGCTGGAGCGCGGCGGGCGTGAGTGGGAAGTCGCCATCGAGCCCGAGATCCGCGATGGACGCCCGCTTCTGGGCATCGGCGCGCCGCCGCCCGACGAATCGCTGGAAGCGCGCTTCGATCGCAGCTTCTTCGTCCTCCAGATGGGGCCCGTCGAGGCGATCGGCGCCTCGGTCAACGAACTCGGCCGCCTGACCGGTGCCACCCTCGGCATTCTCGGCCGGATGATCACGGGCACCGCCTCCCTGAGCAACCTGTCCGGACCGATCACGATCGCTCAGATGGCCGACAGTTCAGCCCGCCTCGGCCTGTCTCGCTTCCTG
Organism: uncultured Wenzhouxiangella sp.; assembly: GCA_964504865.1. GTDB lineage: Bacteria > Pseudomonadota > Gammaproteobacteria > Xanthomonadales > Wenzhouxiangellaceae > Wenzhouxiangella. The sequence continues at coordinate 22,671 of CAZDFS010000028.1, forward strand.
TTCTTTCTCGGCCTGATCAGCCTGTCCCTGGCGATCATCAACCTTCTGCCGATCCCGATGCTGGATGGCGGCCACCTGCTGTACTACTTCATCGAGATCATCAAGGGGTCGCCGGTGTCGGAGCAGCTGCAGGTCGCGGGACAGTACGTCGGCCTGCTACTCGTCGTCAGCCTGATGAGCCTGGCGATATTTAACGATATATTACGTGTCTTCACCTAAAATTCGCGTGCTCCAGTCGCCGTCGGGCGTGAGCACGAAATGACTCAAGCCCAAGGTTTTTCATGAACAAGCTCTGCCTTCTGCTGATACTGGCCATCCTGTCGGCCCCGCTCGCGGCTGAAAGCTTTCGCATCGATGACATCCGGGTCGACGGCCTGCAGCGCATCTCCGAAGGCAATATCTTCAGTTTCATCCCCGTCGAGGTCGGCGATACGTTGACGCCCTCCTTGGGCCGGTCGACGATCCGCGACCTTTATCGAACAGGCTTCTTCAGCGATATCCGCCTGGCTCGCGACGGCAACGTACTGATCATCGCCGTTGCCGAGCGGCCGGCAATCTCAGCGATCTCCATCGACGGCAACCGCCAGCTGAAAACCGAAGACCTGCTGCCGGCTCTGGCCAGCATCGGCATCAGCGAGGGCGAGATCTTCAACCCCCTCGAACTCGACCGAGTCCAGCAGGAGCTCGTTCGCCAGTACCACGCACGCGGCCACTACGCCGCCGTCGTCGACCCCCAGGTCAACCGCCTGGAGCGCAACCGCGTGACCCTGTCGATCGACATCGATGAGGGCAAGCAGGCGCGCATCCGTCATATCAACGTTGTCGGCAACGAGACCTTCACCGACGAGGACCTGCGCGAGGACTTCGAGTCCGCCGACCGCCGCGGCCTGTTCTTCTGGCGCAACAAGCACCGCTACACGCGCGAGAAGCTCTCGGGCGACCTGGAAACGCTGCGCTCCTATTACCTCGACCGCGGCTACGTCGACTTCGCCATCGAATCGACGCAGGTCTCGATCAGCCCCGACAAGCAGGACATCTTCATCACCGCGAACGTGCGCGAGGGGGAGGTCTATCGCATCAACAATGTCCAGCTGACCGGTGAGCTCATCCTGCCGGAAGAAACCCTGCGCCGGCTGGTCCAGGTCAATGCGGGCGACGTGTTCTCGCGCCGCGACCTGGAGCAGAGCATGGAAAACATCACCGCCCTGCTGTCGAACATCGGCTATGCCTTTGCCAACGTCAATCCCGTGCCCCGCGTCGATCGCGCCACCCGCGAGGTGGATCTGACCTTCTTCGTCGAGCCCGGCAAGCGCGTCTACGTCCGCCGCATCAATTTCTCCGGCAATACGCAGACCAAGGACGAGGTGCTCCGGCGCGAAATGCGCCAGTTCGAGGGTGCCTGGTTCTCCCAGCTGGCTCTGGATCGGTCGCGCCAGCGCCTGCAGCGCCTCGGCTTTTTCGAAAACATCAACTTCGAAACCGTACCCGTCGAGGGCAGCGACGACCAGGTCGATATCACCGTGAGCGTCGAAGAGCAGCCCTCGGGCAGCTTCCAGGTGGGCCTGGGGTACTCCCAGTTCCAGGGCATCATCGCCACCATCGCCATCGAGCAGGCCAACTTCCTCGGCACGGGCAAGGGCGTGGGCTTCCAGGTCCAGCGCAGCGGCATCGTGACCCAGGCGGGCATCAACTACACCAACCCCTATTTCACCGACGACGGCGTCTCGGCGGGCTTTTTCCTGCGCTACAGCGAGTTCGATACGCTCGGTCGCGGCACCGATAACATCGCCCGCTTCTCGACCAGCCAGGCGGCGCTCGGCGCGAACTTCGGCTTCCCGATCACCGAGCTGCAGTTCCTGCGCTTCGGCGCCTCGGCCCAGCGCGCCGACATCAACCTGCTGCGCGACGTCCTCAGGGACGAGGAAGGCAATCTGGTCCTGGACGACAACGGTCAGCCGATCATCGTCAGCTTCGCCACCCGCCCCCTGGGCATTTCGCTGGATGCCGACGGCGATGGCTTCGTCTCCGGCCGCGAGCGCCGGATCACCACCTATCGCCTCGACGCGACCTGGTCGCGCGACAGCCGCAACGGCTTCCTCAACCCGACGCGCGGCTCGCTGAATCAGCTCACCGCCGAGGTCTCCCTGCCCGGCAGCACGCGCGACTTCTACAAGCTGAACTATCGCTTGCGCAAGTACTGGCCCCTGACCCAGAACTTCTCCCTGGGCCTGCGCGGTGAGATCTCCTACGGCGATGCCTACGACAGCTACGATGACGATCTCGGCATCGAACCCGTCGAGCCGGAGTTCAATCCGAACGCCCGTCGCACCTGCCTGATCGAAGAGGTGGTCACCTTCGACGCCGGCCTGCCCTTCTATGAGCACTACTACGGCGGCGGCGTCGCCGACATCCGCGGCTTCGACGACAACTCCCTCGGGCCCAAGGACCAGGACTGCCGCTCCGTCGGTGGCGACCTGAAGATCGTCAGCGGCCTCGAGCTGGCCTTTCCGATTCCCTTCGTCGAGGTGCCCGGCACCCGCCTGGCCCTGTTCGTCGATGTCGGTAACGTCTATCGGGACTGGGACAGCTTCGATGCGGACCTGCTTCGCGCCTCCGCCGGCCTGTCGCTGACCTGGCGTGCGCCCATTGGACCGATTATCATCAACCTGGCGCAACCGATCCGACAGCTGGACGGCGACGATACGCAGGTGCTGCAGTTCACTTTCGGCAACGTTTTCTAATCACTGGAATGTCAGCGATTCATGCGATCAACCGCGATGAAGCACAACGCCTGCCGCGGCCGCAGCGTCCGCGGCAGCTTGGCGCTGACACCTCTGATCGCCATGTCACTCCTGCTGGCCGCCTCGGGCGCTCTCATCGCTCAGGACGAGCCCGCTGAGCAGCTCCGTATCGGCTTCGTCGACATGGTGCGCCTGTTCGACAACGCGCCCCAGCTGATCGCCGCCCGCGAAGCCCTCGATGAAGAATTCCGGCCGCGCTACGACGCCCTCAGCGCCGACGAGGCGCGGATCGAGTCCTTGAACGCCCGCATGGTCAGCGCGCGCGCCGCCGATCCATCGGCCGGCGACGACCTGGAGCGGGAAATCCGCAACCTGCGTCGCTCCATCGAGCGCCGGCGCGAGGATCTCGCCGAGGAGATCCGCTTTCGGACCACGGCGGAGAAGAACGCCATCGAGGACACGATCCAGATCGCGATTCGGCAGGTGGCCGAGGAGGCCGGCTTCGACCTGGTTCTCACCGGTCCCGTGGCCTTCGCCTCCGAGCGCGTCGACATGACCGACCGGATCATCGACTGGCTGGAGGACGACTACGCCGCCGACACCGACGCCCTGGGGGCCGTGCCATGACGCCGGTTCGCCTGGGCGATCTGGCCGATCGCTTCGAGCTCGAGATCAAGGGCCAGCCCGATCACCGAATCACGCGACTGGCCACGCTGGAGCGCGCCGGCGATGACGCGCTGAGCTTTCTGGCCAACCCCAGCTACCTGCCCCAGCTCGAGCAGACCGGCGCCGGTGCCGTCGTCATCGCCGACGCCCACGCCGATCGCTTCGAGGGCAATCGCCTGATCAGCGCCGACCCCTATCTGAGCTGGGCCAGGATTGCCGACTACCTCAATCCACCACCGATTGCCTCGCCGGGCATCGACCCGAGCGCGTCGGTCGCAGGCAGCTGCGACATCGACCCGTCGGCCAGCATCGGGCCCCAGGTCAGCCTGGGCGAGGCCTGTCGCATCGGAGCGCGGGCGGTGATCGGGCCGGGCTGCGTCATCGAGAAGGGCGCCGAGATCGGTGACGACTGCCGCCTCGTCGCCCGGGTCTTCATCGGCGCGGGCTGCCGCGTCGGCGCGCGCACCCTGATCCACCCCGGCGTGGTGATCGGCGCCGACGGCTTTGGCCTGGCCTTCGATCGAGACCACTGGATCAAGGTGCCCCAGCTCGGCTCGGTCGTGATCGGTCCGGACTGCGAGATCGGCGCCAACTCGACGATTGACCGCGGCGCCATCGACGACACGGTGCTCGAAGAGGACGTCCGCCTCGACAATCAGGTCCAGATCGCCCACAACGTCCACATCGGCGCCCACACGGCGATCGCCGGCTGCGTCGGGATCGCCGGCTCGACGCGCGTCGGGCGCTACTGCATGATCGCCGGCGCCAGCGGCATCGGCGGCCATCTGACGATCGCCGACAGGGTCGTCATCACCGCCATGAGCACCGTCCTTGAATCCATCCACGAACCGGGGCAATACGGCTCCGGCATCCCGGCCCGCCCTCAGCGCCAATGGCAGCGCGTGCTCGTGCGCCTGACGCAGCTCGAGGCCTGGGCGCGCCGACTCGCCAGAATCGAAAAAGAGACTGGCCACTGACAAAGAAAACTGACCATGACCGAACCACTGCCGATCGATATCGAGAAGATCCTCGAACTCCTGCCCCACCGATACCCCTTCCTGCTCGTCGACCGCGTGCTCGACTATCGCCTCGACGGCACACCGAGCATCCGGGCCATGAAGAACGTCAGTATCAACGAGCCGTTCTTCCAGGGCCACTTTCCCGGCCATCCGGTGATGCCGGGCGTGCTGATCCTCGAGGCCATGGCCCAGGCTGCGGGCTGCCTGGCGCACCTGGCCCGACAGGCCGAGAACACCAAGGATCAGCTCTATTACCTGGTCAAGATCGACAAGGCCCGCTTCAGCAAGATCGTGGTGCCCGGTGACCAGCTGATCTTCGAGGTCGAACAGAGCCGCCTCGTGCGGGGCATGGGCCTGTACCGTGCCAGCGCCTCGGTCGACGGCAAGACCGTCTCGAAGGCTGAGCTGCTCTGCGCGGCGCGACCGGCACCATGAGCCATCCCGGCGCGATCATCCACGCAAGCGCAATCGTCGAGGACGGCGCCGAGCTCGCCGACGACGTCGAGGTCGGGGCCTACAGCCTGATCGGTCCGGACGTGCGCATCGGCCCGGGCTGTCGCATCGGTCCCCACGTGGTGATTACCGGCCGCACGCGGATCGGTGCCAATAACCGAATCTTCCAGTTCGCCTCGATCGGCGAGGAACCTCAGGACAAGAAATTCGGCGGCGAGGCGTCTTCGCTGGAGATCGGCGACGGCAATACCTTCCGCGAGTACGTCACGATCAATCGCGGCACCGCCGACGGCGGCGGCGTCACGCGCATCGGCAACGACAACTGGCTGATGGCCTACTGCCACGTCGCCCACGACTGCCAGCTCGGCTCGCACATCGTCATGGCCAACGGCGCCACCCTGGCCGGCCACGTCTCGGTCGGTGACCACGTGATCTTCGCCGGTTTTTCCGGTGCCCACCAGTTCTGTCAGATCGGCGACCACGCCTTTCTCGGCATGTACGGCGGCGTCAATCAGGACGTGCCCGCCTACGTCATGGTCTCGGGGCAACCGCCGCGCCCGCGCGGCATCAACAGCGAGGGCCTGAAGCGCCGCGGCTTCAGCGCTGACGACATTCGCCATATTCGCGATGCCTATCGGGTCATCTACCGCAGCGGGCTGAAGCGCGACGAGGCCCTGAGCAGGCTGCGCGAACGCCTCGACGAACAGCCCGCCATCAAGGCGATGCTCGACTCCGCCGAGCGCAGCGAGCGCGGTCTGTTGCGCTGAGCCGGCGCGACGCGACCTCGGCACGGGCATGCGACTGGTTCTGGCCGCCGGCGAGACCTCTGGGGATCAGATCGGCGCCGATCTGGCCCGCGAGCTGATCCGCCAGTCGCCGGGGATCGAGCTCGCCGGCATGGCCGGGCCAGAGATGGAGGCCGCCGGGGTCGAGCCCTGGTTCACCATGGATCAGCTCAACGTCATGGGCCTGAGCGAAATCGTCGCCCACCTGCCGCGGCTGATCCGCCTGCGGCGGGACCTTCGTCGCCGCGTCCTCGACTGGCGGGCCGACGCCTTCATCGGCATCGACGCCCCCGACTTCAATCTCGGGCTCGCGCGCCAGCTCAAATCACGCGGCACGACCGCCATGCACTACGTTTCGCCCTCGGTCTGGGCCTGGCGCGCCGGACGCATCCCGAAGATCGCCCGTTCCCTGGATCTGCTGCTGACCCTCTACCCCTTCGAGCCCGAGCTCTATGCACCGTTTGGCCTGGAGGCTCGCTTCGTGGGCCACCACCTGGCCGACGAACTCGCCGCCGGTCCTGACTCGATCGAGGCCCGCGCTCACCTCGGGCTCCCCAGCGAGCGAAGGACCATCGCCCTGCTGCCCGGCAGTCGCAGGGGCGAGCTCCAGCGCCACGGCGCGCTGATGGCCGGTACGGCGTCAGTCCTGCGCGCGCGTTATCCTCAGTCCGAGATCATCATCGCGCTGGCCCGCCACGGCGACCGCGCGGCGCTGGAGGGCGACCATCGATCCACCTTCGAGGCCGCCGGCGTGCGCTGGCTCGTGGGTCAGACGCGGATCGGCCTCGCCGCCGCCGACGTCGCCCTTGCCGCCTCGGGAACGGTCACCCTCGAGGCCTTCCTCCTCGGCTGCCCCCTGGTCGTGTTCTATCGCCTGGCACCGGGCAGCTACTGGCTGGCCCGAAGGCTGAAGCTGGTCAAGAGCGAGCACGTCTCGCTCCCCAACATCCTCACCCAGCAGGCGCTGGTGCCGGAATTCATCCAGGACGCGGCGCGGCCGGAGACCCTGGCGGCGGCCGCCGGCGACTGGCTCGATTCGGCGCAACGCCGCGATAATTATCGAAGGCTGGCTCACCAATGGTCCGAGCGCCTCGCGCAGGGTGCCGGGCGGCAGGCCGCGCGCGCCGTGCTCGACCACCTCGAGGCCGCACGCCCATGAACCAGCGAGAAGCCGGCGTCGACGAAGCCGGTCGCGGTCCGCTCGCCGGACCCGTCGTGGCCGCTGCCGTCATCCTCGATCCGCGCCGTCCCATCGAGGGCCTGGCCGACTCGAAGGCCTTGAGCGCGGCAAGGCGCGAGGGGCTGGCGGCGCTCATCCGAGAACGTGCTCTGGCGGTCGGCATCGGCATCGGCGACCCTGCGCTGATCGACCGGATCAATATCCTGCAGGCCACGATGACCGCGATGCGCCAGGCCATCGACGCCCTGGACCCGCCGGCCAGGTCCGCGCTGATCGACGGCAATCGCCTCCCCGATCTGACGATTCCGGCGCGCGCTCTCGTCGGCGGCGATCGTCTCGAGCCAGCCATTTCCGCGGCGAGCATCGTCGCCAAGACCCACCGCGATGCGCTGATGGTCGAGCTCGACGCGCGCTACCCCGTCTATGGTTTTGCCCGCCACAAGGGCTACCCCACGCCCGCCCACCTCGCCGCCCTCGAACGCCACGGCCCCTGCCCGGCCCATCGCCAGAGCTTCCGCCCGGTCATCCAGGCGACGCTTTTCTGAGGGAAGGGGCGCCAGGGTTCAGGGCGACGAGGCTGCGTCGATATTTTGCCCGACCGCTGAAACCTCGTCCGGCCTGCGCCGCAATTGTCCGCTGCGGCCCGGAAGCGCTACCGCCCCAAATCCACTCGGCACAGCTTGAAGTCAGGCGAATGGATCGTTGGCCGCCACTCACCGCCGATCACGGAAATCCCGTCGACGCCCAGGGCCGCCATGTCCGCGATCGAGTAGTACCAGCCGTCGTAGCGCTCGCCCCGGGCACAGGCGAAGCGACGCAGCTGGCCCAGCGTGGTGATCCGCTGATTCACCTCGATCAACTCGAAGAACTCGGTTTCTTGCGCGATCAACTCGCCCATGGACTCCATCATTATCGCGCGCAGCTCGTCTTCATCGCAGTCACCGTCGCTCCTCTCCCAGACGACCGTTTCACAGCTGATCTCGAAGCGCTGCGTCGCCCCGCCGTGCCACATCAACGAGGCCTCGCGCGCGAGGATCTTCCGGGCGCCGGCGACGAAGACATAGTTCGCGCAGGACGACATGCAGTAGTCGGGCACCCGGACATCGAGGCCTGACTCGAAGACCCAGCGGCCGAGCTCCATGCCGGCAACGATATCGCCGCCATTGCTGGTGATCTCCAGCGTCGAGGGTGTCTCGGCCAGGGAGGCGGCCAGATCGAACAGACGCTGATTGGCCTCGAAGGTGATCCTGCCGGAATAGATCAGCGCCGATCCGCTGGCGGAGACGAGCGTTGCGGCCGTGTCTGTGTCCGTGACCCGCGGCGACGAGGTGGCGCAAGCCGACAGCAGGGCACAGGCCGACAGCAGGATCAGGATGGACCGGAGGGTCCTTCCCGGCCGGCGCGGCGAGATTCGCTGCGGAGCGCCGACCATGGCTCAGGGCACGATCAAGCGCTTGTCGCTGCGCTCGACTGGCTGAAACTCGCCGTCAACGACGACGCCGCGGACACCGTCGCGGACCACACCTCGATGCCAGCGCTCATCGTGCCAGAGTTCGAAGTAATTCTCCCTGAAATTCATCCGCAGATCGGCCTGGCCGTCGGCCTCGTAGTCGATCACGTCGAGTAGATGCTCTCCGTCCTCATCGACGATGCCGTAGGTCAGGATGTCGATACGTCCGTCCCCGTCCTGATCGGAGGCGCTGACCATCGGCATGCCGGAGGCGGGGTGAAGGAGGGCAATGCCGCCGCTCGCCGGCGCCGATCGCCCCTTCTCGACGGCGACCTTGAACATGCCCTCGGCCGAGAGATGGAGCAGCTGAAACTCATTGCCGTTGGCCTGGAGGTCGGCACCCAGTTCCGACGCCTGAGCCGATCGTATTCGGAAGCCGTGGGCTTCAAAGACCTCGACGTCCTGAAGGGCGTCGGAGACGACCTCCAATAACCTGGCCCGCGTCGCTGCCGCAGCGTCGTGCTGCTGAGCAAAAGCCGTCGTCAGCAGAGCAGCCGCCAGCGCCCCGAGAAGGAAGAAAGCAAGTGGTCTGAGCATCCTCGTACCCGCCGTCGCCATCAAAAGTGAACCCGCGCTGGATTATATACTTTTTTAAGGCTATATCGATAATGGAGAAAAGCCCCGGCCCAGCCTTGCGAGCCCCGGGTGCTGATTCGTGCCTCGCGCCGCGCTCGACGCGCGCGGCGTTTATGCGGCCGGCGGTCGGCCGGGACGGCTCGGTGAAGAGCAAAAGACGGTAGACTGAATTCTCCCAGATTCGAATTTTTTGATGCCCACTGGCGCCCGAGGTCTCAAATGGAAAACAGCTGGACGATCAAGCGATCCGGATCCGAGATCCGATTGCTGAATTCCTGGCTTGGCGGGTCGAAGCTCTACATCGACGGCGATCTGAAGGATTTCAATCAGTCCAAGCTCGCGAGCTCCAGGCATGTCTTCATGTCGGGCTCGTTCATCAACGCCAGCGGAGAACGGGAGGTCATCGAGGTCTTCGCGAAATCGAAGCTGATCTCCGTGGGCTTTCTGATCACCGCCAACGGCGAAGAGATCTTTCGAGAGGGCTACTAACTCAACCAGGCAGCGTTGGCAATGACCGCGGAGATAGAGATGAAGGATGAACTTCTGAAGAAGCGCAAGGAACTGCAGGATCGTATCGAGGCGATCAGAGCAGATTATCGAAGAGGCCTGGACGCGGATTCCGAGGAGCGGGCTCAACAGCTGGAGAACCGCGAAACCCTGCATGAAATCGAACGCGTCAGCCTTGAAGAGATCGCAAGGATCGATGAGCAGCTGAAAGCCCTCGATTGAGCCCACGGTGATCGGCCGGTGGTCGCCCCATTCAGCGCCAAGCGCCCCGGGAACGAACAGGACATGGCGCGGGTACGCCTCGCAGGCGGGGCCGCAAGCAGGTCCAGGCCCGCTAAGATGGAGCACGCCAGCGAGGGTCGAGTTATCCTTCTGAAGCGCCGGTCTCCCAGCGGTTTGCAACAGGCCGAGCACCCTCCATTGCTGATCGTGAGTGACAGGTGTAGCCATGAGCCAAGACGACGCGACCCCACACAAACCCTGGCATCGCCACTTCGAGACCATCGGATCGATTTCGGCGATCGTCGTCGGCGTGGCGGCGCTTTATGTCAGCTGGGATCAGGGGCGAGTCATGCGTGAAGAGGTTCGCGCATCGGTCTGGCCGGCGGTGCAGACCGAAGGCTATGTCGATCGACAGTCCGGCCAGCTTCTGATCGGCCTCAGGCTCCAGAACTCGGGTGTTGGCCCGGCACGAATCGAGCGCCTCACCCTGCGGCAGGACGGCGACGTCATCGCCGACATGAATGACCTCGTCGAGCGCATGCCGCCAGGCGCCGATCGCTCCGTGCAGTTCAGCACGCAGCGCATCATGGCCGCCGGCGAGATCCTGAATCCCTTCGAACTTCGCTACCCCGTCGAATCAGACGTCAGCGGGATGGATGCCGTTGACCTGCTGGATTCGCTCCGCCGGGGCTGGACGGTCGAGGTCTGCTACTGCTCGGTGCTCGATGACTGCTGGGTCAGCAGCGACCAGGAGGCGGGCCAGCGCGAAGTCGAGCGCTGCGATGATGCGCCCGCCTCTGCGCTCTGAGCGCTGCGGATTTCCGTCCGAACCCGCCGACCGACCGGCCCAGCGTCGCCGAGAGGCGGCTCCCCTCGCCTCCAGGCCCGATGCCATGAGTATCCGGTGAGTTCACAAGGTGGCTGCCGCCATCGAAGTTCGAGTCAGCCGGTCCTGAACGCCCCCTGGCTATCGGACTCGCCAGCGGGCCGGCGTTTGACGGCCATTACCCTGGCTCCCACGGGGCCCTTGTGCAGCCAGGCTTCGAGGGCATCCAGCTTGTCGCCTTCCCCACAGGCCAGCACGTCCACGGCGCCATCGTCCAGGTTGATGGCGTGGCCGGTCAGGCCCAGCTTCTCTGCGTGGCGTCGGGTGGAGGCGCGAAAGAACACGCCCTGCACCCGGCCCTCGATTCGCCAGCGGCGACAGTCAGTCATCGGTAACGGGCCGATCGTGGAATTGATCGTCGAGTCGAGCGCCGGACAGACCGCCGACTCGGTCGGCAATCCAGTCGGCAATCATCACGCTCGTCACCGGGCCGATCCAGGTGTTGACCAGTTCACCTTCGGGGTCGATCAGGTAGGTGGTCGGCAGGGCGCGGGGGGCGCCGAAGTCGGCGGGAGGATCATAAACATCGACGAGAAGGATCGGGTAGCTGGCCGGGTACTCGACGAGGAACTCGCGAAACACCTCGATCTCCGTGTCCTCATAGGCCAGGCCGAGAACGGTGAGGTCCGAGCGCGTATCGTGGAGCTGGGAGAGGTCCGGAATCTCCTTGCGGCAGGGAGCACACCAGGTGGCCCAGTAGTTCACCACGACCCAGTCGCCGCGATAGTCGGCCAGGGCGTGCTGCTGGCCATCGATGTCGGGCAGGCTGAATGCCACGTTGGCCCAGGCCGACGGCGTCAGGAGGCAAAGAAGGAGGAGAAGCTTGTTCATTGTCGAGTTTCCACGTCGAATTGCAGCAGGGACTTGACGGACTTGCTCATCATCCCATGGGCCTGGTGATCGATGGGTCGCAGCCCTTCGACGAGCGCTCGGTCCCAGTGGCTGTCGATGGGCAGCGCATCGAGCTCGCCGAGCGGCAGGACGAAGGGACCGGCGCGGTAGACCTCGGCAAGGTCGAGCTCGCCCAGGTCGGCCGACAATAGCCAGTCGCCGTCGTCATCCGGATGAATGATCCTGGATCGGTGCAGGACGTCCAGCAAGCGGGTGATCTGCTCCTCGCTGGCCGCGGGCTCGCGCACGCCGAGCTGCTGCACCGACAGGGCCTGCCCTCGGCGCTGGGCCTGCCAGAAGTGTCCGAGCAGGCGCAGCACCAGTACGAACTCATGGCGCGCCTCGAACTGCCTTTCGCGATGCTGATAATTGAAGGTCGTCAGGGCGGCCGCCAGGCTGGCGCCGAGGAGAATGACGACCCAGGAGACGTAGATCCAGACCAGGAAGATGGGGATCGCGGCGAGCGCCCCGTAAAGGCGTTCATAGGTCGGGAACTGGGTCACGTAGAGCACGAAGCCGCGTTTTGCCGCCTCGAACAGGATCGCCGAGATCAGGGCGCCGGCCAGGGCATGGCGAATGCGGACGCGTCGATTGGGCACGACAAGGAAGAACAGGGCGAAGCCGATCAGGGCAACAAAGAAGGGGGTGGTGTTGAGGACCACGGCCTGCACTGCACCGCGGACCGCTTCGGGTGCCAGCAGCGGCAGGGCGGCGAGATAGGACGTCAGCGCCAGGCTTCCACCCATCAACATGGGCCCCAGGGTGAGGACCGCCCAGTAGGTGACCAGGCGAGAGGTCATGCGACGGGGGCTGCTGACCCGCCAGATACGGTTGAAGCTCTTTTCGATCGAGGCCATCAGCAGAATAGCGGTCACGATCAGGAACAGGGTACCGGCGCCCGTCAGTCCCGCCGTACGTTCGACGAAGGACTGGAGATAGGTCTGGATCTGATCACCCGCAGCCGGCACGAAATTATCGAAGATGTAGGTCTCGATGTCGCTCGCCCATTCATCGAAGACGGGAAACGCCGAGACCACGCCCAGCATCACCGCCATCAGCGGCACCAGGGCAAGCAGGCTGGTAAAGCTGAGGGCACCGGCGGACTCCAGGCTTCGGTCGTCCTTGAACTGCTGCCAGAGGTGACGGGAAAAGGCGCGCAGCCAGGGCAGGTCGGTCAGGGCCGCGAGTGGCGTCAGCGGCTCCTGCGCAGGGGACTGCGACACCGACGGCTTTGACGATGGCGATGACGGTGACGCGGTAGACTTCGCGTCCTGTTCGCCGTCTACGCTATCGGATTTTCGGATGACCGTTACCATCTATCACAATCCACGCTGTTCAAAGAGTCGCCAGACCCTGGCCCTGCTCGAGGAGCGCGGTTTGCGCCCGGAGATCATTCACTATCTCAAAGAGCCTCCGTCGGAGCAGGAGCTCAAGCGTATCATTGCCGCCCTCGGCCTTGCAGCCCACGCTCTGATCCGAAGCTCCGAGGCAGAGTATGCCGAGCTCGGTTTGAATGAACGCACAAGTGACAGCGAGCTGATCGCGGCCATGGTGCAAGCGCCGAAGCTCATCCAGCGTCCGATCGTCTGCGTCACCGATCAGGGCGGGATGCAGGCCCGCATCGGACGGCCACCCGAGGACGTTCTGGAGATCCTGTCGTGACTCAGGTACTGATCGTCTGCCATTCGGTTGGCGGCAACACGCTGGCGATGGCACGGGAAATTGCCCGGGGCGTGGAGGAAGTCGACGGGGCCGAAGCGCGCTTGCGTTCAGTCGAGCCGATCACCTCGGCGCTGGACCCCCGGCCAAGCGAGCTGCCGGCGTCCGGCCCGTCCGTCGTCGACAGGCAGGACCTGGCCGACTGTGACGCCCTGATCCTGGGCAGCCCGACGCGCTTCGGCAACATGGCCTCGGCGGTGAAGTATTTCCTGGACGGCACGGGCAGCGAATGGTTTTCCGGCGTGATGGTCGGCAAGCCGGCCGGCGTCTTTACCTCGACCTCGTCGATGCACGGCGGGCAGGAGGCCACCCTGCTGAGCATGATGGTGCCGCTGATGCACCACGGGATGGTGATCGTTGGCCTGCCCTACACGGAAGCGGCCCTGACCAGGACTCAGGCCGGGGGGACACCCTACGGCCCGAGCCATGTCTCGGGCGCGGACAGCGACCGCCCGATGGATGACAACGAGCGCCAGCTGTGCCGCGTGCTGGGCCGGCGCGTGGCCGATTTCGCCGAGCGCCTGAAATGATTTCGCTTCAGTGGTGCAAATGGAGCCTGCTGGGGCTGCTGATCCTGCAGCCTCTGTGGTTCGTGGTCCTGAGCCCGCCCGAGGCGCTGCCCCTGTACTTCGTGCTCGCGGTGACCTGTCTGCCCCTGCTGCTCCTGCTGCCGGGCTGCTGGCGGCTGAAGACGCGCAGTCTGGTCATCGCCGGCTGCCTGCTGATCATCTATTTTTCGATTGGCGTCATGGAAGCCTGGGCCAGCCGTGCGGATATCCTGCCCGGAACGCTTCAGGCGATCTTCTGCGTGACCTTCTTCACGGGTCTTGCAACGATCCGTCGCCCTCAAGCCAGCTCCGACTGAGGCGGCGCACTTCGGCCAGGCGCTCGGCCGCGAAGTCGAGCTCTGGCGACACCTGGCCCGACTCCCGAAGCTCCACCGGGCGCGCAAGCCAGTGCGAGCGCAGCCGCTCCACTCGGGACTCGCCCAGGCTGACCACGTCGGCAAACACGATGCCCGTATCGCTGAGCTGGCGGACGCGATCACGGTTGAGCAAGCCCCCCTCCCCGGCCAGCAGGCCGCGGACGACGGGATCCTGCCGAATCACGCGCGGGTAGTGAATTTCCAGCACCCGACGCATCAAGGCGGTGTTTTCGGCCACGTTCGACATCGCCGTGGTCAGTGCATCAGGCGAGCTCTGAGCCGGATTCAAGCGACTGAGCAGGCGGCTCGATAGCTCCCGGTCGCGCTGGCGAGCCAGGCGATCGAGTTCCGCATCGACCTCCACGGCCAGCACCGCGCCATCGCTGATGACGACCCTCTCGACCCGGCCCTCGGTCACGAACCAGTCGCGCCACTCGGCCCCCTGGTCCCAGTTGGCCAAAAGCTCGGCCTGGGCCGTGGTGGGCTGGGCCACAAAGTAGGTCAACCGGTTCGGGACCAGGCCGGAATGGCCCTCGGCCAGCTCACTGGCGACGGGCTGACCGGCCAGGGCATTGGGGCAGCTCATCTCGAGGACGTCGGGCGCAGAGGAGGCAAAAAGATAGTGCCGGGGCTCGCTCGCGCGCAGGCGATGCTGAAACACGGTTTCGGTCTGGCCACCCCGCTCGAAGGTTCCCTCGAGATCGAAGCTCAGGTGGCCGAAATAATTGGCCACCCGTGGGTCATTGTTGGCCACCGTGCGGGCCTGACGGTCCTCCCATCGAACGTTGCGGTAGCACAGGTCCAGGCGGCCGAGCTGGAGTTGATCGGCCAGCAGGAAGGCGTTGGGGAACTCGCCGAGGAGCGCGCGGCTGACGGGCAGTTCAGCGGTCACGCCGCAGACCTCGGCTCCGGCACAGGGTCCAATCGCCAGCCCCTCGGGACGATAGCTCGTCAGCTGCGTTGAATCGGCATCAAGAACGATATCGGCCTGGGGGCGGGTGACGTTGGCGTAGAACGCGGCCTCGGCCTCCTGCAGTGCGACCCCCAGGTCCGCCAGGGCCTGCCGATGGCGCTCGATGAGACGCAGCAGCGGATCGAGGCGCTCGCTGCCCAAGCCTGAGAGGCAGTCGATGAACAGCATCGAACCGTTGCGCTGCGTCTCTGCCTGGCGTTCGAAGGCGTCAACCGCGTCGCGCCAGCGCGGCGACCCGAGGAACACCGGGCGCTGGACGACCCAGCGGCTCAGGAACTGCGCCAGCAGCGACCATTCGATCGGATTCTGCCAGTCAGGCGGGCTGCAGCTGGCGCCAAGCAGCCAGTTCAGGTGCCCGTCCAGATAGGCGACGCGCTGCCAGCTGACCAGGCCCATCTCGCGCTGCAGGAACAGGCTCGAAAAGGGACCGCTGCCGTCGCCGACCAGCTCGACCCGCCCGAGGGAGGGCCCCATCTGGGCGACGAGGCGCTGGAGACAGTCCTCGAAGAGGGCCCTCGGTATCGGGCCGACGAGTTCGGGGTCGACGGTGCAGGCGGCCATCGCCTCGCGCACGCCATCACGCACGGGCTGATCGAGGTAGAACTCGGCATCGCCGGCAAAGAAGGCCAGTCGGGCGTAGGCATCGGCGAGCAGGCCGAGGGCGCCAGCGCGGTCCGGCGTCTCGGCGACGAGGGCCAGAGCCGCGTCCTCCAGCAGGGCCAGCACCACAGGCAGGTCCGTATCGATGAGGCGCAGCTCTCGACCCGACTCGCTGTTGAATTCGCTCAGCTGCTCGACGAGAGCGTTGGCTGCCGCTGCGGGGTCGGCCAGGGCCGCGGCTTCGGCAAGGGCGTGCAGCAGGCTCCAGACCGCCGTCAGGCGGCCACTCGAATCGCGCGCGGTCGCGACCTCGGCCCGCAGGATGTCGATCAGCACCCGACGCTTGTCATCCGGCGTCTCGGCGTCGTTCCAGGCCACGACCCGTTCGGCCTGGGCGACGGCCGCAGGCGAGGCTTCGGGCAAGGATGGAGGCGTTGCCCCGTCCTCCGAGTGCCCATCGGCCCCCTGATCGCTCGATTCGGAGGCGACCGCGGCGGCCTGGCCGATAGCCAGTTCCACTTCAGGATGATCAGGCATCGCCGGCGGTGGCGGCGGACGCATCAGGGCTGTCCAGTAGGCGTTGATCTCGCCGTCGATATCGATGGGCGTCGGAGGCTCGGCGGCACTCGCCACCTCGGCGGTCGACGGCGTTGCATCGTCGTCAACCGCGCCGTCCGCGGCGCCGGGCGATGGATCGATCAGCTCGCCGATGTCGGCCGGTGCTGGCGCCGGGGCCGCAGCCAGGCGCTGCCGCAGCGCAGACCAGACGGCGGGAGCTTCGAGCGCCATGACGGCCTGCATCCGCGCAAGACGCCCGGCCTGGGGCTCGGGTCGAAGCAGCTCGCTCGTCTCACCCTGCCAGGGCAGCGGCAGGCCGTCGACCTCGGCACTGGAGCCGGCGGATTGCACCAGCCAGGCAAACAGACCGTCAGCCAGGACGGCCTGTTCCGGCGGCACGCGCCGCGCGGCAGCCACGAGGGCGAGGCGGTTGGCCTCGACCCGCGCCTGCCACTGGCGCGGATCGGCGGCATCCTCATCGAGCCAGATCGCCAGCGCCAGGGTGGCCTGACGAGCCGTGTCGCGCGTCTCGAGGTCCCAGTGCCAGGCCAGTTGCTCATCGGACAGGCCCGCCCGCGCCGCCTGCGGCGTGGCGACGATGAGCAGGCCGAGAAGAAGGCACCGAGTCCAGCGAGTCATGCCGCTATACTACCGCGCGGACCTGGGCCAGAGTGCTGACCGTGAACAAACTCGACATCCTGACGACCGGCGGCACGATCGACAAGATCTACTACGACGACAAGTCGGATTATCAGATCGGCCAGCCTGAGATCGGCCGCATACTCCAGGCCATGAACGTCGCCTTCGACTGGGAGGTCCGCGCCCTGATGCGCAAGGACTCCCTGCACCTGAACGAAGACGACCGTGCCCTCATCCGGCAGGCCATCCTCGCCAGCCCGGACCGGCATTTCCTCATCACCCACGGCACCGACACGATGGTCGAAACCGCCGACGCCCTGGGGGACCTGGGCGACCGCGTGGTGGTCATGACCGGTGCGCTGAATCCAGCGCGCTTCATCGACTCGGACGCAGTCTTCAACATCGGCTGCGCCGTCGCCGGAGTGCAGTGCCTGCCGGCGGGCGTGTGGA
Source organism: uncultured Wenzhouxiangella sp. (assembly GCA_964504865.1). Taxonomy (GTDB): domain Bacteria; phylum Pseudomonadota; class Gammaproteobacteria; order Xanthomonadales; family Wenzhouxiangellaceae; genus Wenzhouxiangella. The sequence continues at coordinate 39,971 of CAZDFS010000028.1, forward strand.
TTGCCATGAACGGCCGCATCTGGGACCCGAAGAAGGTCCGAAAGAACCGCGCGGAAAATCGCTTCGAGGCCCTGGAGGCCTGACGCTTCTCGCTCAGACTCGAATCGTGCCGCCGCGCACGAAGGGCGGCCTGACCACCCGGGCCTCGAGCGTGCGACCGCGCAGCACCACCTCAACAGTCTCGAATGCGCCCGCCGGAATCCTCGCCAGTGCGATCGGGCATTCCATCGTCGGGCCGAAACAGCCGCTCGTCACTACGCCGTCGCCGGCCGGCGTCAGCACCGGCGTGGCGCTGCGCGGAATGCCGCCCCGGCCCAGCACCAGACCGACGAGCTGACGCGTGACGCCGGCCTGGCGCTGAGCTTCCAGTGCCGAACGGCCGATGAAGTCGCGGTCGCCGGGCTCGAAGGCCACGGTCCAGGCGAGGTTTGATTCCAGCGGCGTGGTGGTCGTGTCCATGTCCTGACCGTAGAGATTCAGGCCGGCCTCCAGCCTCAGGCTGTCGCGAGCGCCCAGACCACAGGGCTGAACCCCGACCCGGATCAACGCAGCCCAGAAGGCCTCAGCGCTGGCGGCCGGCAGCAGCACCTCGAAACCGTCCTCACCCGTGTAGCCAGTCCGCGCGATGAAGGCATCGCCGTGGCTCATGGCGCGGAAGGGCTTGAGATCAGCCGCCGCCCTCACCCCCAGCGCTTCGATGACCCGGTCGCGGGCCTCGGGCCCCTGCACTGCGACCATGGCCAGATCGTCACGTTCGGTGATGCGCACATCGAAGCCCTCGGCGCGGGCCGTCATCCAGGCCAGATCGGCCTCGCGGGTGGCTGCGTTGACCACGGTGCGATAGAACGACTCGTCGATGAAGTAGGTAATCAGATCGTCGATCACCCCGCCCTCCTCGTTGAGCAGACAGCCGTAGAGCGCCTGGCCATGCGCCTTGAGCTTGCCGATGTCGTTGGCAAGGAGGTAGGACAGATACTCGCGCGCTCCCG